>DAOPKN010000091.1:0-7159 GCA_035391225.1 Thermotogota bacterium
TTCGCAAACCCGATGTGCCAGCCTTGCTTCCCGGGCTCAACTTCCTATTCGGGTTGCCCGGGGAGTCTCGCAAAACCGGGGAGATCAACTTCGAGGTGTTGCGCCAGGTTGCGCAAGAAGGGCTGATGCTTCGCCGTATCAACATCCGGCAGGTGATGGTGTTTCCCGGTACCCCGCTGTGGGAATACCGCAATGGGCATGCGCTGAAGTTTTTCCGGAAGGAATTTGCCGAGTTCAAGAAAAAAGTCCGGACCCAGTTGGATCCGGTCTTTTTACAGCGCGTGTTCCCACTCGGAACACGGCTATCAAACGTGGTCACCGAGTTCCACGAGGGAAATATCACCTTTGGGCGCCAACTGGGTACGTATCCCGTGCTGGTGGGTATCCGTCAAAAACTTCCGCTGGGGCAACAACTTGACGTGCGCGTCACGGAGTACGGAATGCGCTCCCTCACTGGCGAGGTTGTCGAATAGCCTTACGCCAGTTCCACGTCCAGTTCCATCGCCACCATCTTGGAGGGGCTCTGGGAGAACATGTCGTCGGAGCTCACCCCGATGAAATCTTCCCCGAACATCTTGTACAGGTGCGAGGAAATATTCAGTGCCGGAAGACGCCCCAGGAATTTCTTCCCGTCGAAAAGCAGCGAGGTTTGCACGGGACAGGCAAAATGGCCGTCTGCGGTGTAGTCTCCGCCCATCGCCACCCAGGCGAACACAGCTGGTCGGTCTCCCAGGAGTTGTTGCATGGTTTCTTTCCCGGGTTGGAACCACAGGTGCGGGCTTTTTATTCCCGGAACCGCGTCGTATTCTCCACCGGAACTTCCGGTTAGGGGAAGATTGTAGGTTGCCGACCTTTTCCTGTCGGTGAAAGGAGCTTGGAGAACCCCGCCTTGGATCAAGGGGTAACGAAGCCCGGGGTTTACTACCCCTTCGAAATCAAAGAAGCTTCCGGAAAACCCATCGTCTGGGTTCCTACTTTGGGAAAGGGTTAGTTTCTCGTGGAACAATTTTTCCCCCATCTTGCCAGAAAAGATTGAGGCCCCAGTGCCGTACGAAAGACCGTTCAATTCCAGCTTGAATTTCTCCAGAACCACTTCGTCCATACCCAGGAACACCACGGGGATTTTTCCCGGCTCGATTTGTGCGGGTTTTTGATAGGCATCAAACAACCGGTTGATCTCGTCAAGGATCGCTTCGGGGTTCCATTTCCGGGGCTCCGCGAAGTAGAACGCGTCCATGATGTTCTTGGAGTTCTTGTCTTTTACGGCGAAACCGATCTCCAGGAAGGAAACCTCTGAACGCAGCTCCAGGTTTCGACTGTTCTGAAGGCTCACGTGTTTCTTTCCCCTGTTGATTTTTTGGGAAAAGGTAAATCCTGGTTGGGCTTTTTCGAGCTTTTGCAGGAAACGCTCGATCTCCAGAACCCAATCTTTCTCATCGGGAAGCTCCAACTCGACTTTTCGGTGATCGTGGGAATTTTCCGATGGGGCGAACGGGTAAGGGATTTCCAATTTCAGGCTTGCTTGTGCCTGCTCCTTTAAGCGGTTTTCGTCCAGTTTCCCGAGGCTCCCCGCGATGCCGATGCATTTTCCATCCATCAGGCGAAGGGCGTTTCGGGAGATGTCCTTGGTGCGGATCGCATCCACGCGAGTTTGTTCCACTTGAATGGATATTTCTTCGATCTTTTCTTGGAAAATTTCTTTGATCATTTCTTTCCCCTCCTAACGGACATCAAGTTTCTTCACGCGCACGTAGGGTCCACCAAATCCGACGGGAAGGGGTCCCTGCTCCATTTTTCCGCAGCCTCCCAGCACGAAGGACAATAGTTCTACTCGGTTGGAAAGACCATCGATCTGGTTTAGCGTTTCGAATACACTGCCCGTGACAACCGAAATTTTCACTGGTTCCGCGATAGTCCCTTTTCGAATGCGAAAGGCAAGGGAAGGAGCAATCGTGAACGTGGAAAGCCCCGAGCCATGGTTGATGGTTTCCACCAGGATGCCATCTTCCATCTCGGAAACCAGTTCGAAAAGGGTCTTGTCTCCTTCCTTGATGTACGTTGTCGTCATGCGAACCAGGGGCTCGAATTCGAAGTTGAGAGCGCGGGCATTTCCGGTGAGAGGTTCCTCCAGGGCAGAAGCAGTGGTGGCACTATGCAAGCGGCTGGTGAGAAGTCCGTTTTTTACCAGGAACGTTTCCTTTGCCGCGGTTCCGTCGTCGTCGAACGGGGTGTAACCGCTTCCCAGCAAGTTCCCGTCGTCCACGATGGACAACTTTTCCACGCCAACCCGAGTGCCAATCTTCCAAGCTTGCTTCATCGTTTCGTCGCCCAGCATCATATCCGCCTCGCTCTTGTGTCCGAAGCTTTCATGGGCAAAGACCCCCGCGGCTTCCGGGGAAAGGATCACGGGGAAAGGGCCTGGCTCAACGGGCTTGGCATGGAGCAGGAAGTCAATCGCTTTTTCCACGCGGAAACGGACCTTTTCGTCCAATCCTCCCAACTCGGAGAAGCGGTTTGCCCCGCGATCGAAACGCTCCTTGAAGGTTTCTCCCTCGTGTGCCAGTTGGAAACCCAGGCGAAAGCCCGTTCGCTGGAAGTCAAAACTGAGTTGTGCTCCCTTGCTGGAGTAGAAGTCCTTGACCTTGCGTTGGTCCATGTAGTGGGCCACCCACATCTTGATCTTTGGCTCTTCTTCTACCAGGTAAGTGTAGCCGGTGAGCAGGTCTTTCTTGCGTTCGATGGGGATGAGCGAAACGTCTTCCCCTTCCTTGAAGCGGATGAAATCCCCCCGGTTAACCTCGAATTTCTGCACCACGGGGTGTTCCAGGATAGCAGGGTCCGGGTGGGCCATGGCTGCCAGGCGGTTGAGTTGGTTCTGGATTTGGTCCAAATCGGTTGTGGAGGCGTAGTACCAGCGCTTGCCATCGAAAACACGAACGAAAGCCGCCCGGGTCTTTCGCTCGTTCATCTGTTCCAGTTTTCCCAATGTGATTTGGATACGTGTTTCGAAAAGGGTTTCAATGCGGACATCGGAGTAAAGTCCAGCAGGAAATTGGTACATAACATCCCTCCCAGTCAAGCTGTTTTTCTTTCGTTTCCATGGTACCGCCTTGCTTGCACCCCGTGTCAAGGGGGGTGATCGGAGGGAATGGGGTTACAATTGCTTAAAAGCTGGAGGGCACCCCACCTTTTTTGCCCCAGAACGCCCAGTGACCGACTTGGGCCCCGGGATGGAAGTAGGCTTCGAGGTCTCCCACGTTCTCGGAAAGCCCGAGATCAGCGGATTCCACCTTCTGGAAAGTCTTGCAACGTTCCGTAAGGAGGGGCAGGTCCCAGAACGATGCGTTCTTTTTCACGCTATCCTTGAAAAAGCGGGAGGGGTTGTTGAGGTAAGAATAGCAGCCCACCCAGTTGCCCGCAGGCTTGAGGAAGGGTTCCAGGAGAGGAGGCGGCCATTGCCCGCTGCGCAGGGCGATGCCCGTGGAGGAGAAGGGATCGAATATCCAATCCATGCTGCTTTCTCGCAGCGGCAGTTGGTTCAGGTCGCAGGCCATGAAAATCACGTTGGCCCTGGGGTTCATGTTGAACAAGATTTGTTGCGCCCGTGCCACGATTTCTTTCTGGATCTCGCACGCGATGTACGTGTTGCTTTCATCCAACTGGGATAGGATGTGTTGCATGAAAAACCCGAAACCACAGCCGAATTCCAGCAGGGTCAGATTCCTCATCTTGTTTGGCTGCGCACGCTTGACCATCCATTCCAGCCCTCTTTGGACATGCGTCAGGAAAAGTGTATCGGTTCGCTGCACGTATTCTCCCAGCGAGGGAGGTTGCCCATCTTGGGTAAGGGAGCCCGAGAGTGCCGAGGGGCACACCACCAGCCCGTTCTCGATGCGTGCCTCGTAACCGCAATGGCAATGGAAAACCCCGTTTGTGATCCGGTTGCTTTCCACCGTTGCCTGTTCAAGCACCAGCGGGGTTTTACATTGGGGGCAAGCAAACAGCGAAAGGGCATGCAATGGCAAGCCGGGTTGGCGAGGTGGGGTTTTTTCTGCGGGTTCATGGGAAAGGAGCATTTCCTCCACCTGTTCCAGCGCATGCTTGAGTTCCTTTTGTTCTTCCAGGAGTTCCGAGCGTTTCTTCTCGAAGAAACCAAGGTAGTAATCCCGGTCGCCCTGGTCGAGTAAGTGGGTCATGCGAATCAGCGAAACCATCATCTTGATTTCCGTGATGGAAAAGCGCATGGCCTTGAGCTGCAAGATGCTTTCCAGGTCTTTCTGGCAGCTTTCATCGAAACGGTACTGGTTGTGCACCTTCTCGGGGATGAGCAACCCGTTTTCGATGTAGTAGCGGATGGTGTCGATGGTCAGGCCGAATTTCTCGGAGAAGGTTCCAATCTTCATGGGAGTCTCCCTTCGAAATCGAGCTTGAAAAGCTCTTCTGGGTACGCCGCACCCCAGTGCGGCACGGATATGGGTTCTGGAAGGAAAAAGAGCCGCTCTGGGGTGCGGCGCTCCCAAAAGGCGGATCGTTGTGCAGCGAAAGGACAAGGCTTTCTCCCAAGCTAGATTTTTATCTCGATCTTTCCTTCGGCATACTGATGAAGGAGGAGGTGAAGTAAAGACTGAAATGGGATCCCTACTTGAAGTGAGCGAGCCCTGATCATTTGGAAATCTCGCTGATTGATACGAATGGAAATTTTGGTCTCACGTTCCAAAGTGTTTTTTGCCGCTTCCACGTAAGGAAGAAGATCTTCATTCAATGACTTCAGACTGTCCGCTTCCGCAGCTTCCAAAATTTCTTTTTCTTCTTCAAAATCGAAGTCATTTTGGTCCATGGTTGATCTCTCCTTTAAGGTACTTTTTGGTCATTTTCCGACTTGGGATAATTGTTTTCAAAAACAATTGGTTTCCTTGTGCAACAAAAGGTACAAGAAAACAATATTGCTTCAGTTGGACCACAAAGATTTTTTGCCCAGGGTACTTCTCCGGGTTTGGGTGTTCTAAAACATCCAATAAGTCTCCATTCAGAATAGCCCACACCGCTTCTTCAAAAGAAACCTGCCGTTCCCGAATCAATCTATCGTTCTTTTGGATGTTCCAGTGAAAAGAAACCATACAAGCATTATATCGAACATTGGTGGGGCTGTCAACACGTTTTTTGGGAATGGCCCAAGTTGGAATTTCCTGAGAGAAAAAAACGAAACCCCCAAAAAGGGGGTTTCGCTTGGGGTGAAAAAAAGCTTAGTTGGCTTTGTTCCAGCAATTGACAAATTCGAAGTAGTCCTCGTAGTTCACGATCCCGTCGGGAACCAACGAAATATCGTACAGCAACACTTCTTCTTCGGTCAGTGGAACGAAGGTGAAGACCTTTTCCAGGATGGCGTCGAGAAGGTCAAAGTCGGCCTGGTCGATTTTGCCATCCTTGTTGAAGTCGGCTTTCATGTAGTCCATGCGGTCTTCGAACACTGGAACATGCATCCAGTCGCGGTCGACTTTCCACCATTCGGGGTAATCATCCGGATCAAATCCGTAAAATCCCTCTTCGCTCACCATGGGCATGTAGAAATAGCCGTTGTCTCCCCATCCTTCACCCCAGGAATTCTTGATAATCCAGACGGGGACGGTGGTAGACCCTTGGGGGATTCCCACGAAATCCCAAAGCTGGAATTCATTGAGCCACTCGATGGCAAACTCGGTGAGGGGCATGGCGTCATCCCAGCCCACCAGGGCTACGGCGTGACCACCAGAAATCACGATATCATCCCACAGCGGAATGTACACGTTGCCAAATTCCGCGGCTGCAAGGAAGAAGTCGTCGGGAACCAGGAAACTGACTTCCAGCGCACCGTATTCCATGACCAGGGTCTTGATGGTTTTGATGTAATTCTCGTAGCTGCCGTAGTCCTCGGAACCAAAGTAGATTTCCCAAGGGTCAGCGATGTACGCGATCTTGTCGGGGCGAACCATGCGGGTTGCCCAATCATCCGAAGCAGGGTTGAAAATGATGTTCCGCTGCCCCAAGCCCCCGCCACCGGCGTTGGTCAAGCCATCCGCGATGTAGGGGAAGTCGTTCTCGATGGGAGCCCCGTAACGCAGGAAGTTGTACATGGCGAAGAAACCGAAACCGCCCTTGTCTTCGCGGCTATGGCCGTACAGGCTGTTGCCAATACGCTTGTAGTTCATCCATGCACCGTACTGCTCGGCAAGGTTCAGTGTTTCCTTTGTGAAAACGGCCCGACCGGTGTTCAGCAAGTGGGGGTACTTCTCGGAGAAGTTGTCCCACTGGTACAGAATAGCAGATTCCAGGGAAGCCACAGCACCAAAACTCCAGCAAAGCCCGTGCCAGTTTTGGTCGCGAATGGGGGTGACGTAGGAAACCCCATCCACGTCTCGCAGGTCAAATTGCGCGGGAAGGGTTGCGGCTTGTTGTTCCGCATTCATCTTGAAGTAGTTGAAAGAAAACCACAACGTGTCGGCCCGGATGGTCCAACCGTTCACCAGGTCCACGGAACGGGGGGCACTTTCGGGTTCCAGATCGGGGTCCAAACCCCGGACGATTTGCTTGAATTCCATGGCTCCCTGGTAGTCGTACCCGAGGTTATAATTGAGGTACTTTTGGGTTTCTGGATCCATGGATAACTCCGGCAAAGCCGCAAAGCAAAGCAGCGAAGCCATCAAGAAGATGGAAACGAAAAGAATTGATTTTCTCATGTTTTGCGCACCTCCACCCTTTACAGGGATCCGACAAGGATGGTGGTTCCGAGGTCATCCCTGACTTCTCCCTTTTCATGGTTATTTCCATCTCGAATCAGCGTGTTCACGAGGAAAACGTTGTATGCCCCAGGTTGAGCATCTACTGGAACGGTGAAAGAAATGCGGGCAAAAATCCCGTTTCCCGTGAAGTCCTGAACTTCCGTGCCAGGGGTGTCCACGACGGCTTTCATCATTTCCAACCAGTAGGCGAACCCGTAATCATCAAGGTTGGTCGCGGAAAGCTCGGTCTTGTTGCTGGTTCCCTTGATGGATGGGAAAGTGATGGTCAGGTCTTCCGCGGGAACGAGAGCGGGGTTAAACAACAACATGGAATAGAAGGCACCGAAGTCTTTCACGTTCTTGAGTTCCAGTTCCAGCACAACTTCATCTCCCGGGTACACAAC
>DAOPKN010000092.1:0-7087 GCA_035391225.1 Thermotogota bacterium
GTTGCTATCCACGGCAGACCCCATTTCCCTTCGCGTGGGATGAACTATTATACCAAAGAAAAGCTGAAGAATGCCCTGGGGGCGCAAAGGTGTTTTTGTATATAGGGAATGAAATCTTTCGGAGGAAAAATGATATAATAAAACAAAGTGATGGGAGGTCAATGTCGCCAAGAGGGTGAACAAATGGACTTTTTCAGTGTTTTGAACCATTTTCCAGATATCATCCTGCAATTGAACGAAACCCGCCGTATCCTCTGGATAAACGATCGCGCCAGAAGTATCAAGCCGGAGTGGAAGGTAGGAAGTTCTTGCTTTCAATGTATTCGGGGAATGGATTCCAAGTGCATGTTTTGTTTCTTGGAGGAGACCTTCCAAGAGGGGAAAGTGACACGGAATATCGTGCCGAACCATTCCTTGTCGCTGCAGAGTGGGAAGGGCTACTGCGAGCAACTCGGGATCCCACAAGTAAGGGATGGGGGTCGGGTGGAATCCGTTTTCCTTGTGCTTCGAGACGTGACCATGGAAATCCAAAACGTGCAAAGGCAAGTGGAAAACGACTTTGTCCTTTCCGCCCTTTTTGAAGCCTCGCAGTCAGGCGTGGTGATGCTGAATTCGGGGTTGGTACCTGTTCGTGTGAGCCAGGGTTTTGTGGACTTAACAGGTTTTACCCAGGAAGACCTGGAAACCCAATCCTATCGTTCGCTGTTTTCGGTGGAAGACTGGGAAAACATATCTTCCTGGATGAAATCGGTGGTCCTTGACCATCCGGGAGGATTCACTTCTAAGGAAGGAAACCAGAAGGGATCCGCCACGCTTTTCGTGGAAATCCGTCGAAAGGATAATACCCCTATTCCGGTGCGCGTAAAATTGGACCTGTTTCCCAACCTGTTCCAGGAAGATTTCTTCTTTCTTTTCCAGCACCGTGAGATCCAAAAGATGGTCCCCAAGGTGGATGAAATGCGTCAAGCCTTTATGGCCAACTTGAACCATGAGCTGCGAACTCCCATCACCGCCATCTTGGGTTCGTTGTTTCTCCTCGAAGATACCCCGCTCAACGAGGAACAGCGAAAGGTGTTGGGTTGGGCGGAAATCTCCTCGGAAAGAATGGCTACGTTGATTGGAAACCTGCTGGAAATGTGTGATCTGTCGAGCAAGCAATCGAAGAGCTGGGTGGAAAACAGTGTTTTCAGTCCCGAGGAACTCGTAGAAAAATGGCAGAAACAGTTTTCCGAAGTGTCGAGGCAGAAAGACATCGCCTTCTCGTTCCATGGAAAAAATCCAGGTAGGGGTTTGGTGGTGGGGGATGCAAAAAAAATCCTGGAGCTTGGGAGCATCTTGCTGGATAATGCCTTCAAGTTTACCAAGCAGGGAAGCGTGGACCTTTCACTGGACGTGGAAGAAAATGGGATGACATGTCTACAGGTACGGGATACAGGCTGCGGCATCCCGGGAGAAAACCAAAAAAGTGTTTTCGAGCCCTTTTTCCAAGTCAAGTCTGGGTGCACGGGGAAGGACGAGGGAATGGGCATCGGGCTTGCCATCGCGAAGGAACTGGCAGAATTGATGGAAGGAAGCTTGGAGGTTCAATCTCCTCCACAAGGAGGTTGCCTTTTCGTTGCCCGGCTCCCACTTCAAGTTCTCCCCTTCTAATTACTTGCGGGGGGAGACTTGGATAAGACTTTTAATCCCACCTTCATTTCGATTTCCCGTCGAAAAATGCTTCGGTATACCTTGGATAGCTCGTTTTCGTTCACGTTGGAATAATGCACGAAGAACTCGCGGAATTTTAAATCCACTTCCACGTTGTCCATGACCAGCCCCTTGAGCACCGTTTTTTCACCATACAAGTCGAAGTGCAAGAAAACGATATCCCCAGCGAGGAATTCCGCCAGGTGTTTCTCGATGATGAAGGAAAGACCATCGGAGCCGAAGAAGCGTGTGCGCACTTCGAATTTCTTCGAGAGGGTATGGCGGCGTTCCTTCACTACGGATTCCACCACCAAGGGAAAGGTCCACAATATGCGCAATGGTTTTTGGTCCACCAAGTCTTCGTCGAGGGTGACCATCAAGCGGTTTTCGTACAGGAAACGGATTTGCCCGCGAAAAGTACGACTCACCGCTCCGGAGTAAACTTCCATTTGGATTCGTTCCCTCTTTTTCACCTTAGGAGGGATCTCGGGAGTCAGGATTTCGAAAAAGCCTTCCCCAACGTTCATGATGGTTCCGTTCAAGAAAAGGGTTTCCTGCGCAAAGGGAATCATGATGGCCACGGGGTGCATCTTCAAGATGTAGGTGAAATCCTCCGCGATGGTTCCCGAGTAGAAAGAGGGAAGTAACTCGGAAGCTATCTTCACGATGGACGTGTCCAACTTGCCTTCTTCAACCATCGAGTGCAACACGGAAAAAGCCTGGCCGAGATCCATGGCCTTTCGGTATGGGCGGTCATGCAGCAGTGCATCGGAAATGTCCGCAACGGTCAAGATCCTGGACAGAACAGGGATTTCTTTTTCGGAATACTTCAAGTAGCCGGAGCCATCCAAGTACTCGTGGTGTTTTCGGGCAACCTCAACCGCATCCTTCAAGAATGGATCTCCCAAGAAGAGTTGCTCCAGCCGAACCACGTGTTCTTGCACGATCTTGAACTCCTCGCTGTCGAGTTTGCCTTCCTTGTGCAAAATTCCCATGGGTATCCAGATCTTCCCCAGGTCGTGGATCAGTCCCGCGCGGAACATGAGCTTTGTCTGGCTTTCTTCTCCCAAAATACGGAACGCCAAGTAGGAGGCTAAGTCTGCCACGCGCAACGAATGTTGGTAGGTGTAGGGGTCGTGGGCGTTCAGAAGGTACACCATTTCTTTCAGCGCAAAAAGGTTCAACGATTCGCTGATGCTTTCTTGGGCGTAGGTGTTCAGCGGCTGGACCAGGTTCACGAAAGCGTCGTATATCTTTGGCAGAAGGTTCCGGCGTGTACATGGGTCAGCCGCGATGGAAACGGCAATCAAGTGCTGGTCATCTCCCGTGGGAAGGACATTTTCGTGGAGAAGCCGCCGGAAGTAGAAGAGTTCGGCGTCCTCCATCTTCTCGAACAGCCAGTCAGAGAAACTCCAATTTTCCATGGGGCGTAGCGGGATGAAGAGCGAAAGTTTCTGTAGATTCTTTTGCACCACTGAAGGGATTTCCAGGAAACTTCCCGCGTACGTGGCATCAAATTGCTTCTCGGAGTCAAAGGCGAACAAGACCTTGTAGGTGGTGTGCACCACCTTGCTTGCGAAGAAAAGCTTGAACCGAACCTGCGTATAGGGTTGCAGTTTGAGGAAAAGGTAGTGTTCGATTCCTTTCTGGAGTGTCACTTCTGTTCCTCGAAACCCTGATGCAGAGAAAGGATGCTAAAATTGGTGGAAATCTTCTGGAATTCAAGATCCCATTCGGAATTGTGCAAATACATTCCTTTCTTCCCAAAAGTGGTTTTCCCAGGGTTCTGTTCCAAAACAACCAACAGTTCACGCAGCAGATCCGGGCAGATTTCTGCAAGCAAAGACCCTATCGCGGAGCAAGGCTCGACCCCCAGTTTCTCGCTGAACGAGTGGTTGATGTCTTGGATCACGAAGCCCGAAAGGCTGGAGTTCTTGTCAAAAAGATTTTCGAGCAGAAGCATGGGAACAGGGTATTTTTGGAATACAGCGGAGTAAAGCCTTGCCGTCT
This sequence comes from Thermotogota bacterium, assembly GCA_035391225.1. Taxonomy (GTDB): domain Bacteria; phylum Thermotogota; class Thermotogae; order MWEM01; family MWEM01; genus DAOPKN01. The sequence goes on from DAOPKN010000092.1 coordinate 3,700, forward strand.
TTCCCAGGTCTTTTTGGAATTTTTCGCGATCGGTGATATCCCGCGCAACGCCAACACATCCCAAGTTTTGCCCTTGTTGGTTGAAAAACGGTGAGAGCGAAACGTGGAAGGTTTTTTGGATCCCTCCCGCTTGCAGCGGCCAGTCGAAATTTTCGGATCCCCCCTGGGAAATGTTGTATAGGGCCGTGGGAAGTGGGTTTACAGAGGGAATCCCAAATGCGGAAAAGAAAGGTTCCGCGGATTTCCCTTCCCATTGGGAAACGTCTCCAAAACCCTTTTCCTGCCATTTTCCGAAAAACCGCGTGAAGTGGCCTTCGGGATCCAGCGAAAACACCAGGTCGTTCATCGATTGCACCAAGGAAGAAAATTGCTGGTTGCTCAGGAAGAGCTGATGCCTTGTTTCCTCCTGTTGGGTGATATCCCGGAAGACAAACAAGAATCCCCCCGAAACACCGTGGGTTTCGCCACGGATTTGCAAGAATTGGCAAATCACTTGAATGAACGTGCCTTGCGCGGTTTTCATCAGGAAAAAACGGTCGTTTTGTGGCAGGTTGGAGAGGTTGGTGAAGAAAAAACCCTTGTCAACCTCGTTGGTCTGGAGGTCAACCAAGGTGAAAGCCTGGTCCACCGGCCTATTCCGGAAAAAACCCTCTTCGAACCCTGTCATATTTAACGTGGCAGGGTTGACAAGCTGGATTTTTCTATCGATACCCAACAACACAAGGCCTTCGCTCATGGTGTTCATCACCGATTGTAACCGGGCAAAGTTTTTCTTGAGAGTACATTCCAACCGGTGGTTGTACAAGCCAATTTCGATGGTCTTCAAGATTTCCCGCTTGTTGAAAGGCTTGATGATGTACCCGTAGGGAACGGTTTGCTTGGCTTGGTTGATGGTCTGCTCATCGGCGTACGCAGTGGTGTAAATGATGGGGATGTCATGGCTTTCACGGATCAACCGAGAGGCCTCGATGCCATCCATTTCCCCTTCCAGGCGAATGTCCATCAGGATGATGTCGGGTAGTTGTTTTCCCGCCAATTCTACGGCGTCTTCCCCCCTTGGGGTCACCGAACAAACACTATACCCCCCGCTTTCCAAGATGAGCTTGGTGCTCATTGCCACGATATGTTCGTCTTCCACGATCATGACCCGGGTTTTTTCTGACATTCTATTCTCCACCTCCGTAATGATTGTATCACAAACCCCGCAACCCCAACCATGCATCGATTGGTCAGAAAAAAATTCCCCAAAAGTGTTATAATTTTCATGGAGGCTTCCATTCTTGGTTTGGATGTGCTGGGTAAAGGAGGGGATCGGAAGTGAAGAAACGCTTTCTTTGGCTCTTGATTCCTGCTATCGTAGTGGTTGGAATAGCCCTTTTGTGGTTTGGATTGCCCAAGCCTCCGATCCTCGTCGGGTTCTTGGGAACCATGTCTGGGAGGCTATCGGACTTGGGAATCTCGAACCGCAGGGGAGTCGAACTGGCTATCGCCGAGATCAATTCCCAAGGGGGAATCCATGGAAGGCAAATCCAGCTTGTGTCGCGGGATGATGCGAACGACACCCAACAAGTTCGGGAACAGTTCGAAGAACTTGTTTCCCAGAACGTGGTTGCCATCTTGGGCCCGGTGACCAGTACAATGGCAAACGAGGTCATTCCCCTTGCCAACCAGCGCAAAGTCCTTGTAATCGGCACCACGGTTTCTTCCAACGAATTTTCGGGACGCGACGACTTTTTCCTTCGGGTTTCTTCTCCCAATCGCAAGATCGTGGAAGAACTTGCAGGGTTGCTCGTGAAACGAGGGGTTCAAAAGGTCGGTGTGATTGCCGACCATTCCAATCCCACCTTTTCGGTGGACTGGCTCTCACAGTTTTCCGAGTACTTTTCGGACCTTGGCGGAACCATTGCGTGCTCGTCGTTCTTTTTTTCCGGAGATATTCCCTCGCTGGAGAACGCGGTGGATGAGGTGATGTCGCAAAGGCCTTCGACGGTACTGGTTTTGGCGGGTGCCATTGATGCAGCCCAGGTTTGCCAGGAGATCCGTTGCGAAAGTGATGCGGTGTTGTTGGTGGGTACGGGATGGGCGTTCAAACCCGAGTTCTTGGAATACGGGGGGAAAACCGTTGAAGGTTTCCTCATCAACGGCAACCTGGATCCAGGGTACTCTTCGGAGCGCTACCTGCGTGTTTCCAACGTTTTTTTGCAACGGTACGGAAAAGCATTTGATTTCGGTTCCAAGGCGGGCTACGATGCGGCATACATCCTTTTTTGGGGAATGGAAAAGGCAAGAGAATTCAGCGCCGCTTCACTGAAAAAGGAGATCTTGGAACAAAAGGTTTTTGAAGGTGTGCAACAGGTTATTACATTGGATAGCTTTGGAGACCCGGATTTTCCCCCCATGTTTTTCCAGGTTCAGGGTGGCAAGTTTGTGAGGGTTGAGAGCCGTGAACAACAATAAAAGAACCCTACAACACACCCTCTTTCGAAATTCGTTGTTGTTGATTCTCATTCCCCTTTTAACCCTGGGATTCCTGGTTTTCTTCTTTGTCCGTTCCCGCCTGGAAGAGGAAATGCTGCAAAAAAACGCGTTTCTCGCAGAGTCCGTGTTTAGCCAGGTGGATTTTTTCTTGCGGGAGCAAGAATCCTTCCTAAAGAAACTTTCGACATTGGTTTTGGAAGGGATCTTGGAAACGACGGCTATTAATACCTACCTTCAAAAAGCGGAACATTCCATCGAGGGGCTTGAGCGGGTTTTTGTGCTGGATGGAGGGGGAACCTGTGTTTTCTCTTCTGAACCGGGTGCTGTGGGGGTGGGAAATGATTTTTCTTCGCAGGTTTTTTTCCGAGAATGTACCGTTCCCCTGCAAATCAACTGGTCCTCTTCGTTCATCCCCATTTTAGGAGATTCCCCGCTGGTAGCGGTGAGTTTCAAAAGCGCTTCGTTCGTGTTTGTGGGTTTTGTCGATCTGACTTCACTGATGCAATCCGCGTGGTTAAGTGGAAGGGTGGATCTTCCCCAGGTTTCCATCGTGGATCGGTACGGAGTTTTCGTGGCCCATTCGCAACCACAAATGGTTTTCCAGAGGCAACAAGTAGACCTTTCCTTGCTGGAGAGATGGCAAGAGCACCGGAATCAAGAGGACAGCTTGCAGGCCTCTTTTCCACACATGGATCATTTGGTCCATTTCCGGTTCGTTCCTCGTACCAACTGGAGCATCCTGATCGAGGAAAATTATGCCCAGTCCATGAAAAGCCTGCGGGACATGCAACTCTTTTTTTTCCTTGGGCTTCTCTTCTCAATGGGCATTTCCTTCTTCCTCTCTCGAAGCCTCTCTCGGCGGCTTGGAAAGGCAATGGGCACGTTGGTGAACCACGCCCGTGCATTTGCC
>DAOPKN010000093.1:0-6860 GCA_035391225.1 Thermotogota bacterium
CGGATGAGTTCACGCAAATGGTGCAAGCGGTGCGGCAAGCGGAGAAAGCACTGGGAAATCCGTTCTTCTCGGTCAACGAGAAGCTCCGCCAAAAAGGCAAGCACTTTTCCCGTTCGCTTTTCGTGGTCAAGGAGGTTCCAGAAGGAGAAGTGTTTTCGAGGGAGAATGTTCGCTCCATCCGGCCGGGAAATGGCCTTCACCCCAAGTTCTTGGACCAAGTGTTGGGAAAAAAGGCCAAAAGAGCAATCCCAAAAGGCACCCCGCTGGACTGGGACCTGGTGGAGTAGGTGAAAGAATGCTTTCCAACGAAGAAATTTTGTTAAGGCCGCTGAGTGCGGGGGACACCGAATTCGTTCTGTCACTGCGAAACCACCTGGAGAGCAGTGCTTTCTTTTTCTCTGACCCTCCGTTGTATGATTTTCAGCACGCACAATGGCTTTCCCAGGTTCCGCCCAACAACCTGGAATTCATCATTGAATACCGCGGAGAAAAAGCGGGGCAAATCCGATTGACCCATGTATCTTTTCGCCATTCCAGGGGGGAATTTGGCATCGTTCTCTCCCCCGCATTCCAAGGAAAAGGAATCGCCACCCAGGCAACCCGGATGTTCCTGGAATTTGTGTTTTCCACGTTCCCCATTCGGAAAATCACACTGGAGTTGTTCGAAGACAACGCGCCAGCCAGGAAACTCTACGAGAAAATGGGGTTTGAATTGGAAGGGGTGTTCAAGGACGAATACCTGAAGAACCAAAGATGGTGCTCCGTTCTGCGCATGGCCTTATTCAAGGAAAAATGGGAAAAAAGAGAATCGTAATCCAAACACATTCCGGAGAAAAAACGGGATTGGGCCACTTGATGCGGTGCTTGTCATTGGCCACATACATTCGGAGAAACCAAGATTCGGAGATTCTTTTTTTATCCAACCCGGAAAGCGAAGAAATGATCCGATCCTATGGGTTCTCGGGTTTTTTTGCAAGCGGTTTTTTTCTCGGAGATCTCCAAAAAATCCTTAAGCTTTCCCCTCATCTGGTCATTTTTGACAGCTACCTCGCTTCGGAAACCTACCTGCAACAGCTAAATGCAAGGGTTCCTCTTTTACTGTTCGACGACAACAACGACCTCTATCCCTCCTGCCCGGCATCTTTCATACTGAACGGAAACATCCATGCCCCCCATTTGGGATATTCCCCAAAAAACTCTTCTACTCGCTTGCTCCTGGGCCCCGAGTTCCTGGTGATGAAACCTGAGTATTGGAAATTGGGGGAGAGGGGAAAAAGGAAACCCACGCCAGACTTGGATTTCCTCATTACTACAGGTGGTTCTGACCCTTTTTCCCTTTTTCCGCAATTGCTGGGACTCCTTCAGGGCATAAGCCAAAAACTCCAGTTAGGAGTTGTGCTTGGACCTGGAATCCCCGAAAAAAAAAGGGTTCGCGGAAATTCCCGGAGAAACGATGCAACCCTCTATTTCGATTCTCCCAATTCCCTAAAACCCCTCATTCTCCGTTCCAGAATTGTGCTTTGTGCCTCCGGGTCAACCGTGTACGAAGTACTACGACTTGGCAAAATTCCGTTGATCTTTTCCTTCGTACCCAACCAAATGCAGATTCACACTTGTCTCCAGGCAAGTGGTGTCCCCTCCCTTGGGTATTGGGAGGGAGAAAAACCGAAAACTCCTTCTTCGGAAATGCAAGGGAAAATCCTGGAAACCTACTCCCAGCGCAGTATCCTTCAAAGCAAGCTATCTCCCCTATTTGCCCTTTTCGATGGACAGGGAGTGTCCCGTGTCCACCAAGAAGTGCTCACCGAAATGGGTACGCGGTGAGAAGCTCAATGAAATCCCTTTCCTTCCGATAACTTTCCACCAAGAGAGAGGTGAACCCCATGAGCGAGCTCAAGCGTTGCACACGTTGCACCATTCCCGAAACGCACGAAACCATTTCCTTCGACGACCAGGGGGTGTGCAACATCTGTCGCCAGCACGAACACAAGAAAGAAACCATCGACTGGCAACAGCGCGAAGTGGAACTCCGCGAGTTGCTGGACAGCTACCGCGGGAAGTACGACTACGACTGCATTGTCCCCTTCAGCGGCGGAAAAGACAGTACCTGGACGTTGTACGTTCTGATGAAGCAATATCACCTCAAGCCACTGGTGGTATCGTTTGACCATGGTTTTTATCGCCCTACGCTGGAAGAAAACAACCGGCGAACGTTTCGCAAGCTGGGTGTGGATGTGTTGAAATTCACCCCGAACTGGATAATCGTGCAAAAGCTCATGCGCGAATCGCTGCTTCGAAAAGGCGATTTTTGCTGGCACTGCCACACGGGTATTTTCTCCTACCCCATGCACATCGCCATCAAGTTCAACGTTCCGGTTGTTATCTGGGGAGAACCAAGCGCGGAATACACCTCCTACTACGGTTACGATGATGGGATCGAGGAAGTCAACGAGGAACGGTTCAACCGCTTCGTGAACTTGGGAATAACCGCGCAGGACATGGTGGGAATGCTTGATGAAAGCGTGCGGGAACGCGACCTTCTTCCCTACACCTACCCACCACTCAAGGAGCTGAAAAGGATCAAGTACCGATCCTTTTGCCTGGGAAGCTTCCTCCCGTGGGACGTCAAGAAGCAAGTGGGCATCATCAAGGAAGAACTGGGATGGCAGGAAGAAGAGGTGGAAGGTGTTCCACCTGGATACGGTTACGAGAAAATCGAATGCGCCATGCAAGGAGTGCGCGATTACTTGAAGTACATCAAGCGGGGGTACGCCCGAACCAGCCATCTCACCAGTATCGATATCCGAAATGGTCGCTTGACGCGAGAGAAGGCCATGGAACTGGTCAAGGAGTACGAAGGAAAGAAACCCGCGAGCTTGGATGTGTTCTTGGAATACGTGGGAATGAGCGAGGAGGAATTCAACCGGATCGCAACCAGCCATTGGGTGCATCCCAGCCAGGTGGATCCACATTCGCTCGAAAAAGGAAAGGAAGATTGGGACCAGGTACTCTGGTACCGGGAATCGCACCCTGAACGAAGTCTCAAAGAAAACCTGGATGCTTGCGAGCGACGGAAAGCGGAAAAATGATTGCCATCATCGATTACGGCATGGGCAACGTTTTTTCCGTGAAAAACGCTTGCGAGTTCCTTGGCGAAGAAGCCATTGTAACCCGAAACCCAGGGGAAATTGCCCGAAGCGACCGGCTGATTCTTCCGGGTGTGGGAGCTTTTGGAGAAGCCATGGAAAACCTGCGTGACTTGAACCTGGTGACGCTTTTGCACGAAGAGGTGCTGCAAAAGAAAAAACCCATCCTTGGCATCTGTTTGGGAATGCAGCTGATGGCTTCCCAAAGCGTGGAGAAAGGAAACCACGGTGGTTTGGGTTGGGTCGCAGCCAAGGTGGTTCGTTTCCCCCGCTCCAGTTTCCCCTTTCGCGTGCCCCACGTAGGGTGGAACGAAATTTCCCCGCGCCCCAACGTTCCCTTTTTCGCCAACCTAAAGAAAGACCGAAACGTCTACTTCGTGCACAGCTACCACCTGGTTCCCGAAAACAACCACGAAATCGCGGCAACGTGTTCGTACGGTATCGAGTTTTGCGCGTCCGTTTGGAAAGAGAACATTTTTGCCACGCAATTCCACCCGGAAAAGAGCCAAAACGTTGGTCTTTCCATCCTGGAATCTTTCCTGGAATGGTCCCCCCCTTCCCGAAAACCAGGAGAACTGGCTTCGACGGGGGTGGAAGAGATTGCTTAAAAAGAGAATCATCCCCATGCTGCTTCTCAAAGAAGGGCGCATGGTAAAAGGAAAACGCTTCGCCAACTTTCGGGACGTGGGAAACCCAGTTACCGCCGCACGGGTTTATAACTCGCAGAAAGTGGATGAGTTGATTTTCCTTGACATCGAGCCCTCGACTTCCAGTAGGGAAAGCGTCAAGCAAATCATCCGCTCGGTAGGGGAAGAATGTTTCATGCCCCTGACCGTGGGAGGAGGGGTGCGGACACTGGAGGATTTCCATGAACTCCTTCAACTGGGAGCGGACAAGGTGAGCCTGAACACCGCTGCGGTGAAAACCCCTTCCCTTGTTCGCGAGGGCGCCAGGCGCTTCGGTGACCAATGCGTGGTGGTGAGCGTGGATTACAAAAGGGATCCTTCCGGAAAAAGGAAAGTGGTGATCGAAAGCGGAAAAAAAACCTTGGATTTGGATCCCCTGGACCACATCCTTCGTTGCGTGGAACTGGGAGCTGGCGAAATCCTGCTCACTTCCATTGACCACGAGGGGGAAATGGAAGGATACGACTTTCCTTTTTTGCAACAAGTTGCATCCCGGGTTCCGGTACCCGTCATTGCTTCGGGTGGTGCAGGGAAGCTGGAACACTTTGAAAAAGCGCTGGTTGAATGCGATTGCAGCGCGGTGGGTGCAGGGAGTATCTTCCATTTCACCGACCAAAGCCCCATCAAGGTGCGTTACTACTTAACCGTTCAAAATCTTCCCGTCCGGGTGAAGTAGCTAAAGTCCCCAAAAAAAGGTCCGATAATCTCCTTGATTACTCTGGCCAGGGTATCAAAAGCCCGTGAAGGATTCACGGGTAAAAAACTACACGGAGGTGTAAAGCTATGAGAGTGTATCACAACATTCCAGCCTTGAACGCCTGGCGAAATGGAACCATCATCAACCGGGCCATGTCAAGGTCTCTCGAACGTCTTTCTTCCGGTCTTCGTATCAACCGCGCCGCGGATGATGCCGCAGGGTTGGCCATTTCCGAAAAGATGCGTGCCCAAATCCGGGGCTTGAACCAGGCAACGCGAAACGCCCAGGATGGGATTTCCTTGATTCAAACGGCTGAAGGTGCGCTGAACGAAACCCACTCCATCCTGCAGCGTATGCGCGAACTGGCTGTGCAAGCCGCGAACGACACCTACACTTCGGAAGACCGCCAGGAAATCCAGAAGGAAATCGACCAACTTGTGGCTGAAGTGGATCGCATCTCGGGAACCACGGAATTCAACAAGAAGAAATTGCTGGATGGCTCCGTTTCTGCGCTTGTTTCCACCGATAAGCTGAGCACCGAGGTTTTCATGCGCGATGGGCTCCGCGTTCTGGACCAATTCGGGCAGAAGGCTCCGGGGGGCGGGAACTATCGACTTGATATCGAGGCTACCGTTGGACGGAATCAGGTACAGAAGTCGGATATTTTCAAGATCAAGCATGCTTCGGAGGTAGAGACTTCACAGATCAACAACGAAAGTTATGCGGACGGGCAATTTGCGAAAGTGTGCCTTTTGGTTTGTGAGGGCGGGGCTGCCCTAAATGATGACACAAATGCCGTTTTCAAAATGACATTTGATTTTGGTGGAGGATGTACTTACAGTGTCTGCATGACCGGTATGAATGGGGTAGATGCTTGTGGCATTGCAACTCAAGTTTTAGCTGATGCGAATTTAGCTTCTCGGCTTTGCGTAGCTTCTGACCTAAATGGCACTATCGGGTGTTTGGTTTTTGAATCCAAGACAGCCGGGCAAGACTTTTCCGTTACCTTTACTTTAGATAGGAATTGTTTTGCTGGAGCTGGAACGTTTGGAATGTCTGGGGCAACTTGTTTTACCACAGAAACCGGTGATGATACAGATGGCTGTGTTTCCTTTTCTGTATCTACAAACAACGGTTGCTATGCTGCTGTACAAGGTGGTTGCGGAACGGGTACTTACACTCTCCAATCCACAGAGAACATTACTTCCATCGAACTGTGTACCCAAATGAAAGAAGGTTACTACGGTCTAGATGTAATCAAGTGCGTAAACACTGTAGCGGTGTGCACTTACGCTGGTTGTGCGACTGCTGTTAACACATGCATTAGTGCTTTCTACAGCTGCACAGGAACTGCTATGGTATCTTCAATTGGAACTGATTCGGCATGCGTTACAATGAATGGTTCAATGGTCCTAAAAATCGATAGTGTCTGTACTACTTCCGGAACCATTCAGCTGAGTTACAAATCCCATTTCATTGATTCCACTGGCACCTGCTATTCGGATTCCTCATGGAACACTCTTTGTGTTACCGTAGGAGGTGCTTGTACCATTGATTTTGGGAATAGTGTTTGTTTAATTATGACATTTGCTTCTGCCGCTTCCTTGAGAGAAGGGGATGTTTTGCTTCTGGACACCAGGGCAACCGTCACCGCTAACCATGAAACCATTTTCACCCTTACCTGCAGTTCCGATGGTGGAGTTACTTATTCCACTTCAACTAGGTGGGCTTTCGATGACAATTACCTGGACAACAAATGTATTGCCGTTTCTTTTTTCCAACTGGATAATTTGACCGGGGAAATCACGGATTCTAAGTTCAATGTAAATTTTGACACGTTTACGCATACGGAGATAAATGCCGCTACTTTCTCGGTGGATTCCGTCACCATTTCTGATGATAGTGTCATCGGAACCATCGCGGGCCTTTGTACAAAACTGTATGACGTAGACAAGTTCTGGGACGCAAGCGGGAACTTCATCCTCGAAACTCCGCAAACTATCACTCTTGTGCAAGGTGATGGGAAGTCTGCCACCGTTACCCTTTCGAGTCAGGATACCTTTGCGGATGTGCGGGACAAGCTCAACGTAGCCATTGCCGAAGGTCTGGAGCAGGGAGATCTCGCCAACGTGGGTACAGACACCGACAAGTTCGTTTCCTTCGTCACTGACCCGTGCACTTCCGGTCTTGAAGCAGTGGAAGGTACGTTCGTGATTCGTTCCGCCATTGCTGGTGAAGAAGGAGAAATCACTTTCGTGGGTAACGATGATGTGCTGGCTGCACTGAGCCTTTCCACGATTCAAACTTCCCAGGACAACATTTACACCGTTG
>DAOPKN010000094.1:0-6854 GCA_035391225.1 Thermotogota bacterium
TTCTCCCAGTTCACCACCCACCAAAGGTTCCCGTACCACTTGTTGTAAGGGCCTCCCTTTGCATAGGGCACCCATTTCTTTCCGTCCCGCTTGTACTCCACGGAGATATCCTCTGTCTTGACTTCCCACCAAAAGCGAAGGAAGCGGTCGTTATCTGCAGTGGCAAGCCCTTGAACCACATTGGCGTATTTTTCCAACGGTTTTAGCTTCCCAAACAGTCCCCGGATCTTGTCACTCACCCAGTACACGAACGGAGACCCGGGGATCTTGTGGAACTCGGATTGGAACAAGGAATGGGACCTCCTGGGAACCCTCCCCCGAAGTGTTTCCCAAACCATCTGGACCTTTTCGTCATGATCGATGTCCTTTACGTCATGGAATGAGCTTGGGACCTTTTGCTTCCCCTTCTCCATCGCGAACATGACCGTGTTGACAATCTCCCCGGAAATGCTTTGGAAAGCGCGCGGACCAAGGTGTACCAGGGAAGAAACGGTGGCCTTCTCTAAGAGCAGCTTCCTCAATTTTTCATGGGAAGAGATGAACAGGAACGATTGCATCGTCACCATTCCCAGGAAACCATTTTCCCCGGTCAGCTCGAGGCCTTTTTCGATGAAGGCGGAGTACAGGTCGGACTTCGAATTGGGGTAGTAGTCTTTCAAGAAGGATTTCAGCTCGTCCGAAAGACTTCCCGAGTCCCGGTAGGGGGGGTTGGTGACCACCACGTCGAAGCTTTTCATCAAGAGTCGGATGGCGTTGAACTGCTGGACAACCTCCCCGTTGAGAAGCGACGATACCGCATCCACGTGCCCGGGGAGTTTCCCTTCAATTGTGTCCACCATCTGCTCAACCAGGTGATCCATTGATGTGTCAGGAGGGGTTTCCACAAGGCTGGCGGTTTTCTCGCCTTTCTTTTTCTTCCTGCTGGGTTTCGTCCGGAACAGTGACCCCACCATGTTCAGCTTTCGGAGGCTGGTAAGGGTGTCGAAAAGGGTACGGACCAGGGGATTGTTCACGTCCGATAATCCCATGGAAAGAAGTAGCTCTGATTCCTCGAAGTGGTCCATGGTTAGCGCGTAGAGGTTCGATCGCTCGAGTTTTGCACTCGTGGAAAAGCGTTTCGCCTTGAGGTAGAGGCTTAGCGCTGTGAGCTGGATTGCCCTTTCGTCGATGTCTAAGCCGTATAGGTTGTTTTCGACAATTTTCTGTGGAATGTTCTCGGTGTAACCGGATTCCAGGTACATCTGGTGGAACAAGTCCATGGCGTACAACAGGAAATGGCCGCTGCCACAGGAAGGATCCAAGAGACGGATCTCTTCCACGGATTTCCCTTCGCGCTCTTTCCTGGGTACCGTGGTGTCGAAATACTCCAACGAATCTCCCAATGGGCTTTGTGGGTGCATTTCCAACCAGTACCTGCCCAGGGTGTTGTCCAGGAGGTACTTCACGATGTACTCTTCGGTGTAAAACTGGGTAACGCTCACGAGCTTGTAGGCCGAGTCGACCCTTTTTCCCGCGGAGATTTCCCCGTAGATCCTTTTCTTTTCCACTTCCTGGTAGTACTGGTACACCCACCCCACCACGTCATCTTTCCGCCATTCCTCTTCCTCCACGCCGTTGAGCAGCTCGATCACCGCGAGGGTTTCGGAAGCGCGGGGCAAAAAGCCGTACCGGCTGGGGCCGTATAGCTGGGGGAGTTCTTGAGCACGCTCCGCAAACGCTTGTTGTAGCACGGTGTGGATGCCTTGCCCGGCTTCTTTCTGGGCTTGGGGGTTCTGGCTGAGGAAAAGGTAATGCGCCTCGCTTTTTCCCCCGGTGGCCACGGAGCGGGTGATCACGGTGCGGTCCACCAATCCCCGGGCTTCCATCACTTTCAACCCTACGAGGCGATTGAGTGTCGTGAAGGCAGCTTCTTGGATGAACTTGCTGCGCGCCTCCTTGGAGCCCAGTTGCTTTTCATCCGCCTGGATCACGGGAAGGAGCCGGGAACGAAGCTCCTCGAAACCGAGGGTGGCTTTGCCGGTGTCTCCGCTTGCGGTGATGCCACATTGTTTGAGCAGCAGGGGAAACGAACGTTCCAATTCTTGGCGAACCTGTACGATAGTTTTTTGCAGCTGGGCCATGTCAGTCCTCCAGTTCGATTTGGATTTGGGCCTCGTCGGGCAACGAGAGGGCGGCCAGCATGTTTTTGAGTTGCAACACGCTGAGCGTACGTGTCAGCCGCAGCGTTTTCGGGGGTGCCTCGGGCGGGACGATGGCTTCTCCCGGATCCGGTTCGGGTTGCTGCTGCAGAAACGCCTGGTACTGGGCTTGCAGTTCCTCGTGCTTCTTTTCCAGGTCGGCGATATCCAGCTTTGCCTCGCGGAACCCGGAGTGGCAGTTGTCACAACTGGTGGAAAATCGCAGTTGCAGCGCATCGCACGGGGGAGAGACCTTGCGGAACCAGGACTGCTCTCTCACCTTGTTCCCCGCCTTGTTCACCTCTTCGCCGATGGAATCCAGGTACGCGTTGTGCATCTTTCGGAGTTCGTCCCTTTTCGCGTGTAGGGCTTGGAAGTATCCCTTGTAGGTGTTGCGCAGTTTCTCAAAGCAACCATCCAGGTCGCTGCCAAACGTGGAAAGGTGGGGAAGGGTGTCGCGGTATTCTTTTAGCAATTCGCGAAGTGTATCGCGTTGCTCGGGCTCGAAGGCTTCCTTGTCGATTTCGCCATCCACTTCCCCGAGAAACGTTTTCTGCTGGCGGATGCGCTCGTAGTTCTTTTCCAGGAATTCACCCACCCTTTGCGCCTCCTCGTGCAGCTGGCGCACTTCTTCTGCTTGTTGCAGCAGTTGGTCAAGGCAGTCGTCGCTTGCACCGGTGAGGGTGTTGAGCAGCTTGCGCGTGGTCTCCAGTTTCCAATTCACCGTTGCGCCGAGTGTTTCCATCTTTTCTTTTTGCTCGTGGAGCGTTCGGTCGAGGTGTTTGATCGCTTCGGCCGCGCGGGAGATGAATTCGCTGCGCGGGGATTGAAGCGTTAGCTTGCCATCTTCCAGCAAAGGGTTGAGCAGCTGCAGCAGTTTGTTCCGGTCGGGGGTGGAGAGCACCACGCTTTTCCGGATTACCGCGCTTCTGAAGGCGCTGGGGCTTTTCAACGCCCGGTTCACTTCCGGATGGGTGGGGGAATCTTTGCCATTCACAGTTGCCTTTCCCGCCCGTTGCAGGCAGGCAACCGAGAAGAGGATGGTTTCCGGGGTCCAGCCGTAGGGGGAAGAACCAAACGTTTCGAGGATGTCGGCGCCGGACCGGGACTGGTCGAGGAATTGGATAACCGGTGAGATGATCTTGTGCGTCTCCAGCAGCTCGCCGTTTTCGTCGAACACACGGTGGTCTTCGTCGACCTTCAGGTTCTTGAGCTTGGTCTGGGGGAGGGTGAGTGCGTTTTCGATGTCCTTGGAGGTGGCGGTGGTGAAGGTGATTTCGGGGAAATGCGCGGGAATCACTTTCTCCCTGAGCAGCGTCTTGAGCTGTTCGGAAGCTTTTCCCGGAGGCAGTGTCTCCCCGGAGTAAAGGAGAACCCCGTTGTCCAGGCTCCGGGCCATCTCGGCTTTGAGATGTTCCTTTTTCTCTTCGGCCATCTTGGCATACTTGGAAAGGATTTCGTGGATGTCTCCGCCGGTTTTCTTGGTTCGGAAGGTGTTTAGCGCTGCTTCCAGTTTCTTGATGTCCCGTGCCAGGGTGTCCACGCTATCGTTGTTTTCCGGCACCAGGTACACCGTTTCGGGGTGGTCCAGGGATTCCACCTCCAGGCTTTCGATGTCTTTCCCGCCCAAGAAACTGCAAACCTTGGCTTGTATGCCCCCGTCTTTCCCCCCCATGGGGCTTCCGTCGTAGAACCATTCCACCCCGACCCAGGGGCCATCACGGTACTGGAGTTGCTTGTATTGGAAGATGCCTTGCAGTTGTTCCACGATTTGCTTGCGTACTTGGGGGAGGTCGACCACGCTGTTTTCCCTCTCCGAGATGAACTCCCTCTCCATGTCGGTGACAAGGGTGATTTCCCCGTTGTAACGGGTGATGTACTTGGCCTTTTCCAGGTAGTCCAGTGCCTCTTTCACTTCCTCGGTGAGTTCGTACTGTTTTTGGAAGAGGCTGTTGCATAGCATGCGGGTGAGCACCGCTTGGGTGGTCTTGATCTTGGCGAGATTCTTGAGTAGCTGGAGCGCCTTGAGGATGTCGGGGGCTTGCAGGGTTTTCCCGCGGTACTCCGTGGCACTGTTCACCAGGGCAACGGTTTCGGAACCAAAGAAGCTGGTGCCCAGGGCGTCGAAGAGGTCGGGGGCGTTCACAATCCTCCCAAATTCTTCCTCTTTCAGCTTCTTGAGGATGGAATCCACCAGGAAGATAAACTTGCGCGCGGTGGCTTGCTGGCCGGAGGTGCCCCGGTTGGTTTGCACGAGGTCGGGGAGCAACTTGAAGTGGTAGGGGAAAAAGGGGTAGTAGGGCATGAACTGGTCGCAGCTTTCGATTTTGTGGTAGCTGCCTTCGGTGTTGCTGAGCGTGGTGATGTTTCCTTGGTTCTTCTCGAAGGTATCGCGGAAGAGTCCTTCGCTGTCCACCTTCTTTTTCAACAGCCTTTCTCGTGCCACCTCGTCGACGTTTTCGGAGGTGAGGTCGAGGCGGATCTCGAAGCGGTCGGTGAGTTTGCCCAGCTTGCGCTTGTCGAAGTTGCTGTTGGCGATGAGTTGGTCCAGCTTTTCTTGCGCGGTGACGATGAAGCGTACGGCGCCTTTTCCCTTTGCAGCAAGGGTTTCGGCCACGGCTTGCAGTTGCAGGATGCGGTCGTCGCTGTCTTTGAGCGAGGTGGCGTACTGCCCAATCTCGTCGATGATGAAAACCAGCCGCTTGTTGCTTTTTTGGGTGTATTCGATGCACAGGTCAGCGAACGCGGTGGGGGTGAGGTTTTGGTACTTTTCTACCGCGGATTTGAGGAAGGCTTCTGCTTCGTCTTTCTGGTAATCCAACTTGTCGCGCATCACCCGGGTGGTGAAACGGCGGAATTCTCCCGCGTTTTGCGCAATCTTTGCGTAGTCTCCCCCTTGTTCCGCGATGGCTTGGCGCACAGGGTCCAGTTTGCCGAAACTGTCCAGCTCGTGTTCCATGATGGCCACGTTGGGCAACGAGGAGTACCCCGAAGCTTGCAGAAGCATCTTGAACATCACCTGCTGCACCGTTTCGTCGTTCACTCCCTCGGCGATGATCTCGAACACCACCACGGTGGCGGGGAAGCGATGGAGCGACTCCACCCTTCCCTTCAGGAACTCGGGGTTCGAGCAGGTGCCCAGCCGTTCCTTGAAGAGGTCCCGTGCGGAAATGCCCCGGGGTAGGGTGTGGTTGGAGAGCAGGTAGCCCAGCATCTTGGCGAAGTACGATTTCCCCGAACCGAAGAAGCCGGAGATCCACACCCCCACCTTGCCCGTGGATGGGAGGTTGTAGTTCTCCAGGAAGTCCTCGAGGTGTCGTTCCACCTGGTGGGTCACGATGTACTGGGCGATTTCCTTGCCTTCCACCTCGAGGTCTTGCTCCCCCGCCTTGATCACCAGCGGCACTTCTTCTTCGATGTTCATCCGCAGAAGATCCTTGATCTTCATTCTCTGACCTCCTTGTTTCTTTTTTTCAAAGCACGATTGCCCGGTACAACGAGGTGGTGTGTCGTCCCTCTAAAAAGGAAAGGATGTGCTCTTTCCGTTTGCCCGGGTAGAGGAATAGGGCGGGATTCGCCAGCTTTCCGGTTACACCCTCGATAAGCGGGTTGAGCCCGAAGAAGCCGTTGAGAATCCCCAGGCGGTGCACCACGGTCAATGAAGCGCTCTGCGAAGCCTCTTGGATGCTTTGGATGATGGCGGATAGGAACAACTTGGAAAAATCCTGGATGCTGCCTTTTCCGAAAAAGGAGAAGTCCTCTTCCAGGTTTTCCATTCCATAGTCCGTGGCGACTTGGGTGAGCTTGCTCCCCAGGTTCAGCAGCTCCAGCTTGCCGGGAAAGCGCAATTGCAACGCATCCAGGGCGGCGGGTTCCTGGCTGGGGTTCACCGTGAGCACGAGGACCTGGGACCCCTCGGACTCGCTGAGCAGCGAAGCGGGGTGTTTTAGTTTTTCGGATACCATTTCCAGTTTCTCGGGTAAGGGCAAGCTATTTTTCCAATGCATCTGGCAACTCCTCGAAGGCTTTTCTTGGTTCCAACCGCACGACGTTTCCCGCCATGGCAAACTCGATCCACCCCGCACTACTGAGCTCGGAAAGCGTTGAAACCAGGTCCCTCTCGTCCATGAGCAGGAACCGGAAGTCCTGGGCTTGCAGGATGCTTGCGGGAGACACCCCCGCGTGGAAGAGGAAGTACAGGATGGCCAACACGCTTTTTTGCCGTGGGCGATAGAAGTTGAGGTCCAGGCGGTTCTCTCTTGGATCGAGGAACCCGATTTTTTTGGCGATGGACAGGTAGTTCCGGACACATTTCTGCGCAGTGCCCTTGACGAATCCCGTTTTCTCCACGGCGGTGTGCACCAGGTCGTCGAAAAAGAGGAAAGGTTCCTTCCGGTGGTAGGCACGGTATACCGGACCGAGGGTGATTTCGCGGGCCAGCATGTCCCGCTCGCAGGTTTTCCAGAACAGCAATTCCCGCTTGACCTTGGTGTCCACGCTCTCGGAAACCATGATGCGCGCAAAAACGCTAAGGGCCTCGGGCGTGAAGCCTTTCACGAAATCACCGATCAGCCAGTGGGCAATTTTGCTCCGGTATTCCCTGGAGGCGCCGGGGAACGGTTCCTCTTCTACCAGGTGTGTCTTGAGCTGTTGGGCATTTATCCCCTTTCGCACTTG
>DAOPKN010000095.1:0-1734 GCA_035391225.1 Thermotogota bacterium
ACCCAACCCGTTGCTACCGTAACAAGAAAGGCCACGCCGTCCGAGCCCTTGGTTTCCTGGGACCGCCGCAGCCCACTGCGGCTCTTTATGCGCGAACGTCGCGAAAACAGCCGCACTGGGGTGCGGCGGTCCCAAAGAGAAGAGGAGTAGAGTATGTCGAAGTTCCAGGGTACGAAGATCGATCCGAAACGCTTCCATCGCAGTCAAATTCCCATCTACGCCATCTTGATCCCGGTGGCGGTTTTCATGGCGTTGCCGTTGGTGTTCATCTTCTCACAGGCGCTCAAGCCGTTGGACGAGCTGTTCGAGTTCCCGCCCAAGCTGTTCGTGCGCCGCCCCACGCTGTACAACTTCCAGCAGCTGTTTTCCACGATTTCCACCTCGGGCATCCCGGTGAGCCGGTACCTGTTCAATAGCCTGCTCATCACCGCGCTCACGGTGGGGTTCACGGTGCTCATCAGCATGGCGGCGGGATACGCGTTGTCCAAGAAGCGCTTCCGCATGAAGAAACTGCTGTTCGAGGTGAACTCGCTGGCGCTGATGTTCGTTCCCATCGCGGTGTCCATCCCGCGTTTCATCACCGTGGTGCAGCTGGGGCTCGTGGATACCTTCGTGATCAACATCCTGCCCATGTTGGCCATGCCCGTGGGACTCTTCCTGGTGAAACAGTTCATCGACCAGATCCCCGACTCGTTGATTGAGGCCGCGCGCATCGACGGTGCGAGCGACTGGTTCATCTTCACTCGGGTGGTGTTTCCCCTCACCCGCCCCGCCATCGCCACGGTGGCCATCCTCTCCTTCCAGGCGGCCTGGAACAACATGGAACCCTCCTCCATCTACATCAACACCGAGAGCCTCAAGAGTTTCTCTTACTTCATGTCCACCCTGGTCACCACCAACAACACCATTGCAGGCATCGGCATGGCGGCCGCAGCCTCGCTGATCATGTTCCTCCCCAACCTACTCATCTTCATCTTCGCGCAGAGCCGTGTGATGAACACCATGGCACATTCGGGGATCAAGTGATGCGACGCTCGTTCCTGCTTTTCGGGTTGCTGGGGCTCGTGGGGTTTGCCGCCAGTGCCTTCGCCACGCTCACCTACCGCACCTTTACGCTGGGCATGAACGGCTACTTCGTGGAAACCCAGGCAGTGTACGCCCCATCACGCATCCTGGCGCCGGAGATCTTCGAGGCCAGCGACCTGTTCCTGGACGATCGCACCGGGGACTTGTACATCGCCGACACGGGCAACTCCCGCGTGCTGGTGCTTTCCGACCAGGGGGAGCGCACGCTGGGAGACTTCACGGTGTTTTTCCCCTCCGGGGTGTTCGTGGACGAGGAGGGCAAGGTGTACGTGGCGGACACCGGCACGTTCAGCGCGTTCGTGTTCGAGGCGGATGGCACGTTACAAGGGGAAATCACCCGCCCCGATTCCCCGGTTTTCGGCGCATCCAACCTGTTCATCCCGCTGAAGATCGCGGCGGACCGGCGAGGCAACATCTACGTGCTGTGCGAGGGCGCGCACAACGGCTTGGTGAACCTCAACCGCGACGGGGAGTTCATGGGCTACTTCGCGGCGAACCGCCCGGAGGTTTCACTCAAGATGCTCTTCCAGCGGTTGATCTTCTCGGAAAGCCAGCTCGACCAGTTGCTGAAGGTCAAGCCCCCCTCACCCACCAACCTCGCGCTGGATTCGGCGGGGCTGGTGCACACCGTGACCCATGGCATCTCGG
>DAOPKN010000095.1:1834-6833 GCA_035391225.1 Thermotogota bacterium
TCGACGTGTCCGCTTCCGGGGAAGTGTTCGTGCTGGACAAGGAGAAGAACCTGGTCACCACCTTCCTTCCCACCCCCGCGGGGCAGCGGATTCTGGAAGGCGACCGGTTGTACCGCGAGGGGCTGTACCTGGAAAGCGAGCAAACCTGGCAACGCGTTCTGGATGGCAACAGCTCGTTCCTGTTGGCCTACCGCGCGCTGGGCAAGGCGAGTTTCAAGAAGGGGGAATACGCCCAGGCACTGGAATACTTCCGGCTGGCGCAAGCGCGGGGTGACTACTCCGAGGCGTTCTGGCAGGTGCGCAACGACTGGCTCCAGCAGAACGCCGCCAAGATGATGCTCTGGGTATTCGCACTGGTGGTGGGATGGCAGGTGGTGCGGTTTGGCGATCGAAAGAAAGGCTGGCTCAACCCACTCCGGCGTTTCTTCAATCGCTGGGGAAAGGTGAAGCTGCTGCGCGAGCTGGCGCTGGCGCCCTACTTTCTCAAGAACCCCTTCGATGCCTGCTACGAGCTCAAGCGCAACCGCAAGGCATCCTGGCTTTCCGCGAGTTTGCTGTACCTCTGGTTGTTCATGCTGCAATTGCTGGGGGTGTTTTTCACGGGGTTCATCTACTCGGGGGTGAGCGTGTACGAGGTGCGGCTGGGCGATTTGTTCCTTCGCTCGCTCGCGCCGCTCTGGCTGTTCGTGCTGGCAAACTTCCTGGTGAGCGAAATCAGCGAGGGGGAAGGGCGCTTCCGCGACATCTACGAGGTAGCGATCTACGCGTTTACCCCGATCCTGCTGTTCCAGTTCCCACTGGTGCTGCTCACCAACGTGCTCACCCTCAACGAGCGGTTCTTCGTGTCGTTCCCCTCGTTGCTGCTGCTGGCCTGGTCGCTGCTGTTGCTGTTCATCGGTATCAAGGAGATCCACAACTACACTTTCTGGGGCACGGTGAAAAACCTGCTGCTCACCGTTTTCACCATGGTGATCCTGGTGTTGGTGGGGTTCATCGTGGTGGTGCTTACCACGCAGGAAGTGGATTTCTTCCTGTCGCTGGTACAATTCCAGCTGGGAAAGGGAGGCGGATGAAGATGGTGCGCAGCAACGTGCTTTTGTGGTGGATGGCGAGCCTGGCTCTTTGGGTTCTCGGTTCCACCCTCCCGCTGGGAAGCAACCCGCCCGGGGCCATGGAATTTTCCGTGGAGCAAGCCACGCTGGGGCTGGAGGTGTTCGATCCGGCAAGTGGCCAACGCTGGACCTCGGTGTTCCAGGGGAACGACCGCGCGCTCAACGCCCAGTGGACGGCGTTTTTTTCCGCGGGGTTCAGCGTGGAATACGTCAACCCCTTCAAGCAAGTGGTTCGCCACCCGGTGCTGCAACGCGACCCTGCCGCCACCGACACGCTCATCCGCTGGCAGCCAGGGGAAAGCCCCGTGGCCTCCGTGTGGCTGGAGGTGCCGGGCATCGGTTTCGACGTGGTGTTCGAGGCACTGGACGATGGCAGCGGTGTGCAGTTCAGCGTTCCCGCCGCCTCCATCGTGGAAAGCCGCCCAGGCTTCCGGCTGCAAAGCATCTGGTTCTTCCCCTTCTTGGAAGCCAGCCGTTCCAGTGGCCACGATGGCTACATCTTCCTGCCGGACGGTTGCGGGGTGCTGCTGAGCCTGGAGCACCCTACGCTGGCCACCCAACCCTTCGACAAGCGGGTGTACGGCCCTGACCCTGGCATGATGGAGACCGTTCCCGCGGGTTCGGGCTGGATCCTTCCGGAAAAGCAAGTGCTGATGCCCGTGTACGGCGTAGCGAACCCCGCGGGGGAAAAGGGGTTCCTGGCCATCGTGACCTCCGGGGATGCCTACGCCAAGATGTATGCCAGCCCAGCCTCGGTGATCACCCCCTACAACTGGGTGGGGGTGCGCTTCCTCTACCGCCAGTCGTACCGCAAGTTGCTGGACAAGAAAGGCACGGGCATCACGGTGAGCCAGGAAAAGCGGAACGACTTCGACGCCTCGGTGCGCTACGTGTTTCTCACCGGGGAACAAGCCAGCTGGGTGGGCATGGCAAAAGCCTACCGGGAGTTTTTGCAGCGCCAGGGTGTGTTGACGCCTCTTCCGGAAAAGGCAGAAGGAACAACCCCGTTGCACCTGGATTTCTTGATGGCAGAAAACCGTTCGCGCATGCTGGGGCGCGAGTTGATCCCCATGACCACGCTCGACGACGTGCACTCCATGCTGCACGCGTTGCAGCAGCAGGGAATTTCCGAGGTGGTCGCCGTGCTCAAGGGATACACAAAGGGAGGGTGGTCGGGGTCTTCCCCAAGCCACTTGCCGTTCGAACCCGCCATTTTGGGGGATGGGGTTTCCGATCCCGTGGGGCACTTCCTGGAAAACGTTCCCCCCGGCACCCGGGTGTTCTTCCACGTGGACTACGCACGGGTGTACCCGGATGGCAAGGGCTATCGCACCGCGGACCTTGCCATGAACGTGTCCAACCAGTTTCTCACCACCGGGGGATGGCCTGGCCCGGACACGGGGGAAGACCGTTTCCTTCCCGCGGCCCGCGCGCTGGAATGGATGCAACGGGAAGCCGAATCCTTCTCCCGCTGGGGAATCGACCACCTCGCCGTGGACACGCTGGGCAACGTGTTGTATTCCTCCTGGGGCAAGCAACCCTTCTCCCGCAAGCAGACTCTCGAAACATGGCAATCCATCCCCGGGTCGTTGACCACCGCTTTTTCCAACCCGGCCGCCTATCTCTGGAAACAAAGCGCGCTCATCCTGGACGTGGACAGCGACTCCTCGGGATACCTGCTGGGTTGGAGCCCGGGTTCCGGCTCGATGACGGTGCCGTTCCTGCAGCTGGTGTTGAAAGGCTCCATCGACATGTTCTCTCCTTTCGCCAATTTCTTCGCCGACCTGCAAGGGGAGTTGCTGTGGCTGGTGGCCACGGGGGTGTATCCCTCGTTCGTGCTCACGCAGCGCGACCCGGTGAACCTATCCCGCACGGCACACGAGTGGGTGTATTCCTCCCAGTTCGCGGTGTGGGAACCATTCATCGTGCAAGCGTACGATTTCGTGGATCATGCCTTGCGCTGGGTTCGCGGCCAAGCCATCGAGGATTTCCAGGGTTCGCTGGAAACGGGGTGCAGCGTGCGCTATGCCAACGGGGTGCACATCGAGCTCAGCCGCCAAGACGGCTACCGGGTGCTGGGGCCGGATGGCACGGTGCTGGCGAGCGCTTCCTCCCTTGACGGGGAGGGGGAATGAACATGCGCATGCGCCTGAAAACGCGGAACACGCTCAAGGGGCTGGCGTTCGTGTCGCCCTGGATCGTGGGGTTCCTGCTGTTCACGCTAGTCCCCCTGGGGCGCACCTTCTGGTTCAGCCTCAACGAGGTGCGCTTCACCGCGGAAGGCATCAAGACGCGCTTCCTGGGATGGCTGAACTACAAGAACGCCTTTTTGCTGGACGTGAGCTTCACCGACATCCTCGTGGAATACCTGTGGCAGACCGTTGTCAACACCCCCATCATCTTGGTGTTCTCGCTCATCGTGGCGATGTTGCTGAACAGGAACCTCAAGGGCAAGGGGGTGTTCCGCACGCTGTTCTTCCTACCGGTGGTGATCACCAGCGGACCGGTGATGCAGCAGCTGTTGGACCAGCAAGCCACTGCGCTTCCCGGGTTGGAGCGTTTCCTGTCCCCGCAATTCCTACAGCAGAACCTCCCCGCTTTCCTGGTCGAACCGGTTTCCTTCCTCTTCTCCTCGTTCATCATGATCCTGTGGTTTTCCGGCGTGCCCATCCTGATCTTCCTGGCGGGGCTGCAGAAGCTGGACCGCAACATGTACGAGGCGGCATCCATCGACGGGGCCTCGCGCTGGCAAATGTTCTGGAAGCTCACGCTGCCCGCGCTCAACCCGGTGATCGTGGTAAACGTGCTATTCACGGTGGTCACGCTGTCCGCGTTTCCGCTCAACCCCGTGGTGAGCAAGATCTCCGGGGACATGTACAAGGTGGAAAAGGGCATCGGTTTCGCCACGGCGATGGCGTGGATCTACTTCGCCGCGCTGCTGCTGGTGCTGGGGGGGCTCATCGCCATCGTGCGCCGCAGGGAGCGGGGGGTGCGTGGATCATGAATCGGGGGGCCTGGAAGAAAAAACTGGGGAACCTTGCGCGCAACACCGCGGCGTACTACCTGCTGGTACTCATCGGTTTCGTGTTTTTATACCCGGTGATTTACATGGTGTCTTACAGCTTCATGTCCGCGTCGGACCTGGTGAACCCGCTGGTGAAATGGATTCCCTCCTCGTTGTACCTGGAGAACTACCGTGAAGCGATGGAGGTGCTGGACTTCTGGAACACGCTGGTCAAGACATTTCTTGCCACGATCTTCCCCGCGCTGCTCCAAACCGCGGTGGCATCCGTGGTGGGATACGGGCTATCGCGTTTCCGTTTCCCGGGCAAAGGCCTGATATTGGCGATGGTGCTGGCCACCTTCATCATCCCGGCGCAAGTCACCATGATCCCGCAATTCCTGATGTTCCGCGACCTGCACATCGTGGGCAGCGTGCTGTCGTACCTCCTTCCCGCCAGCCTGGGGCAAGGGATACGCAGTTCGCTGTTCATCCTCATCTTCTACCAGTTCTTCCGCATGATGCCCCGCTCGCTGGACGAGGCCGCGCAAATCGACGGGGCCAACGCGCTCACGGTTTTTTTGAAAATCGGGGTGCCCTCCGCGCTGCCGGCTTACGTGGTCTCGCTGCTGTTTTCCTTCGTATGGTACTGGAACGAAACCACGCTGGCGGCGCTATACTTCGGCAACGAATTCAAGACCATGCTCCTCGCGCTGGAAAACTTCACCGCCACCTACCAGCGCCTCTACCCCATAGACCCCTACTCCCAGACCGGCAAATCGATCAACGAAGCGATCACCATGGCGGGAACGCTGCTCAGCGTGCTCCCCCTCCTGGTGGTATACGCCGTTTTCCAACGCTGGTTCGTGGAAAGCGTCGACCGCAC
>DAOPKN010000096.1:0-1370 GCA_035391225.1 Thermotogota bacterium
CGCAAGTCAAAAAGCAAGTTCCGATTTTTCACGTAAAAAAGGTCGTAGCTCAATTTCTTCCGGGTTTCTTCGGAAGAAGCGGCATAGCGGTAGCTGATCTGTGCCCAACCGGAAAGCCCAGGTTTGAGCGAATGCCTCGCGGTGTAAAACGGGATTTCCTGGGAATACTCTTCCACGAAAGGAATTTGTTCGGGTCTGGGGCCCACCAGTGACATCGTTCCACGTAAGATGTTCCAAAACTGGGGGACTTCATCCAAGCGAATGGGACGAATAATCCTCCCAATCTTCAGAATCCGGTGTTGCTCCTGGGTAGCAAAGCGATCTTCCCTCTCCTTTGCCTCGTTTTTCATACTGCGAAACTTGTAGAGGGTGAAGGGTTTTCCGTTCCAACCCGTGCGTTGTTGCTTGAAGATCACGGGTTTGCCGTCTTCCAAAAGAATGAATGCCGCCACCAAGAGCATGATCGGGGAAAGAATCGTTAGGGCAATCAACGAAATGAAAATATCTAAGACCCTTACCGCAGGTGAGGGCAGCACATTTTCAAAAACCAGCTCGTAGTAATTCCGGAACTTCTCCAGGACCTGGATGGGAATCCGTTCCAGTTGTTTTTCGACCAGAGTGGGAAGAAAGATGATTTGCTCCCCGGAGTGCTTTGCCTGTATCAAAATGGGTTCCACGCTTTTTGCCAGTTCTGGGTCGGCAACCACGACTTGCTGGAACATTCGCCGACCGGAAAAAGCCTGAGTTAGCGCAACAGCAGATGGGTTCATGAATTGGGAAACCTTGATTTTCTGGAAGCTGGCCTCCTGGATTTCCTGGAACAGGGAGGAAAATTCCTTTTCTTTGCCGATCACGAGGATGCGCTGCTCGGGTAAATACCGGATCAGTATCCGTTGCAAAAGCCGGTACAACGAGGACAGAACAAAAGTAGCCAAGAATCCCGTCAAGATCAACGAGAAGAGCGAAATGCGCTGCTCAAAGAACAGCACGATGGGAATGGAAGCCAGCAAAGCGCCAAAAAGGCTTCCGATGAAAAAAGACACGAGCGTGGAATTCCACGAAGAGCTGGTTTTCACCGAAAAACCACGAAAGGCGTAGATTCCCGCCAAGATGCATACGTTCAATAACGTGGATTGAACGGCGCGCGCAACGGTAGTGTGCCCGTTCGTGAAGGCTTGGGAAAGAGATAGTATGGAAAACGAAAAAATAACGTAGGCGGTTTTCACTTGCTTCAATTTTCTTTTCATTCCCAACTCCAAACCAGAAAGGTCCTAACAAAAAAAGAATGCTTTGATGTCTTTTTGGCGAAGGTATTATAGCACGTTTTGATCATAAACCCAAAAAGAAAAGGGGAACGGGTTCTCGTGGCT
>DAOPKN010000096.1:1470-6716 GCA_035391225.1 Thermotogota bacterium
CTTTTGCTCCTTTTCTCGGCTTTTTCGGGTTCGCTTTCGCTGTACCTGCTTCTTTCCCCCGTCTTGATTCCCTACGTGCTGCTTCTCTCGCTCGTGAACCCGTTGCTGTTCCGGTCCCTTTGCCGAAAGCCTCTCGTTGTTGAAGTCCCGGAAGATTTCCCTTTCGAGCTCCGTGCCCAAATCCAGAAAAAAGCGGGCCTTCCCATTACTTGGAAAGTACCCCCCCGTTTTGAAAACTGGCAGCGCTTATTCCACAACCTGTCCGCGCTCCTGAATTACATCCCTCCATCTCTCGCCGCACGGTACTCCGCGGAATTTTCCCGTTCCTTAGCGTCAAGAAAATCCCCGCACAAGTGGCAGCGAATGCTCGACCTTGCCATTTCCGTTCCTCTCTCTATTATACTCCTTCCGGCGATTGGTTGCATCGCTTTGCTCATTTTCCTTTCCGATGGCCGCCCGGTCTTTTTCGTCCAGGAGCGCGTTGGCATGCGTGAAAAACCATTCCAACTGGTGAAATTCCGCACGTTGAAGAACGGGCACCCGTTGTCCGACATCGCGGAGGAAGACCACGCGCTGCGGAGTTTCTCGGTTGGCAAGTTCCTTCGTTCCATGCGTCTGGACGAATTGCCCCAGTTGTGGAACGTTTTGAAGGGGGAGATGAGCTTGGTGGGACCCCGCCCGGAGATGCCCTTTTTCTACGAGCGCAGCAAGCGTTCCATCCCCTTCTACGAATTCCGGAGCAGCGTGCTTCCTGGAATCACGGGATGGGCACAGGTGCATTACAAGCGCTCTTTCACCCCGGAAGAGTATGAAACCAAAACCAGCTACGATCTCGCTTTCCTTCTTCTCTTTTCGCCCTCGCTGTACTTCAAGTGCCTTGGGTTTACCCTGGATGCCATCGTGTACCGGAAAGACGGGGAATGATTTCCTTCCTGTTTCTGGTATAATCGTTTGATTCCAACAGGGGAGTGGATGCATGCGCAAGCGCTTTTTATTCCTGCTGCTTTTCTTTTTTTTCGCCGCGAGTTTCCTCGCGGGCGCCTACCTTTTGCGTCCCGGCGATCGCATCGAAATCTTCAACTACGGTTACCCTGACCTGTGCCAGGAATGCCTGGTGGGTCCTGACGGCATGGTGCAAGTGCGTTTGCTGGGAAACATTCCGGCCCAAGGGCTTTCCACGGAGAAGCTTGGCGAACAGATCCAGGCAGGGTACCTTCCCTTCGCACCGGAATCGCGCATTTCCGTGATCGTGATGGAGTATTTCCCCGGCCCGCTTTTCGTGGTGGGGGAGGTGAAAAACCCCGGGCAGCTGGATACGGTGATGGAAGGACAGCTTTCCTTGTTGGAGGCCATTGGGTTGTGCGGGGGAACCACCGAGAGCGCCGATCTTTCCTCCGTGTTGGTCACACGGGGTTCGGGGAAGCATGAAACCGTGGACATTTCGGACCTTCTGGAAAAGGGCGAACCTTCCCAGCCGCTTTTCTTGCAAGCGGGAGACATGGTGGTGGTGCCAAGGCTGTACACGCGCAGGGTATACGTGCTGGGTGATATCGAAACCAGCGGACCGGTGTACTTCGAAAGCCGGGAGCCCATGAACATGGAAACCTTCCTTTCCAAGATGCAGTTCAACCAAACCCAGATGGAACCCAAGATCACCATTTTGCGCAAGGGGCTTGCCACTTCGGTGGATGTGGGCTCCGTTTCTTCGCTCGCCTCGGTGGCACTCGAATCCAACGACGTCGTGGTGGTCAATAACAGGCAGCCCCGCTTCGTGTACGTGAGTGGCTCATCGGGAAACGAGGAAAGCGTGGGGCGCATCGAGTTTTCCCAGGAGGAAACGCTTTCGGTGCGTACGTTGCTGGGGAAGCTGGGCATTCATCCGCAGTTGGTTTCGGAAATGCTGATCACCCCACCAGTTGGAGAGGAAAAAAGCGTCTCTGGTTCCGACCTGGAGCTTTTTGACTTCGAACTGCTTTCGGGTTCGGTGGTGCAGTTTCCACCAGCGCGCTACGTGTACGTGCTGGGAAACGTTCCGCAACCCGGGAAAGTGGTTTTCGACCTCGGGGAACCCATGACATTGGCCACCTTGGTGGGAAAACTGGGGTTTGGAATGGAAAGCGGATCCACCTTGGTTTCGGTTTCCTCTCCTACCGGGTTGAAGCAACAATTTTCCACCACGGAGATCCGGGCCAAAGACATCTTCCTCGTGTCCGGTTCGCTGGTGGAGTTCCCCTACGAACGGTTCGTGTACGCCTTGGGAGACGTGCCCGAGGGAGCACAGAACCCGGTGGTGTTTGAAAACAACGAAGCCATGACGCTGCAAACCTTCCTGGCCAAGCTGAACGCCATTGATTTTGACCGAAAGGTTTCCGTCTCGCTTTCCCGGCAAGGGATAACCACGCAGTACGATGCGCAGGAAGTGTTGTTGCAAACCAACCCCATTCCCTTGCAAACCGGGGACGTGGTGCAATTGCACAAGCAAAGGGACCGCTTCGTGTATGCCATGGTCGGGGAAGGATCCCTGGCACGCGTGGAATTCGATTCCTGGGAAGAACTGGATCTCTGGAACCTGCTTGTGAAACTCGAGGAAGTGGATCCAACGCTTTCCAACGAGATTCGCCTTTTCTTCCCGGATGGCAACGTGCAAGTGGTTGAAATGGAACGGGTGCTTTCGCGTGATACGAACCCGTCTTTACCCCCGAAAACGGTGGTGATGCTTCCGCAAAATGCCAAGAAGGCATACGTTTTTGGGAATGTGCTTTCGCCGGGGGAGATCGTGTTCAAGCGGGATGAGCCTTTCACGCTGCAGCTTCTCCTCGTCAAAGCAGGGGCGAACCTGGGCTTGGAAACCGGGGAAATCCTGCTGCAAACGGGGCAGCAATCCCGGCGTTTCCTCCCGGGAGACAGTGCTGCCTTTCCCGCAACCCAACTGCAACCGGGGGACGTGGTTTTCGTTCGCCCGTACCAACCCATCCAGATTGGGGTTGTGGGGCAGGTGCAAAACCCCGGTGTGATTTCTCTCGCAAGGGGAGAAACCCCCTCCTTGCTTTCTGCATTAGCCAGGGCGGGGGGCTTTTCGGAAAATGCAAGCTCTATGGTCTCGTTGATTTCCCCAGAGGGAAGGGTGCAACGGGTGGATTTCTCCGCGTTGGAAGACCCCGCTTCCATGGACTTGGAAAACGGGAGCTACGTGGTGGTGGAAGAAAACACCTCTTCTTTCATTGCTGTTTTGGGGGATGTTCCCAAGCCTGGCATACAGTACGTTCAAGCGGAAACGCGCAGCCTTCTGCAAGTTCTGGGAACAGCAGGAGGGGTGGACAGCTGGGTGGCAAACACCACCGTGGAAATCACGCGGGCTGATGGGTCGCGGGAAATCGTGCAATCCTTGGAGAACCCCGCGGGGTTTTCCCAAGCCAAGGTGGGACCGGGGGATATCGTGTACGTTGTCCCCTCGGAATCGAGGAAGGTCTACGTTTTCGGAGAGGTGCGAAGTCCCGGGATCGTGGAATACCACCAGAACATGTCTCTCTTCGAAGCCATCATGGCCAAGGGTGGACCTTCGTCGAGCGCATACCTGAAAAAGGTGCTCTTCTTTTCCGGGGGGATTGAACAGCCTCCCATGGTGGTGGATTTATCCACCATAAAGTGGGCGGAAACCACTCGAGAAATTTTCCTGGAAGCGGGAGACGTGGTTTACGTTCCCAAGAGTGCGCTGGTGGACATTTTGACGGTGACCGATTTCCTGTCGAAGATCATTTCGCTGACCAGCTCGGGAATCACACTGGTGGACAAGTTCAAGTGAGGGAGGATGGAAAATTGAGCGATGGGCAAGGACCCTTCCCATCCGAACAACGGGATTCTTTTGAATTGACCATTTCCGATATTTTCGCCATTTTCCGAAGACGCTTTTGGTGGGGGTTCGTGACGGCTTTTTGCGTGGTGTTGGCAACCGGGATATACCTTCTGGTAACGACACCGGTCTACGAGAGTTCCGTCACGATCCGAATCGACGCCTCCACGGGTTCCGGCTTGGAAAACCTGCTGACGTCAGTCCCCTTCTCCCTGGGCGGGGGAGGATCGAACGATGTGACCACGGAGATTGAGATGATCTTGAGCCGGACGAACCTGGAAAAAGTGGTGGAACGGCTAAACCTGGTGAGCATTCTCATTCCCGCCGACAGTGAAGAACGAAAGAAGCGCACCCCCGAGCAGCTCAAGTACCTGGTGGTCAACCAGTTGTCCCAGAACTTGTTAACGGTTACCCCAGTCAAGAATACCAGTATCGTGCAAATTCTCGTTTCCTACGAAGACCCTATTCTCGCCACCCAAATTGCCAATACCCTTGCCCAGGTTTACTCCGATCAACTGTACCAGGTTTCCAAGCAGGAATCCTTGGAAAAGCTAAGTTTCATCGAAGACCAACTTCCCCAGGCCAAAAAAGAGCTGGAAGACTCCCAAAATGCTCTTCGAGAATTCAAGGAAAAGAATAGCATTTTCTCCATTTCCGAGGAAGCCGGAGCCCTTTTGGACGTGGTTTCCGATTTCGATAAGCAGATCAACCAGAAAAAGTTTGAAATCCAAACCACGCAAGCCGCGATTACCGTGTTGCGGGAAAAGCTCAAGGGTACGCAGGAAAAGCTGATCTCCTCGGAAACAATCACGGTAAACCCCCTGGTAAGCGAATTGCGAAGCACCATTTCCACGTACAATATCGAATTGGCAACCTTGCAACGGATGTACCCTTCCACGGACCCCAGGGTGATTCAAAAGAAGAAACAAATCGAGGAAGCCCAGGTGGAACTTTCGCAGCAGGTCACCAACATCGTTTCCGCCCAGACCAAGGTGAGCAACCCCATTTACAGCACGTTGTTAGCAGACCTGGTGTCTAACGAAATCCAGTACCAACTGGGAGAAGCAACCCTCGAAGCGATGGAAAAGACCCGATCGGAATACATGGTGCGGCTGTACCAGCTTCCCGCCATGGAGCAACAGCTCACCGAGTTGATGCGGGAAATGAAGTTCAACGAGGAAGTGTACCTCACGCTCCAGAAGAGCTATACCGAATCACGCATCGCCGAAGCCGCGATCATGAGCAAGACGTACATCGTGGACCCCGCGGTGGTTCCGCTCACCCCGGCGAAGCCGAACAAGAAGCTGGGATTGGCGATTGGGATGGTGCTGGGGCTGTTTTTGGCCATGCTGGTGGCTTTTGTGGTGGAGTTTTTGGATAAGAAGATCAACACGGA
>DAOPKN010000097.1:0-6494 GCA_035391225.1 Thermotogota bacterium
ACAGGATGTTTGAGGTTTCGGGTTGGGATGATTCTTCCAGCGGGTTTCCCTTTTCCTTGGGCTTTGGAAATCGAACCCCAAGTTCCCGGGAATATTCCACTCCTTGGACAGCCAAGAAGTTGTCTTTTCTCCAGTTGTTGTTTCCCTTCCCGGAAGGAGCAAGAATGGATTCGGGGTTCTTTGCCCGGAAGCTCGGAACAGAAACTAGGAATTCGTTCAACACCTTATCCTGGAATTTAAAGAAGGAATCGTATTCGGTTTCCAGCGCTTGCTCGAATTCTTTTCTCCAATTCCATGGCACAACTTCCACTTGGAAAATGTCACGGAAAACCTTTTGTGCTTCATGTCGCTTTTCAGCGGAATATCCCGCTTGCAACAGTTGGTAGGTTTCCTGGAAGTGTTTCAGGTATTCGGTTTTTTCCAGGTTTTTCGTGGAATACAGTTCTTCAACCCATGTGGCTTTTTCCCCTTCGGATACCATCTGGCCATCCTTTGCCTTGAGGAGTTTATGGGTTTTTTCCACGATGGCACGCTCGTATACTCCAGAAACGAATAGGGATTCTTTCTTCTTTGAAAGAAGGTTCCCGCAAAAGAGGATCACGTTGGGTTGTTCCACCTGGAGTGAGTTGTTGCGGTATCGACGGAGCACCCTTCCCATTCTCTGGACGAGGGCATCGGCAGGAGCCAGTTCTGTCAAAAGCACGTCGCAATCGATGTCCAGCGAGGCTTCCACCACTTGGGTGGCTACCAGGATCTTTCCCTCTACTTCCTCGGATGGCTTTGGATTGGCAAAGGCTTGCATGACTTGTTCTTCCTTTCGCCTGCGGTCATTCGGTGTAAACCGGGAGTGTAGAAGGTATAGTTCCACTTTCTTCTCCGCCTTTGCCTGCAGGGCTTCAAAAAGCTCCTGGGCTTTTCCCACTGTATTGGCAAGCACCAGAACCCGTTTTCCCTGCCGTGCGAGTTCCAGTGTGTTTTGGACAGTGTTTTCCTCTTCGATGGAGTCTTTTCGAAGGGAAATCCGGTGCTTTTCACTGCTTCCCCAATCCGTGTTCCAGGAAAAAAGGTCGAGGACCTTGTCTTTTTCTTTCTTCCCGAATAGGGGATGGTTTCTCAACTCGGGCATTTCGAACAGGAAGGAGGGGAGCGTGGCGGTCATTAGCAAGACCTGACCCCCCA
This sequence comes from Thermotogota bacterium, assembly GCA_035391225.1. Classification (GTDB taxonomy): domain Bacteria; phylum Thermotogota; class Thermotogae; order MWEM01; family MWEM01; genus DAOPKN01. The sequence continues at coordinate 1,180 of DAOPKN010000097.1, forward strand.
TGTGCACCGCGTCTTCCAGAAGCTTGATGGCGATGGCTATTGCCCGGGGGTCGTATGCCTGTATTTCGTCCACTACCAGCAGGCTTTCCGAGAGAATGGCATATATCCTTTCGTAACCGGGATACTTCAAGGCTGCAGGGAACACTTGGTCTCCGGTTGTGACCTGGTAGGGGTATCCGAGGTGGCGGGAAACCGCCAAGATTTCCCGGATACTTCCTTCGACATCTTCTCCCAGGTCTCGGCTTCCCTTCACGCCTTCGTTGTATAGCAAAAAGGACGCATCGGAATGCAAGAGGGTGGAGTTTTCCTCTCCGAACAACTTTTTCGTTCTGGAGTAGATTCCGTTCACGGCGGATCGCAGGGGGAGGGAATACACCAATTTCTTTCCCTTTCCCAGCAAGAACGCGAATTCGGTTTTCCCGGAGCCTGTTGGGGCAACCAGCACCAGGTTTTCCCCCTTGTTGCGTTGGGAAAGGCACTGGAATTGCCAGGTTGAGGGAAGTGTTTTTCCCCAGCTTGCAGCTAAACCCGTCAGAACCTTTTCCACTCCATTTTCGGGAAGCGGGGGAATCTCCAGGGGGGCACTCGTTCCCGGAAATTGTTCTTGGAAAGAGGAGAAGTGGTCGACTCGCATCAGCTGACCCAGCGTGTAAATGCGGGCCCGGGTGGTTTCTTCATTCCCCTGTGTTTTTTTCATCTCGTACGTCATTCGGATGGGAAGAAATCCCACGAGGTAGGGGGGGATGAGAAGCCCCGTTTCCAGGAAGCTGCACCCCCCGTGCAAGAACGCAAGCAGTTCCCGGTCGAAGCGGATTAGGTTGTTCAGGAGGATTTCTTCTACCATTATCCCATCCAATTCCTCGTGCAATCGCCTTTCCATTTCTCGCATCTCGGTTTCCTCAAATGGGATTTGCTTTTTTGGGTCGTTGAGGAGGATATGCACCATCCTGGGTCGCCAGTGGTGGAAGGCTACGGCGTTTAGCAAGTTGCGAAAACCCAGGGTGTCGCCCCCGAGGGAGCTCAAGAGGTGCTTCTTGTCGATGAACAGCAAGGAGAACAGGTTGTGCGGGAGGATTTCGGTCGGCTTTTCCTTCTTTGGGAATTCAGGGTTTCCCAAGAGAGCCTGAAAGCCCGGATGCACTTTTCCCAGGTCGTGGAGCGCACAGGCAACCAGGAGCGTTTTGTTCCGTCCCGCAGTGGAACGGACTTCCATGGCATGTTCCAGTAGATGTAGGGTATGCTGCCTTAGGCTGGTTCCGTTGCTTTTCGCGAGAAGCATGTTTCTCCCTCCTTTCGGAGACAGGCAAGTGAAACGGGGAGGTTTTCTTCCGGGTCAACGGGGAAGCGAGGCCGGAGAGGTTCATCTTCAATGGAAAAGGGGAAAACCCCTGTTTCCAGGAGCTTGGCCTGGATGGTGGAAAAATCGCGGAATTCCCCGAAACCAGGCACGGTTTTTTTCTCGTACAAGGTAGGGACGAGGTTCAGGAGACCTGGAAACTGTGGAAAAGCGTTATCGAAATTTGGGTCTGCAGGGGCAAGGGATCCCGGAGAGGGAATCCAGGTCATCCATTCGATTTTGCCCTGGAAGGGTTGGAAGGAGAGGGAAACGATTTCCGGCGGAGAGAATTCTACCCAGTCTTCCGCTCGGCCCAGGTGTGGATGGGAGATCCAGTTTTCCGGAGAGTGGGCTTTTTGGAGAAACACCTCGTAGGTTTCCTTCCGTGTGAGGTGCAGGTAGAGCAACACTTCCAAGTCGTTGAGCTCTTGGAAGCGAACGGGGGATTGGCCTCCGGGGTGTTCGATTTCGCCGTGGGAGTTCTTGCGATTGGAAATGGAATCAAATCGCGTAATGTGCTGCTCCTTTTTCAGGTTCCTCACCCAGGAGAGGTGTTCGGAAACCGAGGAGAATCGGGAGAAAACGCCCAGGGAAATTTCTCCAGCTTCTTCGATCCAATCCCCACTTCCAAAGATGTTGCTTAAAAAACCAATGCAGGAGGAGTAAGGGGGGATGGGGAAGCTGAAACGGATTCCCGAGAGCGCCCAGGGCTTTCGGAAGTGGGCGCTGGGGGCAAAAAGCCTCCATTTCAAAGCGCGAAGTGTCACCATGCTATCTCCTCCACTCATGCGAAAAGGCTGTCGACGAACTTTCCCCAGTCTTCCACTCGCTTGTCGTTTCCATCGCAAGGATGGTCCAAGAGGTTCTGCTTGTCTTGCAGGAAAAAGTCCAAGATATACTCGTTTTCCAGCGCGTTTTGGATGGAGTGTCCATCGAGGCTTCCTGGTGTTTCTCCCGCTTTGAGGAAACGGTGGAAGACCGGGACGGGAACTTGGAGGGTAGCTGCCAAGAAGAATGCGGGAACGATACCCACGGATTCGCCGGATACCTGGTACTGGATCCCGTTCTTCAGTGCAAAGAGAAGTGCTTGGATTCGATCTTTCTTTTTTTCTGGAGAGAGTTGGAAATCCACGACCAGGAATTTTCCGTCCGAGGAGAGCGAAACCTTCGAGCCCGATGCGTCTTGGAAAATTCCTTCCTGGACTTTTTCCATTCCTTCCATCCGGATGGTGTCCACCCCTTTGTTTCCATGCTCGATAAGCAGCACGCCATCCTTGTACGTAGGTTTTCCATCTTTTACTTTCCACTGGTCCTTTCCCAAGCGGAGGGTGTCAAGGGTGAAGGTTGTTTCGAAAAGGGTTTCGTGTTCTTCCTTGGAATATGGGTTGGGAGTAGCGTTTGCACGTTTCACCAGGTCGTGGTTTGCATAAAACAGCATGTCTCCTCGCCACTCTTCTATCGAGAGTGCCTTGGTAAGGCCAAGCGGGCTTTTGCGCATGAGCATCAGGGTTGTGTTCATGTAGCCAAACAAATCCAGTTCCGCGGAATTCAAGATGTTCCTCTTGCTCAAGTCGAACTGCACCACTTCTTTTTCGCGTACCACCTCGCAGGGAGTCCAATCCGGGTCTTGGGGGTTCAAATGGACAAGGGTTTGGAAGAGGTGATATCGTTGGCTTGGCTTGGATAGCACGCTGTGGGCTTTTTTGTTCTTGGAGAGTTTTTTTATCGACAAAACCGTTCCGCCGATTTTCTCGTCCCGGTTGATAGCCGCCCCGTTGAAAGCCATGGAAATAGTCAAGCTCTTTGTTGCTTGCTGCGTTGTGTTCATTGGGAAACCTCCTTTTTGTCCTCTTTTCCTTTATTTTCCTCCAAGCACCCCAAGAAGGCGAACATCTCTGTCTTAAAGCTATCCATGTCCATAATTTCGAAAATATCCAGCAAGAAAGGGGGTATCTTTTTTCCATGGGCAAGGAACGCTCGCGTGATCATTGCAAGCACTTCAGGTTTGTTTTCCATTCGAGCTTGTTCTAGAAGCCGGAACTTGGTTTGCAAAAGGGAGTGTTGAATCCCGGCTGGAATTTTCTGCGTTTCCTTTTGGATGATCCAAATATCCGTTTGCACTTGGGTTTCACCTCCGGTAATTTCCCGAAAAAGGGATAAGTAAGCAAGGATAAACCTTTGGTAATTGTAGGGTTCGGTTTTTTCTCGGAGTAGACGGTATGCGTTGAGTAGGAAATCGCCAAAGGTCCTTTTTTGGATGGATTCCATGGCAGATGTGAGCCCCAACTTCTTTGCGGGAAGGCGCTCCACCACTTGGATGTTCTTTATCACCCCTGGCAGAAGGAAAAATACCGCCAACTCCTTGGGGAAGGTTCGAATCTGTACCCCGTTCGAATAGTTGTTTTCCACAACTTCGATTCCGGAAAGTGTCCACATTCCAATGGTTTGGAAGTTCTTCACTACGAAGGGGATCACGTCGGTCCACCGGACTTTTTGCATGCTGGTTTGCAATTCGTTGAGTGCATAATTGACTTGGAAGGAGGAAGCGTTGACGAAGAAACGTGATTTGCTATAGGAACTGAGGTGACGGAAGAAGAGCATGTTTCGGCAAAAAGGGCACAGGAAAATCTGAGGAGTGTTGTTCCAAAAAGAGTTTGGGAAACTGGCTTGAAAGGAACCGGACTCCCGAAGATGTGTGTTGGACAAGAAGTTTTCTTCCGGTTTTTCAAGGTTTAGGGGGAAGGGACCTCCACAAAAGCTACAATGAACAGTTTCCATGCCCTTGTTGGTGGAAATTCCATTTCTCGGGGCCAAGATTTGCTGGAAGGCTTCCACGATTGTTTCCCCATTCCGATTTGCCCCAGAAAAAAGGTTGGGATACGCGGTTTTGTTGCTGGAAAAAAGGCTTCGAAGTACATCCGAGCTTTTGCTTTTTCGTTCTTTCAAGTACATTTCGTTAGTCATTTTTGCAAAGAAGTGCGTGATTCTCCAAACGTGTGGTTCCCCTTGATGGGGAGGGGTCGTGACCGGCACGGAAGTTGGAGCGTCGTGTGAGAAAAGGCATTCGAGAAGTTCGTCAGAAAGTACAAGCGTCCCATCCGGTTTCAGGCATTCGTTCCACACGTAGTCCGGGTCGATCCCGTACATCAAGGTGCGGATGAAACCATCTACTCCCATGTTGAAAAAAAGGTTCCCGGGAATTAGGGTTTTCAAAGTGTTTCACCTCCTTGTTCAATCGAGTCTTTCCAACAAGCCCAGACCCTCACCCGTACGCACTCCCATCCCGTAGTCAAAGAGGAATTGAAGCGTGGAAGGGTTGGCTCGCAATTCCATCTTCCCCTTGAATGCGCGCAAGAATCCCCCGTAATGGTGCACCATGACTTTCCGGAAGGATAGGGGTTTCACGCGAATGGGGACGAAGCCCGGAACCTGGAAGAAGTGCATCTTCTTTTCTGTTATAATGTTCAAGGTGCTCTCGAAAGCCTCTTCGGATGGCAGGGGTGAAAAGAGGTCCAGGTCATCTTTGGAGGCCCGGGGGTTTTGCATTACGGCGGGCGAAAGCAGTTGGAAAATGGCATTATCGGTTGAGACGGGCAAGTTCGATGGCATGTGCACCGATTTGACGAAAACCTCTTGGTTTTCACCCAAGGAAAGGGGTTTCTCGGATTGGCCCATCAGACCGTTGAAAAAGTGGGAAAACACCATCTCGTCCCCAGTGGAAAAAAGAATGGAGAAAGGGGGTTTGAACAGGATTCCATTTTCTTGGGTGCGTAACTGCGAGCCGAAGTAGACCCCAAACACGAACGGGGAAAACTGTTTTTTTCGTGGATACACCTTCTCGAAGATCGGAGTGTTGGAAAAGATGGATTTGAAAAAGGATAAGAATTTCCGCTGCTTGTCAAAGGGAAGAAATAAGTCACTGCTTTCCTTCACGTTCTCCAATTGAATTTGTAGTCGCAAGATCTCACCTCCTTTTTTG
>DAOPKN010000098.1:0-6262 GCA_035391225.1 Thermotogota bacterium
CCTGTATCCAACCTGTCCTGGCAGGGGCAGCATCGTAACGAAAGGAGGGAAACACATGAACCTGCACGACGCAATGAACAACATGACCCACACGGAAAACTTGATGCCCTCGTACAAAAGCACGCTGGATGAATGCGTCGACCTGTTCTTCCAGGTTGGAGCGTCCCGGGGCAAGTGCATGAAAGCACCTTTCAAGAAGGCACTGAAGCAAGACAAGGACATCGCCATGCGCATCTTGCTGTGGTCACGGGATGTCCGTGGAGGTGCGGGGGAACGCCAGATCTTCCGTGATCTGATCCGGACCACCGCGCTCACCGACCGCTTCGTTTCCCTGATTCCCGAAGTGGGACGATGGGACGATGTGTTGGCACTGCGGGGAACGCCCCACGAGGACGCCGCTGTTTCGCTGCTCCGCACCACACTGCTCGAAGAGCAAAACGGGCTGTGCGCCAAGTGGATGCCGCGCAAGGGGGAAAAAGCGGTGTGGCTGCGCTACCGCCTCGGGCTGAGCCCCAAGAGCTACCGCAAGATGCTGGTCAACCTCACCCGCGTGGTGGAAAGCGAGATGACCGCGAACCAGTGGCAGAGCATCGACTACGAGAAAGTACCCTCGTTGGCATCTGCGCGTTACCAGAAAGCCTTCGCGCGGCATGACCCGGAAGGATACGAGGCGTACAAGCAAGGCCTTGTCACCGGTACCGCCAGCGTGCACGCGGATACGCTCTACCCCTACGACGTGCTCAAGTCACTGTACGCGGGGGACAGCACCGTGGCACAGGCACAGTGGGAGGCATTGCCCGATTTCGTGGAGAACGACAGCACCTTTTTGCCCGTAATCGACGTCTCCGGTTCCATGACCACGCGCATCGCCCCCAACCTCACCGCGCTGATGGTTTCGGTGTCCCTGGGGCTGTACCTGGCGGAGCACAACAAGGGCATCTTCAAGGACCAGTTCGTGACGTTCTCCGCGCGCCCCGAGATGCACAAGGTGCACGGAACGTTGGAACAAAGGCTGGAACAGATCGAGAACGCCAACTGGGGCATGAACACCGATATCGAGGCGGTATTCGACCTGATCCTCAACGCCGCCCAAGCGCACAAGGTCCCGCAAAACGAGATGCCCTCGGTGATCCTGATCCTCTCGGACATGCAGTTTGACCAGGCTACCACGGGCACACCAGCCCTGGCCATGATCGCGCACAAGTACGAGCGCGCGGGGTACAAACGGCCGGAGGTGGTGTTCTGGAACCTGTGCGACCGCCCGGGAAACATCCCCGCCACGCTCAACGATACGGGCGTGGGACTGGTGAGCGGCTTTTCGCCCTCCATCGTGAAAACGCTGCTTTCCGGCGAGACGATGGACCCGGTGAAAATCATGAAGGCAGCGGTGTGTATCCCGCGGTACGACTGGCAGTAAAAACCAAGTACCCATAGAAAAGCCCTTGAAGCACCCCTTCAAGGGCTTTTTTTCCGAAGGACCCCCGCCACCCCAGTGCGGCTCACTTCCTGGGTGCGGCGGTCCCCACTCACGAACTCTCTTCCGCCTTCCCCTCCATCGCAGAAAGCAACCGCAAGAACTCCTGGTTTTCATCAACGGGTCGCTCAAGCGCCAGGCGATGGAGCATTTGGGTCACGTCCATGATGTTCTGGCCAATCATTTTCTGGATTTTGTCCGTCTGTCCCGGTTGGAAATGCTCCGCCATCTGCAGTACCAGCGCCCGCTCGGGCTCGGGTAGCTCGTCGAAGAGTTTGCCCATTTTGTCGTACCAGCGAGTCCACCAGCGCTCGTCAGGCATATACCACCTGGTGGCGGGTGTCGTAGCGCACCACCTGCACCCCGGTCTCCCCGTCGCGTTGCTTGGCCAGGATCAGCTCCAGCCTTTCCGGGTCCGCGTCCGGATCGTAGTAGGCAGGGCGGTACAAAAGCAGCACCGCGTCGCAATCTTGCTCGATGGCACCGCTGTCGCGCAGGTCTGCCAGGAAGGGGATCTTCTCGGCACGCAGTTCCACTTGCCGGTTGAGCTGGCTTCCCACCACCACCACGACACCCAGTTCGCCGGCCATGAGCTTGAGCTTGCGGCAAATCGCCCCCAGCTGGTCGTTCCGCGTTTGGCCCAATCCTTCGGTGGGAACCAGTTGCAAGTAGTCCAGGAAAACCACCTTCACGCCCTCCACGCGCGCCATGAGCTGGATGGTACCCAGGATTTCCTCGAAAACCATCTGGAAACGATCCTTGAAGAACAGGGGAAGCCCGGAGATTTCCTCCATTTGGTTCTTCAGCTCTTGTTTCTCCTCCTCCGAAAAAGAGTGCAGGTTGCCGCGCAGCGGGAAATCGAACTGGTTCTGCATCAGGCGCAGCGAAAGCGAGCTGGCATTCATCTCCAACGAAAGGAAGCCGCAGGGCACCCCCTCCTTCCCCAGGCTCCGCGCCATGTTGAGCATCAGCGCCGTTTTCCCCATGCCCGGGCGGCCCGCGATGGCAATGAGCTCCCCGCCACTGAGCCCAATCATCTGGTGGCAAAAGGGCAAGCGCAGTTCCTCGTTGGGATGTTCCCACAACTCCTGTAGCTGGTGTTCCAGCTTATCCATGAGCCGTGGCATCCCGGTGAAATCCTGCGGCTCCGAACCCCGCAACCGGGCGGAAACCTGGTCCAGCTCGGCACCCAGTTCCCGGGTCGATCTCCATTTATCCTGGAACATCGGCAGGATTCCCTGCAACTTGGCCAGGCAAGCGCGCTTGGTGTTGGCATCCTTCAGGTCTTTTATGGCCATCCAAACGCCCATGCGGTTACCCCCGCATTCCCGGAAGTAGTCCATCCAGTTCGGGGGGACGATATCGCGCCCCACCATGCGCGTACCCAAGTCCAATCCCCCCAACCCGGGATATTCCCGGATGTATTCCAGGATCCGCCGTGCCTCGGGTCCAGCCAAGTCCCCAGGGTTCAGGTAAAAGGCGTAGGGCCGCAACGTTTCGTCAAAAATCAGGTTGGACAAGATATACTCCTCAACACGATCCACGTAATTTCCTCCTTTTCCATGCCAAAAAATCGTTCCAGTGTTCCTGCGCGATGCCGATGATTTCCGTCACGGGCTGCGGGGATTGCCGCACCCGGCCATGGGTTTCGGGCATCCCCCCGAGGTATTCGGCCACCAGGGAGAAATGCTCGCCGAAATGGGCGATCAACGGCTCGAGGGAATCCGCCCGGTTGGGCAGAAGCTCTTGGAAGAATTCCTGCGGGTGAAACCCAAGATCTTCTTCTCTTCTCTTCTCTTCTCTTCTCTGGGGCATGGTGAAAGCCTTTGTACCAGAGGGTTTCCCCGGCAAAAACGACCCCGTTTTCCACCCCTTTTTGCTCCCTTTTTTGCGCGCATTTTGGGTCAGATGCGCAGGCGTTTGCGGGTGCGCGGAGCTGGCATCGGTTTTCGTGCCGGCATCCGTCCCCGGGCAGTTGGGCGCAAGGTAAAACCGGCAACCGCGCTTGCTCTCGGTGCGCCGCACCTCAATGAGCCCAATCTCGCGGAAGAAGTTGCACGCCTCCTTCAACTTCGACAGGGTCGTGTTCGCCAACCCGCACAGGCTTCTCTCGGTCAGGGTCACGAAATCCGGGCGCCCCGCCTCGTTCCAGAACTGGGCAAGCTCCAACCAAATGTGCACCTCCAGGTGGGAAAACTTGTACTGGCGCTTGAAACGGTGAAATCGATTCATCAGGTCGATGTAGGTCATATGCTCTCCTTTCAGAAGCGGGCCCCGGCAAAGGGCCCGCGGTCGAGTGGATGGGAAAAAAACTCAGGCAACCTTTTTCACCAGGAACCGCCGAGACTGGCTCGTGGTGCAAAACGTCCGGTACAACTCGGGGTACTGCTCCTTGATTCTCCCGATATCCAGGCGGGTGGTTTCCACGTTCTTCCAGCTCACGGAAAACCGCTTGTTGCTGGCGGTTTCGTGGTGCTTCATCAGTGCCTTGATCTCGTTTTCGCGTTCGCGGATCGCAACGTCCAAGGCATCCCGTTGCTCCTTTTTCTGGAGCAAATCCTCCAGGCATTCGTCCGCGTGTTCGGGCAGCTCCATGTCGCCAACGTTCCAGGAATACAGCTGTTTCAACATGCGGGTGGTGGACAGGCTGCCGTCCGCAACCGGCGGAACCTTGTTGCACAACTGCTCCACGAAAAGCTTCTCGCGGCTCACCAGGTCTTGTATCTCGTTCTCGTCGCGCTCCACCACGCGCAAAAGGAACTCCTCCCCCCCCACCAGCACCCCAACGTATCCCCGGGAGAAACCGGTCACTGCCAGCAGGTGCAACACCTGTAGGCGTTCCTCCGCGGGAATCGTGGGTGTAAGGCAACCCGGGCATTCCCCCCACTCCTCGCGCCGCCACACGTTGCACGCCGCGGGAAGGAACAGCGCATCCTCCTCTTTGATACTGCGCACGCTCAGCGCCTGCATCCAGGGATACTCGGGGTGTTCCAAAGCGGAAACCATCTCCACCTCCTTCTTGCTCAGCTGCGTAAACATCTCTTCCACCACCCATGGCAGCCCCGCGTTCCAGGCACTGGTGCCCTTGGGGGGGAAAAACACCCGGCCCTGCTTCTCCCAGTACAACGAAAACGCCGACTTCCAGCGGGATTGCCCGAGTGCGGGAGCGGCATCCGGTGGATACAGGAAAAAGGGAATCACGGGTGATGCTGTCGCTTCTGCTTTCATGTTGTCCTCCTTGTCACATTCGCGGCTTTTGCCTGCGCCTCCCGGTATTGCCGCCATACCTGGGCGATTCCTTCTAACAACTGATCGAGTTGAACCGGCGCGAACGCACGCATCCCCCGCACCTCGTGCTCTGGCTGTATGTCCAGGAAATGCACGAGTTCGCGCAGTAGTTGCGGTCGTAAGTGCCTGGTTTTCGCGTATTCCGGTATCGTTACTAATTTCAATGAAAATCCCTCCCTTCTGCAATATTATACGACAAAAAACACGATTGACAGAAAGGTCCAAATACGGAATTTTAACGGCTATTCCGGAAATATTTGCGATTATCCAGGGATAACTACACTTTTGGTAGATTTTCGATTTGGTAAGAAAAACTTTCGTGTGGTAGAAAGGGCAAAATCAGCTTTCGAAGGGGTTTTGAAACGGTTTTCCCGGTGGATGTGGCGAAGCGCACCCCGGGAAAAAAGGGGCGATTCTTCTTTTTGTTAGCGCAACGGGGGCGACGAGGAAACTACGGGGAAGTGGGCAGTGCGTAGAAGGAACGGTCGGGCTGCAACTCGTGCACCAAGGTGACACCCATTCCACGATCGTTGGCGTACCCGGTTCCCAAGAAATGCAGCAAGCCGTACAACTCGGGATGACAGCTTTCGATTTGCACGCTGCCCAGGAACCCGGCGGCGGCGTGGCTGGTGAAGCGGAAGGAACACGTTTGGCCCTTGGTGGCACGAAGCAACGGTGGGGGCAACATGGCGTTGTCGGTTGCCCGGGCAAGGTAATGCGCGAGCGCCTCCGGGCAGGGGAAGGGAAGGTGGTCGTTGTGGTCCGAGCGGAAGGCCACGGGCGTGAGGAACTCCAGGTTCAGCACCTTGGGAAGGCCGCACAGTGCCTCGGAAGACGTTTCGCGATGGGAGAGCTGCACCCCTTCGAAAGGAAACCCGCCGAGAAGCAGCACGGGCCGCAAATCGAGGAAGTTACGGAAAGCGCTGGCCACGCGATCGCCCCAGCAAGAAAAGCGGAAGAACAGCGGCTGATGCGGGGCAAACTCCCGGCAAAGCGCAAAAGGCGCAGTGGAAAAGAGGGGAGAAAAGCGGAATGGTGCCCCACTCAACGGCAAGGGAAACCCCACATGGTGTTCCGGCGCGGACAACGCCTTCCAAAACTCCGCCCGCAAACGCTCCGCGGAATTGGGCAACATCCCCTTCACCCGCGCCCGCACATCCACGCGAAACTCGAAACCCCGCGTACTTTTCACCCATTGAAAGAACACCTGTGGCACATCAATTCCTCCCCGCTTGCTCGCCCTGGAATGCCGCCCCAAATACCCCGCATCCCGAATACCGTCTATTGTAACACATCCCCCCTGAGACCGCCGCACCCCAGTGCGGCTCTTTTCGGGAACGTAAAGCACAACCAAGACCCTCCCCCTTTTTTCGGACAACCTTCCCCCTCACACCTCCCCCCCCAGCAACCACAGGAAGTCGCACTGGGGTGCGGCGGTCCCATACCCCACAAACCAGGGGGTGGTTTTCTTGGCATTGATTTTGCCATGCGGTTGTGCTA
>DAOPKN010000099.1:0-6209 GCA_035391225.1 Thermotogota bacterium
CGTTTGGCCCCAGGTCCACCAGGATTCGGGGAGCCAGTTTGGAAAAAAACGTGCGGAGTTTTTCGCCGTACCCCGTACGCATCCACTTGTTCGAGGTGATGTAGTATAGACTGCCCTCTTCTTTGAGCAACTGCATCCCTTTTTCAAAGAACAGGCAGTACACATCACCGTTTTTATCGTGAACCTGGAAGTTCTCTTCCTTGTAGGTCTCTTGAAGCGGGGTTCCCTTCAGCTTCTGGAGCTGAATGTAAGGGGGGTTGCCGATAACGGCGTGGAAACCGTTCTCCACGCCAAACATCCATACCGGGTCAAAAAAGGGACAGGACTGGTTTTGTGCGTAGGGATCCCAGTTTGCCACTTCTTGGGCGGTATTCTTTGGCCATCCGTCGTCCAGCAAGATTTGTTTCATGTGTTCCCGAACCTCGTGATCCCTTTCCCGGAGTTTTCGCTTTGTCTTTGGAGTTTTGGCGGAGAAGTGCTGGTGCCGAATCCCCTGTAACTCTTCCTGTAAATCGGCTAAGCGAGAATCGGTGAGGCGCATTTGCGTGGGTTTTTTCAACGATACCAACGTATTTGCCGCAACGAATCGGGTTTCCAGGTTTGGAAGCGGGCGAATGCCGAAGTTGGAGCGGTCGGGGTTGGATTTCTGTTCCACGATCAACGAGATGAAGAAGCGCAGACGGGCGATCTGGATGGCGATTGGTTGCAGGTCCACACCGAAGATCACGTTCTCGATCAGGAAGAGTTTGCGACCGTAATCCAGCTCGTTGTTCTGGAAGGCTTTTTCGATGTCTTTCACTGTTTTTTGCCGGATCTCGCTGTCTTCGATTGCTTGCGCATTTTTCACCTGCCGCTCTTTCCACAGCGTGTTGCGCGGGTCGAGTCGATGCAACACGTGAACCAACTGGTGTAGGATCCCCATGGGATACGCTCCCGAGCCGCAGGCGGGATCCAAGATCTTGAAGCCATCAATGGCCTCGATGAGAACGTTGATTTGTTTTTCATTGAGTCCCGGGTCGCTGTCGTTGAATCCCAAGAGTATTTCCAGCTTTTCTTTCGCCTGCTTTTCTTGAGTTCCTCCGCGGGAAACCAATTGCAGAGAAAGGTAATGCAACAGGGTTTCGTTCACCATGTAATTTACGATCTCCCGGGGAGTGTAGAAGCTTCCCGTTTGGTTTCGGGCGGTTTTGCTGGTTTCGGGGTTGTAGCTGGCAAGCAAGTTCTCGAACACTTTTCCCAACAACTCCGGGTCGAGCGCGATGTCTTCCTCGATGGGGGTGTTTTCCGCCACGGTGAACTTGTAGCTTTTCAGGATGTGGAACAAACCCCGGACTTTTTCCTTTTCATGGCCCTCCCCGAGTTCTCCAACCAGGTTGACTTCTTCCTCCAGCCCGAAAAAAAGGTAGTCCGGAACGAACAGCTCGTTATCCTTCCGATCGGAAAACCCATCCCGGTACACGATGACCGCTCCCCCCTGGCGCCCTTTTTTCTCGGGGTGTGGGTGGTCCAAGCATTCGAAAAGTCCCCCGTTCAGGAAGGGCACGACCTGGTTCACGAGTTCCAGGAAGGCCTCGGGGTTCTGAAAGGAGTCCCGGTAGCGCATCAGGGTGGTTGCGTTCATGTTTTGCCCGTCTCTTCGAAATTCCCTTTTTTCCCGATCCTTGTTCAGGGTCGCAAAGAAAAGGTTTTGCAGTACCGCCTTGTAATACTTGCTTCCACCTTCGGGGTCCGAAGGCAATGTTTTTTGCGCGGGGTGAAAATCTTTGAGCAGTTCCCCTTGGAGGTATCGCTCGTCGAAAAGTTGCTCGGGGACCAGCCCCTTTTCCCGGATGAACCAAACGAACAGCAATCGCGTCAAAAGCCGGATGAGGTGGGTCGCTTGGTACATCTTGGTATCTGGTGCCTCGTTTTGCCCTTCGCCCTCCGAATCTCCCCCGGGAAAGTGCACGATATTGAGCGCCCAGAAATACCATTCCGATAGTTCCTTGTAGAACTGCTTGTTCAGCTCCCGTGTGTTCAGCGTGCTTCGCCAGGCTTCGTGCAACTCCACGAAATTGGAGAACCCGCTTTTCGCACGTAATCGATCCAGGGAGAGTTCGAAAAGAATCTCCAGGTGCGCACGGTGTGGGCTGGAAATCCGGATGTCTTTGATCAAGGTGACTTTTTCCAGCACATCGCGGTTGGAATCACGCTTATGAAGGCGTCGATCGATGATCGAAAGGGTAATGGTTTCCCCATGGCGGAAAAGAATCAATGCTGGCATGAGGAAAAGCTTGTTGATTTGCCTGGTGACGGTTGCCAGTTGGGTACGGGTATAGCTCTCCCCCTCCAGTTCGATGGCGAAAAAAAGGTACGAGTGCATGATGCTGTTGTCTACCGTGGAGTTTGCGGGAAATTCCGATTCCATCTGCAAGCAATCCTGGGAAAGTTGGAAGAGAAAGTCCACGGATTTCCATTGGCTCCCCATGGCTTTCTCCTTCGAAAAAGATTCGCTCTCTTGCACGATTTCTTCTTGGAAACCGTCAAAGGTTTTCGAAACCAGGGGCTGCTGGTGTGGACTACTGTATCCCAGAGCTTGCAAAAAATCCCGAGCGGATTCATAGAAAGGTGCCGAAGGAATTTTCTCCAGGGCTTGCAGGATTTTTCTTTTTTGATCCTCTTGGCTTTTCGACATGCTTTCACCTCACAATGAGCCAGGTCACCAGTTCGAAATCATCGAGATGGTTCACCTGGTTTTGTTCTTGGGTCAACAACGCGGTTCGGTCAAATTGTAGGTGACGGTTGGAACGCTTGTGGAAAACCTGGACGACCCCGTTCACGGCTTTGCGCAGCAGGAAGGAATAACGCCCCATTTCCTTGCCCCCGGACGTTTCAGCATTGAAATCGCGACAGAGATCTTCGAGTGGTTGCGTTTTGTTCTGGCAAAGGGTACGGAATGTTTCCAGCACTTTCTTCGCTGCAGTGTAGTTCGCTCGAATGGTTCCGTCGTTTTGCACGTACACAAGGAAATAGGGGTTGAGAGGGTTCACTTTCTCGTTTCCCTCAGAAGGGTTTTTTTGAACAAGACAGAAGATGACTCCTTTCGGGAAGGATTCTCCTGGAACGAGGGCATACAATCCATCCGGGCTTTTCTCCAGGGATTCTCGCTTGGTTTCCAGGTACTTCAGGAGCTCGACCCGAAAATCGTCCAGGGTGAAATCCGAAAAGGAAATGGAATCTTCCAGTTCCTCGAGGTCCAGGATCTCATGTTGGAGCTTCTTCAGCTGGCGGTTGCGAAATTTGAGATCTTCCTCGATGAGTTCGTGCAACTGGTCGGGGTTCAAGATGTTTTCCTCCCCTGTTGCCGTAACATCCACCAGTGCCATGCGCGCTTCCACACGCTCCTTGAGGTTAATGTAGTTATCCAAGTCTTCTGTTGGCCAGAAGTTGATCAGCTGGATCGCTTGATTCTTGCTTCCCAGGCGGTCTATTCGGCCGAATCGCTGGATGATGCGTACCGGGTTCCAGTGTATGTCGTAGTTGACCAGTGTATCGCAGTCTTGCAGGTTTTGCCCCTCAGAGATACAGTCGGTTGCGACCAAGATATCAATTTCTTCCTGGGTTTCCGACAACCGTCCGGGATACTTGTGGCGGTTCTTGGAAACAGGGGAAAAGTTGAGCAGGATTTCATCGTACACGTTGCGCCCCAGGGTGGTCTCCGTGTCACTTCCACACACTCTTGCGCAGTGGAGGCCGAGGTCTTTTTGGCACCAGTCTTGGATGTTTTCGTACAGGTACCGTGCAGTATCGGCGAATGCGGTAAAGATCAAGAGTTTCTTGTTCCCCGTGTTTATGGGGTTCGAAACCTTTTCCAGGATGAGGCTCTTAAGCTTGGCAAGCTTGGCATCTCGTGCCGGTGTTACTGCGCAAGCGTTGTAAAAAAGGTCTACCAGTGCTTCCCGATCCTTTTCGAGGTCCCTTTTCCATCGCTCCAGGTCGATGTCCGCAAGGTTGAAGCGTAGTTTCTTTCCCACCTGCCAGGCCTGGATTTCATCCTCGTTTTCTTCCAGTTCGTTTTCATCGGGGATGAATTCATCCAGCGATTCGTTACTTTTTCTTTCCCGGAATTCCTGGAAATCCCGTATCTTGGTTTCCAGAGATTCGATTTTCTCCAGCGTCCGTTCCAGTGACTGGGAAAAGGAGTGGATAGAGCTTTCCAGTCTCTTGAGGTAATTGGTTTTCATCATGTTGATCAGGAAGAATTCCCGCTCGGATTGGCGAAAACCAGCAATTTTGGTTCCTGCCAGTTCTTCGTACTTTTCTCGTTGATCGGCAAGCACGTAGGCAGAGGGGTTGAAAATGGAAAGTTTGTACTCGAGGATCTGGCGATTCACCCTATCGTACGAGGGAAAGCGACCCTGGCGGTCGATTTGCGGGTACACGGGGATGGGGCGTCTTCGTTCCGGGAATTTCCCCAGCTTTTCCACCTGGTAGAAGTTCAGGATATGCTTCCGGGAGCGGGCTATGGTGATTTCATCCAAGAGCTTGAAGAATGCGGAATCAAGGGTTTCAAGGAGCTTCTTCACGCTACGGTTGGAATTTTTCTTGGGATCTGCCCATTGGGTAAAGCGGGTCTGCGTGTTCTTGAGCGCTTGCGAAATATCGCGGATCTTGCAGCTTTCCCAAAGGGCATCGTCTTTTCCCTCGGTAATGAAGGCAATTTGGTTCCGAAGGTCCCTAAGGTTGTTGTTTACTGGGGTGGCGGAAAGCATCAAAACCTTGGTACGAACCCCTGACTTGATGATCTTTTCCATGAGCCAACCAGCCCGGTTGAGATGGATGCTCCCATCTTCTCGTTCTTTTTTCAAGGGGTTTCCGCGAAAGTTGTGCGATTCGTCGATGACAACCAGATCGTAGGCTCCCCAGTTGAAGGTTTCCAGATCGATCCCGTTGGGTTTGGATTTCCCCTTCTCTCGACCCATGTCGGTGTGGCACAGAACGCTGAAGTCAAATCGATCCTTGGGGAAGGGGTTGAGAGAATGGTTTTGCCGTGCCTGGTAAATGGTCCAATTTCCCGCTAACTTCTTGGGGCAAATGACAAGCACCCTCTGGTTCAGGAGCTCGAAGTACTTGATGATGGCCAGGGCCTCGAATGTTTTCCCCAACCCAACGCTGTCGGCGATGATGCAACCGTTATGCTTCAAGATCTTGTTGATAGCCCCCTTGACCCCATCTTTTTGGAAGTCGTACAGTGCTTCCCAGATTTGGCTGTCGAAAAAACCCGTTCGTGGTTCAATCAACCCTTCTTGTTTCTGTTCCGCAAGGTAGTCCCCGAAGATGTGGAAAAGCGTTTTGAAGTAAACGAACTCGGGGGAATTTTCCCGATGCAGTTGCTCCAGGTATTCCAACACACGTTCCTTGACATCTTCTACGAGGCCACCGGAATCGGACCAGATCTTGTCAAACCATTCCACAAGTTCCCGGCGCTCCCTGTCACTGTCGATGACCAGGTTGAGCTCAATGTTTTTGTTCCCCCCCAGTCCCAATCCGTTCACGGTGAAGTTCGAACTCCCAGCAATGGCTCTCTCTACACCGCTTTGTTCGTGAACATGGTAAAGCTTCCCGTGAAGGAATTTTGGGCGCACGAGGGACCGAATCTCGACCTTTTCCCGTATCCACTGGCTACACTCTCTTGCAACGCTTTTCTGAGATAGTCTGTTTTCCAAGGAAATGTGGTCATCCTCGATTCGAAAACCCTTCGGATCCAGTTTTTCGGGGTTTACGGACTGGATGAACGTTGGTTCCCCAAATAGGAACCGTAGGCCTCGGATCCCGTTAAAGTTTTTCTTCAGGCTGTGGTAGGCGAAAATGGTGAAATACGCAGAAACGATGGAAACGCTGGAACCAGCTGAAACTGCTTCTTTAAGGAAGCTGCCCACCGTTCCGAAAAAAAAGTTATCCCGTATCGTGGATTCGTTCATGTTGGTTCTCCTTGTTTTTTCTTGGGAAAGCGGCTGTTAGCAGGGGTATCTGGTGGCCATCGGGTATATTATAGACAATGTTACAAGAAAATCCAAATTTTTTTCTTGGGCAAAAGGAACTTGTTTGGTTGAAACTTTTAAAGGTTTGGAGACCCCAAGGTTTTTCTTTCGGTTCGCGGAAATCGATTGCGCAAGAAAAACCAAACCCCATTGGGGTACAAGGAGCTTACCCTCGCATACGCGCGCATA
>DAOPKN010000100.1:0-6183 GCA_035391225.1 Thermotogota bacterium
ACCCCTACGAATTCGTTGCAGGGAATGACCGCTCGCTCACGGCAGCCTTTGAAAGGGACAGCTTCACCCTTTCTGTGGAGGCAGAGCCCCATGCTTACGGGAGTGTCCGCGTGAACGGGGGAGCCTGGGCCAAGGTACACCAGCAGGAGTTCGAGCTGGGAAGCCAAGTGGAGCTAAGGGCGCTTGCCATCAGCGGATATGGTTTCCTGGGCTGGTATGAAAATGGCCAAAAGATCAGCGAAACCAACACATACGCCTTCGAGATGAATTCCGACCGCGACCTGGAGGCCAATTTCTTCGAGGTTCCTCCCCCGTGGCAGACCTTGGTGAAGGCGGGAACCTTTGAAATGGGGAACACCCGGGAAGATTCGGAAGGAGAAGAACGGGAAGAACCGGTGACCGAGTTCACGCTTACCAACGATTTCTGGATCAAGACCTGGGAAGTGACCAACGAGGAGTTCTTGGAATTTTTGAACAACGGGGGAGTTTCTTGGAACGGGTATATCCACGGGAACCAAATTTTGGATGTGGAGGATCCCGATTGTGAGTTCTACTACGAAGATTTTTCCTTTCATTACCTCGAGGGCCGGGGCAATTACCCCGCGGTGGAAATGAGCTGGCTGGGAGCCGCGGAGTACTGCAACTGGTTGAGCCAGAAAGAAGGTTATGCCAAGGCGTACAACAGCGAGGGCGATCTCTTGGATACCGAGGGGGCCACAACGGCCGACACGACAAAGGTGGAAGGCTACCGAATTCCCACCGAGGCGGAATGGGAATACAGCGCACGCGGCGGGCACGTGGACATCGTGAACGGCGTGGAAGCGAATGACTATAAGTACGCCGGAAGCAACGACGTTGACGAGGTGGGTTGGTCTCATCAAGATGGAGGCACGCACCCGGTTTGGCGGAAGGAACCCAACGAACTTGGATTGTACGACATGAGCGGCAACGTTTTTGAGTGGGTACAGGACTGGTGGTGTAATGGTTACGATGAATTAGCCTCGGAAAACCCCATTGGTCCGTATGATGGCTCTGACGCCAAAATCAAACGCGGGGGAAGCTATTGCTCGAAGGACAAAGCAGCCCGCGTAGTCCATCGAATTCGGATGGGCTTCGATACCGGTCCTGCAGAACAAGGCTCTGCGGTAGACACTGGCTTCCGATTCGTTCGGACGGTCATTCCCCCCCCCGTGGTGGAACCGGGAACGGTGAAATGGGAATATACCGCGGATGACGAAATTTGGTCTTCCGCCGCTATCGCAAGCGATGGCACCATCTACTTCACATGCTACGATGCCCGGTTATATGCCCTCAATTCCGATGGCTCCAATAAGTGGAAGTACAGTATTGGTGGAGGTGGGCTTTTTTCCAGCCCCGCCATCGGAAGTGATGGAACGATTTACGTGGGAGATGGAAATGGCTACCTTACCGCTATTAACTCGAACGGATCCTTTGGTTGGAATTTTGAAACAGACGCTAGGGTGGACTCCAGCCCGGCAATCGGGAGTGATGGAACCATTTACGTGGGTTCGGATGACCACAACCTTTATTCCATTTCGACGGATGGAGGCCAGAACTGGGAAAAAGATCTCGGTGACTACGTCATTTCCAGTCCCGCGATTGGGAGTGATGGAAGGATTTACGTGGGTTCCACTTCCAATCCGTTTTACGCCGTTTCACCTGAGGTTGGAGGGACATCCTGGATAAATTTGAATACGGGTGGGGTTCAGTCCAGTCCTGCTATCGGGAGTGATGGAACGATTTACGTTTGCGGCAAAGATGATCATCAGGTGCACGCTTTAAGCACCAATGGGACTGAAAAAACAGGGTGGCCATTCGCTACGGGCGATGATATTTTCGCCAGCCCGGTGATTGGAAGCGACGGAACCATCTACGTGGGATCCTACGATGCTTACTTCTATGCTATCAACCCGGATGGAACAGAAAAATGGAAGTACCAAACGGGAGATAAAATCGATTCCAGCGCCGCGATCGGGAGCGATGGCACAGTCTACGTGGGAAGCCACGATCAAAAGTTATACGCTCTCAACTCCGACGGCACTCTGAAATGGGAACTCGACCTGGGCTCAGAGATTGGAGCCAGTCCCGCGATTGGCAGTGATGGCACCATCTACGTGGGAACGCTGAGTGATAAGTTCTTCGCCGTGAACGGAAACAGCGGGGGACTTGCCGATACCCCCTGGCCCAAGTTCCGCCAGAACGAGAAGAATACGGGAAGAGACGAGTAACGAAAGCTTCCGATTCACCCAGAAAGGCCACATGAAAAACGTGGCCTTTTTTTTTCCTGGAACCACCGTACCTCAGTGCGGATCCCTTTCCGGATCGCAGTTCAAAACAGCCGCAGTGGGCTGCGGCGGTCCCAAAAAACCTGTGCTTGCCTGCTCTTTCTCAATAGCTTCTCGCGATACGGAACCCCAGGATGTTGTCGCTGTCTGTTGGGGAAAAGTAGAAACGAAAACCGGTGACCCTTCCCATGCTCGCCAGGTATTCCCAGCTTCCACCGCGGAAAATGCGATCGGAGCCGGTTTCAGGGCCAATGGGGTTCACTTGGTTGGGGACACTGTACCAGTGTTGATCGTGCCAATCGTAGCACCATTCAAAAACGTTCCCACTCATGTCAAACAAACCCAGCTCGTTCGCTTGCTTTCCTTTCACCGGGTGGGTTTTCCCCAAGCTGTTGAAACTGTACCAGGCAACGTCCGCCATGGTATTGCTCCCCGCGTATTTGTAGTCATGGGCTTCCACTCCCTCGGTAATATCCACGTGCCCACCCCTGGCGCAGTATTCCCATTCCGCTTCGGTGAGTAGCCGGTAGCCCTTCACCTTCGTGAGGTCCTTGGTCACCACACCGTTTGCATCCAGCAAGCTTCCCGCTTGGGGTTCTCCGAAAAGGCGGTAGGCCACGGGGAATCCTTCTTGTTCACTTCGCCAGTTGCAGTAGGCGAGGGCATCCCACCAGCTCACGTTGATCACCGGACGGTCTTCCCTTCCCCATCCTTCGTCATCCGGTTTCTCGGTTCCGGTACCCTCGCAGTAGGCGTCGTACTCCGCGAACGTGACTTCCGTTTTCCCCACCAAGAAATCGTACGTGAGAGTTACCCAGTGGGCGGGCTTCTCGTCGGCATCGGCTTCCGGGTCGCCAAGCGTGTCCCCCATTCGGAAGATCCCCGCACCCACCAGTAGCAACGAAGCCGGATAGTCCCGTTCGAATCGACCTTCCAGCACACGGTCGTTTTGGAGAGCAAAAGAGTAGGGGTTTTCCGTGCTGAGCAACTGGTCGTTCTCGAACCAGCCCGAGAAATGGAACCCCGTAAGGGCAAGGGCCTTGGTTTGCACCTGTTGGCCCACGGGAACCTCCAACTGCTGTTCCCTGCCCCAAGCCCCGTTGTTGATGCGCACGTTTCCTTGCTCATCCGGCAAAGCTTTCACCGTGATCGTGTAGGTATCTATCTCGAATGCCCCACGCAACGTCCGGTCACCCTGCGCTTGGAAACGGTACGGGTTTTCGTCGCTGACCTTCGTACCCCGACTTCCCGATGCCAACTCCTCGTACCAGCCGGCAAAGTGGTAATCGGCTCGGGCCTCCGCTTGCAGGCTCACCTCGTCGCCCGCTTGGACCGTCACGCTTTTCCAGTCGCCCCATTCCCCATCGTTCATGCGCACACTGCCGTGTTCCGAGGGGCTCGCCTGCGCGGTAATGGTGCATTCCAGCTTGCGGAACTTCACGTCCAGCCGGATATCGCTTTCTCCATCGCGGGGGGTGGATGCCGGGTGCTCGGGTAAGTAGTCAAAGGGGTTCTCCGCGCTCAGCAACTGTTCCCCGAGGTACCAGCCGTCCAAAAGGTAGTCCTCTTCCGGCAGCGCCCACAGCCTGGTGGGGGAATCCAACCCCGCCTGGACCACGATGCTATCGCCCCAATCGGAGCCTTCGACGCGAACCTGGCCCCCTTGCGTCCCGGCCACCACTACTTCCACGGAGTAGTAGTTTTGCGTGGAGAAGTTCCCTTCGTCGCTGGTTGCCCCGCACTTCCCGTTCCACCAGCCTTCAACCTTCCAATGGTAGGATGTACCAGCCAGCAAATCCCGGTTCCAGCTTGCCCGCGTTTGTTGCGTTTGAACCCCCTCTCCAAAATCCTCTCCCACGGGCGCAACGTACAGCTTGAAGAAGCCGAGATCACGGGAAGAGGTGTTGCCAAACCGTACGTCCCAGGCAAATTCCGGGTGCAATCCCACCCCATCCTGGGCTTGCAAGGGTTCCACGAGGAGAACCTCCACCTGCGGCTGGTTTTCCGGAAGGGTACAACCCACCAGCAAGGCCAACAACAACACCCCTCCCAGTACCACGAAGCCGAACATGATCCCCTTTTTCATCCTGCCACCTCCACGTTGAATGACAAATTATAGCATTGAAACCGAAAAAAAGGAAAAAGATCCCCCATTCGATCTTTGGGTATCTTTTCCAAGGATGCGAAACCCCCAGGATCCCCTTTTTCCTACCCTGCTCGTTGAAGAATGCGTTCGATGCGATGAGGATTTCCCCGTGCTATAATCGGGCAACGGGGGTGATTTCGGTGAAGCCATTACCGGTGGGAAAACAGGATTTCCAGGTTTTGCAGACTCAAGGGTTTCTCTACGTTGACAAAACGCGCTTTCTCCGGGAACTTGCGCTTCAAACGACCCCGTTTTTCCTTTCCCGTCCCCGACGTTTCGGCAAAAGCCTCACCGTCTCCAAGTTGTACTACCTGTTCACCGGGCAGCGTGAGCTGTTTCGGGGAACCTACATCCACGATCACTGGGATTGGAAACCCCATCCAGTGATTCGATTGAGCCTCAACGAGGTAGACACCCGATCCCCAGGGTCGGTTGAAGAGAGCCTTGTTTTCTTGCTCAAAAAGACATACGAAGAGTACGGAATACAGCCCCGCACCGAAAACTTGAAATTGATGTTCTCCGACCTGATTCAGCAGCTTTCCCGCGAGGAAAAAGTGGTGGTGCTCATCGATGAATACGATAAACCCATGCTGGACAATCTTTCCCATTTGACCTTAGCCGATGAAATCCGCCAGGTACTCCGACTTTTCTACGGCACTTTGAAAGACGCCGATCCGTACCTGCGTTTCCTTTTTCTCACGGGCATCACCAAGTTCACCAAGACGGGGGTGTTCTCCACGCTCAACAACCTCAACGACATCTCCAGCGATCCCCGTTTTGCCCAGATGTTTGGCTACACCCAGCAAGAGTTGGAACGTGATTTCTCGGAACACATCGAGCAAGGGGTTTCCCGGCTTCAGCTTCCCCGCAAGCAATTGGTGGACCGGATCCAGCAAACTTATTACGGCTTCTCGTTTGACGGGGAACATTTCGTGTACAACCCCTTCTCGGTGCTCAACTTCTTCGACAAGTACGCCTTTGGCAACTACTGGGTGCAAAGCGGATCACCATCCTT
This sequence comes from Thermotogota bacterium, assembly GCA_035391225.1. Taxonomy (GTDB): domain Bacteria; phylum Thermotogota; class Thermotogae; order MWEM01; family MWEM01; genus DAOPKN01. The sequence goes on from DAOPKN010000100.1 coordinate 5,468, forward strand.
CCTGGTGCAATACGCCAAGCAGCACCACCTGAAGCCCAGCGATTACCTGGGAACGTACGTGGACGAGAACCTCCTGATCGCCTACGAGATCGAACAAGCCCCCCCCATCTCCTTCTTGTTGCAATCCGGTTACCTCACGTTTAAAGGAAAAGACGAGCGAAAGGGATACTTGGTGGACTACCCCAACACCGAGGTGCGGGATTCGTTCTCCAAGTTGCTCCTACTCGGAAGCTTCAATCAATCCCCGCAAGTCGAGCAGCAAATGCGGAACCGCATCATCGACGCGTTCGCCCAGCGGGATTTCCCCACCGTGTTCCGCGAAATGAACCGCACCCTTTCCCTGATTCCCCACGTGCTGTTCGAGAAGAAAAGCTCCGAGGAACTTCAGCACCAGTGGATAGCGCGCAACGAGAATTTCTACCACTCCGTGATCCTCACGTTGTTTTGGGCATGCGGGCTGGACGTGCGCGCGGAGCAAATGACCAGCCGAGGAAGAAGCGACCTGGTGCTCCGATTCGACAATGACGTGTACGTGATGGAGCTCAAAATCGCCCCCGCGCAGCAGGCGCTGGAACAGGTGAAAACCAAGGGATACGCCGAGCCCTTCGTGGGACAGAACGTGTTCCTGGTGGGCATCCAAATCGACCAGGAAAAGCGATGCCTTTCGCAGTACGTGCTAAAGGAACAAACACCCTCCCCTACGAACGAATAAGGTT
>DAOPKN010000101.1:0-5981 GCA_035391225.1 Thermotogota bacterium
TTCTCCATTGGCATCGCGGTGAAGGAAAACATAAAAAGCGGAGGCTCCAGCGATGACAAGGAGATCGAAAAGACCATTAAGCAGGAAATGGTGGAGGATGAGATGGCGAAACTGATCGACCTGAAGTCGCTGCGAGTTGGCTACGTCGTTTGCTGCATCGGTGTTGTATTTTCCCTGGTGCTCCTGGCCTTTGGGTACCCTGTTTTTCTTTCCGTGAACCTCTTATTTGTTTCCCTGTTTCTCGCGGGGATCGTGGAGGGTTTTTCCCGGATCTTCTTCTACCTGCGAGGGATTTAGGATGGCCAAAACCATCGAAATCACGAATTCCATTCGCAAGTTACGTTTCTTTGCGGATGAAATGACGCAGCAGCAGCTCGCGGAGAAAGCAGGGGTCTCCCGGCAGACCATCGTCGCCATCGAGGGTGGGAAGTATAACCCGTCACTGGAACTGGCTTTCCGACTTGCGCTTGCCTTCGATGTGCCCATCGACCAAGTCTTCCAGTGCAGGGTGGTTGAAAAGAAGAAAAGCAAGAAAGGAGATCAGCAATGAGAGTGTTAGTTCTTGGTGCAAGCGGAGCAACCGGTTCGCTCGTTGTGCGGCAATTGACCAGCAGAAACATTCAAACCCGGGTCCTCGTTAGGAGAAGCGCGGTTCTCGCGAAGGCAATTTCCGAATCCCCTTTGGTCGAAACCGTGAAGGGAAACATCCATGAATTGGGTCCCTCGGAGATGGAAGTGCTCGTGCAAAACTGTGATGTCGTGGTTTCCTGCCTGGGTCACAATATCTCTTTCAAGGGCATTTTTGGCCCCCCGCATGACTTAGTGCGAGATGCCATCCGACGTGTATGGGAAGCGGCCAAACAAGGGACAAGCGGAAAGGTAAAGTTGATTCTTATGAGTACAACCGCGTGTACCCATTTTTCCCTTGGGGAGAAAAATCCTTTTGGAGAAAGACTTGTCCTTTCGTTACTGCAATTTTTCCTCCCTCCCCATCGGGATAATGTCAAGGCAGCCCAATTCCTGATCCAGGAAGTGGGAAGGCAGGATGAAAAAATGGAATGGGTTATGGTTCGTCCCGATACCTTGGTGAATAACGATGAAGAAAGTGCATATGAAACCTGGGAATCTACCAGAAGAAGTCCTGTTTTCCATCCCGGGCAAACCAGCCGGATCAATGTAAGCCATTTCATGGCGGAACTGGTATCAAACGAAGAATTATGGAATACGTGGGTGTTTCAAGCGCCGGTGATTTACAATTCGTGATGCGCCAACGGGTTCCGTTGATCAAATGTTCCCTCTCCTCTTATTGAGACCGGTTTTTCCCTCCGTGGTGTCCAGCAAGTATCCCCTCGAGTCGATTCCAAGTTCCTTGATTTTTTGAGATAATTGGTTTATAATTTTTTTTGTTTTTCTTTTTTCTTGCAGACTCTTCTGGATCGCTGTATCCCAACGAAGGAGGACCAAAGATGAAAAAGATAGCCGTTCTTTCCGTGGTAGCCATAGGGCTGATGTTGCTTTTCGTCGGTTGCGTGCAAAACCCGCCCGCACCGCCCAATCCACCCGACCCGGACTATCCCATTCGCATGACGTTGGAACAAGTGCAAGAGGGTGCTTTTACCGGGGGGCGATTGGTGTACTCCCAGGACCCGATGATCAACCAGTTGCAAACAGGGTTGCTGATTCCCATCTTGGATATCCTGGAGAGCTGGGTTCCCGCGGAAGATGGCGTGGACTACGAGTTCCAGGAGGTTTCACGGACCTACGGGTACTTGTACGTGAACGATGTGAACGAGCAAACGCTGACGATTGATTACCTGCTTTTTGATGAAACCGGGGGAGTGGCAGAGCACGGGGAAAACCTGGAAATCGTGAATTCCTTCGTGCTGGATGGAGCACGAAAACAAATGCCCACCTCGGAGCGGGCAGACTTTTTCTACCGTTTCTCGTATACCGCGGTACACCCAACGGAGAGTTCCGACTCGCCCGAGCTGGAAAACGCTTCGCTGTTCTCCTTTCCGATGGAGAAGCCCTCTGCCCAACAGCAGCGGCAGTTCGAGGAGGGGGAGGTATTCCGTTCCATTCTGTTCCGGTTGCAGGAATCGGACACGGAGCAGTACAGTTACGAAAACGGTGTGGTGTGTGCCCATTACAAGAACCTGAACCTGGTGATCAACCCGTCGTTCTGGGGGAAGGAAAACTGGCAGGCCTTCGAGGACCGCATCGAAATTCCCCAGGCTGTGGGTGGGTCGAACGTAGCAGTGGGAGACTACCTGCTGGAAGGAGCCTCTTCCACCACGCGGCGGGTGACGGCTATTCACGAGTTGGGTGACGTGCGCGAGTTCCAAACCGAGAAAATGCACCTGTCGCACGCGCTGGGGGCCTTGGAATTGAACATCTCCGGGGACATGGCCCAGTTGGTGGCCCGCTACGGCAGCGACGAGGTCAAGCAGCGCTGGGGTCGGCTCCTGGGCGAGCGCCTTTCGTTCAACATCATAGACTGGGACGATGACATCACGCTCTGGGAAGAGGGCCCGCTTTCGGTGGTGCTGAACCCCAGTATCCAGATCGGCGCGGACCTGGGACTAAGCGTGACGGCGAAGTGGAACGAGCTGAGTTCCAAGGGGCACTTGTACATCACCCCGCAGGCCCACCTGTACCTTCTGTTGGAGTTGCTGGAAGGGGACATCGGGGGCACCGGGGAGAAGGATATCAACATTTTCACCTTCAAGGATTCGTTCGAGATTGGCCCCGTGGAGGTTTCGGTGGAAATTCCCTTCGACATCGTGGCGACGTACCAGCTTCCGGAAATCGTGCTGGAACTGGGGGGCGGCCCCTGGATGGATGCCAAGGTGGGGTTTTCCTACGACATCGGTGCCAAGCTCAAGTTCAAGTGGGGGTTCATTCCCTACCCCCACACCTGGCACCACGGCGACGGGTTAGCGGATTTCAACATGGGGTTGAAGGTTGTGAAGCCTTCTTTCAGCATGGAGGATGATTTGAGCTTGGGGTTCGGGTTGCAGGTATCCCCGGGGTTGAAGTTCTACGAGTGTATCCACACCTACCTGGCGATCCCCTTCATGTTCGAGAACACCTTGAAGCACCAAAACGGCAAGTACCTCTACTCGCTGGATTTCAACTTGCGGGGGGACTTGCACTTCGCAGTGGAAATTCCCTTCCTGGGAACCAAGGATTGGACCATCGGCTCGATCTTCAACGAGAGCTGGAACATCTACCGGAAAGACCCCAGCGAGATCGACGAGCGTGATAAGGGCAGCGTGGCCACCGGGGGCGAGATCCGGTCCTCCCTGGCCGTCGCTGAGGATGGGACCATTTACGGGACCTCCAATGATGGAAAGTTGTACACCATGGAATACACCGAGGCGGAGGGATTGGTGAAGAGGGGCACGGAGTATGTTCCCAACACCTACTCCGCGCAGCACATCGAGTTGACCTCGCCGCTTCTCGATAAGTGGGCGTTTAACAGCATAAGCGCTTCCTACCTCGACCCGGCAAACGCGAAATACATTTACAACCTGTACGTGCTGGGAAACTGGAACGAAACGTTCCCACAAAAGATCACCTCGATTGCCATGGGGAAAAACGATGCGGGGAACGACATCATCTTCGTGGGGTTCGTCGACGGGGAGATCCATTGCTACGACAACCTCTACGGCACACGGTACTGGGAAAACACCTCCATGAAGGGGCAAGTGGCCATCTCCGGGATGACGGTGACGCCAACCGGAGAGCTGGTGGTGTTGGCAACCTCCTTGCAGAATCCCTCTACGCTGCTGTTTTGCCTTGACAAGGATGGGAACAGGATCGGGCCAGAGGAGGTTTTTGCCGGACCCACGGGTTCCATCCCCACGATCAACGCGCAGGGGCAGATCATTTTCTCCACCGGTAACGTGTTGCACGTGTTTGAGCTCAATTCCGCCGTGGGGTCTTCGGCGCGAAGCGATACCACGTTCACGGCAGGGGGAGAGATCACCACCGACGTCGTTGTGGGAAAGGATGGGCTTTTGTACTTCGGAAGTGAAGACCACAAGTTGTACTGCGTGAACACCTCCGGCCAAAAACAATGGGCCTTTGACGCAGGGTCCGCGGTGACTTCTACCCCGGTGATTGGGGCGGATGGCAACGTGTACTTCGGCACCACGGGGGGCATCGTGTACGCGGTTGCCACCTACGATGAGGAGGATACGCATGGGAACGTGCAAAATCACAAGGGGGACAAGATCTGGCAATCGCCCATTGATCCCAACGACCACCGGGGACCCCTGGTAGGAGGAGCGGCAATGACCGACGACGGGGTGTACGTCGTGGGCTCCACGGACCACCATTTCTACGCGGTGAAAACGGATTCTGGTGGGTTGGCGGACGCGGGATGGCCCTGCTACGCGCTGAATAACCAGAACACCAGCGGTTTCCCCTACATCCCTTCCACGTTCTCGGTATCGCCCCACTACGCCATGGACATCGTGCTCGACAAGGGGCAAGACTACACCTTCCGGGTCACGGCCAGCCAGGGGACCCCGCCGTACGCCTACCAGTGGATGAAGGATGATTCCCCCATTCCCGGGGCAAACGCCGCGACGTTCTCCACCGGTGCCGTTGACCCCGAAGACGAGGGTCACTACCACGTGCAAGTGAGCGACAGCACCCGCCCCTACCCCGTGGTCATCGACACCCCGAAGGCCTACCTGGAAGTGAATTCGCACGACCTGAGTCAAAAGCGATGGTCCACTACCGGTGCGTTCCATTCGAGCCCGGTGATGGACAACGCGAACGTGTTTACCGTTTCGGACGCTGGAAAATTGATGAAGTTGGTCCCGGACACCGGGGCGCTGCTGGCGCAGTTGAACGTGGGGGCGGTCCAGAACAGTCCCGTGTTGCAGCTGGGTCAAGGAGGCGGACCTTCCATGGTTTTCCTGGCACTGGATTCCGGCACGGTGAAAGCCTACGAGATTACCGCCAACGCCTTTGAACAGCAATGGAGTTACACCCTTCCGGGGGATGCTCCTTTCCTTTGTAACATGGGACTGCAAGATGGTACGTTGCTTGTGCTGGTCCCTCAGCAAGGGCTTTTCGCGCTGGATGCCGGCGACGGGGACCTTGCCTGGACATGGGAAGACGTTTCCGCTGACTACAACTCCGAGCTTGCGGTGGGAGATGATGGGACGGTGTACCTGGGTTCCTCGGGGAACCAGTTGATTGCGTTGACCCCTCCGGATGGGCGCACGGCAACGGCGACGGAGAAGTGGCGAGTTTCGATTGCCGGGGAAGTGAGTTCGGGGATTGGCATCGGGGGAGACGGTACGCTTTTCGTTGGAGATGGGCAAGACCGTTTCTACGCGGTGGATCCGACGGGCAACATTCTCTGGACGCAGAACCTGCAGGATGACAACGACGACGATTTCTCGGGATTCACGTCGAGTCCGGTGATTGATGCAGAAGGGAACGTGTACGTGGCGCGGAACAACGGCAAGCTGTACGGGTTTTCGGCGGAAGGCACCCAGCTCTGGCTCTTTGATGCGGGGGCGGGCATCACGTCCACGCCGTTGCTGGGAGAAGGGGGCAAGCTATATGCCTGCACGATGGGAGGCACGGTGCATGCGGTGAACACGGCGGATGGAAGCGAGTCGTGGAAATACGACAGTGGGAGCTACGCGATCCATTCGAGCCCAGTGTTGCAGGGGAGCGTGCTGTTTTTCGGAGCGTACGCGTCGGAAGACCCCACGACGGGAAGGTTCTTCGCGCTGAACGTGGACAGTGCAACGATGGATACGGGAGCCTGGCCGAAGTACCGTGGAGATAACCAGAACACTGCGAACGTGCAGTAGCCCATCTACTTGAAAACCAAACCGGATCCGGGGAGACCTGGATCCGGTTTTTTTTGGAAGAAAAGTCAAAGGAGCCGCACTGGTGGGACCGCCGCAGCCCACTGCGGCTGTTTTAGAGGGTATGAATGGGGGGATCGC
>DAOPKN010000102.1:0-5959 GCA_035391225.1 Thermotogota bacterium
TCTGATTGCGCCGTGATGGTGTACATGGTGGTTTGGGCAAGGCGAAATCCCACGTACTTGTCCCCTTCCCGGGGGTCGTGGCTGGCACGTTCCGAGACGCGGCAAAAAGCCGGGGCGTTGGTCCAGCATCCACCACGAACCACCCGTTCGCTTCCATCAGCTGGCCCAATGGGGTTTTGTTGGTTTCCCTGTTCGTAGTAGTCTTCCTCGTAGTAGTCGTGGCACCATTCGTACACGTTGCCACTCATGTCAAACAGCCCGCATTCGTTTGGGTTCTTTTCCCCCACCGGATGTGTCCGGCCACCACTGTTGCCATCGTACCAGCCCACGTTTCCCAGCACGTCGCTTCCCGCGTACTTGAAATCGTGGCCTTCTTCCCCTTCGTCAATGTCTACTCCCGCTCCCCGGGCACCGTATTCCCATTCCGCCTCGGTGGGTAAACGGTAGCCTTGTACCTGGGTGATGTCGGTAGTGGGATTGCCGTCGCCGTCCAGCAGCTCACCATTGGTTTGGTTGTACGCTGGGGCCAAACCTTGCTGCTCGCTTTTCCAGTTGCAGTAGAGCATTGCGCTCCACCAGCTCACGTTGATCACTGGCCTGTCTTCCCCACCCCACCCTTCGTCGTCCGGGATGGGGATTCCCGTCTGTGCGCAAAATTCCTCGTATTGGGCAAAGGTTACCTCGTGTGGATCGATCCAAAACTCGTATGTGAACGTAACCTGGTGCACCGGCTGCTCGTCTGGTTCCCCTTCATGGGCATCCAGGGTGTTTCCCATCCAAAATGTCCCGACTCCTTGCCCTTGCGTGAATTTCGCCGTGTACGTTCGGTCAGCGTTGAGGGTCAGCTGGAAGATGGAAAGCCCACTCACTCGGTTTTCCCCCAGGTACCAGCCCTCGAATCTCCAGCCTTCTTCGGCAGCAGCTTCGATCGTGGCTTGGGTCCCCGGGTCCACGAGAATGCTGCGGTTCGTTCCCCATACCCCCTCGTCGATGCGAACCCGTCCGCATTCATCGTCCCTTGTACCACGTGCATTTTCCATTTCCGCCACGTTCACCGTCAGCCTGACTTGCCCCTCCGGGACAGCTCCAGCCGTGCCTCCGCAGCCTGCCATGACCAGTATCCAGATGCTTATGGCTACCATCAATACCAGCTCTCGCGCGGCTTGTCCTCCCTTTTTTCGCATGTTTCTCCCTCCCCTTTCTTGCCATCACCCCGTTGGAAAAGGTGTTTCCCTGAAGCGTTTCTCAATTCTTTTCCAGGGCAAAGAGTTTTTCCACTGGTTCTCCTTTTTCCTTGATTTCCACCTGCAGTTGCAGTGGCTTGTATCCATCTTTCTCGACTTCGACCAGGTACGATTGCCCCACAATGAGCGTTACGACAAGGGGTGTGGTGCCTTCTTGCATTTCACCGTCCACCCATACTTTCGCAAATCCGGGTTCGCTGACCACGATCAGGTCACGTTGCGCTCTTTGCGCTGCAAGGGATATTGGCCACCAAGCAAAGTCTTCTTCGAACGTTATGCAGGTCTCGCTTCGTTGCACGGTGTTTCCATCCAGTGCGATGAAGTAGCTTCCCGGAAAGAGGCCTTCCACCTCCATGTTCCCCGTGCCCAGGAAGCCAAGGGACTTTCCATCCAGGAAGATTTCCACTTCCTCCGGCAGGGTGTCGGAACGGGATAATTCCATTTCGCAATTCCCCTTTCGTTGGTTAAGGAAAACGAGAAAAGCATCGTCATCCTCCTCCCGGGAGAGGATTTCCAGTGCTGAACGGATGTTTGCTTGCTTGGGAGTGTCTTGGGGGGGATCTTGGGCCAGCACAGCGTAAATTTCAACGATTTGTTCCACGGAAATCTGGGAGCTATTCAATAATTCCATCAAACGTGTCTTGAGCTGGTCGGAGTCCATGGCGCCAAGTAGGAGCGTTGCCATCACCAACAGGCATAACAGCAAGGCCGTTTTCTTGGTTTTCCTTGGGTTTTTCACTTCGTACACCTCCAGTTTTTTGCTTTCGAATCATTGGGTCCTGGCCAAGCGGAACCCAAGGTCATAGCCGTCTAAATCGGGAACGTAGCAACCACGGTCCGCAACACGGCATTCAGCGGCTGTCCTGTTCCACCCTCCACTGCGGTACACCCGGGTATACCCCGACGAGGGACCCGTGGGATCGGTCATGGTTCCTTCCTCGTACCAGTAGCTGCTAAACCAGTCGTGGCACCACTCCCAAACGTTTCCACTCATGTCGAAAAGGTCTTGCTCGTTTGGAAGTTTTTGCCCGACCGGGTGGGTTTGTTCTCCACTGTTCCCGGAATACCACCCGTAGGAGCTGAGGGTGTTACTTCCCGCGTACTTGTAATCGTGCTCTTCCACCCCCGAGGCGATATCCTCGCTCCCACCCCTGGCGCTGTATTCCCATTCGGCTTCGGTGGGAAGGCGGTACCCTTGCACCTGGGATAGGTCGTTGGTGACATTTCCGTACCTGTCCAACAGGTTTCCAGAGGAGTCGTAGGCAACTGCATAACCTTCTTGCTCGCTTCTCCAGTTACAATAGGAAATCGCATCAAACCAACTCACGTGGATGACTGGCCGAGTTCCTCGTCCCCAACCCCTGTCACTTGGTTTGTCGGCTCCCGTGTCGTCGCAGTAGGCGTCGTATTGATCGAACGTAACTTCGTAGGGGGAAAGCCAGAAATCGTAAGTGAAGATGACCCCGTGCACCGGAAGTTCGTCGAAAAGACCCTCTGCATCTCCCCGGGTGTTTCCCATGTAGAAGGTAATTTCAGGAGGTTCTTCCTGCTGCTGGAACTTGGCGGTAAGGGTCCTGTCAAAGGCGGCGGTGAATTGGAAAATCGCGCTTTCATGGACTTGGGTGCTTCCCTCGTACCACCCGGAAAATTCCCAGCCTGTTTCGGCTTGGGCTTGCACGGTTACTTCGCTCCCGCCCGCGACGTTTGCGCTCTTTTCATCTCCCCATGCTCCCCCGTTAATGCGCACATCGCCCCCGTTTTGTGGTTCGCTTTGCGCCGTAATCGTGTACTGGCTTCCAGATTGGAGGAATTGGGCGGTGTAGGTCTGGTCTTTGGTTGCCACCAGCTGGTAGGGGTTGCTTGTGCTGACCTTGGTGAAGCCATCGTACCAGCCATCGAATTCCCAGCCGTTGGCGGGATCAGCTTCAAGGGTCACTTGGCCCTGGCTTGCCACGCTTACGCTCGTGTCGTCCGACCAAGCTCCACCGTTAATGCGCACATCACCTCCGTTTTCCGGATCAGACTGCGCAGTGATGGTATACATGGTGGTTTGGGCAAGGCGGAATCCCAGGTACTTGTCCCCTTCTTGGGGGTCGTGGCCAGCACGTTCTGCAACGCGGCAGAATTCCGCGGTTGTGAACCAACAACCTCCGCGGACCACGCGCTCGCTTCCACTTGAAGGGCCAATGGGATTTTGTTGGCTTCCCTGCGCGTAGTAGTCCTCGCCGTAGCGGTCGTGGCACCATTCGTACACGTTTCCGCTCATGTCGAACAACCCGCACTCGTTGGGGTCTTTCTCCCCCACCGGATGGGACGTACCGCCACTGTTTGTCCCGTACCATCCCACGTTGCCCAACGAGTTGCTTCCAGCGTACTTGAAATCGTTGGTTTCTTCGCCCTCGTCGATGTCCACTGCAGCCCCCCGGGCCGCAAATTCCCATTCAGCCTCGGTGGGCAGGCGGTACCCTTCAACCCGGGTAATGTCGGTGGTAGTGTTGCCTTGGCCATCCAGCAACGATCCCGTGTTTTCGTCGTACGCGGGGGAAAAACCTTGCTGCTCGCTTAGCCAGTTGCAGTAGGCAATGGCACCCCACCAGTCCACGTGGATCACGGGGCGATCTTCTCGCCCCCAGCCTTCGTCCTCGGGGTTGGGTACTCCTACATCCGCGCAGTACGCGTCGTATTGTTCAAAGCTCACCTCGTAGGTATCGATCCAATACTCGTATTGAAAGGTTACCCCGTGGACAGGTTCCTCGTCGTTCCCTCCTTCGACGTCTTCTCGGGTGTTTCCCATCCAAAATGTCACGTTCTGGTCTGGTTGGCTAAATGTAGCAGTGAACGTTTGGTTGAAGTTGACTTCTACTTGGTAAGTTGGGTTTTCGCTCACCCTGGTTTGCCCCAGGTACCAACCCTCGAATTCCCACCCTTCTTCGGCAGCGGCTTCGATCGTGGCTTGGGTCCCCGGGTCCACGAGAATGCTGCGGTTCGTTCCCCATGCCCCCTCGTCGATGCGAACCCGTCCGCATTCACCGTCCCTTGCACCACGTGCATTTTCCATTTCCGCCACGTTCACCGTCAGCCTGACTTGTACATCCGGGACAGCTCCAGCCGTGCCTCCGCAACCCACTATCGCCAGCATCCACACCAGCACAATGGTCAAAATCCCCAACTTGCGCGCTTGTTTTCCTGTGGCACCTCGCATGGTTTTTTCACCTCCATTTTCTTGCATCGTTTTCCTACTCATGCGTCTGAGCAACCCGGAAACCTGTTTCGGAATTTCGTATGTCCGCATTCATCGTTCCTCGACTGCTCACTTCGCATGCTGTAGCCCCCGCGAACCAACTACCCCCACGGATCACGCGGTATACCCCACTGGAGGGGCCCGTAGGATCACTGGAACTGGCGGGAAACTGTTCTCCATACCAGTCATGGCACCATTCGTACACGTTGCCACTCATGTCGTACAATCCCAGTTCGTTGGGGTCTTTCTTCCCCACGGGATGGGCATGATGGTTTTTCATTACCGTAACCTTTTTTTCTTCCCAAAAGGTTTTGATGGTCTCGGTCACCCATTCCCCACTGTTTCCATGGTGCCAAGCAACTTTATCTATGAGATCGTTTCCCGCGAACTTGTGAACTTGGTCCCGGTTTTGCCCCCCGGATGCGGCCACTTCCCATTCCGCTTCCGTGGGAAGTCGATAACCTTGAACAGAAGCGATGTCCGTGGTGGGATTTCCAGAAGCATCCAAGAGTCCCCACGTGGATTCGTCATAAGCGGGGGCATACCCTTCTTTCTTGCTGAGCCAGTTGCAGTAAGCAGCCGCTTCTTTCCAGGATACGTTGATCACTGGTTGCTCTTTTCTCCCCCAGTTTGCATCGCTGGGTTTGGCTTTCCCTGTGGCTATACAATACGCATCGTATTCAGCAAAGGTTACTTCGGTCTTGGCGATCAAAAAGCCGCAGCTCAGGGCAACCGTTGAAGTTCCTACGGGGTAGGTTCCTCTTTCCACCTTCACCATTCCTTCGGGAATGGGGATGGAAGAGGGGGAGGGAGGAGGATTCGGGTCATCGGATGGAGTTGGAACTGGTTTGTTCTTTTGGACAACAACTTCTTGCCCAGCTTTGATGGAAATTTCTACCTTGCTGACGGTCTTTCCCGAAGCCTTATAATCCACCGTGTGGCTTCCCGGCTGTACCGGTTTCTTATACTCCTCGTCCCAACCAGCAAACACCCCGTCGATGTACACACTATTCTTATCTGGGTTAATAATGCGAAGCGTTCCCGTGACTGGGGGTTCCTTTTCCAAGGTTACTCTCAGGGAATTTTCTTTTCCTGCTTCTACCTGGAAGGATTGGAGCTGAGACTTGTATCCCTCCTTTTCCACTTGGACAAGGATGGTACCTTCTGGTCCTTCGTAGGTGTAACTTCCATTGGCCCGGAAGACCTTCTCAATTATTATTTTCGCATCATTGGGTTGGGTAGTGATGGTCACTTTCCCCGTCCGTCTTTCCAAAACGAAATGCAATGTTTGTGCCGAAGGGACGCGTTCGAAGTCTTTTTCTTGTCCCCCTCCCAGCTCAACCTCCTGTGCCTGGGTAATGTATCCTTCCTTGCGTGCTTCCAGCGTGTAGGTGCCTGCTGGCAAGTCCAGCGTCAACGGCGTGCTGCCCAGTTTCTTTTCGTTCCTCCAGATCTCCGCTCCATCCGGTTCGCT
>DAOPKN010000103.1:0-5928 GCA_035391225.1 Thermotogota bacterium
TACCGACGGAAGCGGAATGGGAGTATGCGGCGCGAGGGGGGCACAAGAGCGAGGGAGATTTCGAGTACGCGGGAAGTAACGACTTAGACAAGGTCGGATGGTGGGATGGAAACAGCGGGGACAAAACGCATCCGGTAGGGGAAAAGGATCCGAACGAACTTGGATTGTACGACATGAGCGGGAACGTGTGGGAATGGTGCTATGACTGGTACGAAAGCTATGGAAGCGGGAGACAAACGAACCCAGTGGGACTGTCTCAGGCTGGCTCCGGCCGGGTCGCACGTGGCGGCAGCTGGGACTTCTATTCGAGCTACTGCCGCGTGGCCGGTCGCTGCGACGACTCGCCTGGCAATAGCGACGGCGGCCTGGGGTTGCGCCTATCCAGGACCTATTAACTTTTGCCTTTTAACCTTTTTACCTTTTTCCTGGGGGGGTGCAGGGGGGGAATCCCCCCCTGCAGGCACTGGCAATTGACCTCCGGAAGAAGGGAGGAAGAGGAAGGCGACGCGCGGCGGTTTTCAGCAAGCGCGAGAGCCGCCCTCTTCCCTCCTTCGTCCGGTCGTTGCGTCAGCAACGACGCGATTTTTGGGTACGCCGCACCCCAGTGCGGCCCGGATATCGGAACGTAGAACAAAAGAGCCGCAGTGGGCTGCGGCGGTCCCAGGGCTGCGGAAATTGGCTTTTTTGATGGTATGTGGAAGTGACAGGAAAATTCTCTTGGGAGGTTGGGTGTATGAAAAAGCTTGTTTTGGTGTTTTTCTTGGTTTTCGTTCTTTTCGTGTCTTCTTCGCTCTTTTCCAACACGCTTCACGAACAAAATTCTTCGCTGTTGCAAAAGATTACCGTGGTTCCGGATCAAATCCCCGCGTTCACGCTGGACATTTCGAGTGACAGGGGGCAGTGGGGCCAGTACTTCAACGGCGACCGCATTTCTTTCCGGATCTCCGCTTCCGCAAACGTGTCCGTGGCGGTGGTGGGGATCGACGTGAATGGAAGGCTGTCGTTGCTTTTGCCAAACGACTACGACGCGGCGAACACCCTTTCCGCGAACCGGGTGGTTTCGCTTCCCCGCGGTGGTTACCATTACGAGGTGAACACCCCGGGGCCGGGTACGGAGCACGTGATGGTCGTCGGGAGCCGGTACCGCGCCGACCTGGTAGATAGCCTTGTTTCGGATATCCAGTCGGGTAGGGTTTACGATGCAGTTTCCCTTGGCAACACCCTGGAGCGCTTGGCCAATTCTGCCCGGGGAGATTGGGCGCAGGCCATAACTTCTTACTACTGCAACGCAAACGCAGCGCTGCCCCCCCAACCGGGGATGGTGGTTCTTGCAATGGGCATCAGCAACTACTCGTCTTCGGGAGGCTTGAGTTACTTGCCTTCTCCGGCGGACGATGCGCGTGATTTCGCGGAGCTGATGCAGCAGAAGTACAACGTGCCTTCTTCCAACGTGAAGGTGCTCGTGGATACCCAGGTGACCAAGCGGGGTATCGTCTCTGGGTTTCAATGGGCGGAGTCGCTGGCCGCAGGCAAGGACGTTGTGATTTTCTTTTCCGGGCACGGCGGGCAACTGGAAGATGTGAACGGCGATGAAGACGATGGCTTGGACGAAGTGATCTGCCCCTACGATTTTTCCATGTCCGATAAGCACGGCACGGCTTTGATCGACGACGAGATCGCTGGGTACGTTTCCTCGTTGGCCGCCCGCGCCAAAACCGTGACCTTTATCTTCGATTCGTGCTTCTCGGGTTCGGCGCAAAAGGCGTTGCCCCAAAGTGCGACCGGGACCCGCCGGAAGGGTTTCGGGATGGGAACCATTGAGAGTGGTGGGAAAGCCGTGGATATCTCTTCGCTTCGGAATTTCGCTTTCCTCGCCGCGGCAAAAGGCAACGAAACCGCCCAGGATTTCAATGCACACTTCGGGCACAGCCTGTATACCTATTTCTTGCTGGAAGGCTTGGAAGGTGCCGCGGACGCCAACGGCGACGGGCAAATCGGTACCCGGGAAATCCACGAATACGTGTACCGTGAAATCGGCGTGATTTCGCAGTCAGCCGGTTCGTACTTCCAAACACCGGTGCTGGATCCATCGGTGGATTTCATCATTTGGAAATGAGGTGGTTTTCATGAAAACGCGGTTCTTCCTTTTCCTGTTCCTTTTCTCGTTGATTTTCGCGGGCATGGCATACGCAACGTGCACGAACTGGATTGCCGTTCATTACAGCGGTACCGACTTCGAGTTTTCCACGGCACTGGAAACAGTGAGCGGGCAGTTTTCAGATGGCGAGCAGATCAAGTTGGAGCTGCAGCTGACCAAGCCCGCGTACGTGGGGGTTGTCCTCTGCACGCCGGACGGTCGCCGGGCACTGCTGTACCCCAACAAGCTGGCCAGGGATGCGCTGCTATCCGGGGGGTTTTCCCATTCCCTTTTCGTGGGGACTTGCGGTAGCCAGCCTTTCGACGTGGCGGGGGATTACACGCTGCTGGTTTTCGCGTCCACATCCGTTCTTGACCTGTTCGAGGATTTCGAGGAATATGTGCAAAGGCAAGATGCCTTTTTCCCCTGGTTGGACGAACAGGATCCCCGGTGGATGTTCCCTTCCCGGATGGATGCTTCGCCGGAATGGCTGGCCAGGAACCTTTCGTTGCAGGTGGTTTCCCAGCAGGCGCAGCTCAACGTGATGAGCACTCCCATCGGGGCGAAGTTGCTGCTGGACGGGGAGTTCGTTTCCCTCACTCCCTACCGGGCCGTGGTTTCTCCCGGGTCCCACGAGTTGACGTTGCAGATGGATGGCTTCGAGGATTTTTACGAAACCGTTCTGGTGGGTTCGGGGCAGTTGGTGGAACGCAGTATCGTTCTTTCGGCTTCACGGGGAAAGAAGGTCATCGAGCTGGATTCTTTCCCGCAGGGCGCAGAAGTGCGTGTGGACGGCAAGGTGGTGGGAAAAACTCCATTGGAATACCGTTTCGATTTCGGAACCCACGTGGTGAATTTCTTCGTGGATGGGTACAAGAACTTCGCACGATTGCTCACGGTTTCCCCTTCCAGTTTCAACGAACCCATCAACCAGGCGCTGGAGCCTATCAACTTCCTGGGTGACCCCAAGGCGCGGTTGACGTTCAACGTGGTTCCGGAAAAGGCCCAGATCCTGCTGGATGGCATCGTGCAGAAGAACCTCACGGTCTTTCCCAACCCCGGGCGCCACGTGGTGCAGGTTTCGTTGGAGGGTTACTTTCCCTACGAGCGGGAAATCGATTTGCTCCCGCAACAAAGGGTGGAGCTGCCCGTGATTCTTGTTGCGGAGGGGGGAAGCCTGCAGGTGCTTGTGAAGAACACTTCCGCTCAGGTTTTCTTGAACGGGGTTTCTTTCGGGAGCACCCCGTTGTCTGCGAACCTTTCCGAGGGAGTGTACGAGGTGACACTGGTGAGCCCCGGGTTCGAGAGCTGGGTGAAAACGGTGAAAATCCAGGCGGGGCAAACGGAAACGTTGGAAGTGGAACTCAAGGCAATTCGATTTTAATCGCATACAAGGAGGAGTTGAACATGAAGAAGTGGGCATTGGTTTTTCTTGTTGGGAGCTTGGTGTTGGCGTGTGGACTTTTTGGGGAGATCCCCGAGGAAAAGATCGCGGTGGTTCCGGATGAACCCGCTGGGTTCAGCGTGGATATCAGAGTGGACAGGGGCAATGGCTCGAGTTATTCCCCGGGGGAGTTTGTTTCCATTTTCTTCTCCGTGACGCAGGATGCGTACGTTGTGGTTTACGACGTGTCGCCGGATGGCAAGGTAACCATCCTTTTCCCCAACCAGTACGACCCGGATAACTTCGTTCTCGCGAACCAGGAGATCCGGATTCCTCGTGTGGGGTACAAGCTGATGATTGAAAACGCCCTGGGAAAGGAATACTTGCAGATCGTGGCTTGCGACAACCAGTTCGTGGCCTACGAAGATTGGAGCCAGCAGTTCACGCACCAGGTGTATCCACCCGTTTCGGGAGATGCGATGAGTTACTTCGCGGAGTTCAAGGAAAAGATCGCGGTGATCCCTGACGGGCCCCAACCCAAGTGGGCTTCCAAAATCATTTTCTTCTACGTGCAGTAGATCGGGAGGGGTTTTCCATGAATTTTTCCGGCAGGCTGAAACATGCGTTTCCACTCGTTCTATTCTGCTGTCTTCTTTCCGTGGTGTTTGCCGCGGAAGGGGGAGCGGAAAAGATCCTGGTAACGGGGACCCACGGGCAATCGAGCTGGATGAACGTGGAAGATTTCCTGCGCGGGTTGGTGGTGGTTCCCGATCTGCCCACTCCCTTGAAGGTGGAATTGGAAATCCAACCCGGAGGGGCCCCCGCGGTGTTTTCCTCGGGGCAATACAACCCACAGATCTGTTTTTCCGCCAACCAAGATGCCCACCTTTTGCTGTTCCACGTGAATGCAAAGGGGCAGTTGACCCTGATGTGGCCGGACATCGTGGAGGATCCCTCGTTGCAAACCTTCGTGCCCGCGGGACGGCAAATCACCATCCCGCGGATTTTCCGGTTCTTCGGGGACTACCAGGGGCGGGAGTTTTTCCAGGTGTTCGCTTTCCAGAGCCTGGGGGCTGAGCTCAGGGACATGGTGGTTGCGATGGCTTCCCAATCCCGGGAGGACTTGGTGTACGTTGCGACAAACCCCCTTTTCGAGAACCACGTGGTGAAAGATTTCAAGCGTGAAAGCACCCAGGGTTGGGCCTCGAACATGGTGGATTACTACTTCAACATCGTTCCTCAGTTTGTGCAAGCAACCTTTGGGGTTCCCGCCAGCCCCTACTGGTTCCTGGATGGAATGCGGGTGGACCAAGGGTACGTGTCGCTTTCCCTTGCACCCGGGGAGCACCTCGTGCAGTACTACCAGGGGGATACGTTGTTCCGGAAAATCGTGGAAGTCAACCGGCCGGGGCAAATGGTTCACCTGGGAGAAACACTTCCCCCTCCATCCCCCACTTCGCCATCGGTGCCCAGGCAGCGGAAGGTGTTTTCCTTTTTGGTGGGAATCAGCGCGTATCCAGGGGATAACTACCTGTCGACACCTGCCCGGGATGCCCGTGGCCTTTCGGAAGCGCTTTCCACCAGCGTTCGCAAGGAAGGAGGAGTGTTCGACAGCAAGGTTCTGCTCGATTCGCAAGCTACCCGCGGGGCGATCGCGTCGTTCTTGGAATCGGGGATTTTTTCCCACATCGACCAGGAAACGGACGTACTCATCTTCTTTTCCGGGCACGGGTATACCACCGAGGACCTGGATGGGGACGAGGAAGATGGTGTGGACGAGATGCTGGTACCCATCGATTTCCGCCCCGTTCCGGGAGGCCTCGACCCTTCGTCGTGCCTCGTGGATGATGATCTTTCGGTGTATTTCCGGCAGATCGCTGCCTCGTCGCGGAACCTGTTCGTGGTGCTGGATAGTTGCTTCGCGGGGAGCGCGCAGAAGGGCATCAAGGGGTTCGTGCCGCTTTCGGGAACGAAGAATTTCGTAGACGTGAACAAGGATGCCCTCGAAGGGGAACTCGGGCAGATCCGGGACAATTTCCTCTTCTTGGCTTCTTCCAAGGGTGACCAGAAGTCCTGGGCAGATCCATTGCAGAACTTGAACTACAGCTTGTTTACCTACTTCCTGCTGGAGGGGATCCGGGGGGAGGCAGATCGAGATTACGATGGAATGGTGGATGCGGAGGAGATCTTCGCTTTCGTGTCCGAGCGGGTTCCCCGCTGGGTACGGGAGAACATCCCAGGGCTGCCCCCGGGGGCTCCCGTGCAGATGCCGGTTTTCGAGAACCCTTCCGAGAGGAAGTGGATGTTGAAATACTAAGGAGGAAAAAGGATGAAAAAAAGAAGTTTGGTGCTGCTCGTTTTGTTAGTGTTGGTTTCGTTGTTTGCCTTTTCAAGCATTTCGGATGCC
>DAOPKN010000104.1:0-5924 GCA_035391225.1 Thermotogota bacterium
ACCAAAAGGGAAAAGAAAAAGAAAATCACGAACAAGCGGTTCTGGAGTTTTTTCACGGGAAGATACGCTCTCCTCATTTTTGGAATGGACCGTATTTATTGTACCATAGAGATGGAGGAAGCACTGTGAGGAAAACAAACGTAACGTTGCGCGAAAGCAACGGAATCTTGTACAGCTACTCGGGTGGAAAACGGCAAAACTTCAAGCCCTGGTTGGGAGACCTTTTTGCTGGAATGTACGATCGCATCATGGAAAAATCGGTCTTTCCCAAGAAATTCCAGGCTTCTTTGGAGACGCACGAACAGGTTCTCAAAGAAGTTCTGGAAAACGTGCACTCCAGGGACGTTCTGGAACTGGCATGTGGTAGTGGTGCAATTTCGAAGGTTTTACCCCCGAACAACCGCTACACCGGCTTGGACATCAGCAAGGGTTTGCTTTAGATCGCATCCAAGAGACTCCGCTCTGCGGGCTTTTCCAATCCCCGCCTTATCCTGGCCAGTGCGGATAACCCTCCCTTGGAAGATACGAGTTTCGACGTGTGCCTGTGCCAGCTTTCGTTCAACTTCTTCGACAACATCCCGGGAGTGGCGGAACACGTCGCCAGGTTGCTGCGTCCGGGAGGATTTCTACTGGCAAGCATTCCCGTACCCGAACGGAAACAGGCGAAAAGCACCATCCATGGTACCCTTCTCTCTGGGGAACAGTGGCAGCAACTCTTCACCGAAAAGCGCATGGATTTTTCTCTACTGGAACAACAAAACGGGGCGTTGCTCTACTTCCGCGCGGAAAAAACACCCAGCAGCCATCGTGCCTGATCTTCTTCCCCGTGGGGAACGGGAACCAGCACATGGTGCTTGTTCCGCCCCCCCTTTCGCGGCAGCGAGTAGGTGAAGTGCAACACCAACATTCCGGGGGAATCGGGCGCCATTTCAAGGCTCTCGAAACGCCCCCCGGGGCTGTGCCAAGTAGACAAGACGGTGTCAACAAGAAGTGTATCGGGCCACACCACGATTTCGCGCGGGGAATCGAAGCGCGCGTTCACGTACCCCCTTCGAACCAGCCGAATCAGAAGCATCGCGGCCATCAGCAACAGGAAAATCCCCACCACCAGTGCGATGTCAAACATGCGCAACCATTGGAAAATCCACTCCCCCACAATGGCCCCCAGAAGCACCGGGATCACCCAACGAAACTGATCTTCCCGGTTCACGTACGGCTTGCGCCACTGGTTCCACCTTTGCCACTGTTCCGGGGAATAGTTCCAGCACACCAGCGGCTGGGATTCGCGCAGCAACCGGGTCAACACTGCCAGGCGATGGATGGAAAGCACCAGCCAGCTTAAGCAAAGCGTGAGCCCGTCGAATAGTGCAATGAACAACCATAGTTCCCAAAACCGTGCGGGATCGACCACCAGGAACGCCCGAAACATGCCGTAGGTACAACCCACGCTCCCCAAAAGGGAAAGAAAGAGGAACCAGCGGTACACGCGGGGTAGCCAGCGGGCGGTTTGCAGCGTACTCATCGCTCCCAGCGCGTGGCTTCGTCCAGCATCGCCAGGAAGTTTGCCAACGGGATGTAGTTGGCGATGGAATTGCCCGAACCGAAGGCATAGCGGTTGGGCATGCAACGCTGCAGGATGTTTCGCGTGGCCTGTCGAACCTGCCGTTCGTCGCCGCGTACCAGTATATCCACGTCCAGCCCGCCCAACGTGGCCAACTGGTCGCCGTACCGTTGCTGGAACTGATCCACGGGCAAGATAGCATCCTGGAAGGAGTGGAAGGCGTCCATGCCGATGGTTTCGAGCATCTCGGGGAACACCTTCTGCACGTTCCCGCAGCAGTGCAACCAGTACATCTGGTCGCGCGAATGTGCCAAATCGCGGAACTTGCGGTGCCAGGGGAAAACGAGCTTTCGCAAGTGCATCGGGGAAAGGAACGTGGACGTCTTGTACCCCAAGTCGTCGCCCTGGAAAAAACCCGCCACGTTGTCCATGCCCGAAACGTTCTGGTAGAACTGCAACAAGATGGACCCCACCTTGTCGAAAACAGCCTGCACTAACTCGGGGTTCTCGTAGAGCAAGTAACTCATGCCCTCGAACCCCAGCATGCTTTCCGCGGAAATTTCAAACACCCCGCTGCACGGGCACACCATCATCTTCATTCCCTCGGGCAAGTGTCTCGAAACGTACTCGAAGTGGCGCAGGTGCTGGAACTCCATCACCTCCCAGGGATACTGTTCGAAATCCTTCCAACTCTGGATGGGGCCAAAACCCTCGTCTACCCACTCGCGGGATCCCTGGAACACCTCGGAGGAATCGTGCCCCGTCTTGGTCTGGCTGAAGGGCACGAGCACCCCTCCATCCACACGGATGTAATCGTATCCCAACCGGTACCAGAAAGCGATGCGCTGGTCCCAATAGGTGGAGAAATCCGCATCCTCGGATGGAACGGGAACCTTCCCCAGGCATTCCCGCACCACCGCCTCGATGATCTCTCGGTCAAAGATCAACTCCACCAAGTGCACTTTTTTCGCCGGCTTTTTCCCCAGCAACACCTCGCGGAAGGTTTGGAAATCCGGTGCTGGTTGCCGAAGTGGAACGTTGTACGCGTTGGACATCACACTCCCCCTTTCGCTTCAACCCTTCCTGGGTACGCCGCACCCCAGTGCGACATCTATAGGAACGACCCTTTTCCACAAGAGAAATTCCAAATTCTTCATCAACCCCTAATTAAACCACGGGAAGAAAGAAAAAACAAACCCAATTCGAGCAATCCCATGTGGTATGATTTGCTATCCCATCCACAGAGGTGAAAAAAGCGTGCACATAGACAACTTGCAAAAAATGAACCTTGCCACCCTCACCGAGGTTTTCAACGACGCTTTCTCCGACTACATCATCCCGGTAAACGTCACGCCCCAACAGGTGGAAGCTCGCATGCGCGGTGCGGGCGTGGACTACGCGCTGAGCTTCGGGTGCTTCGAGAAAGACCGTCTCGTGGGATTCATGTACCACGGAATCGACGAGCGGAACGGCAAGAAGACCGCTTTCAACGTGGGCACGGGTGTTGTACCCAAACACCGCGGCAAGCGATTGGTCCAGGCCATGTACCATTTCGCCTTCCCGTTGCTCAAGCAAGCCGGTGTGGAACGCTGCGGGCTGGAAGTGATTCGTTCCAACGAAAAGGCAATCCGCGCATACAAGAGCGTCGGTTTTGGCATCACCCGCGAACTGGAATGCTTTTCCGGTGAGATCCAGGTAGGTTCCGCTCCCGAACAGCTGGTGGTGGAGATCCAACCTGTGGAACAGCTTGCGCAGCTGGATCTTTCCCCCTTCCAAAACTACCCTCCCAGCTGGGAAAATAGAACCATAGCGGTGTTACGAAACGCCAACCTGTTCCGGTTGTTGTTACTCAGGGAAAGTGACGAAGTACGTGGATATGCTGTGATCAAACCCCAACCGGGACAGGTTGCACAGTTCGGCGTGCACAAGCAGTACCGTGGAAAAGGATTCGGAAGGGCACTGTTCCGTGAAATTGCCTCCATCTCGCCGAAAGTCAGCATCTTGAACGTCGACAGGCAAGCCAAGGATACGCTTCGTTTCTTGGAACGTGCGGGGCTGAAGAACTTTATCGGGCAGTACGAAATGGAGACCTCCGAAACTTGTTGAAAAAAGCTTAATGTTTGGTGTATAATAAGAATGTTTTCTTGCCTGTTCGCAATGCTCCATTCCATACAAGGGGGTCTTCACATGAAGTGCGAGTGCCTTGCCGGATGCCCGTTTTTCAACGACCACATGAAGGACATGCCAAAAATGGCGGAAATGCTCAAGGAAAAGTACTGCTTGGGAGATTTTGCCAACTGTGCCCGGTACCGGATTTTCAAGAAGCTCGGAAAACCCGCGGTTCCGGGGGATCTCTTCCCCCACCAGAAAGACAGGGCGGACGAAATCCTGGGCGACTAAGGAGGTTTTTGGTACGTGACGAAAAACAAGTTTTCTCCGTTAACCCACTACCTTGACCAGATGGCGCAGCTGTACCGCGCATCGGAACTGGCGGTGGTTCTCACGGATGGCGAGCAAGACGTGTACCATTACGGACCGGTAGATGGTCCACTGTTTGGGATCGGGTCGGTGGGAAAGACCTTCACGGCCACCGCACTGATGGCCGCGCTTGATGATGGATTGCTCCACCTCTCCGACCCGGTAACCCAGCATCTTCCCTGGTTCCAGCTTAAGTCTTCTCTCGGGGAAATCACCCTGCACCACCTGCTCACCCACACGGCGTCCATCATCACCGAAAGCGACTTGCTTCCCGACCCCTTCAACATCGCATGGGAATTGCGCGAAACGCATCCCGTTTTTGCCCCGGGGGAGGCGTTCCGCTACTCCGACGTGGGGTACAAGATCCTGGGGCTTGTGCTCGAAGCGGTATACCACCAACCCTACGCCCGTATCGTGCAGGGAAAAATCTTCGAGCCCTTGGGCATGGTCTCTTCCCAAGGGGCGATCACCAACAACATGCGCGAAAACATGGCCTGCGGGAAGGTACCGTTCCACGATGACCGTCCTTCCTCCTCCTTGGATGCCCTGGTCCCCGCTCCCTGGCTGGAAACTTCTTCCGGTGATGGTTGTATTGCGTCCACCGCAACCGACATGGCTCGCTTCGTGCGCATGCTGCTGCAAGGGGGCAAGCCCGTGTTGTCGGAATCTGCGTTCACCCAAATGACCACCCCCCACCAAAAGGGAGACCACATGGTGTGGGGCGACTACGGCTACGGCATCTACGTGTTCCGCGACCGGGGGCAGACCATGCTGGGCCATGGGGGCGACCAACCCGGGTACGATGCGTTCCTTTTCGCCAATCCCCAGGCGGGAATCGGTGGAACCATGCTTTGCGCCACACCCTATCCCCAAGGGCTGGTTCCGGGGATCATCGACTTCGTGCACTCGCTCATCGACCCAGCTTTTTCCCCTGACCTTGTAGTACGTCCCGATTTTTTCACGCTGGACAACCCCGAAAAGTACACCGGAACGTTCCACTCCGCTTCCAAGACCATCCAAACCGTTCCAAAGGGAAAGAAGTTGTTCTTGCACGTGGACGGCAAGCAAATCCCGTTGGAAGACAAGGGTTGGGACAGCTTCTTGCCCCATCACCCGGACTGGCGCACCTTCGTACTGGAATTTCCCTTCGAGGAAGATGGCAGCCTGCACCGTGTTACCTGGGGCCCGGAAGTGTTCCGCAGTGAACCACGCGAACAACCCACCCCCACGCGTGACGAATGGAAAGCCTTCACCGGCCACTACCGCTGCGACAACCCCTGGCACACCAACTTCCGCATCATCCTCCGCCAGGACGAACTCTTCCTGGTAGAACCCGACGGCGAACCCCGCCCGCTGTTCCCGCTGGAAGAAAGCCTTTTCCAGCTGGACGAAAAAACCTCACCCGACCGCATCCGCTTCGAACGCGTGGTAGAGGGAAAAGCCATGCGCGCGGTGCTCAACACCATGCCCTACGGCCGCACCTTCACCCCGTAAAAACATGTGTCCCTTTCCCCCCTGGGAGACCACCGCACCCCAGTGCGGCTCTTTTGCTCTTTGGGAACGTCACATCCCCCACACGGTGATGGCTTTGCCGTTGTATTCCCGTTCTTCCCGGAAAACTTTCTCCTCCCACGAGCTGTTGTCCCGGTCGAAGATCACCAGGTGAGCTTGCTGGGCTCCCGTGCTGTCCACGTACTCCGCTGTCTGTTCCAATCCTTTCTGGATAACCGTTTCCAGCGCGTTGCCGTGCTTGAGCTTGCATTCGATTACCACGCGTTGTTCCCCGCTTTGCGGCCAACGGATGTACAAGTCAGTGCGCATGCGTCCCAGCCCGTATTCCCGGTCGATGTGCCCTCCCCCGTTGATGATGCGCTGGAGAAACGCT
>DAOPKN010000105.1:0-5893 GCA_035391225.1 Thermotogota bacterium
ACTTGGCGTTGCACCAGGTCGAAGAAGGCCCCTTTCTTTTGCATCAGTTGCTCGAAGTTGCCCTGCTCCACGATTTTGCCTTTTTCCAGCACCAGGATGCTGTCGCACTCTTTCACGGTGCTCAAGCGGTGTGCGATCACCACCCGGGTGGCCCGGATGGACTTGAGGGTGTCCACCACGGTTCGCTGGGTGATGTTGTCCAGTGCGCTGGTGGCTTCGTCGAAGAAGAGGATGCGGGGCTTTTTCACCAGTGCCCGGGCGATCAGGATGCGCTGTTTCTGGCCCCCGGAAAGGGTGCTGGCGCTTTCGTTCACGAAAGTGAAAAAGCCCATGGGCATCTTTTCGATATCTTCGAGGATACCTGCCATGCGACAGGCCTCCCGCACGTCGTCCAGGTCGAGCGAAGGGTCGGTTCCCGCGATGTTGGTGAACAGGTCCCCGGAAATCAGCCCACTGGTTTGTAACACCACCCCCAGCTGTTTTCGGACTTTCTGGAGGTTGAGCTGCGAGAGGTCACGGTTGTCGTAGTAGATCTTGCCTGATTCGGGGCGTTCAAATCCCAAAAGCAGGCGCAGCAACGTGGATTTGCCGCTTCCGGAAGGACCCACAACGGCCACGTATCCCCCCGCGGGAATGTGTACCGAAAGGTCCTGCAGAACGGGGGGGCTGTTGGGGTAGTAGCGGAAGTTTACGTGCAAACATTCGATGTTGCCCTGCAATGTGCCCGGATCGGACTGGCCGGGTGGGGTTTCGGGCGCAGTATGCAACACCGGCTTGATGTTCCACAGGATGGAGGCCATGAAGCTCAGGCTCATGGTCATGGAAGACAGCGAGAACAAGATGACCTGGAAGGCGTTGAAGGCGCTGTTGAAGGCCACGAAGCCGCCCAGTGTCAATCCGGGGGATTGGAGCGAGAAGGTGAAGATTACCATGGCGCTGAGAACGCCGAACAGGGTGTTCAACGTCTTGTTGACGTTGATCAAGATTCCTTCCTTCTGGGTATTCCTCTTGAGTTGGGCGTAGCGATGGCTCCAGCGGAAGAACGCGCGGTTCTCCGCGCCCGAAACCCGTAGCTTGCCGACTCCCAACAGCAGTTGCAGGATCTCACCGGAGAGGCGATTGGAAACCTGGATCTTGCGGTACCCCGCCTTGACCTGGAAGAATCCCAAAACGACCGTCGTTGCAAGGTTGATCAGGGTAAGCCCCAGTGCCCAGGCGGCCATGGAAGGGCTGTAGGCAAAGAGGATCACCAGGTAGAAGACCGAGAAGAGTGCCGAAAGAACGGTGTCCGAAAGCACGCTGGAGAGAATCATGCGCAACTGGTAGAAGCCCATCACCCGGTTGCTGATTTCGCCCGAGGTGCTCTGGCGGAAGAACGAGGGGGGCAAGTCGGCCAGGTGATCCCAGAGGGCCACCTGTGTGCCCGTATCCAATGCTGTTTCCACGCGCGCGGTGAGGAAGGCTTTGGCCAGGTTGAACAGGATGGCACTCAACCCCACCGAAAGGATGAGCAGCGCGATATGTACCAATTGAATGGCGTCCTTTTCCGGAACGATGCGTTCGATGGTGACGCCCACCAGCACGGGGTTGAGCGCGTTGAGCAAACCAGCGAGCGAACCGAAGAGCAAGATCCACAGCAGGTGAACCCGCGACACGCTCTTGAAGACCATGGAGAGCACGTCGCGAAAGTTGAGCGCCCGCTTGGGGAATGCCCGGTACAGCACGAATCCGAAATCCATCAGCTGTTGGGCTTGCTCGTGGTGGAGATGCTGGGGTTTTGGCTTTCCCGGGGCAAACAGGTTGTACCCACCCCGGGTGCGGGGAACCAGTGCCACGGGGGTTCCATCTTGCTGGAAGCCCACGAAAGGCCCGCCGTCTTCCTTCCACCAGTGCCCCGTGAGAAGGATCTTCCGGAATCGGATCTTTGAGGCGGAGGCGATGGATTCCATGTGTTCTTCCACGCTCGCGAGGAAATCCTGGCTCGTTTCCTCGCTGGAAGGGTCAGGCGCAAAGATGGGCTGTCGCAACACCGTCCCCACTTTTCGGCAGGCTTCCAGGAGCAGGTCGGGTTCTCCAAGGTGGACATGTGGGATTTCTTCGCCTTCCATGCCTTGCGCGAAGGGTTTGAGCGCCCGTTCGATCTCGCGGTATGCATCCCTTTGGTACGCGTTGTCCTGCTGTTTCCGACGGGAGAGTTGCTGGGTATCCAGCAGGAGGGCCTGTTGGATTTCTTCCCGGAAGCGCGCGATAACCTTTTCCTGGAAGTCCACCACTTGTTCCCACTCGCTGGAAAACGCTGGGAGGGATGGGGAAACGGAGAGCGAGGCATGGATTTTCGTGAGCCATTGCACCATGTGGGGATGGATGTTTTGTTTCAGTGGGTGTTGCGCACCCACCTTTTCCAGGATGGAGAGCGGGAACGTGAGGAGAACCGTTTGGGGATGCGTTTTGGCCAGCATTTGGAAGTCACCCGCTTGGTCCCCGGAGTAGAAAAATTCTCCTTGCTGGACGCTGCAAAACGGGAAGAGCCGGCTGGTTTCGCTGGGGTTGGAGAAGAAGAGGTCAACGGTACCCGTTTCCACGAAGAACAGTACGCGGGGTTCGAGGAAACCGGGGGATTGCTCTTGTCGAGATTGCGAAAAGGAACGAAGGCTTGTGAGCCAGTCGTTGGACACATCAGGCGGTGATCAATTTGGCGTACGGACCCGGCTGGGTGACGAGCTGGTCGTGCTTGCCGCGTTGGACCACCTTCCCCCCTTCCAACACGATGATTTCGTCGCAATCCCGGATGGTGCTCAGCCGATGTGCCACGATCACGCAGCTGCATCCCCGTTTGCGCAGGTTGCGGTCCACTTCCATTTCGGTGCGTGCATCCAGCGCGCTGGTGGCTTCGTCCAGCACCAGGAAGGTGGGATTTTTCACGAGGGCGCGGGCGATCTCGATGCGTTGGCGTACCCCTCCGCTGAAATTCTTCCCGCCCTCCTGCAGAACCGCGTTGTATTCACCCGGGATAGCCGTGATTTCGTCGTGCACGCAGGCATCCATCGTGGCCTGGATGATCTCGGGTTCGGGTACGGTTTGGTCCCAGAGTGTGAGGTTTTCCTTGACGGTGCCGCTGAACAGCAGGATGTCCTGGTCAACGTAGGAAAAGGACGCGGTGAAAAGAGGGCGTGGGATCTGCTCCAGGGGAATGCCATCCACGAGCACTTGCCCTTTCCATGGCTGGTACAGTCCGGCGATGAGCTTGCCCACCGTGGACTTGCCGCTTCCGGAAACCCCCACCAGCGCCACGCGCTCCCCGGGGCGAATGCTGAGGTTGAAATCTTCGATGAGCGGAGGGTCCAACCGGTTGTAGCCAAAGGTGACGTTCCGGAGCTCGATGTGGCCTTCCAGCCGGCCCT
Source organism: Thermotogota bacterium (assembly GCA_035391225.1). Classification (GTDB taxonomy): domain Bacteria; phylum Thermotogota; class Thermotogae; order MWEM01; family MWEM01; genus DAOPKN01. Next base: position 3,402 of record DAOPKN010000105.1, read on the forward strand.
TTTCCTGCAGAAGCTGTTGCTCGCCGGGCGAGGCTTGGGTGCACAAAGGATCGATGGGGTAGGACAGCACGTCTTCCAACCGGTTTTTGTCCGCTTCCACGTGGTGCACGGATCCCACCACTTCCACGATGCGCTTCACCGGATGCCAAAATTCCGCCATGAGTGCCTGGAAAGCCACGAAGGTACCCACCGTCATCTCCATGTTCATGATGCGCCAGCCCCCGACCAGCAGCAACATGGCCGTGGAAAGGAACTGCGCAACGTAGGGCAGCGCGTGGAGGGCGATGTTTTCTTTCTGGCTCTCCACAAGGGAGTTCTGCAGCGAGCTGTACTGGTCGGCGACGCGTGTGAAGAAGATGGATTCCTGGGCCATGGACTTGAACGTTTCGATAGACTGGATGCCCGAAACGGCCGTGGCCGCAAGCTTTCCCTCTTCCTTGATCAACAGCGCGTAACGGTTGCGCACGCGGGTGCGGGTGAGCAGAAGAAGAGCAAGGTTGAGCAGCGCGAACCCCAGGCTGACCAGCGTTAGCGTGACATCGTAGGTGAACATCATGGCCAGGAAGAAAGAGGCAAAGAGCAGGTCGATGAGGGTGCCGGTGAGTTCCCGGGATACGATGTACGCCACGGTTTCGTTGGACATCAGGATGTTGGAGATGCTTCCCGCGTAACGCTGCGAGAAGAAGGAGAGCGGCAGCCGGAAGATGTGCCACACGAAGCGCGAGGACGTGAGAAGCGACAGCTTTGCCTCGAGCTTCACCAGCAGCAATTCTTGCATCCAGGTCACCAGGGTCATGATGGCCGCTCCCACACCCATGACGGTGAGGAGGGTGGGGAACCATTCCACGTTTTCCCCGGTGAAGATCTGGTCGATGAAGATCTTGGAGAAGGCGGGGATGAGCAACCCAAACAGCCCCAGGATGAAGCCGCTGAGCAGTAGGAAGAAGAAAGCGCGCCGGTCCCAAAGCAAGAAGGAAAAGAGCGTCTTGTAGATGCCGGGTTTCTTGCCTCCCTTGTGGAATTCCAGTGTGGGAGAGAAGGTGAGCACCACGCCGGTGAACGCCTTGCTGAAACTTTGCCCGTCCACGGTCACCTTTCCCAGCGCGGGATCGTTGAGGTAGTACCGGTCTTTCTTGATGCCTTCGAGCACGACGAAGTGGTTGAAGTCCCAAAAAAGGATCAGTGGAAAGGCCATTTTTTTGAGCCCTTCGAGCGTGACTTTCAACCCGCGAGAATGCAACCCGTAGTTCTGGGCCGCCTTCACGATGTTCAACGCTTTGCTGCCGTCACGGGACACACCGCACTGGTAGCGCAATTCTTCAAGCGGAACGTGCTTTCCGTAGTATCCCAACACCATTCCCAGGCAAGCGGCCCCGCATTCCACGGCTTCCATCTGGAAAATGGTTGGGGTGTGCACCCGTTTCTGTTTCGCGTGCTTGCTGGATTCCATGGTGGCCTACCTTTCGGAGGTGCTGGATTGGAATACTTTGCGCAGTTCGGGGAACACCAGCCCGATGGGGCGCAGCCTTTCGATGATCACCGTGCCTTGGGCCATGGTTCCATTCTCGATTTCAAAAGGCGGACCATCACTGGAGGACCACTGGAAGCCGCTCACGGTTTTGGGGGAAGGCAAAAGGTCCACGACAACTTCCAAAACGATCTGCTGGGCCATTTCTTGCGCGAACGATTCGCTCCCGATGAGCTGCGCGATGTGTTTCTGCGAAGCAGGGAAGGTGGAAACGGAGATCACGTTGCCTTTCAAGAAACCGTACTCTTCCTTCGGCACCGTGGAAGGAATGATCTGGGCCTCCATGCCGGGTTTGATCTTTTTGCCCTCCTCCACCGGGAAGTAGAACACTCCCACCAGCTCTTTCACCGTTTCGCCTCCACGGATGATGGTGGCAACCGGGTCCCCCACGCGCAGGTACTGCCCCTTGGTGATTTCCACCTCCGAAACCTTACCCTCCTCGTGGGACAGGATGAAGCTCTCCCATTCCAGGTCGGTGCGCAGCGTTTGCAGCAGCTGGTTGTTGGAGGGGTCCGACACCCCCATGCGTTTCCCCCATTCGATGGACTCGAGCAATTGGAGGATTTCCTCCACCCTTTCGGGGTGGTCCAGGCGGGCAATCACCTGGCCCCGTATGACACGTTCCCCGGTTTGTACACCCACGTCCCATACCACGCCTTCCGAATGCGAATTGATGGTTACCCTTCCGCCATCCGAAACGAGCGAACCGGTACCGTGCAAGCGCACCGAGATGGAACCCTGGAAACTCCAGAACAGCCCCCCCGCCAGCAACACGATGATGGCCAGCAACGCCACCCATCCCCAGGGGAAGGTGATGATCACGGGTTTGTAGGCAAGCTCTCGTGTTTTGCGATGCTTGAGGGCTTCCTTGCGGAAGAGGTCTTCTTTCACTGGCCATCACCGTCCACTTGTACGAATTGGAATTGCCCATCCACCGACTTCTTGAGGAACAGATGGCTGCCCG
>DAOPKN010000106.1:0-5791 GCA_035391225.1 Thermotogota bacterium
TCGCCGTGCTGGTTTTGCCACAGCGGGGGTTGGATGCCGGATGGTATGGCTTCGAAGCCCCAGTGGAACAGGGGGTTTCCGTGGTCGTCGAGCTTGAGTAGCCAGCTGGAGAAGGGGCGGGGCAGACCGGTGAGGTCGCCGTCGGTGGAGGCGCTATCGGCCAGTAGCACGATGCCTCCGTCAATGGTGGGAAAAGCCGCGCGCAGCGATTCCGCGTGGAAGCCGCCGTAGCATCTTTGCCACGCCACGTCTCCGGAGGAGTAGCTTTTCACCAGCCAGGCGTCGCCCGAGCCGTGGTTGCCCGAAACGTCGCCGTCGTTGGAGAAGGTGGTGGCGGCAATGAAAAGTTCGCCAGCAGGCGTTTGGAATACCGTTTGCGGTGTGTCATTGCCCGAGCCACCCAGCGTTTTTTGCCACAGCTGTGCCCCGCTTGGGTCCCAGGCTTTGAGTTGCACGGAGGGTAGTAGGGGAGCACCGCTTGCGGCGGGTGCTTTCCAGAGCAGTAGGTTTCCATTTTGCAGTTCCCTCGCATTGACCGTGGCTTGTTCCACGCTTCCGAAGTCCGCTTCCCAAAGGGTTTGGCCCGCGTTGTCGCATTTGCGCACGCGCACCCAGTCTGCGTGCTGTTCTACCAGCAAAATGCCATCGGAAAGGGGAAGCACGGCATGTAGCATTCCGGTGGTTCCGTCCCATTCCACCTGGCCCTGCGCGTCCAGCTTGACCATCCAGCCCTGGCCTTGCTCCGGGATGTGCACAACTTCCCCGTCGGTGGAGGCGGTGTTTGCGAACAGCACTGCCCCGCCATCGGACGTGGCAACCAGCGAGTGGAACACGTCGGTGGCACTGCCTCCCAACGAGCGGAGCCATTCTACGGCGCCCTGTTCGCTCAACTGGGCAATCCAGATATCGCTGCTTCCGGGGAATCCTTCGAAGTCCGAATCGGTGGAGGAGGTGGTGCCGGCAGCCAGGTATTTCGCGTCGCCCCAAGGGAGCAGCGCGTCCACGCTTTCGTATCCCGACCCCCCCAGGTTGGTCTGCCAGGCAATGTCGCCCTGGGCATCCAGCTGCACCAACCACGCGTCGCGTAGCCCGTGGTATTCGGTGAAGTCGCCGTTGAACGATTCGGTGTCCGCGGCAAAAAGGAGGCCACCGTCGGGGGTGGGTAGCGCGCACTTGAGGATCTCGTCTTCCGTTCCCCCCCAGAGCTTTTGCCACAGCACGTTTCCATTGGCGTCGCATTTCACGATGCCCAGGTCTTGCTTGCCGTGGAAGTCCGTGAAGCCTCCGGTGCCCCCGAAAACCACACCCGTCAGGAAGCTTGTCCCCTGCAAGCCGGGATGTACCGATAGTCCCTCTTCCCCAAAGGCATCGGAGAAGTCGTGCAGCGTTTGCGCACGGCCAACGGGGATGTCGGTGGAAAAGCGGGCCTGGAGGTTGCGTTCTGCGCCCACTTGCAGCGAGAAATGCGTTTCTTCCGCGAGCAAGGTGTCGTTTTCGTACCAGCCGGTGAAGAAAGCCCCCTGGGTGGCTGTGGCTTCCAGGCTGATGCTTTCGTGCACCGGGAAGCGTTCGGTGCCACCGCTTCCCCACTCCTGGCCCGCAAAGCGCACGAAGCCCAGGGTGTTGGGCACGGTTTGTAGGCTTACCAGGAAGGTTTCCAGCTCTTGGAGCAACGCGTTGCGGATTTGCTCGGGGTCGGAGGTGGTGGTGTCGGGGATGGACAGTTCCATGATGTCCGGGTCGAAGCGGTTTTGGGTGAAGCGGAAGCGGTTTTCCCCCATGCGCAGCTGCCAGGCGAACCAGGCGTTTTGCGGTTCGGGCAGGCTCGAGAGGCGGAAGGCAACCGACCATACGCCCAGCGTTTCCCGGTTGTCCAGGATGTTGTAGGCGTTGCCTTGCTCGGTGAGGTTGCCTTGTGGCCCCAGGTCTTTGAGGCGGCGGTAGAGCATGGGGTTGGGGTCTACCACGATTTGTCCCTCTTGAATGGAAACCTGGTTGGGGTACACTTGTTGTAGGATCGCCTCATGGTTGGGCACGCCCTTGAGGAAGGTGAAGGCCCCGTCGATGGAGGAATCGGGAGCGGCATTGCGCGCGGAGAGGAAGTCTTGCGCGGTGTAGGTGAAACTTTCGCTGCTCTTGACGTACATCGGCTGGATGAGCACGCCCATCTGGTCGAACACGAATTGCCCGGCGTTGCGCATGGAGATGAAGGCGGTGCTTTCTACCTCGAACAGGTCGGTTCCGTTCTCCGGGGGAGATTTTTGCAGGATCACGCTTTGCAACGTGATGCCTTCCCGGTTGGGCCATCGTGCCTGGCTGCTGGGAATGCGTACCAGCGCTTGTTGAATCTGTTCGATGTCCGTGTCCAATGGCAGGTTGACCTCGAGGATCTGCGCATCCAGCGGGTTGGGCCGGAACGTCCAGTCCTTGCCTTCCAGGCGCAACCCGTACAGCGACGCTTCCCCCAGCTTGGCAACCAGCACGGTGCGTTTCACCGAAAGCGAGCGCACGTCGAGGAAGGAGAAATCCAGGACCTGGTAGGCCACGTCTGCCTCGCGCAGGTCGCCTTGCTTTCCCAGGTCTTTCACGTGGATCTTCGGGGTGGGTGTTGGCTTGGGAAAGCACCCCGAAAGAACCACCAGCATGATGCTTGCACAAACAGCAATCCATAGTATCTTTTTCATGTTGTTGAACCCCCCACATTGTTGTTTCGTTTTGCTTCACATACGATAGGAAAAAAAGGTCCCATTAGCGATGGGACAACGCGAAGATCCAGATATCCCTTTGGCCGTGGTTTTCCGAGAGTATGCCGTAGTTGTCGGAGGTGCTTGCCACGAAAAGCAGGTTCCCACTTTGTGGGTGCGTGAAGGGGAACACGGGTTGTTGGTTTTCCCAGGCGCTGGGGAAGTGGTGTTCCCACTGCGTTTGCCCCGCGGCGTCCAGCTTGACGATCCAGCCAAACTGTTGGGTCGGGAATTCGGGGTTTTCGCCGGATTGGGCATTGCCCGCGAGGAGGAAGCCCCCTTCCGGTGGGCGGTAGGCGAAACGCAGCCCCGTACCGTCGGGAACGTGCACCTGCGCATCCAGGTCAAGGTCGCCGTTGTCATCCCATGCCTGGATGTGGTAGGCGGTGGATTGCACCGATTGGAGCGAGACGATGGTGCGCTCGTCCCAGAGCACAACCTCTTGGTCCCAGGTGCGTTCCCATGCGATGTTGCCGGAGTACTCCAGGCGGGAAACGGAGATTTGGGCGCCGGAGGCTGCGGGGCGTGTGGCTACCAGGAGTGCGGTGGCGCCGTTGGTTACCTGGAACCACCCGTCGGCACAGGGGAAGGAACGCTGCCAGGTGGTGTTTCCCCACATGGAGTGGGATTGCACTTCCAGCGTGGTGTCGCTGCAGGCCAGCAGCAACAGCTGGGTGTCGTCCGGGGAGGGCAGCAGGCGGATGGCACCTTGCCCCTGTTTTCCTTCCAGCGGTGTCTTCCAGCTTTCGTTCCCCCACTCGTCCAGTTTCACCAGGCAGGAGGTAGCCTCGGCCAATTGCACAAAGGCTATGCCCCCGTCTTGCATCTCGAGCAACGGGTTTGCGGTTGCGCCCGCTGCTTCCCTTTGCACGGGAGCAGCCCGCGGCGGCAAGAGCGCGCTTTCTTCCACGATGTGCTTCCACGCCACGTTTCCATCCTCCGCCAGCTTGATCACGTAGGAAACGCGCTGGTACAGGTTTTGTTCGGGGCCTGGGTTGGCGGAAACGGTCACCAGCCAGATCCCGATGCCGCCGTCGGAAAGAACCACGGGCAGGCTACCGTTGCCATCCGGGTACTGCAGGAACGCTTTTTGCCATTCCACTGCGCCATCGGGGCGTAGCTTCACGATCCAGAGGAAATCCAGCGCCGAAAGGATGTCCTCGTCCCATCCGGCGGGGATTTCTCCCAGCGCGGAGGTAGAACGCGCGACCACGTAGTACCCGCCGTCGGGGGCTTGTTGGAAAGCTTGCCATTCCTCGGAAGCGCTCCCGCCCAGCGAGGTTTCCCAGAGCAGGTTGCCTTGGGCGTCCAGTTCCAGCACCCAGAGGTCCTGTTCCCCGTGGGCAACGGAGACGTCGCCATCACCGGAAAAGGTGGTTGCGGCGACCACGATGTTGCCATCGGCTTTTTGCAGTGCCGTGAACACCTGTTCTTGCTGGAACCCCCCCAGGCAGTGGGACCATTCCAGCGTCGCGCCGGGTACACCGGGTTGGATCCGGGCGGTGAGCGTTGCGGCAGCGGTTGGGGTGAAAGATAGCTGTGTGCTGGTTCCCAGAAGCGTGTCCCCCTCGTACCACCCCAGGAAGCGATCCCAGGAAAGCAGCGAGGCCTCCAGCGTGAGGGTGTCTCCCGCGAACACATCGGTTTGCAGGGGATTTCCCCAGGGAGAATCGTCCAGGCGCAGCTCTCCCCTGCCGGCGGGTGCGGAGGTGACGGTGAGATGCACGCGGGAGGGAACCTGGAAAAAGGCACGCCGCAGGGTATCACGGTTTTGGGCCAGCGCTCCGGGCACCTCGGTTTGCTGGATGTCCGGGTCGAAGGGGTTGGGCTGGAAGGCAAAGTGTTGGCCGTCGAGTTGCAATTCCCACTTTCCCCCGGCTTTCTCGGGCTCCGGAAGGCGCGATACGCGGAACGCCACCGACCACACCCCGAGGGTTTCGCGGTTGTCGAGGATGTTGTACACGTTTGGCTCTTCGCTGAGGTTCCCCTCGGCTCCCAGGTTCTTGAGCAACCGGTAGCGTTCCGGGTTGGGGTCCACCACGATCTGGTCGTCCACCACTTGCACCTGGTTGGGCCAAATCTGCTGCAACAACTGCGCGTGGTTGGGCATGTTCTGCAGGAACACGAACGCCCCGTTGATGGAAGAATCCGTGGCGGCGTTGCGGGCGGAGAGGAAATCGGCGGTGGTGTAGAAATTCCCCTCACTGCTTTTCACGAAATCGGGCTGCAGGAAGTTGCCCTGCTCGTCGAACACGAACAGCCCTGCGTTGCGCATGGAGATGAAGGGGTCGGTGGGGATCTCGTAGAGGTGCGAGGCGAACTGCTCTTCCTCCTTGAGAACCACCACGCTTTGCAGCCAAATGCCATCCCCTTCGCGGCCTGGCCAGCGCGAAGCGGGCGCTTCCCCGCGCACCGTTGCCTGCAGCAGTTGCTCCATGCCCAGCTCCAGTGGCAGGTTCACCTCGAAGATCTGCGCGTTCAGAGGGTTGGCGTGCAACGTCCAGTCCCTGTCATCGACACGCAGCGTGAAGCGGGTGGACGCCCCCAGCTTTTCCACGAGAACGGAGCGCTTCACCGAAAACGAGCGAACGTCCAAAAAGGAGAAATCGAGTACCTGGTAGGCCACGTCGGGTTGGCGGAGGTCGCCTTGTGGCCCGAGGTTTTTCACGAGGACCTTCGGGGTAGGCGTTGGTACCTTGAAACACCCCGAAAGCAACAAAAGAAGCAGGCTAACACAAACAGCAATCCCAAGAAACTTTTTCATCTCTGTAAACCCCCCACTTTTCCAGAATCCCTATTGGAAAGACTCCCTTCCCCGCGAAAAAATGGGACACCAAAGACCCCAGGGCGGGATGGAAGTTCCGTATTCGAAAAATGGAATAAGGGAAACCCAAAGCATCACATCACATAGAAAACGGGAAACCCCGAAACGATAATAAAAGTAGCGGTGTCGAAAGTGGAACCTTCCACTGACCAGGTGGAATCAAAAAATAGTATAGCACAACCGCATGGCAAAATCAATGCCAAGAAAACCACCCCCTGGTTTG
>DAOPKN010000107.1:0-5761 GCA_035391225.1 Thermotogota bacterium
TCCAATACCTTTTCCGGGGTCATGTCCAGGATGTTGGCCAAGTCCCGCAGGTCGGGAAATTCTTCGATGCCTTCAAAGAAGTCCCTGAAATTTCCGCCATCGCTAACGAACATCTTCCCCATTTCTTGCTTGAGTTCCGGGTTTTGAAAGAAGTCACTCTTTTGCAGTGAAGCATCCAACCCGAGGATTTCCATCGATTGGGCTTGGAAAAAGGTTTCCAGGATAAGGGGCCACTTCCCTGTTTCTTGTTGTAGTCGCTTGAAGGTGTCGTGGGTTCCGATTTCCACTTCTTCCAACCACTGGTTTAAGAAAGAATCGCTCCAGGGACCAAGGCGGAAAACGTTTTCTGAATGGCTCTCAACCCAGTCGAAGAAGCCGTTATCCTCTGCGAGCAGGGCTTGGGTCTTTTGAGAGTCCGCAGCGAAAACAAACATGACTTGCCCATTGCCGTTTCTTGCTGGAAGCGCTTCCACCATTTCCAACCAGTATCGGTCCCATGGAACCTCTGGTGGAATGAAAAACACTTCTTCATTGGGAACACTTTGGCTGTTTCGCACTTTTTCCAGCAAGAGACCCCAGCTTTCCGGGGATTCTACCCTGACAAGGGAATGCTCTTGCGGAGATAACAAGTCCAACGAGCGTTCCAATCCATTTATAGCAGCCCAGCGCGAACCAAAGAACACAGCGAGACGAATTTCCTCCCCATGCAGCCTGGATTCTTGTGCAACGGTCAACGAGCTGCGCGGGAAAACCTTTCCCCCGTCCAAGCGCTGACGGAAACTGGCCGGCTCGTACTCGGCTCTTTTTGTCCTGGGTTCCTCGTCGCCCATAGAAAGAACTTGATTCTCGATTTCATCAGCGGTTCCCAACAGGGGAATGAGGTTGGGGCTGCGCAACGTGTAGTAACCCTGCCTGCTTTCTCGCAACACCCCCAGGCCTACCAGTTCATCCAGCAGCACCCGAAGCCCATCGTAGTCCATGCCCTGTGAAAACACCTTGGGATACCATTCGGAAACCAAGTGTTGGATTTCACGCACTGAGAAATCTTCCTCGGTTCCAATACTTTTGGTCCCCCTTTGGTAAATTTCCAGGGTAACCAGCAGCGCGATCATGCGGTAACGTGGGTCCAGGTCCAGCGTCCACATGAAACGGTCGCGGATTTGTTTCCGAAGGTCTGTGCCCTGGAATGCCGCATCCAGATGTTCCCTTCCAAGCTCGTACGGAGGAGAGTTGGAAAAATCGAAAAAACGTTGGGAAGGATCGGAAACGTGCCTGAGCAAGTGGTGGCCATAGACCTGGATCAAGCTGGGGTAGTAGTTGGTTTGGGCCAGGATCTTGGTGACCAGGTTTTCGGGAATTTGGTACCCAATGGACATGAGCGGGTATCGAACTAATTTTCGCGCTTCCGACACTTCTCCATTTGAGAGCAACGGGCCGATACACAGTGGTGTGCCGTAATGCGCCAGGGGATGGTTTGCATGCTTGGTGGAGCGCAGAACGTTATGCAACCCCGCAAACACGATCTTGAACCGCCGATTGGTTTGGTCCATGATGCCCTTCAAGAAAGAGGAAACCCGGAAATCGTTCTTGGAATCTTTCTCCAGGAAACGGTCCGCCTCGTCGAGCAACAGTAACACCCTTCGTTCCGGGGTTTGCTTTACCCAGTTTTCCACCTGGTGCGAAAGCTCACTGTCCCCATTGTAAACACCAGAAACAACCCCATGTTGCTCCAACACCGAAAACAGCTCCGGAAGCAATTCCGAGGCTGGACGATGGGATCCGATCCCAATAGCTTTCAGGTCGATCCATTGGCAAATTCGCCCTTCCTCTTGGTTGTGGAAAGACCTTTGTACATCGCGAAGCAGCGCCGTTTTCCCCAGCTGCCGTCCTCCGTAAATGAAGCACGATCCCAGGGGATCCAGGATCGACTCGCGTTCGTTCTGGCGCCCGTAAAACATCTCCGGGGGAACGTGGCTGGACGTGATTTGGTAGGGTTGGTTGTAGCTGAAAGGCAATGTGCAACGAAACATCGCAGGTAGGCGCGATCCCCTCTCTCCACAGAGAAAGAAGAGCAACGTTTCGTCGATCACCAAGAACGTTTTCTTTTCCTCGAAACAGGTTCGGGCCAGCTCCCTTCGACGCACAACCGAGAGCCTACCAAAGTACAACACCAGTACGGGGGAATTGGGGTAATCCACCACGCTTGTCACAATCTCGTCTTCCGTGGGGCGTTCCCACAAGCACAGCACCTTGTACCTCCCCTGTGCTTCCGATCCGAAGGAAGGAACCGGGCAAATCCGTCGGTTTTGGATGGGTTCGGCTTTCAAAGCAATCCAGCTTCGCCCGTTTCGGTCCTCACGGTGCACTTCCCTCACGTTGAAGCCAATCCCTTCCAGGATTTTCTGGATCTTCTCTTGGTCGGCGTATTGTAGCTTTTTCACTTGCAACCAGTTGTCGATCATTTCTGCAGCTTCCCGTGCCTGTGCACCAGTTGTGCGCCGCATGTCCACCAGGTCAATCCTGCGATCCCGAATGGATTGGATCAAGGAGTGCCGGAGGTACCCGGTCTGGGGGTATTTCTGGAGGTTGGAGAGTTCGTTCTCCATCTGGATGGCTTTTTGGGGAAAGAAATCCGAAAGGAAGCTGGATTCTTCCAAGATCCCGGAAACAGCTCTTCCTTCCTTCAAGTTGACAAAGATCTCCCGTGCCAAGAAAACATCCTGGTTTTGCAAAGCCGTTTCAAGCTCCTTCGATGGACCATGCATTTCCAAGACACCGGAATCTTGGATTTGTCCGCGCAGTTCTTGCAGCTTTTTCTTGGCTTGTGATTGGATGAAATAATGAATTTTCTCCAAGACGAACTGGGTTTTTCCGAAACTCACCTCTTCCCCCAATCCTAAAGGACGCTCAAGCGCTGCGAGCTTGCCGGCGAATTCCTGCCTCTTGTTTTCCTCCAGGATGCCGCGGGCAAATGCATTCTCCACCGCCGTGCTCGCCGCATCGATGCTATCCTTCAACTGGTTCGTGCTCCGCACCTTGTAATCCTCTACATCTTTCCGGAGCTCTTTCAAGGAGTGCGCATCGAACTTCCCTTGATCCAGTACCTGGAGAATGGAAAAAGCCATCTTGAACTCTCTTTTTACCCGGCGAAGGTGTAGCGCTTCCAGCCATTTTTGTTCGGGTTCTTGTTCCTTTTCCCGGATAGCAGTTTCCTGGAACGCCTGGAACTTGGCTCCGGGCATGAGCGTTTCGTAGGTTTCGAATTCGAAGAAAGGGTCCAGGTTCAGTTTCGTTCGAAGACGTGCCTGGTGTAACACCAGCTCAGGATCCAGCTCGTTTTGAAACCCTTCGTCCCTTGCATCGAACAACGTGTTGATCTGTTCCAAGCTTCCCCGCAACTGGCACAAGGCTGCCTGGGTCCGGATTCCCTTTTCCCTTTCGGGTTGCTCCTCCAAGAAGTGGGAAACCCTCTCAATCAAGGGTTCCAACGCTTGTCCCAGTTTCAGCACCGGCTGGTACCCTCTCACCTCTTGTTCCCGTTTCAAGCAATGCCATTTATGCCAGTCTTGCGCAAGAGAAACCGCATCGCTCAAGTGCCGGAAAAACTGCGTCATCGTTTTCGCGGAAATCGTGAAATTGGTATGGAAATCTTGTGACAAGGTGCGCTTGAGCTCGCGTTCCACCCTTTTCGAATCGGAAAGAAGCTGGATCAAATCACTCACTTCCTCCAACGATTTCTCGGATGGTTCGCTGCTTGCCAACAAGGTTTTGAGCTGGAATAGGAAGCCCCCTTTGCTCATCCATTGGTTCCATGCCTTCCCCGCGGGAGGGAATCTCCAGTTTACCCTTTGGGATTCCTCAATCCACTGGTCCACCCTTTTTTGCAAGGTTTCCCTCTCTGACACCAATCTCTCCTGGCCATGCACGCTCTGCAAATCCCCTGGGGAAATAGCAAGTCCCCGTGCGCCAAAGTCTGCGACGAGGTCCACCAAGGCCTGGAGATCGGGGATTCCAAACGAATCTTGAAGTTGTTTCAACAGCGCAGGATTCGAGGTATTGGGAGACACGAGGCACGGATACAAGAGGGCGGAAACCATCAGAAGCTTTTCGGCTCGCTCCAGCTGTCTTACATCGGGAAAATCCAGCAGGAAAGATTGCAGGGTTTGAAGCATGCGTTTGGCAACGAGTGAGTAGCTTTTCTTCAAATGTCGCGAAAGGAGCAAAAGTTCCAGTAACCCGCTCGCCCTTTTCAGAGAACCTTTTTCAGGATCGCGATCTTGCAAAATTCGGAACACCTCGTACGCCAAGTCGATCTTGTTTTGCACGACCAACTCCCAGGCAAAGCGAACATCGGGATCCATTTCCTCTTTGGGGGGTACGGAAACAGGTTCCTCGGCGGGTTTTTCCGTCTCGTTTGAATCACCTGAAGAGAAAGGAATCCCTTCTGAGATGTCGATTCCAACGGGTTGATCTGAATGCTCCTCCGTCGCGTTGACTTCGGAGGGCTTTTCTTCCTCTGCGACTTCTGATTCGGAAATGCCAGCGGAAAAAGACGAAGGGGTTGCTGATTCACTCCCAGCTGTCACCTTTTGATCTTCTGATGGTTCCGGTTCCACGGTTGAAGGAATAGATTCTTCCGGTTTCTCCACGGGGAGAGGCTTGGAAGAACCATCCGACTCGGGAAACGGTTCTTCCGAACCCCCCCCTTCGGGTTCCATTTCCTCGGATCCATACGTTTCCACGGAAGGTTGACCCTCGGAAGGTTTTCCTGGCTCGGGAGGAGGGGGGGCAAGGGGGGCTTTTTCCAGGAACACTTTTCCGCGCTCCACCGCTACGCAAAACCCCTTGTCAAACTTCGACTCGACGCGATCCCGGTATACGCTCCATTCCTGGTCATTCAATTCTTTCTTTCCCGCCAACGCCAGCACATCCCGCCACGATTCCATCATTTGCTTGCTTTCCCCATCGGGGGATCGTTCCTTGTGCAAATCCACCTGGTGCACGATAGAATTCCGGAAAGAACGCAGCTTTTCCCGGGAATCGTCATCCCTCGCCACAAGTTGGAAAACTTCGGACTTGAGCTGTTCCAAATCCTCGTGGAACTGAACTTGTTTTTGCTTCTCGATCGTGAATTTCAGCAATTCAGGGATCTGAACCAGCGAAGATAGAGGTCCCATTTCAAATTTCACCTGTTCGGAAAGGATATTTGCCATTTCGAAGCACTTGTCCATCGCCTGCTGGTGATCGTTCAAGAACCTTTCCCAGTCATGGATGGATCGTTCTTCCCCCACCTTCCCAGGGTCAATCATCACCAGGCTCCCCATTTTCTTCAGCTGGTGCAAGGCTTCCATGAGTTGTTGCATCGATGCCTGGAACTCCATGTCTTACCTCCTTTTCTCGTCAGGGCATAAGAAATAAAAAGGTTGCGGGTACCTTCCGTCAAAAGTCACTTTTCCAGTAAAAACTTCTGGACAAAATAAAAATTCTGGAATTCAATTATACCAGATTTAACTTTGAATGTTTACAGGGTGAATGACAACTCGGCAGAAAGATGGGGGGGAAGAAAAAGGGGGAATGCGCAGGGAAACAACCGGACCACCAACCTCCCCCTGGCCCGCTTGGGTAAAGGCTTCGTCGGAAAAAAAGCAAAAAAATAGGGCCAGCCGGCATGGTGGCTCGCCCATAAGAATATGCTGTTTGTGTCTTCATGTATATTGTACCAGAAAACGGATGGATTTGGTAGAAATGGGGGGAGTTTGTT
>DAOPKN010000108.1:0-4549 GCA_035391225.1 Thermotogota bacterium
CTGCAAACCCCAACGAACGGAGCGACGGGCCTGGCGACGAGCCTGACGCTGAGCTGGCAGGGGACGGTAGGGCAGCAACAGAGCCAGCAGGTCCGTACGCTGCCGACCATCACGGAATACCGGGTGTACATTGCACCCCAACACTTTGGCTACGGGGAACCGGAAATCAGTGAGACCACAAGTCTACTTCAAGCCAACCTATCCTATGGGAAAACGTATCGATGGAAAGTGGAAGCGCTGCAAAGCGATGGAAAGAATGCATTCAGCGAAGAATGGGTTTTTTCCACCATAGAGAATCCCCAACCCGGATTCAACGTGTATGTGGGCTCTGACCCCTCAAACGGGGGATGGGTTAGGATCAACGAAGGAGAATGGAGTACCAGCCTTCAAAATTTCATGCTGGAATCGGGAACAACCGTAACGTTGGAAGCATCTGCGTCCATCGGGTGGGTGTTTGAAGGATGGTACAGGGATAACCAGAAGCAAACAGAAGAGGAACTGCTAACCTTCAGTGCTTCCGAGGAAGTGGGTTTTTCTGCAAACTTTATCCAGTCCAGCTCCTATTCCCGAACAATCCATGGAATAGCCGAAGTTCAGGAAAGCCATGAGGTTCTTGAAGGAGTTGAAATCAAAGTCGTTTTGCACAACATAGAAGGTGTCCCATATGAGTTGTACGAAACTACCTCCGATGCGCAGGGCGCCTATACATTGCAAATCCCCTCGGCGAGCTGGGACCACTGTGAGACCGTTTTGATAAGGGGGATCCAGGAAAATTACCAGATCTCCAATGATTGGAAACCCTCCACGCTTTTCACGGGGGAACAAACCCAGATAGATATTTCCCTGCAACCCCTTGAAATACCGGTTGAAAAAGAGTACTCCGGGCAACTTGAGTTACCCCCCGAAGCGCGGGAAAAAGTAGTGTCGGCAATGACATTGGAGGTCGATACCCCAGTAACATCCGGTTCATTCGTCAATTACAACCTGGGGAATAACAGCGAGGGATACCTGTTAGACGCCCAGGGAAATGTGCTTGGAGTATGGATTCCCCGGGATGAAGGAACGCGGGCAGAGGAAACAATCGATGCAAATCGAATCGTTGAAGACTTCTGTGTGAACTTGGCCATGCTAACCGGAGCCTTCAGCATGGATTATGATTTCACTTCAATTCGGCAAGAAATCCAAAACGCACCTTTATTCCTGCCCACCGTGGAGATATTTACACAGGAAGTGGGAAATGAAGGATTTGATATCTTCGGAAGCGAAGCAATCGTGAACAACTGCTTCGAAATCCTGTTACCGCTGTTTTCCGGATCGGGCGTTTCTGCGCGGAACGATCACGGCTTTCTCATCCCCGCTCCCGGGATAGTAACCGTACAAGGCCCTGATCACGTTCTGTCGTACAGCAACTATCACCCCTTCTGGGTAGGCGTTTACCGGGCGGATGGAGAATTCCTTGGGGTACTCGATTCCAGTAAATTTGGCTACTCCCTGCAACAGTTTCCCATAGTACTCAAGCCGGATACAAAAGAATTCCGGACGAAAGGTCGATTCGACCCGTTCTTCGAACACAAAGACATATATTTCCACATGGGGATTTCCGACCCGTATTGGGAATGGCCGGAAGAACTACCCGAAGAGGTCAAGGAAAAATTCACGAGGATAAACTCCGTAATGAAGTCATTCAACCTTTTTTTCATTGTCTTCGATGCTGCCAAACTAATGGTGGATATCCTAACCTGGAATAGCCCAGCGGGGCTTCCAGATAAGACGGAGCTTGGGGTATTCATAATGGGATTAATAATGAGCAACCTTGATGTATTTATCAACGAGATTTATACGGAAACGGGCATGTCTTTTTCCGATTTGGAGGGGTACTGGGAATCAGCCATTTTCCTTACAAAAAGCGGATTTGAACAATATTATGACAAATCACTCAAGACAATGAAGTATGCATATGAATTGATTCGGAAAGCTGTCGAAAAGATGGTAGATATGGGAATATATGACCCTGTACACTACCAAGAATGGTTGAAAAAAATTAGTGGTAAGGGTTTTTTCGAAAATGTCGCAAAAAAGGGGAGGTCTGTGTTGAAAGTTGTTGGGCTCGTGCAAGCCGTGGATTCAGCGATAAGAAATAGCGCTTTGCTGGGGTTTCGGCTGAAGTACTTGTGCCCGCCCGATTGGTACAACAGTGAACTACCTGATACTCCCTATGGAAAAACGCATTTGACGGGGTATTTTGATTTCAGTGACGTGGGGTTCCCCGGTGACGTGCAAAAAGGAGTTCCGGCGGAATTCCAGGTGAAAGGGAACGCAAATATTCGATTCACCGATACCGCAGGGGTTTCCCTCAAATTCTTTGTTGACCCCGAATTACCCGAGGATGTATTACCCGTGGGTGTATTACAACCAGATGCCCAAATTTCCCTCCCTTCTATCAATTCCAGTCAATTCGAATTCCCAGCGGTATCCCTGACCTTTCCTGAAGCAGGAGAGCACAAGGTGGAAATCTGGGCGGAAGTGATTTTCAATTCGGGAGAACCTGACGAAGGAAAACTGGTCTCAGCCATTGAAGTTCCCGTGACGGTTTTTGATACCCATTCCCTTTCCATTTTGGTGAAAAACTCGGGAGACTACGAGATAGAAACCAACGCGCGAGATGACATTGAAATTCACTTGTTCGATTCGAATGAGCATATGGTAGGGGTCTTCGATTGCGAAGAAGTTGATCCTTATTTGGCGCATGTTTCAATTCCAACTTTGCCCGAGGGAACCTATCGCTACGAGGTGTTTCGGAAAGCAAATTCATCGGAAGGTGTTTTTTTCGATGAATACTGGGGAAGTGGCTCCGTTGCATTGTACCAGAATATAAGCGAGGAGTTCGAGCGGAGTTTCCCGACCATCCTGGACGTGTATCCAACCCAAATCCAGGGGAGTTCCCAAGAAGTGACACCATACGTAGATGTGTTGGGTGGGGACATGGATTGCAACGTTAAAGCAACCCTGAAATTCTCCAGTACATCCAATTTTCAGCTTCCTGATCGTGAGATGGTTACTTCATCCCAAGATGTATTTGGAGGGCAAACCGCGCGATTGATGTCTCTGGAAAACATCGTTGTTTTTCAACCCACCCAGGTGTACGCTTTGTTGGAAGCGGAGGAAAGTGGTCAGTGGAGGGTTGTGGATTCCTGGTTGTGGGAAGAGGTACTCATTCCTTCCCACCAGTTAACCCTGGAAATCAAGAACGTTGATGGAAATGAAATCCACGAAAATGCCCGGGACGAAATCCAAATAAACCTGTACGATGGAGAATGGAATTTGCTTGCCATCCATGAATGCGTGGAAGTCGACAACTTCACGGTGCGGACAGTGATTCCCTCTGTGGGAGAAGGAAGCTACCGGTACGAAGTCTACCGGAAACGAAACCTGGAAGAAGGGGTATACACGGATGAGTTCTGGGGTGGGGGATCAGTGACGATTGTTGAAGACACATCCCAAACCTTTTTCCGATCCATGCCCTGGATTTCCCAGGTATTCCCTGAAGCGGACACGAATTCGGGCATTCAAACACCATATGCCGTTGTTCACGGTGGTTCCACAGAAGGGTTTTTGGTTCGAAACACGATCCGGATTTCCCAAGAAATTGATCATTACTGGGACTACTATGATCCCGATTTCCAGAGTATTTCGGGGAGTACCTCGTTGGGTGTGGATGAGGAGAAAAGAATCGACTGCCCGGAAACAGTCTTGGTGGAAACCCCGACAAACATTCATGCTGAGTTGGAATACTATAACCAGGAAAAAGAGAAATGGATAGTGGTGGATTCTTACGCCTGGCGAGAGATAAACATCCCAACCTACAACCTAAGGATCGACGTGAAAAACGCGAACAACTTTGCGATCAACAGCGATGCGCGTTACGACATGCAGGTGAACCTGTACGACGAGAACTGGAACATCCTGGGGGTGTACCCTTGCAGCGTGGTGGACAATTACACGGTACGGGTAGAAATCCCGGACCTGGAAGAAGGGGTATACCGTTTCGAAGTTTACCGAGAGGAAGATACGGGAGACTGGGTGTACGAAGACGAATTCTGGGGTGGAGGGAGCGTGACGGTAGACGCGGATGAAAGCGTGACGTTCGTACGGAACATGCCTATGCTGAGCCAGGTAAACCCGCGGGGGACGGTAGACAGCGGGGAAGTGGTCACGCCGAACGCGGAAGTAGAGGGAGGAATCAGCAGCTACAGCGTGCGAGCGACGTTCCGCTTCTCGAGCTCCCGGAACTACGCATTCCCGGATAGTCTTCGGAGCAGCAACAGCCAGACGGTGAGCGGAGGAGGGTGGAGCGACCTGTACGCGACGCAATCGATTTCCTTCACGCAGAACACCTACCTGCACGTGGAACTGGAAGCGTACGTGAATGGCAGCTGGAAGCTTGTCGACACCTGGGTGTGGGACGACATAAGCATCGCAAAGTACAACCTAAGAATCGACGTGAAAAACGCGAACAACTTTGCGATCAACAGCGATGCGCGTTACGACA
>DAOPKN010000108.1:4649-5655 GCA_035391225.1 Thermotogota bacterium
ACTGGAAGCGTACGTGAATGGCAGCTGGAAGCTTGTCGACACCTGGGTGTGGGACAGCAGAATTGAAGTTGTGCTCTATTCGCTGATTATCGACATCCATAACATCAATGGCGAAGATATCCATGAACTGGCCCGAAACAACATCGTGGTGCAACTGTTGAAAAATGGCGGAGAGATTGGACAGGAAGACGCGTACGAAGTTGACAGCCAAACGGTGAGAGTCTGTTTCTGGGACCTCGGGCCTGGAACGTACACCTTCAAAGTGTACCGAACCGCGAATTACAACGAACTGGTATTCCAAACGGAATTCTGGGGATTGGGAAGCGTGAACGTAGATTCCGACGAGTCGGTCACCTTCACCCGGAACATGCCTACTTTTTACGAAATCCAGCCCCGCGGAACGGTTTCGAGCAACCAATCGCTATCACCGTACGTGCAAGCAAGGGGAGGGAGCCAGTCCTACAGCTGCAGGGCAACTTTGAAATATTCTGCAAGCAAGAACTACTCGTACCCAGATGTCACGCGAACCACCGACGCAAAAACGGTGAGCGCAGGAGTGGGGACTATCACCACGATTTACGCCAACCAAACGGTTTCCTTTTCCCAAGGAAGCAACGTGTACGGGGTTTTGGAAGCGAACGTTGGAGGAAGCTGGTTCACGGTGGATTCCTGGGTGTGGTCAAGCCTCTACGTACAGTAACTGTGGAGTTTGAAGGAAAGTTTGGCTCCCCGGCGAAGGAAGGACAAGGGATGAAAAGTACGCGAACGATAACGGTGCTGGTAGTGCTGGTAATGACGGCGTGCCTAAGGCAGGGAACGCCGGGACAGCAGCAGAACCAGCAAGCGCGAACCCCGCCAACGATCACGGGGTACCGGGTATACCTGGCGCCGGCGGGACAAGCATACGGAACGCCGGAAGAAACCACGGGTTTGACGCTTTCCAAGAGTGGCCTGGGATACGGCACGCAGTACAAGTGGAAAGTGGAAGCGGTGCAAAGCGATGGCA
>DAOPKN010000109.1:0-5488 GCA_035391225.1 Thermotogota bacterium
CGAAGCCGTTCATTCCGGGCATCATGATATCCAGAAGGATGAGGTCGGGCGGGTTTTTTTGGGCAGCGCGAAGTGCCAACGAACCGGAGGGAAATTGCAAAACATGGTATCCCCTGGCCTGGAGCATTTCGGCAAGTAATTCCAGGTTTTCCGGCGTGTCGTCAACGATCATGATCGTGGCTTGCTCTCGTTCCATGTCCACGGCTATCCCTCCCTGTTTTCCAAAAGCTGGAGAAGCGTATCGTATGCAAACTTTTTGGCCAGCGCCTGTAGCCCCTTGGCCACTTCTTCGTTTTGCTGGGCAACCCGGGCGATGAGTTGCTTGAAGCGAACCATTTCTCCCTGTTCGACGGCTCGATACATTTCCGACACGAGTTCACGCGGGATCTTTTCCATGTCTTCCCGGGAAAGGGGTTTTCCAGAAACGGGTGGGGGGGAAACCATGGGTTCTCTCTCGTAGATGAATTCTACGCCCAAAAGCCTTTGGAGTTCCTTGAAGATGTCTTCGATTCGCAAGGGTTTCCGGACGTACCCGTCCACCCCGGAAGCGAGCACTTTCTTTTCATCGTCCTCGAAGGCACTTGCGGTTACGGCGATGATGGGAACCTTGGATGCCTTTTCGCCGGCTCGGATCCTGCGGGTGGCCTCGTACCCATCCATCACGGGCATGCGCAGGTCCATCAGTATGGCGTGGGGACTCCAGGAATCGTTCATTTCTATAGCTTCCTTGCCGTTCTTGGCCAACTTTACGTGGAATCCAACGGGTTCGAGAAGGGCACGGAGCAGTTCGCGGTTATCTTCTTGGTCGTCGACAACCAGGATACGCAGTGCCTTTGTTCCGCTTTTCAAGCCGATGGGATTGGGGGATTCCTTCTTCTTGTCCCGCTGTGTCCCCGAGGCGGTTTCTAACAAGATGTTGAACCGGAAAACGGTTCCCCGCCCCGCTTGGCTTTTCACTCCGATTTTCCCCCCCATCATTTCCACCAGGTTTTTGCTAATGGTAAGTCCCAACCCCGTTCCTCCTTGGGAAATTCCGGCTTGGGAAACCTTGAAGGATTCGAAGATGTGCGGGAGGTCTTCCGATGGGATTCCGGGCCCGGTGTCTTCCACTTCCACGCGCAGGCGGAAGAATACGTTCTTCGGTCCCGCTTTCTCGGGTTCACCACGGACCCGGATGGCGATTCCGCCTTTTTCGGTGAACTTGATCGCGTTTCCCACCAGGTTGATGAACACCTGGCGCAACTTGTTCTCGTCCCCCCGTGCAAAGGCCGGAACGCTCGGGGAAATCTCCATGAGGAACTGTAAACCTTTTTGCTGGGCGCGGTAACTCAACATGTTCTCCAGGTCTTCCAGCAGGTCGTGAAGGGAGAAGTCCGCGGGGTTCAGGTTGAAGCGCCCCGCTTCGATCTTGGACAAGTCCAGGATGTTGTTGATAAGCTTCAGAAGGTGTTCGCCGCTTCTGGCAATGGTTTGGACTTTTTCCAGTTGCTTGGGGCTGAGGGATGGATCTCGGTGGAGGATCTGGGAAAAGCCGATGATGGCGTTGAGGGGGGTTCGGATCTCATGGCTCATGTTGGACAGGAACGTGCTTTTTGCCCGGCTGGCTTCTTCGGCTGCCTTGCGTGCAACGCGATCCTGCTCTGCCTGCATCCTTTCGGTGATATCGCGGATGATGCCCACCGCGTTCCACTCCCCACCCAATCGGATCGCCGAGAGGGAAAGTTCGACGGAAACCTCGCTGCCATCCTTTCTCCGGGCTTCCAGTTGCAGCCTTTTTCCCACCGCGTTCCCCTGCCCCGTTTTCTGGTACAAGGAGAAAGCTTTTCGGTGTGCATCCATGTATCGAGAGGGGGCGAGAAGGTTGTGCATGTTTTTTCCCAGGATTTCCTGGGCCGTGTACCCAAACAACGTCTCCGCTGCAGCGTTCCAGAACGATACATTTCCGTATCCATCCAGCATGATGATGGCATCTTGGGCGGATTCGCTGATGGCCCGCATCTTGGCTTCGCTTTCCTTGAGGGCTTTTTCCGCTTTTTTCCGTTCCGTGGTGTCTTCTTTCACCGCGACGAAGTGGGTGATTTTCCCTTCCTCGTTGAATACCGGGGAAATCACCGCGTTTTCCCAGTACAGTTCCCCGTTCTTCTTCTTGTTGCGGAATTCTCCCCGCCAGTCGTTCCCCGAGAGAATGGTGTCCCATAACTTCTTGTAAAATGCCTCCGAATGGAAACCGGAGTTGAGTATCCGGGGGTTTTGACCGCGGGCTTCGTCCAACGAGTAGCCGACGTTTTCGGTGAAGCTGGGGTTCACGTACTCGATGGCCCCCTCCACGTCGGTGATCACGATGTAGTTGGGACTTTGTTCCACCGAACGGCTCAGCAGTGAAAGGCGGCTGAGTGTTTCCTTTCGAAAGGTGATATCGAGGACGGTTGCGGACATGAAGAGCGGCCGATTGTCTTTTCCTACCACGGTTTTCGCGTTCATGAGACTGGGGAAAGTGGAACCGTCTTTCCGTGTGTGATCAATTTCTTCCGCGGAAAATTCACCTCTTTCTCGGAGCTTCTGCAACAAGGTTTCGAGGCGTTCCCTTTGCTTCTCGTTGTGGAGGAGTTGCAGGTTTTTTCCCACGAGTTCCTCCACCGAGTACCCGTGCATTTGGGCAAAAGTGGGGTTCACGTACAGCAGGGTTCCGTCCACGTCCGCGATAGCGTTCCCGTAGTTGGCTTGCTCGGAGATGGTGCGGAACTTGCGCAATTCTTCCTGGGTTCTCTTTCGCTCGGTGATGTCGTTGTCCGTCCCCTGGAAGCCGGTTACCTTTCCCTCCTTGTTTATGATGGGGGCGTAGTTGGTGGACAACCAGACGGTTTTCCCGTCTTTTCGAATCATGGGGCCTTCCAGGTTGGCTACCTTTTCCAAAAGCGAGTTCCCCTCGCTACTTACCCCGATTTGGGTTCCCGGATGCAAACCACGAAAGGTTTTTCTCCCGACGAGTTCCTCGGGAGAGTATCCGTACACCGTTTTGCCCACGGGGCTCACGAAAGTGTATAACCCCTCTGGGTCGGTTTCCCAAACCACGGTGCGACTGTGTTCTGCCACTTGGCGGAACCTTCGCTCGTTTATCTCCAGTGTTTCCTGGATGCGCTTGCGTTCGGTAATGTCTTCTTTCAGTACAATGAAATGGGTAGCGGCGTCACTTGGATTGGTGATGGGGGTGACAGTGACGGATTCCCAGTAACGCTGGCCGTTTTTCCTTTTGGAGTGAATGACCCCCTTCCATTCCTTTCCTGCCCTGAGGGTTTCCAGCATTCGTTGCCGGCTTTGGGAAGAAAGGGCATCGGGACTGAAGTCTTGGGGTTTTTGGCCTACGAGTTCCTGGAGCGAGTACGCGGAGGTTACACAGGCGTTCTTGTTGGCGTATTCAATGGTTCCATGCAGGTTGAGGATCATGATGCTTACGGGGTTCTGTTCCACCGCTTGGGAAAGGATACGCAAGCGTTCTTCGGTTTCCCTTTGCGCAGTGATGTCCTGCCAGGTGGTAAACAACACCTGTTCTCCCTGGTACTTGATCGCCGAAAGGTTGATCCGCGCGAGGAAGGGCGTACCGTCCATTCGAAGGTGCATCCATTCGAACGAATTTCCTCCCTTTTCCACTGTTTCGGCGATCAATTCCTCCGCGAATTCCGCCGATCGTTTGCCGTTGGGTTGGAACTCCGGGGAGATGTCAGCCGGTGTCTTTCCGATGAGGTCCTCACGGCTCCCCCCAATGATGGTTTCGCTGGCCTTGTTGCATTCGATGAACCTGCCACCTCGAAGGATCAGGTATCCATCGGGGGAATCGAAGAAAAGGGACTTGTAATTCCGCTCGCTTTGCTTGAGCTTTTCCTCCCCTCTCTTGATATCCGTGATATCGTTGGCAAAAATCAGGGCCTCGAAGGCGTTGCCCGATTCATCCCGGATCGGTTGGATGCTGTTCCGGTACCACCGCGTATTTCCTTTCACTTCAAAACTGGGATTCCACGAAAAACCCTTGTTTTCGCTTAGGACTTTTGCCACTTTTTTCAACAAATCCGAGGCTTCCGGCGAAGGGAAGAATTCTGCAAGGTTTTTCCCCACCATTTCTCCGGGTTCTTTTTCCCACATTTCCGCTGCAGGACGGTTTAGGAACAGAAGGGTTCCCCGGGCATCCAGGAGGAAAATCAGGGCATCAACGCTTTCGATCAGGCTTCGATACTTTTCCTCGCTTTTGCGCAAGTTGATTTCCACTTGTTTTTGGGTGGTGATGTCCAGTACCGTTCCCAGCGAACGAAGGGGTTTTCCATGCTTGTCAAACCAGGACTGGCACCTTTCGTGCACGTATTTCAACTGCCCGGACTGGGAAATGACGCGGTGAATGATATCGTAGGGTTGGTGGGTTTCCAGGTGTTCTTGGTAGGCATCGTTTACAAGGGAACGATCTTCGGGGTGAATGAATTCCAGGAAAGCTTCGTAGGTGGCTTCGAACTGGCCCGGTGTGCAACCGAAAATTTCGAACACACCTTCCGACCACATCAAGTGGTTCTGTACCAAATCCAGTTCCCAGTACCCGAGCTGGGCAATCTTTTGGGCTTCTTCCAGGAAACGCTGGTTTTTTTCTGCCAATTCCTTGGCGGCGATGATTTCGGCCTCGGCTTGTTTTCGCTGCGTTATGTCGGTGAAGATCCCGCAAAAGTAGGGTTTCCCCTCCAGCTCGATCAGTGTGGAACTCACGTCGCTGGGAAAGAGACTCCCGTCGCTGCGCTGGAAAACGATATCCGTGGAAAAAAGCCGCTCCCCTTGGGCAAGTTGCTGGAAATTCTCTGCAATGATGGGAAGCATCTCAGGGGGATGGAGTTTTTCGATCGGCATCTGCAAGATTTCCTCCTGGGTATACCCCAAGATGCTGCACATGCACTGGTTGGCGAAAACGAACTTCCGGGTTTGGGCATCCATAACCATTACACTTTCGGGTAAATTCTCGAGAAGCGCGTACCACTGAAGGGATGGTACCTGGGATCCCGTTTGGCTTTTTTGCCCCAAATCCCCGGGCTCTTCGAATCGTTTCATGGAAAGCTCTCCTTTCCCCTGGTGGGAAGCTATCCTGGAAAATCGGTGGGCGGGTTTGGGAAGAATCCCCCGGGAAGACGTGGCTGAAATGGGGCTTTTCCCCGGGACAAAAAGATGATAACACTTTTCCTCCTGCAGTTCAAGGGGATTTTTCTCCACGGGAGGCTATGAGTGGTATAATTCCTTGTTTATCCCGACCACTTGGGAAATGGGAGGAGTGATCCTTCGGTGAAAAAACATACTTTTCCAAGGGAAGTATGCATTCCCCTGCTTCTCCTGGTTCTCTTTTTTGCAGGGTGTAGTCCCTCCCGACGCATCATTCAGGATGTCCATGAACTCGATGGTACGGTTATCGGGTGTATCCTGGGGTACAGCTCCGACCTGATCTTGACGAAGGATTACCCCAACG
>DAOPKN010000110.1:0-5462 GCA_035391225.1 Thermotogota bacterium
TGAAAAAACTCCAGAACCGCTTGTTCGTGATTTTCTTTTTCTTTTCCCTTTTGGTATCGGGGATTTCCATCCTGTTGTTCTATTCGGCAGCCAACGAGCGCGTTTTGCTCGACATCCGCCAGCGGTTGGGTGACATTGTTTCCATCGCTGCCTCCCAGGTGGATGCCCGGCTCCATTCCTCGCTTGTTTCGCCGGGTCAGGAAGGGTCCGAAGCATACGTTCAGGTGCAGAACTCGTTGCAACAAATGCAGCAGGCCTCTTCGGACATATATTTCATTTATACCATGCGACGCGACGCCAGCGGAAACATTGCCTTCGTGGTGGATGCGGAAACCAATCCGGAAGATGTTGCCCACTTGGGCGAGGTGTACCTCGAAGCCAGCGAATTGCTGCGCTCCCGTTTCGATTCCATGGACGGGCCGGTGGTGGAAGCAAGTTTCTACACCGACGATTGGGGAACGTGGATCTCCGGGTATGCTCCTTTCTTCAACCCGGATGGTTCCCGTGCCGGCGTGCTGGGTGTGGATATTTCCGCGGACACGGTGCGGGAATACCAGGCGAAGCTGCGCACCATTTCGCTGTGGATTTTCTTCCTCACCCTCCCCGTTTTCCTGTTCCTGGGGTTTTTCATCGGAAGGCGTATTGCCCAGCCAGTGATTGCCATGAAGCGGGCTGCGGAACGCATCGGCTCGGGGGAACTGGATACGCGGGTGCAGGTGAAACGCTCGGATGAGTTGGGGCACCTTGCCGCATCCCTCAACGATATGGCCCAAAAGCTGCAGGCAAGCAACGCGCAACTACAGGAAATGCTAAACAAGTACCGGAACATCTTCGAATCCGCGGTGGAGGGCATTTTCCAAACCACGTTGGATGGGAAGCCCATCACGGCAAACGATGCCCTGGTGCAGATGCTGGGCTACGCTGACCTGGAAGACTTACTGGCAACGCTCGCGGACTTGAAAACGCAGCTGTACGCTCGGCCGGAGGACAGGGACACCATGCTGCGCCAGTTGCAGCAAAGCGGCAAGGTTAGCCAGTTCGAGGCCCCCATGAAGCGCAAGGATGGTTCGTTGCTTTGGGCGGAGTTGAGCGCGCGGTTGGTTTCGCGTCCCGATGGCACCAAGATCCTGGAAGGCATGTTGCACGATGTCACCAATCGCCGGGAGAAGGAAAAGGCCGAAAAAGAGAAGGAAGCCGCGCAACTGGCATCAAAGGCAAAAAGCGAGTTCCTGGCCAACATGAGCCACGAGATCCGCACGCCGCTCAACGCGGTGATGGGCATGACCGACCTGATGAAGCGCACGAACCTCAGCGCGCAGCAGCGTGATTACTTGCAAAAGATCCAGGTGTCGTCCAAGACCTTGCTCGCGGTGATCAACGACATCCTGGATTTTTCCAAGATCGAGGCGGGACGGCTGGAATTGGAACAAACCCAGTTTTCCCTGTACGAGGTGATGGCCAACCTATCGGAGATCTTCGCCCGCCAAGCTCACGAGAAGAAGATCGAGATGATGATCTCCATCGACAAGGACACCCCCAACGCGCTGGTGGGCGATCCGGTGCGCCTGGGCCAAATTTTGATCAACCTCACGGGAAATGCCATCAAGTTCACGTCCAAGGGGGAAGTGGTGATCTCGGTGCGCCAACTGGAAGAAGCCGCGGAAGACGGCAAGGTCATGCTGGAATTTTCCGTGCGCGACACTGGGGTAGGAATCCAACCCGATCGCCTTTCGAAGATCTTCGATTCGTTCACCCAGGAAGACACTTCCACCACGCGCAAGTTCGGGGGAACGGGGCTGGGGCTTGCCATCTGCAAGCAGCTCAGCCAGCTGATGGGAGGCGGAATCGAGGTGGAAAGTGAACCCGGGAAGGGGAGTTGCTTCCGCTTTTCCGCGCGTTTCGTCCCCCAACCCAAGGAGAGCCAGCGCCAGCTTCGACCACCGGTTGACCTGCGCGGGCTACGGGTTCTCATCGTGGATGACAACGCCACCTCCCGCGAGATCTTGTCGCGTACCATCGAGTCGTTCCAGATGCACCCGGTTTCGGTGGACAATGCCGAAGATGCCATCGAAATGGTCACGGGGGGGAAACAGGAATTTGACTTGGTGCTCATGGACTGGAAACTCCCGGGTATGAACGGCATCCAGGCATCGGAAGTGCTCAAACGACAGAAAGAGAGCCGAAAGGCGCCCATCGTGTTCATGGTGTCCGCGTATGCACGCGAAGACTTGATGCAGGAAACGGAGAAGTCGGTGATCGATGCGTTCTTGCACAAGCCCGTGAACCAGTCGTTCCTGTTCGACACCATCATGGGGTTGTTTAGCAAGGAAGGAGCCAATGGGGAATGGGTTCCGAAGGTTCCCGAGAAAGGCGAAGGGTATTCCGGTGCGGGATTGGAAGGCAAGAAGGTGCTGCTGGTGGAAGATAACGCCATCAACCAAGAGATCGCGTTGGAGTGGTTGCGGAGCGCAGGGTTGGTGGTGGACGTGGCGGACACGGGGAAAAAGGCCGTGGAAATGGCGAAGCCCGGTGCCTACGACCTGGTTCTCATGGACATCCAGTTGCCGGAGATGGACGGCTACCAGGCCACGCGCACGATCCGCGCACGACCAGAGTTTGCGGAACTCCCCATCATTGCCATGACCGCGCATGCGTTGAAAGGGGACCGCGAGAAGTGCTTGGAGGCGGGAATGAACGATTATATTTCCAAGCCCATTGATCCGGAGAAGATGTTTGGCGCGATCCGGCACTGGCTTAACCTCGAACCAGGCCAACTTTCTCGAACCCCGTCCACGGCCTCTGGGCAAAACATCCGTTTCGAGGGCGACCTTCCTGGGATCGATGTGCAACAGGGTTTGTTCCGGTCCAACAACAACGCTCGCCTGTACGAGAAATTACTGCGCTCGTTCTGCAAGGACTACCGAGATACCCGGCAAAAGCTGGAAGGATTTGCGCAAAAAAAGGAGGATTCCGCGAAGGAAGAGGCGCGGCGCTTGGCACATTCCTTCAAAGGCGTGGGAGCGAACCTGGGGGCGATGGACCTTTCGGAAAAGGCGGCTGCTCTGGAAGCGGAGATCAAGAGGGGGCATTTCGCGATACACTCCACGGTCACGCGGGATTTCCTGGAGGAGTTGGAACGCGTGATCGCCGGTTTGGAAGCCTTCTTTTCCCCCGAACAACCGGACGCGACGGCAATGGCACCTGTGGCAGAAAAACCCACCTTAAGCCGGGAAGAATGGAACCAAACCTTGCAACACGTTCTGCAAGGCCTGGATGATGACATTACCGAGGCGGAAACCCAACTGGCGGCGAACCTGGGAACGCTCAAGCATTTCCACGGTGAAGAAAGGGCGAACGCGCTGATGGAAGCCTTGGAAACGTTCGACATCGACCAGGCAAAGCAAATCCTGCTCGAACTCATCGGGCAAAAAAGCGGGGAATGACCCATGGATTCGTTTCGCAAGAAAGAGAAGATCCTCATCGTGGACGACAACAAGGAGAATATCAGCATCCTGATGGACCTGTTCCGGGACCGCTACAAGATCGTCCCTGCAATCCATCCCCAGCGGGCGTTGGAAATTGCTCGTTCCGACAGTCCCCCGGACATCATCCTTCTGGATATCCTGATGCCCGGAATGGACGGGTACGAGGTGTGCAACGTGCTCAAGAACGACGAAGACACCAAGAAGATTCCCGTGATCTTCGTGACAGCCGTTTCGGAGGTGATGGATGCAGCACGGGGCTTCGCACTGGGGGCAGTCGACTACATCACAAAACCCTTCCATCCACCCATGGTGAAAGCGCGCGTGCACATGCACCTTGACCTCAAGCGCAAGCAAGAACTGCTCGAGGAGTTTGCCTTCATCGACGCGCTCACCGAGATTCCCAACCGCCGGCGGCTGGACGAGGTGTTGGGAAACGAGCTACACCGTGCCACCCGCTCCAACCAACCCCTGAGCGTGATCATGATGGACATCGATTACTTCAAGGAGTACAACGATTCCTACGGGCACGGAAAAGGGGACGAAGCATTGCGCATGGTTGCGGGAACCATCCAAGGATCGTTGCAACGCGCGGGAGATTTCGTGGCGCGCTACGGGGGTGAAGAATTCCTGGCCATCTTGCCCTATTCCAATCCGGAGCAAGCGCGTGCTGTTTCGGAACAAATCCGGAAGAACGTGCAAGGCTTGCACATCGCGCACGGCCACTCACCCGTTTCGCCCGTGGTGACCATTAGCGTGGGAGGGGTAACCCTGGTTCCCAACCTTGCCACCACTCCCTGCGGGGTGATCGAACAGGCGGACAAGGCGATGTACCAGGCAAAACAGGATGGAAAGAACCGCGTGGTGTTGATAGACCTCACGAAGAACTAAGTGTTTCCGCGCTTTTCTTCCTTTCCCGCCACTGGAGGAACGTGGTGGAATACGCCAGGTTTCCCGTCGGACATGCCTGTACGCAATGACCGCACCCCACGCAGCGGGAAGAAACAAGGGGCTTCTTTTGCATGGCAGCCCGGGCTACATCCAGATGCATAGGGCAGGCACGGGTGCAAAGACCGCACGAGATGCAGTGCGTGAGCTCGGTGCGGATTTTTTGCCCCACCTTTTTTCCCATCCATCCCAAAACGGTTCCCGATGGGCAATAGCGGCAGTAAGTCCGGGGATTGAACAACACCCAGAACAGCATGGCCGCGAACAGTTCAAAGGCCAGGTACTTCACCGTTTCCACAATCTCCAGTGGAGATGCCCACCCAGCTCCCCTCGAAGAAAGCAAGAGCCATATCCATGCGCCTGCCAGGAACAGCGCGATCCAAAGAAAGAGCTGGCGGACGATAGCCAAAAACAAAGTGGTGCGCGAAGATTCCGCCGTGCGTTTCTTGCCGAAAACGGGGGATCCCGCGTCGAAGATTTCGCAGATGAAACCACTGAACAAACAGAGCATGGAACACTGGAAGCGCCTTCCAAGCAGCAACGTGCCGATGAACACGAACACGTTGTAGCACACGAAAAACACCACGGCGGCTGTCAGCCCAACGGGGCCATAGACGTCGATGTACGATATGCCAAACGCCTCGCCGTGGTAGAGCAGTTGAAAGCCCGAAGTGGTCCAGGGTAAGGGCATGCCGAAGAAGTACAGCTCGGGGTTGCCCAGGATACCCGGCAAGATGATGTGCATGACCAGCGCGCTGAGATTCAGTGCCAGCAAGTTCCAGTACCGGATCTTGGAACGCCCAGGAGCGGGCTTTTTCAGGATAGAAAGCGTGAGCAGGCTACCCACCACCATGAACCCGAACTTGAACCCGTTCTCGTAGAAATGCCACAACCCCTGCACCAGCTTCCGAGTGGCCTCGTCAGCCCCCGGGGCAAGCGCGTAGTTGAACGAGGCAATCAGCACCGCCATCACCACGTACACCAGCAGCATAACTTTCAGTACGGTCACTTTCCAGTCTTTCTTCACAAAAA
>DAOPKN010000111.1:0-5444 GCA_035391225.1 Thermotogota bacterium
GTTTCCATCCCTCATAGGTAGGCTTCAAACCCTCAGGTTCCCCTTATATTGTACCACAAATTTTTGGGGATTTCAACTTAAAATGATTTCGTGAAAACTAACAAATGCTAAGATTCTCATTTTTCCTGGACTTTATATATATCAAACAAATTGTTCGACCCCCCGGGGGTTTGGGGGCTGAGGGGGGTCGAACAAAGTGCGGAAAGCGAATTAATTGTGTGATTGGCTTTGTTGGCTAATCAAAGAAGATGGAGATTTCCAAGCCATTTTTCTGGTTTTTTCCGAGGTTTTCCTTTTTGGCCGAAGATCTCAGAGAGTTATTCTTGGTGAACAAATTGTTCGACCCTTATGCAACTTTGTTCACAGAAATCCGATTTTCTTGGATGGCAAAAATGGAAAGAAATTGATCCCGGATTTAAAGGAAAAGGTCTTCCCTTCCTTTTTCTACCCCCTGGGTTTCTTTTTTCACCGCCCCTGCCCCTTGGAAGATATACCAAATCACGGAATCTTCCTCTTCATTTGTAATGCGCTTCAACTCTTCCTTTAGCTTTTTGAATTTTGCCTCGGTAATGTTCCCTTCCAGCAGTGAGTTCTGAATCCACGTCAAGTATTTTCTTCCCGTCTTCAACACCTTGTTCACTCTTTTTTCGTTCACATCGTACGCCATGATGACGAACATCATGCACCCAACTTGTATGGGTCATATTCCCTGTTTTCAATCATGTGCTTGATCAACTTGTATCCTTCGTGGCGAATCAGGCTTTTGAATGACACTTTCCGCTTCAATCGCTCGTGATGGATCGTCATTCTCAAGTGATCTTCCATTGCCTTGAGGAATTCTTTTTTCCCTTCCTGATTCAGGTAAATCCCATTTTCAACTCCCCGGAAATGCTCTGGGCCAATCTGTTTCCGATTCACCACCTGGAATATGCTCCGATCCACGATGATGGGTTTGAATATCTCGGCAATGTCCAGGTTCAGGGAGTGTCTTCGGAAATTCGTGGAATGCAAAAAACCGATGCGGGGGTCGAGTGGGGTTTTGAGGATCTCGGTGAGCACGGTGGAATACAGCACCGAGTTGCCAAAACTGATGAGGGTGTTTAGGTGGTTCTGTGGAGGTTGGCGCGTCCTCTTTTCCATTTGGAAGTCTTCGTTCTCCAGGATGCGGTCGAACTGGGCGTAGTACTTTTCTCGGAATTGGCCTTCCATGGCCATCAGTTCGGAGATGGTATTGCTCTTTTCCACCTGGTGCTTGGCTACCTTGACTTCCGCAGCGGTTATTCCCAGTGTTTTTCCCCGCCGGGAGTAGTAGGAACAAACCGCTCCCATGTTTTCCATGGCTCCCGAAACAAACTTTCGGGCGATTCCAAGCCTTTTTTGGGAATCGGAGTAGAATTCGGCTTGCTTGAGAATGGTGGACCCGTTGGTGTTGTGCTGGATCGGCACGAAGGAACCAATGAAATGCCCGTAGCGGTTGAAGAAGTGTACGGGGATTTGGTGGGTAGAAAGGAATTCCAGTGCCCGCTTGTTGATGTCCATTTCCCCGAATACTTTGATCTCGAGCAGGTTTTCGACGGGAATGTACTTCTTCTTCTCTTCTCCTTCCAGCACGAGGGTGTTGTCTTTCCGCCGCAAGAAACCATCTTGGAAGATGTACAGTGGATTCAATTTGGCCTCCTTTCCCATGAAAAAACCCTCCCCGTGCGAGGAGGGCTTTTCCAGGTTCGATTCGTTTAGCGTGGTTCGAGGATCTTGAACATTCCAAATCCTTGCGCGTTCTTGGAACCCAACCCCGTGTGGTAGGCAATCTTGAATAGGGTGGGAGAACAACGAAGGTGGAAATGCCCACTGTATCCCTTGATCACTGTGCCCTTGAATTTCAACACGGATTCATCCCGGGGTTGTTCGAAACGGGTTGGCACCAGGTGGAACTGGTCGGGCTCCGCGTAGGGTTGGTGGAAAATGGATTCGTACTTGCGCAGCAGGTTGTTCTTGATCTCTTCTGGGAATTCCGGGTCGTAGGGTTTGAAGTAGTGGGTGTATTTCCGCCCTTCCCGGTTTTCCGTTCGGTAGGTAACTACCGGTGAAAGGGTTTGGATCTCGGATTCGATGGGAAACTTCTCCGGTTGGTCGTCGAAGTTGAAGGGGTCGGCAAACACCCGCGCATCGGTGACTTGGAATTCTTCGTTGGCCAGGCGCAGGTTTTGGTCGGTGATGAGGTGTTCGATCACGATTTTGGGCATGGGTTCCACAAGGAATGAGGCGTAGAACTGGATGGACTCGGAAAAAAGCAGGTAATCCCCGTCTCGGTGCACGTTCTTGGAGAAAAGACGGGAGAAAACGAAATGCCGGAACCGGCGGTTTCCCACTTGGTAGCCTTCGCTGTGAAGTTCGGGAAGCGTTTTTTCGAAGATGGTATACAGGTAGGCTTGCACGTACTGGTTGTACTGGATGGGAATTCTCGCGGTGCGGTTTCTGGGTTTGCATTGGATGTAAAAGCGCATGTCAGTCCTCCTTGCTTTCCGGTTCGAAGGAAACCGCGATTCTTTTCAACCCGCAACCTAACTTTTCAATTCCTGCGCGCTCGAATTCTTCCTGGAGGTCCTCTTCAATCTGGTTTTTCAGTTGCTTGGGAAGCAGGTTGGATTCTTTGTTTTGGTTTCCCATGTTGAATTGGATGAAGAGGGTCCCGCGGTCTTGTTCCTCGAAAGCCTTTTCCCGGAAGAAGCGGGGGTACACCATCTGCACCACGCTGTGCTTTTCGAAGTGCACGAATTGCCGGATCTTGAAAGCAAGTCGTTCCAGGGAGCGAAGGGATTGGGGAATGCAAATCCGTCCACCATCGTAGTGGGAGGAAATGGCTTTCTCGAGTTGGGCGTAGACCTTTTTTTCCAGCTTCTCTCCCTTTTTTTCCAGTTTCCCAGCGGTGGCAAATGGGAATTCATCCTGAAGGAACTTGTCGTCAAGAAGCTTTTCCACTTGCAGTAAGTCCTTGAAAACCTGCCACTCTTTCAGGGAGTCTTCTTCGTGGGATAGTAACTCTTCCAAAAGGTTTCGGGCTTCGAAGTAGGTACGGCGGGCCCTGGTTTTCGTGAATTCCGGGGCGACGGTACGATCGGCCTGCACGTCCGTGGCATCGATGAAGCGGAGCCATCTTGCGGCAGTGAGAGTTAGATTTTGCCATTCGTCTTGGTTTGGAAATTCCTCCAACACACGGTATTCCAACGGCAATAGCTGCAAGTCGAATAACTCTGTGAAGTTCTTGGGCTTAGGCTGGGTAGTGCCATCCACCGGCATGAATCCACGGTGGTACTCGCACACCAGTTTGATGGCCTTGAGCATGTTCCCCGATTTTTTTTCACCAAGAACGGAATCCATTTCCTCCAAGAGGGGGAACACTTTGTTTTTGTCAATCATCTGCACGGTGAGCATGTGGTGCAAGTCCCGCACCATCCCCGGAAGTCCATCCAGGTTGAGAACCGCCCCGCTTTCCCCTTCGCGGTTGAACTCCCACTGGTTGTTGGTGTGTCCCAGGTCGTGGATGTTCATGGTGACCGCGAGCAGGAAGAAGAATTCGTCTTCCATCCCCCGGGGGACCCCAGACATAAACCTCTCTTTCCCGATGGCATGGATCAGGTGGGTAGTGAATTCCATCAGGCGCTTGCTGTGGCGCTGGGAGTGTTCCACCGTTTCCGGGATTTGGTCACCGATCCATTGAAGCGACCAGCAATTGAAGGTTTTTTCGCGAATCCATTCTTTTTTCCCGGTGTCCTGGATGAATTCCAAGAATTCTTGGCCGTAGCCAAAAGGCATTTTTCGCGCCTCACGGTATTTTTCGTAGATGTTTTCCACGGGAAGGGGCGAGGTAATGGGATGTCTCTCTCCCGGGAAGAAGATGAACATGTCCTTGATGGCCTGTGGCAGCATGGCGTACTGGGAATAGTCCATTCCGCTTTCCAGGTTTTGCATGGCGGTGTGGAAATCGTCGATGGAACCAAAGTTCCAGTTGATGGGAGCTACGGGGAAACGAATCAGCTCCTCGCACTCGTTTTGCTTGTAAAAGAAAGGCTTTTGGTGGAACATACAGTACAGGCTAAGCATGATTCCGGGGTATTTCTGTCCACTGGTGACATCGATGACGAGAGGGCTTGAAGCATCTCTTTCCAGGATTTCCAACTTCTCCCAAATCGTGGAAAAGGTGGGGTTGATAGATTCCTTCCGGTTTGCATAGTAATGAATGGGGTAAGAGAAGACATCCACATCTCCGAAAAAGCGGTGTAGTGCATGTTCCAAAATGTGGAAAACCAATGGGGTTTGTTTTTCCTGGAAATGGAAACGGTTTTGTTCATCTGGAAAAACGAAGTAATGGATCTCTTTCACACGGAAGCCTTTTTGCTTCATGAGGTAGAGGGTGTCCAGTTCGGGGCAAAGACCGAACACGGGAGTATAGTTTACGTGCGAAACCCTTTGGGGATCAAGCAAATCCCCCTTTTCCAAGGGAGTTTCCTTCTTATTTACCACAATCTTTTCATTCCATTGGCTTTCGGGAAGTAAGGCTTTTTGATTTTTCGATCCTTCCCCCTCATCATGGTTTATGGTACAGGTCAGTTTTGAAAAGGGGAGGCCCAAAAGGGAGACAACCCTTACTTCTCCCTTCAACCAGTTTTCCAGGAATTCGATGGCTTCGTAGAGGGAAGGCTTTTCGCCCTCGGTGAACCACTTCCGCGCAATCGCTTCGTTCTTGAATCTTGCCTCGTACTTCCCGGTGCTTGGATCGATCGGGGCTTCGTGGCATTTCCCGGAAATTTTCAGCGCTTGGAGAACCTTTTCGAAGAGCTCGGGTTTTGGATTTTCGCTTTCGTGCAGCTCGATTTCCATGATGTCTGGTTGGGAGATTTTGCATTCCCCGATGGACAAGAATTCGTCCAGCACACATTCGGACAGCCAAGGAAATCCAGAAGCAAGCGGTTTTTCCTCGGATTCCAGGTGGTAGCGGATTTTCGCCACGAAGGGGTAGTCCATGAGGTTGTCCAGGTTGAGGTTATGGGGGAGTTTTCCGGGTTGGGATACGTCCAGTGTTTCTTCCCGCTCTTCCCTTCGAACGGCGCTTCCAGGGATGTCGCGCTTTTCCGCGTACGTCCAGGTGTGGCGGTAGCTGTTGCCTTCCGGTGTGATTTCCAGGCGCAACCTTTTTTCCAGTCCGTCACTTTGTTCTCCGGTTCGGTCGGAAAGGTACCACTGGATGATTCCTTTCTTGGAAGAAGTGGTATCTTTCAGCTTTCTTAGTGTATCAGTGGAGTCAAACAGGTATTTTTTTTCAATCTCGATGGCCAAAGTGTTTCCTCCTTCTGAAGGGAATGTCGAGGTTTTTTCATTTTACCATAAAAGGGGAAAAGCGGGGAAGGGTTTCCCCGCTTCCAGGATGCAATGGGTATCAGTCTTTC
>DAOPKN010000112.1:0-5030 GCA_035391225.1 Thermotogota bacterium
GGAAAGCGGCTCCAAGGCCATGGACATAAATGTGAGCAGCAACTTCGCCTTTTTGGCGGCGTCCAAGGGCAACGAGACCGCCAGGGATTTCCATTCCCACTTCGGGCATAGCCTGTACACCTACTTCCTACTGAAAGGACTGGATGGTGCAGCGGATTCCAACAAGGACGGGCAAATTGGAACCTCGGAAATCCATAATTACATCTACAAGGAAATCGGCGTGGTTTCCCAGTCCGCTGGACAGTATTTCCAAACGCCCATCTTGGATCCCACGGTGAACTTGGTGATTTGGAAATGAGGGGGATACGCGTGAAAAAAAACATTTTGCTGTGGATATTCTTGGGGATTGCCGGGGTTTTCCTGGCACAATTTTGCCCCAACTGGATTGACCTGCACGAGAGTGGAAGCGATTTTCGCTTGAACGCAACGCTGCAAACCGGCGCGGAAGTTGGGTCCGGTCAGTGGGTGCGGTTGTGGGTGCGCGTGAACCACCCCGCGTTCGTGGCGGTGGTGGGATGCGCGCCGGATGGCAAGCAATGGCTGCTCTACCCCAGCAAGCTGTACCCAGTGTCCCTTCTTTCGGCCAACCGCACCCACTCGCTGTACCTGGGCATGACGGGAACCGAGCCACTACACTTACCCGGGCAGTACCGGCTGATGGTGCTGGCTTCCACATCGCTGCTCACGTTGTTCGATGACTTCAAGTCGCTGCTGGACGAATCCATCCCCGTTTTCCCACAACTGGACACCGGAGACCCCCGCTGGCTATTCCCCTCGCGCATGCAAGCGTCCATGGAATGGGAAGCGCGCAACCTATCGTTCGCGTTCTCCCAGCCCATGGGAAAACTAGGCGTGATGAGCTATCCCATCGGGGCAAGCCTTTACCTGGACGGGGAATTCGTGGCACTCACCCCCTACGAGGTGGACGTCACCCCCGGGACACATGCGCTGCAATTGCGCCTGGACGGATTCCAGGACTTCACGGAAAGCGTACTGGTGGGTTCCGGACACGAAGTGGTGCGCAACGTGTTCTTGCAACCACAGCCAGATAAGAAGAACATCCTGGTGGACTCGTTCCCGCAGGGAGCGGAAGTGCGCGTGGATGGCAAGGTGGTGGGCACCACGCCCATGGAATACACCCTTGACTACGGCACGCACGTGATCAACCTGTTCAAGGACGGGTACTACAACTACGCCAAGCTCATCACGGTGTCCGGGTCGAGCTTCAACGAACCGCTCAACCAGGCGCTGGAAGTGACCCAGTTCGTGGGCAATCCCCAGGCGCGGCTGACATTCGATGTAGTTCCCGCCAACGCGCAGGTGTACCTGGACGGCATCTTGCAGAAGAACCGGGAAGTATTCCCGATGCCCGGGCGCCACGTGGTGCAGGTGAAGATGGAAGGCTACGCCTCGTACGAACGCGAAATCGATCTGGAGCCACAACAGCGGATGGTGTTGCCGGTGCAACTGGTACCCAGCGGCATCCGGCTACAGGTGTTGGTAAATAACACCGTGGCAGAAGTGTTCGTGAACGGGGTTTCCTACGGTCTGACCCCTTTCTCGGTGGAATTGCCGGAGGGACGCTACGATGTGACGCTGGTGAGTGCCGGCTACGAGAGCTGGACAAAGACGGTGACGCTTCGCCAGGGCCGCCCGGAGACGCTTGAAGTGCAAATGAAAGCTTTGAAATTTTAACCCCAAGTTGGAGGGATCCGAATGAAGAAAGCAATGGTGATTTGTTTTGTAAGCCTCCTGCTCCTTGTCGTGGGTTTCGGGAATGCGTTTCCGGAAATCCCAATGGAAAAGATTTCAGTGAAACCCGATCCGGTGGAAGGATTTTCCGTGGACATCACGACCAACCGCCCGGTTACCAGGACGTTTTACCCGGGTGAAGAAATCGAGTTCGTGTTTAGTGCAACGCGCGACGCGTACGTGGTGGTGTACGATGTAACCCCCGATGGAAAGGTCACTATCCTTTTCCCCAATGCGTACGACCAGGACAACTTCGTGAAGGCCAACGTGAAGGTACGCATCCCGCGCGAGGGCTATCGGCTTTTGGTGGAAGATGCGAGGGGAAAAGAATACGTGCAAATCGTGGCATGTAGCGTACAGTTCGTGACCTACCACGAATGGCAGCAGCAGTTTTCGCACAATGCCTACCCACCCGTGTCCGGAGATGCAATGGATTACTTCGCCAAGTTCCAGCAAAAGATCGATGTGGTGGGAGATGGTCCCAAGATCCTCTGGGCTTCAAAGATTATTTACTTCTACGTAAAGTGAGGTAGCTGTAATGCGAAAAAAGAGTGTATTCCT
Organism: Thermotogota bacterium; assembly: GCA_035391225.1. GTDB lineage: Bacteria > Thermotogota > Thermotogae > MWEM01 > MWEM01 > DAOPKN01. Next base: position 2,314 of record DAOPKN010000112.1, read on the forward strand.
GTTGCTCTTCTTCGGACTTTGCCTGGGTCTTTCTGCCATGGGCCAATCCAAGATCGCCGTGATGGTTGGAAGCGAAGCGGTGCGCGTGGACGATTACCTGCGCAGCCTGGTGATGGTTCCCGCCAGCCCGCCCGAATTGACCGTGGATATCTCCCTGGACATCGACGAGGATCCCGTGGTGCTGTACTCCGGTGAACGCAACCCGGTGATTCGGATTACCCCCAACCAGACCGTGGACCTTGTGTTTTTCCACATCAACAGTGATGCGGAAATGGCGTTGCTCTGGCCGGACATCGTGGAAGACCCGGGGCTGAACACCCGGGTTCGGGCAGGCCATACTGTGACCATCCCGTCCATTTACCGTTTCTACGGGGATGACCAAGGCCGCGAGTTTTTCCAGGCCTTCGTTTTCTCGTCCATGGACCAAGAGATCCGGGGCAAGATCGAAACCCTGGCGCGTGAATCGCAGGAAGGGATCGCGTATGAAATGTCCCATCCCTTCGAAGAAGGGCACTTCATGAGTGGAGAAGCGAATGCGATAGATTCCAAGGGGAGGATGGAACGTGACGCGGGGGACTGGAGCTCCAACATGGTGGATTTTTACTTCAACACGGAACCCACCACCTACAGCGTGAAACTTCAGGTTCCAGCGAACCCGTACTGGTTCTTGGATGGAAAACGGGTGGATGCATCGTCTGGGACGTTCCTACTGGAAAAAGGCCCGCACCTCGTGCACTACTACCTGTATGGAAAGTTGTACCGGGAAATCGTGGAGGTGGAGCGGAACAACCAGCAGATCAAGGTTTCTTACCACCCGGTTCCCACGGAAAAGCGCAAGATCTTTGCTTTCCTGGTGGGCATCAACGACTACCCCGTGGGCTTTCACCTTTCCACGCCGGTAACGGACGTGAACGTGGTGAAAGAGCTGCTTACTTCTGCGGCAGCGAAAGAAAATGCAACGCTTCAAACCAAGATTCTTGTGGACCAGCAGGCCACCAGGCGTGCTATCTCCTCCTTCCTCCAGGAAGGGATCTTCGACCACATCGACCAGAACACTGATGTGCTGTTTTTCTTCTCGGGCCACGGGGGAAGCGTTGCAGACACGAACGGTGACGAAGACGATGGGCTGGACGAGGTACTGGTGCCCGTGGATTTCCGTTGGCAAAATTCCTACGATAACATGCTTGACCCGGACTCTTGCCTATTGGACGACGACCTGGGAGAATACCTCCGGGCTATCGCGGAGAAATCCCGCAACCTGTTCGTGGTATTCGACAGCTGTTTTTCCGGGAGCTCCAACAGAGGTGGCAAAGGGATACCCCAACCTTTGGGGCGCAACTCTGCTGACATAAACCAAGATGCAATGACCAAGGACATGGGTCGGATCCGGGACAACTTCGTTTTCCTTGCGTCCTCGAAGGGAGACCAGGAATCGTACGCCGATCCCACCGGTACACTTGGCATGAGCCTATTTACCTACTTCCTGCGCCAAGCCCTGCAGGGGAAAGCGGATGGTTTTGGGGGCTCTTCCCAAGATGGCTGGATCGACCCAAATGAACTCATCGGGTTCCTGGAAGAACAAATTCCCGCGTGGGTGAAAGAAAACATGTACGGAGAACCCATACCGGAACCCCTTTTGATAAACCCCTTGCAGCGGGAATGGAACTTGAAGTATTGAGAGGAACGAGGCAAGAATCGAAAAAAGCCACGCGGGTAGGGTGCCCGCGTGGCTTTTTTTGCCATTTCGGAAAAGGGGTGAAACCGTGAAACGGTTGGCAGTACTGAGCCTAATGGTAATGGTAGTTTCGACGCTGATGGGGTTGAAAGTGGCGATTCTGGTAGGAATCGACGAGTACAAGACATTGGGAAGCCTTAGCAATGCTGGGAAAGATGCCCAAGGGCTTGAGGAAGTGTTGAGAAGGCTGGGATACACCACCAAGCTACTCACGGGAAGCGTAACACCGGAAGAGATCTTGTGGGAAATCGAGTATGCGGCAAAGAATTCGAGAAGTGGGGATCAATTGATCTTCTTCTTTTCGGGACACGGTGCACCTGGTACCACGGAAAGGGAGAGAGGGTTATACACCACGTACTCGGATCCCGATAAAGGGAACTCCATCTTGACGCAAGAACGTTTACGAGAAGAGTTGGAAAAGTTCCGGGGAAAGAAGATGGTGTTCCTGGACGCGTGCCACCAGGGGCCTGAGGACCGATCCCGAGCAGTGCGAGACGACCCAGGAGTGGAGAGATCGCTGGCAGACAGTGTGGATCTTCTGGTGACTTCGAGTGCGGCGAACCAGGTGGCGAAAGACCGCTTTCAATGGGGAGGAAAATGGATCGAAAACGGGATCCTGGGGTACTTCTTAAAGAAGGCCCTGGAAGGGGAAGCGGACCTGGAGAAAGACAACAAGGTCACGACAATGGAGCTGGAACGATACCTGAAAGGGACGCCCGAATATGCAGGACAGAAAAACGGGCAAAACCTGTTGACCTACCTGGAAGGAGAACCTCGCTTCACGTGGTTTGAATTTTTGACGACGGGAAGCGGGATGCCTGGGGCTGTAAGGCTAGAAACGGTCCCCGATGGGATGGTGCTGGTTGAAAGCGGGGGTTTCAAAATGGGGAGCACTGGGGGAGACAGTGACGAAAAGCCAGTACACGAAGTAGAGTTGACGTACGACTACCTGATAGGGAAGTACGAAGTGACGAACGAAGAA
>DAOPKN010000113.1:0-4935 GCA_035391225.1 Thermotogota bacterium
GCGATCCATGGGGGTGGTACCCGTGAAGTACTGGTTTTTCCTTTTCTTGTTAGTCGTTGTATTGGGAAGTTGCACTTTTTGGCCTACCGAGGGGACCCTGGACCTGGAAGTCGTGGACGATCTGGGAAGAATGGTTCCCGGTGCGGAGGTGGGCATTCTCGCTGCTTCTGGTTCCAGGGAGTTGGTCTTTTCGGGAAGAACCGCTTCCGATGGTAGGCTCCAGTGTGTTTTGCCGGTTGGGCTTTTCCAAATCCACGTGGATGACGGGGTTTTTCAGCATGAGGCCCAGCTGCATGTGCGAGGGCGAAAAGCTACCCTGCGAGTTGTGCTTCATTCCCCGATCACTGGGGCAATCGGAAAGGTCTTGCGCTGGGATCGCGGGAAGTTGCAATCCTTCCTTGCCATGGACCCCGGTGTTTTCGTCGCGGAACTCCTTTTTGAAGGTGCTCCGGCAAACCCTAACCCTGCCTTTTTGGAAATTCCCGGTTTTTCAGCAGACGATGGCTTGAAACAGGCTTTCCTTGTGCAACAACTACTCCCCGAACCCGCAGACCCGTGGCTATTCGAAGTGAACGAGGAATTCCAGCTCCGGGCTTTCCGTACGCGGGATGCTTCGGGAAATATCATAGCGGAGGAAGGGGTTTTTGCTTCCATTGGAGAACCCCCTTCCGAGGATTCACGGGTTTTGATTGACCTTTCGGCTATGCGGAACATCGGTGACCTTTGCCATTCCCTTTCGCTTTCTGCGGGGCAAGATGGAAAGGTCGATGTGTGGGACTTGATTTTCCTGCTGAATCGCTACCAAACTTCGGATGCTTCCGCCGATATCGGGAGGATGGCGGACACGGTTGTGGTTCCTCCCCGAGGTCCGTACGCCGTTTCGGTTCACCCGGACAGTTTCGTGGATGTTGGGGACTTGATCCTTCTCCTTTACGGTTATGGTAGCACCCTGGCATCGGTGAACACCCCCTTTTCTCCCGTGATCTCTTCGGTGACTTTTCATTCTCCCCCAAGCTCCTACCAGGTGAATTGGACCCTCCCCTTTTCCGGGGATGTGCAGGAACAGTTCACCCTTTACGAATTGGATGCAACCCCGAGCTTCTCCACTTCCACGAACGTGATCGGTGTTTTTCCCAAGGGAACTGTTTCCGCGGTTGTTCCCCTTTCCAAGGCATTCGTTGGGATTTGCGCGGTGAACACTTCCCCTGTGGTCGCATTGTACAGCGTTCCGGCTTTTTACCCCACACCCCTTCTTCCCAACCCGGAAATTTCTTTCCAAAATGCATCTCTCAGTATCGCAACCGGTTCGGTCTTCACCGTAAACGTTTTGGCCAATTCGCTGGCAACCTTCCAAAGTTCCCGGTTGGTTTTGCATTTCTCCGGTGGGGTTTCCTTGCAAAGCGTGGCGGTGGGAAGTGTTTTTCACACCCAGGGAAGGGTCATTCGCCTTTCCCAGGGAGGGGGGGTGGAAATTGTGGACACCACCCACTTGTCCGGGCAATCCTCGGTGCTCCAAAACGGGGTGTTGCTCACCTTGACTTGCAGGGCCCTTTCCGGGGGAAGCGTTCACCTTGGCTCGGCTGAGATGGTGGATGACGCGCTGACAACGCGGACCCCCTCGCTGGGGCCTGATCTCTTGGTTAGTGTCTACTGAAATGGTTCAAAAATCGGAAGCAGGGGTGATTACCATGAATAAAACACTTCTCGTATGTTTGGCCATGCTATTTTTTCCTGGGGATGGGGTTTTGTTCCCCCGCCTTCCCGGGAGAAAGCACCGTTTTGCAACCGGATGGGACGGAGATTTCGATACGGGTTTTTGGGGACGAATGGTTTCATTATTCCATCGACGTACCGAGTGGGCGGCTTGTTGTTCCCGATGAAAGTGGATGGTGGAGGTACGCCTTGGTGCAAGACCAAGTGCTCCGTCCCTCTGGCATAGCCGTGGGAGAACCCCTTCCCGAGAACTTTCCGTGTTTTTCGGATCAAGATGCACTGGCCTTGTCAGCCGCACGGACCAAATCCCGGGATTTCTCGCGTGGGGCTCCCACTACGGGGACCATCCAGGTTCCCGTGATCCTGGTGAATTTCAATGACCGTTCCACCACCTACACCAACACGCACTTCAACAACCTGATGTTTTCCACCGCCCCCTCCGAAGCACCATACGGTTCCGTGAGGGATTACTACTTCGAGGTATCCTACAACAATCTCACGCTGCAAGGCGTCGTGGTGGGGTGGGTCACCGCCGCAAACGGTCACGACTACTACGGCCAAAACGATGTATGGGGAAACGATGCAAATCCCCGGGCATTGGTTTCAGAGGCTGTGACACTTGCTGATCCTTCGGTCAACTTCTCGCAGTTTGACAACGACGGAGATGGGTACGTGGACATGATCGTGGTGGTGCACCAGGGAACCGGAGAAGAAGCAACACCCCATACCTCCACGGATATCTGGTCGCACAAGTGGAGCTTACCCTACCCCGGGGTCAGCGTGGATGGAGTAAAAGCCTACTTGTACATGTTGGTTCCGGAACAGCTGGGATCAGCAATCACCACCGTCGGGGTAATCGCCCACGAAATGGGGCATGCTTTCGGTTTACCCGACTTGTACGATTATTCCAATAGCACCTTTGGTATTGGTGCCTGGGGTGTGATGGCGTACGGGGGTTGGAATTTCATTTCCAGGAACGGCGATTGCCCCGCCCATTTTTGTGCCTGGTCCAAGAACCAGCTGGGATGGTTGACCAACACCTCTCTCAACGGTTTCTCGGGAAGCAAGACTCTCCTTCCCAACGAAACCTCTCCCTCGATTTTCAGCTTTTCCAACCCGGCCGCTTCCACCGAGTATTTTCTCTTGGAAAACCGTAAATGGACGGGATTTGACCGGGGGATTCCTTCCCAAGGTATGCTTGTGACCCACGTGGACGATACGATGGCAAACAACGATCTTGGAACGTGGCCACACAAGCTCGTGGACGTGGAAGAGGCCGATGGACTGAACCAGCTGGACAACAAGACCAGCACGGGGGACGGGGGGGATGTTTTTCCGGGAAGTACTTCCAATACCGCTTTTTCTTCCACCAGTTCCCCGAATGCCAATTGGTACAGTGGCAGTTCCAGCAGTTTTTCGCTTTCCTCTATCCAGAAAAGCGGGGACAATGTTTCTTTCCAGGTTGGTGGGGGCTCCCCGTCAGCCTGGCAGTTATCGATCAACACGCTTCCGGTGTCGAATATCAACCTGTTGGTGGACTCCACCGGCTACGTTTCCCCGCAAACCTTGATGCTGTCCGCGGGAAACCACACGGTCAACGTGCTGCAAACGCTTCATGACATCCACCCCATGGTACCCGGCAACGATGCTCGCTACACCTTCTCCCAGTGGCAGGATGCAAGCACTGCCAATCCCCGGACGATTAACCTGTCTTCGAATGCGGTGTACACCGCCAACTTGTCAACGGAGTACTGGGTCCAAACTTCGGCATCCCCTACCTCCCTGGTAACGATTCCCGGATCCAGCTGGTATGCCAACTTGTCCAATCCCCTGTTCTCCGCACCCAGCGTGAGTGGATACACTTTTTCCCACTGGATCCAAAACGGGGTGAACATGGGACCGGCGAATCCCATCGGGGTTCCCGTGGTTTCCCCGATTTCCCTCGTGGCGGAATTCCAACCCCTTCCCACCCGAAATGCCAACCTGGTGGGAATCGTACCCAAGTTTCCCCCAACCGGGATAGCGCCCTTTCTGGTGAAGTTGGGGCAGACTACCGGGGTTCAACAACTGTCCGTCCACCTTACCTTGGGGAGTGGTACGTTGCAACACGCTCGGGTTTTTTTACCGGAGTGGAACGTTACCTCCCTTGCTACCACCACCACTTCGCTTTCCGCAACGCTCAACGCGGTTACCCCACCATATATGGGTCAGGGAAGCGTGTTGCAACTTCAGCTAAGTGGGACTCCCAACACCTACCCTGTCATCAGTTGGAGTGCCACCGCAAACGATCCCACAGGGGCACCGGTTCCGGTGAGCCAATCCACGAGGAACCACCTGTGTGACCTTGACCAAAACGGCACCGTGGATGCAAGCGATTGGAACCTCTTTTCCTCCGCGTACGGGAGTATGCGAACGGTGGGGACATGGACGCAAAACAGCCTTTTTTCCGACCTGAACAACGATGATACCGTTGGATCCACCTTTTGGGATATCGCCCTTTTCGGACAGCATTCCGTTTTCCAACCGTAGCAGAAACAAACGCCTCGCGTACCCCATTGGCCTCAGGCCTTCTTCTGGTTTGCGGATGTGACCTGTGCTGGAGCTTGTGGATCCCTGGTACATCTCGCGGATCGAGCCACAGGAGCTTTAGGTGCCCATCCACGCCCAGGGGCAGTGAAAAGCCTCTGAGAACCAACAGGAGGAGAAAATGAAGAATGAGGATGGTTTATTTCCTCCAATTACCCTCCCGTGGTTACTGTTCCGGGGAAATCCAAACGCCTCCCCCGTTGTAGGTGAACTCCAGGTTGGTCCAGGTATTCCATTGAACGTTCCCCCAACCATCTTGCACCCAAAAGCATCCCGTCCAGTTCCAGAGACTAAGGTAATCTGCACCCGTGAAACCGTACGTCGTGCTTGTGGAAAAACCGTTGATGGTGCTGGAATACACTCCGTTCACGTAAAGCCAGAGCGTATTCCCCGAATTGTTGATGATGCGCACGTAATAGCCTTGGTTCGGTGGAACACTTCCGGAATATCCTACGATGGTGTTTGCGTGGTTGCTGCTCGTTGTATTGTAATTATGGACATCCCAAAGATCTTCTGAAGTTAAGTTTTCATAGAAATTTGCGTCGATGGAAATACTCACCAGCAGGCCTTGTTCCAAAAGGGATTGAACTGCCTGAACGTCCTGCTCCGAGGCGATTTCGATCCAGTATAGCGGGG
>DAOPKN010000114.1:0-4902 GCA_035391225.1 Thermotogota bacterium
GTCTTGAGGCGCTTGGGTAACATCACCAAACGCTACATGACCTTGCACGCAAGCTGCTGAACCACCGTGTACCGAACGGTACGCACGGTGGTGTGAGAGGAGGCTACCCAATTTATGGATAGCCTCCTACTCGATTTTCCCGGGGTGGGGAGAGTCTTTTCGAAGTATCGTCCTATTGCAAGAACATCTCGAGCACTTCGATGGCATTGGGGGAAAGGAAAATCATGTACAGGGTATCGGTTGCGTTGTAGCCTTGCAGCGGGCCGAGGTTGTTGCGCAATACCCGGCCAGGGAGATCTTCGTTGTCTTCATTGTTTCCTTCACCGTTGTTTTCACCGTTGTCTGCGATCCGCTCGTTAACACGTTCCACGAGTTTTCCCGCATTGGGCATCACCCGTTCCGCCCGTTCCTTTACCCGGTTCACCAGCACAGCGTTTTCTTCCTTGAATTGCTGCACCTTTTCCATCGCCGGGGCTACGCGTTCCTTCAAGGCAGCGATCATGTTTTCCTGGTAGTTTTCAACCTGTGCGGCGGTGAAGAGGTTTTTCATTTGTTCCACGTACTCTTCGACGGTCGTCTTGGCATTTTCCAAGGCATTCTCCGCTTCATCGTGCAGCGCTTGCGCTTCTTCCATGTGGCCTTGTACCATTTGTTGCAGTGCGTCTTCCAGACTCTCCGTTCCGCTATCCTTGATGGTGTCTAGTTTTTCCCGGGTCGCAAGTGCCAGTGCATGCACCTGTTCGATTTGTTCCGGTGTCATTTCCAACACGTTCACCAGTTCAGCAATGCGGTATTTCAGTTGCAGTTCCACGATTTGCGCGTTTTCCTCTGTCAGCACGTTTTGTCCCAGCGGCAGTGCGAACGTCATTCCTACAAGTACAAGTAGTGTTGCTCCCATCATCATTGCTTTCTTCATTTTCTTTCACCTCCGGATTTTTTTTACACCCCGAGTATACCGATCCAACAATAAAGAAAGTGTGAAGCTCTACCTGCCATGCTCGAAAGGGAACACCGCCGCCCACTGGCGCTCGGGGTTCCCAGGGAAGAATCTTGGGGTGGATGTGCATCTCAACCATTCTCCTTTTCCGTGATATACTAATGAAGGGAAAAAAACCCGCTCCATCTGGTTTTGAAATCCCAAAGCCTCTTTTCGTGTATTCCAAGCCCTGAACTTGAAACTTCCAACCACATCCTGATGCGCTTTTGGAAGTTGGAAGGCTTATTCATGCAAAACCTTCCAAGGCTTTGTGGCCTTTGAAAAAGACCCCTGGGAAAAAAGAAGAGCAATTCCACAGATGAAGGAGAAGGAGAATTTGCAATCGAAAGCTTTTCCATGGAAAAAGGGGAGGATTACAAAAAATGAAAAAGTGGGCAAGCGTTTTTTTTCTTGTCGGGGTAGCCATGTTGGGTCTGATTCTGATCTCCGCGTGCGTCGTGACCGAAGCAACCAACCAGCCCCCGAGGGTGGAATTGCTTTCCCCTGCAAACGAAGCCACGAACCAAGAACTGAAGGTGCTGCTGGAGTGGAATGCCCAACCGGGCGGAGGAGCAGCCCGCGGCTCCTCGCTTTCCATCCTGGGGTACCTTGTTTACTTCGCGATGGCAGACCAACCCTACCCGGAACCTGAACAAACCCGTGGGAAAACCATGGAAAAAACGGGTTTGAACCACGGCACGCGGTACAAGTGGAAAGTGGAAGCGGTGCAATCTGACGGGCAACGTAGTATCAGCGGGGAGCGCTTTTTCACCACGCTGGGCGGCGACTACCAAGTTCCCCAGGTGGAGCTGGTCTTGCCGGAAGATGGGGCGACGGGCCAAGCCACACAGCTTACGTTGAGCTGGGAATCCACACCGGGCAACCAGCTGAACGCAAGCGCCCGGGATGTTACGCTGGACGGGTACTCGGTGTACTTCGCACGGCAAGGAGAAGCCTACCCAGAACCCCAGTGGGTCACCAGCAAAAGCCTGGTCAAGGGGCAACTGGCTTATGGGACCACCTACAACTGGAAAGTGGAAGTCCTTCAATCGGACGGGCAGACCACCACGAGCGAAGAACGAAGCTTCAGCACTATTGAAAGCAGCGGGGTTCCCCAGGTTGAGCTCGTGGGCCCGGGGAATTTCGCCACCGACCAGGCAACCACGCTGACACTGACCTGGGAAGCCACGCCAGGTGCAGAAACGAATGGGGTGCGCGCTGTGAGCATCACGGGGTACGAGTTGTACTTCGCGAAAGCAACGGAAGCGTACGGAGCAGCGCAAAGGGTGAGCCAGAAGCAACTACAGAAGACCGGCTTGGAACATGGCACGCAGTACAAGTGGAAGGTGGTGGCACAACAATCGGATGGAAGGAGTGCGGCAAGCGAGCAGTGGGTATTCACCACCTCGGCGGAAGAATTTGACCCACCGCAAGTGGAGCTGAACACCCCCGCAGACAACGCGACGAACCAAGCGACCATGCTAACCCTTACGTGGGAAGCAACGGCGGGAACGGTTGTCAATTCGGGAGCACGCTTGGCTACGATTGAGGGTTTCCTGGTCTTCCTCGGAAAGAACGGGGAAGGGTACCCCGTCCCAGGGTGGACCACAGAAAAACGCGTGGAAACCGCCCCGCTGGAAAACAACGAAACCTACAAGTGGCAAGTCGTGGTGATCCAATCGGATGGGCAGTGGGCAACGAGTACCGAGTGGACGTTTCGAACTGCGCAAGAAAGCGGAGCCCCGCAAATCGAACTGGTCTCCCCCGCTGACTTTGCCACCGAGCAAGCGACGACGCTAACCCTCACCTGGGAAGCCACCCCAGGCGCAGACACCGCTGGAGTGCGGGCTGTGAACATCACGGGGTACGACGTGTATTTCGCGAAAGCAACGGAGAGCTACGCTTCCCCGGAGGCGGTCACGGGCAAACAACTGCAGAAAAGCAACCTGGAATACGCCACGCAGTACAAGTGGAAGGTGGTAGCGAGGCAATCGGATGGCAAAGAAACCTCGAGCGAACAATGGGTTTTTTCCACTGTCGAGCAAGAGCATTCCCTACCGGAAGTGGCCTTAAGCTCCCCACCAAACAGTTCCACCGACCAAGCAACCACGCTAACGCTTACGTGGGAAGCCACTCCAGGAACCCCGGAAAACACTGGAGCACGCACCCCTACAATCCAAGGCTTTTTCCTCTACTTCGGAATGAACGAGGAAAGTTACACGGAACCACAGTGGTCCACCGAAAAGCAGGTAGGAAAAACCCAACTCGAATACAACACCACGTACAAGTGGAAAGTGGCAGCGCTTCAATCCGATGGGAAAGTAGCTACGAGCGCAGAGTGGACGTTCGTAACCGCGCAAGAAAACGGAGCTCCGGAAATCCAGCTGATTACCCCCACTGATTTCTCGACCGGACAAGCCACAACTCTGACATTAACCTGGGAAGCCACTTCAGGAGTTGAAACAAGTGGAGCGCGAGCTCTTAGTATCACGGGGTACGACCTGTTTTTTGCACCAGCAACGGAAACTTTCGGTTTGCCAGAGCAGGTTTCCAACAAGGAATTTCAGAAGAGCAACCTGGAATATGGCACAACATACAAGTGGAAAGTCGTGGCAAAACAATCGGACGGAAAGACTGCATCCAGCGAACAGTGGGTGTTTTCCACGGCGGAAAAAGCCTATTCTTTCCCGCAGGTTTCCATTCAGGGTCCCAGCCACGAAGCCACGATGGTCTCCCGTAACCCCACGTTGACGTGGGAAGCCACGCCTGGCACGCAGAGCAACTCTTCCACGCGTGCACTGGACATCGAAAACTTCGAAGTGTACTTTGCAAAAGCAGGAGAAGATTACGCTCCACCCGTACTCATGGAAACAAAATACATCGCCAAGGAAAACTTGGTCCCCTACTCCGCGTACAAGTGGAAAGTGAGGGTAAACCAGTCTGACGGGCAACAAACAATTTCTCCGGAAGCCATCTTCCAAACAGCGTTTACATTCCTGATGGGAAACACGCTGGATTCACCTGACGATAAGCAGTGGGGTGAATTTGAAAAACCCGTCCATGGGGTGGCCCTCACCTACGAGTTCCAAATCGGAAAGTACGAGGTGACATTCGATCAGTACGACGCGTACCTTCTGGCTACCGGACAGCCCACTTCCACGGTGCCTGACAACGGCTGGGGGCGAGGAAGTCGACCCGTGGTTTGGGTGAGCTGGGAAGATGCGGTGAGATACTGCAACTGGCTGAGCGATCTTTCGGGTTTTCCCCGAGCATACGATGAAAACAGCTGGGAATTGCTGGATGAAGACGGAGCAATCACCAGGGACATTACCAAGGTGAAAGGATGGCGGCTGCCCACCGAAGCGGAATGGGAATACTCCGCGCGGGGAGGGGCTGCAGACATCACGGATGGGGTGGAAGCACACGACTACCTGTACGCGGGGAGCGACACGCTGGATGACGTGGGGTGGTACAGTGGAAACAGTGGAGGCACAACCCATCCGGTGGGAGAAAAGGACCCCAACGAGTGGGGCTTGTACGACATGACCGGGAACGTGTGGGAAATGTGCCACGACGGGTTCGATTTTTCCTATTATGAGAGTGACGTTCAGACGAATCCACTTGGTGTGGACACTCTTATTGGGCATGTTGTACGCGGTGGATGTTGCATTCAAACCTGGAGTGACAGCGATTGCCGGGTATCCTATCGTTTCGCTCTTCCCCCAAACGCATCATCCGACATACAGGGATTTCGCCTTTCCAGAACCTACTAGGAATTGGAAAACGGTTCCGGTTTGTGATCAATTTTCCTAACCTTGGTGTGGAAGCCTTGTCCTCCTGGCACATCCCATCCCACTTCCCCCAAAACAAAACGTATTGTAGGAGCAGACCCCCGTGTCTTCCTGCACTTGCTCTTTGGGTGCGCC
>DAOPKN010000115.1:0-4884 GCA_035391225.1 Thermotogota bacterium
GATATTTGTGATCCTGTACTGGTGGAGGAAGTTTTCCGCCAGCATGACATAGATGGTGTCATCCATTTCGCCGCGGAATCCCACGTGGATCGTTCTATCCATGATCCCCAGGTTTTCTTGCGAACCAACGTCCTGGGTACGCAAGTTCTCTTGGAGGCCGCGAAGAAGAACTGGAAAAAGGGAGACCAATGGCTTCCGGGGAAGAAGTTCGTCCAGGTTTCCACGGATGAAGTGTACGGGTCCCTGGGAAAAGAGGGGTATTTCTCGGAGGGAACTCCCCTGGATCCGCATAGTCCTTACTCGGCTTCCAAGGCTTCGGCGGATTTGTTCGTGAAGGCGTACCACGACACGTTTGGCCTTCCCGTGAATATCACCAGGTGTTCCAATAACTTCGGCCCGTACCAGTTCCCGGAGAAGTTGATCCCACTGATGATTCGCAATGCACTGTCCCACGAGCCCTTACCGGTTTACGGGGATGGCAAACAGGTGCGTGACTGGCTTTACGTGGTCGACCATTGCCAGGCAATCGACTTGGTTTTTCACCAGGGAAGGGTGGGACAGGTGTACAATATTGGGGGGAATAACGAACGGGAAAACCTTGATATCGTGCAGGTCATCCTGGAGCTGGTGCGCCGGAAAACGGGGGACAATGAGATCGGAAACCAGTTGATTCGCCACGTGGAAGACCGGTTGGGGCACGATCGAAGGTATGCCATCGATCCTTCCAAGATCCGGGATGAACTTGGGTGGGTGCCTTCCACTTCTTTCGAAGTGGGGATGGAGAAGACGGTTCAGTGGTACTTGGAACACTCGGAATGGATGGAGAAGGTGATTTCCGGGGAATATGTCCGGTTTTATGCGTTGAATTATGGGGGGAAGGGTGAAGAGCTGAATTAACCCTTTCGGGAAATGAACAACAAATAAGGGGAGGAGAAAATGGAGGCATTCTTCGTTTTTCTTTTAATTTTCTTTCCTGGAGTGGCAGCGTCTGTGTACTACCTGAAGATCAAGAAAAAATCTCTGGCATCGGTGGAGTTTCCGGCTTTCATCGTGGTTTTTTCTTTCCTTGTTTGGCTGTGCAACCTTGCTTTCCAGTATTTCAAGGGATACGCCCACCAGGAAATTTTCAACGAGGGTTTTTTTTCCATCCAGTACACGGTTAAGTACTTGCTCTTGTCGTTGGTTTTCTCCGTTTTGCTCCCCCACGTCCTTTGTTTCCTGAGTTTTTTTGAGGGTTCCTTTGACCGGGTCATGTTGCGGGTGACGAGGAAGAGAAAGCGCGGAGAGAAGGAGTAATGCCCATCGTTTCCAAGATGGGGGTTTCGCAACTGGTGAAATCCGGCTTGGCAGTGGTTGCCATGCTCTGTCTTTTTGTGGTTGGGGGAAATGTCCCTTCGGAAGATGAAATGGTTCCCATTTTGCACATCCAGGCCCTTTTCCAGCAAATCCAGCACCAAGAGGAAATCGAAAAAGCACTTCTGGAGGAAATGGAAAGCGGGCAATACTCTTTGGAAAACCCGCTGGTCGTGGTTAACCCCTACGGAATTTCTCCCCTAACCGCGTTGGTTTTTTTCCGTTCTTCCGAGCCGCTTTCCATTTCGGTTTCCGTGCAAGGTGGGAGGGAGGGTCAGGATGTTTCGTTTTCGGTGGGGGCTTATGCCACTTGCCATCTAGTCCCCATATATGGGCTTTTCCCCGGGAAGAGGAACTTGGTTACCCTGGAAGCGGTGTCCAAGGAGGGAGAGAAGTTTCAGCGGGAATTGCAAATCCAGACCGAAAACCTTCCCAGTAAACTGCAGGAGCTCGTTCTTTCCGCTTCCACCTTCGTGCCATCCCAGGTAGCAGAAGGATTCAATTTTACCTTCCAGGATGATCCAAAAGTGGCTTTCGACCAAGATGGTGTGATTCGTTGGTTCTTGGATATCCCTACAATTTTACCTGCCTTGTACCAAGAGGAGAGCGACGGGCATTTTTTTTGCACGGGGAATTACCATTTCGGGGATGTGATCATTTGGGAGGCTTCCCTTTTGGGGAGGATTTCCCGCGCCTTCTATTCTCCGTACGGGGTGCACCATGACCTGGCCGTGCTCGAGAATGGAAATTTCCTGTTCTTGGGTACCCAAGGCAATGAAACAATGGAAGATTTTCTCTACGAAATGGATATGCGTTCCGGGGAAATCGTTCGCACTCTGGACATGAGAGAAGTTCTGGATCCACAACGCAAAGCCCCGGGATGGACCCCTCAAGATTGGTTGCACTTGAATGCCGTGGTTCCCGTTCCGGGCGAAGAGGCTGTGCTTCTTTCGAGCAGGCACCAATCTGCAGTTGTGAAGTTGGGATACCCATCTGGTTCCTTGGAGTGGATTTTGGGAATTCCAGATGGTTGGAATCCAACTTTTCAGCAAACCCTTCTCAATGCGGTGGGCTCTCGCTTTGAATGGCCTTTCACGCAACATGCCCCCCAAATTCTTCCTGACCAGGATCAAAACCCCCAAACCATGGATTTGGTGCTTTTTGATAACGGATACGGGAGGTTTCACCGTGAAATTGGCGAAGACGAAGAGGAAAAGATGGCAGAGAACCCTTGGGGGGAGTATTCGCGCATGGTTCATTTCCGGGTGAACGAGGTGGAGAAAACCGTGGAACAAGTTTGGCAATTCGGGAAAGAGAGGTTGGACCTTTTTTCCGATTCCCGGGGAGATGCAAACGTGCTCAAAAACGGGAACCTCTTGGGAGCCTTCAACCTGAGTTTCCCGCCATCTTCCGGGGTTTTCTTGGAAGTGAACCCGCAAACCAGGGAAATCGTTTGGCAAGTGGAGTGGGGATACCTGGTGTATCGCTTGGAACGCCTTCCGTTGTATCCAAAAGAAGGTTTTGAAATCCCCATCGGGGAACCCATCAAAAACTGTATTCCAAAAGAGGTGAGGCAAAAGTATGGAGCGGAGTAAAAAGTGGATGGCTGTTTTCTTGGTTGTTTTCCTGTTCTTTGTGCTTTCTGGTTGCGGTGGAGATAACACCCGGAGTGGTGAAGGGCAGGTTTCCTCCCCGTTTTGGGAGGTTCAGGTGAAAAGCTGGGAAACTACGTCAAGCTTGAAATCCACGCAAAGTTCCGTGCAGTACAACGGCGTGATCCAAAAAGTGGAGCACGAGCAAACCCCTTCCGAGGGAATGGTTTTCCTGCTCTTGGATATGGTGGTGGAAAAGAAGCAAGCGGGCGCGTCGGTGTTTTCCTGGGAGAATGTTTTCGTGGAAGATGCCGAGGGCCATCGTTTTTCCCGACATCCAAACGATTCTTTCCTTGCCAGCTACGATCGGCAGCGGATGAAAGGGACATCCTTGAATTTTGGGAAAAACGAGGGATATGTTTGCTTCGAGATCCCCGAAGAGTCCGCCAATGGCGCCCTTCGGTTGGTTGTTCTGCTGGAGCAGCAGGAACACTCGCTGGAAATCCAGTGAGGCGTGTGCGGATGAAAAGAAAACTTTGGGTCGTGGGTTCCGTTGTGGTAGGGCTCCTTCTCGTCGTGGCGGGAGGGGGTCTTGCCTTCAAAAAGGGTTTGTTCGTGCGTGCGTCTGGCCCTCGGCTTTCGGAACTGGTGGAGGTTCCGGAGTTTGATATCCTTGCGTGGCAGTTTTCCCGCGAGGAAGAAATCTTGGCGAACTTCCAGGCGGATGCCCACGGCTTGGAGAACCCCTTCGTGCTGTTGGACCCCTACGAAATGAATCCACTCGCTGCGCTGGTGCTCTTCGACACCCAAGCGCCTTGTTCGGTGGAGGTGCGCGTGGAAGGGAAGGATGCGGTTTCCGAGATCTCGTATACTCTTCCAGAGCAAGCGCTTCACCATGAGGTTCCCGTGCTGGGGCTGTATCCCGGAAAGGAGAACCGGGTGTTCCTCACCGCCCATTTTTCCGATGGGGCTTCCCAAACCACTTCGCTTTCCATTGCCACCGATCCGCTTCCCGTGGATTTCCAGGTTTACTCGCTCGTGGAGTCCCAACCGGAGAAGATGGAGCCCGGCCTCACGCTCATGATCGCTTGTTTCTCGCACTCGTACACCTGCTTGCTGGATGCAAACGGGGATGTTCGCGGGTACCTTTCGCGCACGGATATGGCGCACGGCACTTCCATCGTGCTGTTGCAGAACGGTCGCTTCCTGTCTACCGGGGACGAGTACCGCCAGATCCCGTATAACATGACCTCGTTGTGGGAATGGAACTGGCTGGGGAAGGTGTTCAAGGAGTACGAGGTTCCCAACGGGGTGCACCACGACGTGAACGAGTTGCCAAACGGGGATTTTCTGGCCGTCTCCAACCACCGGAACATGTTTCAATCCGGGACAAGGGAAGACGTTGTCGTGGTGGTGGATCGATCCACCGGGAGGGTGGAAACGGAAATGGATTTCCGAGACATCCTGGTGGAAACCCGGGAGCCGTACCACCATTTTCATCCGGATATCTTGAACACGCTGAACATCGACTGGATGCACACCAACGGGGCCATCTTGGATCCGCAGGATGGTACGTACATCGTTTCTTCCCCCACGCAGAGCATGGTGGTGAAGGTGGATCCGGGCACCTCCCGGATCGTTTGGATATTGGGACCACACGAGGGATACGAGGCAGAGAGTGCCAAGTTGGAGCCTTGGCTTTTGAGCCCCGTGGGAGAGGAATTCGAATGGGCCTGGTGCCAGCATGAACCCATGATTATGCCAGATGCGGACGGAAACCCAGAGACGCTGGATTTGCTTCTTTTCGACAACGGCCAAAGTAGGAGCTTTTGGAAGGAAGGGGCTGTTTTGCCGGAACACAACTATTCGCGGGCGGTGGTCTTTCGTATCGACGAGAAGAATCGAACCGTGGAGCAGCTGTGGGAATACGGGAAAGAAA
>DAOPKN010000116.1:0-4870 GCA_035391225.1 Thermotogota bacterium
CCACTTGGAGAATGGAAAAACAGCCGCACCGGGGTGCGGCGGTCCCAGGAAACCCTTGCCCCTCGACGCTTTGAATCCCCGCAAGGGTTTTTCCATGCTATAATCTGTCCGGAAATTCACGAAAACAAGCATTTTCAAGGGGGAAAAATATGACCGCCACCGCTCAAACACGCAAACGCTTGAAGAAACTCCAGAAAGGCGAGCTTACCGACTACCGCAAGTACACCCGCCTGGCAAGCCTGATCCGTGACAAGCACAACGCCCAGGTTTTGGAGAAAATCGCGGCGGACGAGAAGCGCCATTACCAAACCCTGAAGAAACACAGCGGGGTTGAAGTGAAGGAGAGCCGCGTTGCGGTCTTTTTCTTCGTGTGGATGGCGCGCATCCTGGGGCTCACCTTCTCGCTCAAGCTCATGGAACGCAACGAGACTTCCCTTGAAGACTACCGCGCGCTGCAAAAGGAAATCCCGGAAATCGGCGCCATCATCACCGACGAGGAAAAGCACGAGATGGAACTCATCGACATGATCAACGAGGAACGCTTGTCCTACATGGGATCGGTCGTGCTCGGGCTCAACGACGCGCTGGTGGAACTCACCGGTGCGCTGGCGGGGTTCACGCTGTCCATCCAGAATTCCCGCACCATCGCCCTGCTGGGGCTCATCACCGGCATTTCGGCCTCGTTGTCCATGGCGGCCAGCGAGTACCTTTCCACCAAGGCGGAAAACAACCCCGGGGTGAGCGCGAAGAAAGCCTCGCTGTACACGGGTGTGGCCTACGTTTTCACCGTTTTGCTGCTGATTTCCCCCTACCTGTTGATTTCCAACTTCCTGCTGGCGCTGTTCGTGACCATTGGCATCGGCCTCGCCATCATCGCGCTGTTCAACTTCTACCTTTCCGTGGCCACCGACCAGGTTTTCCGCAAACGCTTCTTTGAAATGGCCGCCATCAGCGTGGGAGTGGCGATGGTGTCGTTCCTGATTGGCTTTTTGGTGAAGAAGTTCTTGGGATTAGAGCTGTAAGAGAAGGAGGGATTCCGTGGTTTCGATCGATATCGCAGAAGAAAAACTTCGCCGTGTACTGGGAGAGAAAGCCCGTTTCCGAAAGCACCAGTGGGAAGCCATTGACACCATCGTGAATCGGAAACAAAAGCTACTTCTCGTCCAAAAAACCGGATGGGGGAAAAGCCTGGTGTATTTCTTCTCGAGTTTCTTCCTGGGGCAAGAAAAACAGGGACTGACCCTACTGGTAAGCCCCCTTTTGTCCCTCATGCGCAACCAGTTGGACATGGCTTCTCGGATCGGAATTCGGGCAGAGACACTCAACAGCTCGAACCCGAACCAGCACAGCGAAATCGCGCAAAAAATCCGTACGGGGCAATTGGACGTTTTGCTTGTTTCCCCGGAACGGTTGGCAAACCAAAAGTTCCTTTCCCTGGTCAGGGGGATCGAGATCCAATTACTCGTCGTGGACGAAGCACATTGCATTTCCGACTGGGGCCACGATTTTCGCCCCGATTACCGGCGAATCGTTCGAATTGTGCGAAACCTTCCCGCGGGCTGCCCCGTACTGGCAACGACCGCCACGGCCAATGACCGGGTGATCGAAGACATCGAAGAGCAACTGGGCCCGAACCTTTCCACCCTCAGGGGTTCGTTATCCCGCGGGAGCCTCCGGTTGCAAAACCTGGAAATGGAAGACGCGCCGAAACGGATGGCCTGGATCGCCCAAACCATTCCCCAGCTGGATGGGTCCGGAATCGTGTACTGCCTAACGATTGCCACCGCAACGAGAGTGGCCAAGTGGCTACGCCAAAACGGGATTGCTGCCGAAGCATACCATTCCCAGCTAGCTTCAGAAATCCGCGAACAGCTGGAAGGGAAGCTGCTGGGAAACGAAGTTAAGGTCCTGGTGAGCACGGTTGCCCTGGGAATGGGATTCGACAAACCCGACCTGGGTTTCGTGATCCACTTCCAGCGTCCCCCTTCCATCGTTGCCTACTACCAGCAAATCGGACGGGCGGGAAGGTCCTTAGATCGCGCGGAGATTTTCCTGCTATCCGGGAACGAAGACGACGATATCGCGGAGTATTTCATCGACCACTCCTTTCCCGACCCCCGGCATCTTTTCCAAGTCCTCGAGGCCACCGAAACCGAGGGGGGGATCTCGTTCGCCGAGCTGCAAGAACGCTGGAACATGAAAAACAGCGAATGCAAGAAATGCCTGACCCTGCTACAGGTGGAAGGGGCGGTTTCCCACGAGAACGCGCGCTATTTCCGTACGCCCAATCCATGGCGACCGGATACCGAGAGGTGGGAACGGGTTATGGAAGGCAAGAGGCGGGAACTCGAAGAGATGAAACGATACGTGAAACACCCCGGGTGCCTCATGGAATTCATCACTTCCTCCCTGAACGATCCCACCTCCTCTCCATGCGGGCACTGCGCAAATTGCACCGGAGCATTCCGTTCCGGGCAAACGGATCCTTCTCTGGAGCACCAAGCCCGGCAATTCCTTCGGCGGGAGTTCGTTGGCATCGAACCCCGAAAGCAATTCCCCGTTTTGCTCGGGGGGATACAAAAGAGAAAAATCCCGGTAGAAATGCAGGCACAGCCCGGGTACGCCCTGGGCATTTACGGGGATGCAGGTTGGGGCACCAAGGTGAAAGAGGGGAAGTACGCGCAGAAACAATTTGGAGAAGAACTCGTGGAGGCCGTTTGTGATATGATCAACCAGAAAGTGCTGGAAAACGGGGCAAACCCGCGATTGATTCTCAGCGTCCCCTCGCTGCGGCGACCGGAGTTGGTGCCGGGATTTGCAAGGAAGGTTTCGGATAAGTTGGGGATCCCGCACTTGGATTGCATCCAAAAAAAACAAGACAACCCCGAACAAAAAACCATGCAAAACTCGGTGCTGCAATTCAAGAACGTTTGGCATGCTTTTTCGGTCAACGCAACGTTCCAGGGGGAAGACATCATCCTGTTGGATGACCTGGTGGATTCACGCTGGACCTTTACCGTGATTACCTACCAGTTGAAAAAAAAGGGAGCGGGGCAGGTTTTTCCCATCGCCCTCTCTGCTTCCTGGGAAGGTGGAAATGGATAACCAAACCGACGCGCGCAACGTGATGCTGTTGTTGTATACTCCCCTTGGGATCCCGCGGGGAAGCGAAACCAAACCCCTGAGCCTGGGAGAATTCAATTCCCTCATGAAATCCGTGGGAGAATCCCGGCTGCAATCCCCCGGAGAGCTTTTGCAGATGAATGCCCAAGACCTCGTCCGGGAGCTGGAACTGGATGGAAACCTTGCCGACCGGATCGAGAACCTTCTCTCGCGGAAAGCGACGATGGCCATGGAAATGTCCCGGTTGGAAGAAGCGGGAGTTTTTGCCATCACCCGCATAGAAAAAGAGTATCCCCCGTTGCTTGTCCAGCGGTTGAAAAAAGCCAGGGTTCCGCCCGTGTTCTTTTTCTCCGGGAACCTTGGGTTACTGGAAAAGCCAGCCGTGGCAGTGGTGGGAAGCCGAAACGCCGGCGAAGAGCTCCTCGAATACACCCAAAAGCTCTCTCGAAAACTCGTGGAAGCGGGGTTCCAAGTCGTTTCGGGAGGTGCCAAGGGAATCGATAGCCAGGCCATGGTTACCTGCATGGAAAACGGGGGAAGTGCCATTGGCGTTGTAGCAGACAGCCTGTTGAAAAACACCCGGAAGGCCACTTGGAGGTCCAACCTCCGAAACGGCGAACTGCTGCTTCTCTCCGCGAGGTCACCAGAATCCCCGTTCAACGTGGGTCGAGCCATGGAAAGGAACAAGTACATCTACTGCCTTTCCTCCTACGCCGTCGTGGTGAACAGCACCGCGAACAAGGGAGGCACGTGGGCCGGGGCCATCGAAAACATCAAGAACGGCTTTGTCCCGCTATTCGTCCGACCGGATGACGAGGGGGACTCGGGGAACCAGCTATTAACAAAGAAAGGGGCCATTCCGCTGGACAACGAAACCCTGGTGGCAGGGAATGTACTCGGGGAGTTTTTGGAAAATTCCGCCAAAACCCGCAAACCCGGGCAACAACTCTCCTTTGGGTGAAGAAACGAGAACCCCCCTTGGTTGACATTTTCCCATGTTGTGCTATACTATCGCGAATTGCACACCTTGGATCGAAGGGAGGAAATTCCGTGAAAATCCAATTGCGTTATTTCCCGAAATGGCGGTTGTCTGCCCTTCGTTTCCCCCGAAAACCGGTGGTGAAAAACCCGGGGGTGTGCGAACCCATACACGAAGCGTAAAGTGTTTTCCGAAAGGGAAACACTTTTTTTTTGCCCGTTCCAAGCGGGTATCCCAAAAAACAGGAAGGGAGAGGAAGGATTTGAAAACATTCTTGTTAGGGCTGCAACACGTGTTCGTCATGGCGGGGGCCACCATACTGGTTCCCATGCTCACCGGGATCCCCGTATCGGTGGCGCTGTTTACCTCGGGGTTTGGCACGCTGGTGTTCCACGTAATCACGAAACGCAAGGTGCCCGTGTACCTGGGTTCGTCCTTCGCGTACATCAGCGGGATCATCGCGGTGACAGCCCATTACGCCTCGCAGGGTGACCCCACCGTAGCGCTGGCATACGCAACCGGAGGCGTGATGGTGGCGGGGCTGGTCAAGATCGGCTTTGGCATCCTGGCGAAGGTAATCGGTGTACAGAAAGTGCTGAAACTCTTTCCCGCCTACCTCTACGGCACCATGATCATCCTGATCGGGCTCATCCTCGCCCCTGTTGCCATCGACATGGCCTCCAGCAACTGGCTCTTGGCCATCGGCACCATCGGCATCTTCATGCTCGTAGCGCTTTTGGCGCGCGGATTCCTTGCCACCTTCCCGGT
>DAOPKN010000117.1:0-4836 GCA_035391225.1 Thermotogota bacterium
TTCGCGGGCATTCCACCGATGAAAAGGCTCTGAATGGGGAAGAACATCATTTGCCTGGAATGCGTGCTTTCGCGGAAAAGGATCAAATCCAACAGTTGGGGACCCCAGTTCGCGATCTTCCACTCGATGAAACCGTCACCGGTGTAGCTGGTGTTTCCAGATTCGGGGTTATTATAGAAAGCAACTGCGGGACCATCCTGGTCGGTCACGAAGAAAGAATACAGGTAGTTTTCCTGCACCCCGTTTGCAGTTTCCACAAGGAGGTTGTACCCGCCCTGGGGAAGGGTTCCCACTTGGATTTGGGTTCCCACGAGAACGGGTTGGGGGTCAACCACATTTCCCAGTGCATCGGTCAGGGTAAAGGTCATCCCACCGGTTAACCCCAAAACTTCGATGACGATATCGTCTGCTGTGGAATGGGTCTGGTTGTAGGCAATGGTGTCTTGCAGGTAAATGTCGTGCACATAGAAGGTCAATGCCTTGTAGTTGCTTCGCCCCGAGGCGTCGGTAGCGGTGATGCGCAGTTCGTACTTGCCCACGGGAAGCGTTTCAAAGGTTGCGGTCCAATCGTGGTCGAAGTGGCATCCGCCTGCCAAGGTAAGATTCACCGGACCATACACCGAGTTGTGGGACCAGGGGACGCGGCCCCCTTCTACGGCGAATACTTCCAGTTCCGCTGCGGCGATAGGTTCGTTTGCGGGACTCACGATGAAACCGTACGTGTCACCGAACCATGCGGCGGGGAAAATTTCCCCGGTGGGTTCCGCTTTGGGGAAGTGGACACCCGAAAAACCGAAATTGTTTTCCAGGTAAATCTCCGGCGCGAACGGCGCGGGTGGTTCATCTTCCACATCAGGAATAGCAATGGGAGCACACGAAATGAGCAGCAGC
The DNA here is from genome assembly GCA_035391225.1 of Thermotogota bacterium. GTDB lineage: Bacteria > Thermotogota > Thermotogae > MWEM01 > MWEM01 > DAOPKN01. Next base: position 892 of record DAOPKN010000117.1, read on the forward strand.
ATCAGCACAAGCAAAGTTGACACGAACAACCATTTGTTCAACTTCATTCCAAAATACCTCCTTGTTTGGGATTTTTCAAAGTTCCAACCAAAAAAAAGCTCTGCCAGGGAAAACACGAAACTGACGAAATCATTACGCAGTTATTGGATTATATCAGATTTCCTCTAAGAAGTTGATGGTTTTTTCGAATTGCGATTCTCTTGATTACAGAACTTTGGGGAAGAAAAAGCAGAAAACCCATTTGGCTTTGGTTAATGAAACAAAAACATGGGAACCCCAGAGCCGATAGGGTTCCCAAGGAAAATTGTACGATCCGTTAGTTTGCGACGTTCCAGAGGTACATGAACACTGCGAGGTCTTGCGCGTTGAGCAAGCCGTCGGCGGGGTTGCTGATGTCGTAGAGGATGTCGTACGTTCCGCCATCGATTGCTGCCACCAGCAGTTGGTAGTCAAGGATATCCACGACGGTGTCATCGTTGAAATCCGCCAGTTCGGTGTCCACGGTTTCGTTGAGAAGCGGAACGCGCATGGAGCCACGGCCTTCGATCATCCACGCGGAGAAGGCTTCTTGATCCCATTGTTTTTCGGAGATGGCGGGAACGATGTAGTAGCCGTCCATTCCGAAAGAGGTGTTCCAGGAGTTCTTGATGATCCAGAACAGGTCCGCGGTGTACTCGTTGTCTTCCGCGCTGGAGAACGGGTCGATGTAGGTAAGAGAGGCATCATCGAGGATTTCCAGTTCTTGCAGAGTCTGCCCCGAAATCCATCCCACGAGGGTTACGGCGTGGCCACCGGAATAGAAATCGTAGGGATCGGGGATAAACACGCCCCCACCGTAGAAATTGAAAGTGTAGGGTACCAAGTAGCTCACGGCCAGCGCCCCGTAGTTCATGAGCAATGACTTGATGGACTTGATGTAGTTCTCGTAGGAAATGCCTTCCAGCTTGGAGTAATACGCCTGGAGGATTTCAATGGTCTTGGTGGTCTTTTCCACGCGGTCCGCCCAGTCGTCGTTTTGGGGGTTCCACTTGATGTATGGCCCACGGTCAAATTCCACGTAGGGGAAGTCCGCTTCCAGGGGATAGCCGTAACGGGTGAGGTTGTACATCCCGAAAACGCTGTTTCCCCCGGCATCGTAGTTGGAATCTTGCAAGATACTTTCGTTGTTTGGATGCAGAAGGTACCACCAGGTCAGGTACATGTCCCAGTCGATGTTATGGTGTGCAGCGAATTGCTCGGAAAAGTCGTAGGTATCGTTTTGGGCCTGTACCGGGTGACGGGAACCAGCGGCGGCGTGGAAATCCTCCACACCTTGAAGCCCGTCTTCTTGCACGAGTTTTGCACTTTCCAGTGACCCGATGGTTGCGAAGGCCCAGCATGTTCCGTGCATCCGTTGGTCACGCACGGGGCTGTGTACCTGGATGAAGTCTTGTGGAAACACGGTGTCATCGCGTGCAGGGTCGTAGAACCAGAGAACGGAAGCCCCGATAAGGAGGTCCTCGGTGTACGTGGAACGTGCTCCCTGGTGGGCAAGGTACAGGTTTTGGATTTGGGCCTCGGGGAGCTCTCGGTACTGGTTGAGCGCCAGGCTCACATCGTTCCAGTTGGAAAAACCAAGCGATTCGAAGTATTCCGTTGCGTCGGGGATGACCGCCGTCCAGGGAAGAGCCTGGGCGTTGATTCGTTCCACTTGTTGTTGTGCTTCCTCCAGTAAGGAGCCACCAAAAGCTACCAGGGAAGCCAGAAGCAGCATCGCCAAAATGGTCATTGTCATTCTCATGGTATCACCTCACCATTCCTTATAAAACCGGGACGCCCAGGTAGGATGGTTCCGTCACAATCCCGTCGATGGGCCGGTTGTCGTTGTCGCGTAGCACCACACCACTTTCGTGCAGCGGGTAGTCCGACAGTTGGTTCAACTTGTAAATCGTGAAAAGGGCCAGGCCTTCGTACCCGGCAGGGATTTCAAAGGTCATCACGGCAAGGGTGTTTCCTTCGCTCACCGCTCCGGCGTTTCCGTCCACGAACCCCTTGGAGATTTCCACTACTTGTTCTCCCACGGGGGTTACCTTTTCAAAGAACGCGTTGAGTTCTTGCTTGCCGTCCAGGAATTGCGGGAACGCCACGTCCACGAGGGTAAGGTTGGGATCGAACGCCACGGGAATGTTGAAGTACATCATCCCGTTGGAGCTGGTTTGATCCTTGCTGGTGGTCCCTTTTTTCGTTCCATCCGTGTAGGCTTCCAGGTTGTCCGCTTTCAGGGAGACTTCGATGGTTCCTTCCCCCAGCGTGGCCGTGAGGTAGATTTCGGGGTAATCTTCTCCAGTGTACCGTTCCTCCAGACGGAAAGTTAGGTACAGGTAGTTGGTGTTGCCATACACGTCGTAGGCATCGATCCACATCGCATAGGTCACACCCAGGTCAAAGGCCTGGTATATCTCGAGGATTTCATCGGGAAGGAAGAAGTCGGTGAAGTAGTTGTTGGGGAGGAAGAAGTATTCCCCGTACAATCCACCGTAATCCACTGCCCAGTCGAGGGGGATCTGCTGACTGGAAGGTGCCCCCACGGGAAGCACTTCCCATTCCCCGGTATCCATGTCCATGTTCATTCGGCGACGGTTGCCTCCCTCGTCGAACTTGTAGAAGCGAATGGTCATTGCCTCCAAGGGCTTGTCAACGAGCCAGGAAAGGTAGGCGTAACGACCTTCGGGGAAGGAGTCCGACATCACTTCGCCGAACACGTTTTCCGCCAAGTATTGCCCTTCCCGCTGTGAAGAGAAGAAGAGGAAGCTAGGGCCTTCGAGTTCGGGGACTTTTCCGTAGTTCCAGGTGAAGACTTCCATGTCTTGAGCGTTGATGATACCATCTGGTGTGGAAGTGTCCAGGACTCCGTCTCCGTTTCCGTCCGTTGCAGGGGCGATGTCAAAATTTGCGTCGTAATTGGCATCTCCGTCAGTGGAGCCGTAATGGGGCAGCAAAAGGCCCAGGTCAAGAAGGTCGATGATTCCGTCAAGGTTGAAGTCTCCAAGGAAAACGCCTACTTCTCTTTCGGGAGCCTTCGTCACCGAAAGGGCTTCGAATTCTTCCGGGGTGAGGGTATCGACGACGGTATAGTCTGCGGAGGAATGGAAAATGCCCTCATCCTGCTCAAACACACCCTGGATTTTTGCCACCAGGATTTTCCCGGCGTTGGAGATTACCATCAATACGTTCTCGGAAGCCAGCTCGATTCCCGAAATGTTTCCTCCGTTGGGCTCCAGCTCGAAAGCCTTGGCCCTTTCGGGGGCCTTGAAATTGAAATCCACCATGGGTTGGGGAATGGTACATCCAACCACAAGGAAAAGCAGCAGTCCAAACAACAGCAGCTGAACGAATTTTCTTTTCATACTTGCCCTCCTCTTCAAATAATGAAGTCTTTAAATTATATCACATAGCTTTTATCTGGTAGGCAAGGAATCGTTTTTCCGAGTCAAATGACCAAAGTCACTTTTTGATTTGGAAAAGAAGGGTGCTGGGATCGGAGAGTTTTCTTCCTTTTTATTTCTTATCTTTGACTCAATCTTGAAGATTGGTTCCCGAAGCCCTTTGCGTGGTATAATCAAGGCCAAGAAAGTTCGTTCATTACTCTATTTTGGGAGGTGCTTTCATGAAAAAGGCTCTGCTCACGATTATGACCTTAGTCACTATTGCTCTGGTTTTCGTGTCCTGTAATCCAATCACCACGCCGATTGTAGGATACCTGAAGTTCCTCGTCGTGGCGTACAACGCTGGTCCCGAGCTGGGAGGCGCATTTGTCACCGCAACCGATGGGGCTTCAGGAGAACTCCTCGGTTTTGGTACCACGAACGCTGATGGCGAAGTGCAAATCGGAATTACACGCATTCCCGATTTCATCGACGTGGAAGTGTTAAAGGAGGGAACCGCACGAAGCCTGTTGCAAGGGCT
>DAOPKN010000118.1:0-4714 GCA_035391225.1 Thermotogota bacterium
GTTGTTTGGGAAGGTGCAAGAAGTGCCCCAGAAAGAGACAACGCCTTTCTACCCGCGAAGTCCCTACGCGGCGGCGAAACTCTTTGCCTTTTGGAGCGTGGTGAATTTCCGAGAAGCCTACGGGCTTTTTGCCAGCAACGGGATCTTGTTTAACCACGAATCCCCACGTCGGGGGGAAAACTTCGTGACCCGCAAGATCACGCAGGCGGCGTCTCGCATTTCCCTTGGATTGCAACAAAAGTTGTACCTGGGGAACCTGGATTCCAAAAGGGATTGGGGGTATGCCCCGGATTTCGTGCGAGCGATGTGGATGATGTTGCAGCAACCACAACCCGATGATTTCGTTGTGGCAACCGGGGAGATGCATACGGTGCGGGAATTCGTGGAACGTTCCTTCCAGCTGGCCGGAATGGAAGTGGCTTGGGAAGGAAACGGGGTTGATGAGAAGGGTGTCGATGAAAAAAGCGGGAAAGTGGTGGTGGAAATTGACCCGGAGTATTTCCGCCCGACGGAAGTGGAGCTGTTGCTAGGAGATGCATCGAAAGCCCGGGGAGTTCTGGGCTGGGAGCCCAGCGTGAAATTTCCCCAACTCGTGGAAATCATGATGGAAGAGGACTTGCGAAAGGCACGGTACCAGAAGTACAAGAGGAACTACCGGGATGATTCCTGCGTTTAGGAAAAAACGGAAACTCGCCCCCCAATCCCCAATCGTCATTGCGTTGGGCAGGAGATGTTTTCAAAGGTTTGGGAAGAGGTGATGTGGAAAACCCTGAGAACCTTCAGTGTGAGAATATAGGAAAAAAGGGAGGGGTAATGAACGTAGATAGGATGATGACCCAGTTCAAAATACGCTTTGGCGGGGAGGTAGGCCGACAAGCCTGGAAAAACGTGGGTCGCATGGTAAAAGGCGATTTCAACAACAACTTTTCTTTCTTCCAGTTTTTCCTTGGTTCCGAAAGAGTGATGGAGTACTACCAGAAGAAAGTCCGGAAAATCCTGGGAAGACGCGGATTTGATCTGGAAGGGGAAAACTTGGATTTCTCGCTTTGCAAGGTTCCCAATTTCTTGAAAGACCCGGACACTTCCGGAGCTTTTAGCTGCGAATGTGGGGACATTCTTTTTCCTCCAGCATTCGGGATGATGTCTTTTGCCGAGGTGGGTGAGGGGCCATACGAGTGGGGTGAGCACGTTTGCTTGAAAAAGGGAGACGTGGTTTTAGATTGCGGGGCCAATATCGGTTTGTTTTCTGCGCTGGCCGCAGGGAAAGGGTGCCAGGTCTTCTCGTTTGAGCCCATCCCGTGGACCCAAAAGCAGTTGGCACGCACCCAAGCCCTTTATCCCCGCCAAATTACTCTTGTTCCCGCTTGCGTTTCCGACCACGCGGGGAGCGTGGAAATGACCGATTTCTCTGGACAGAGTTCTGTGGCCAATTCTCTTTTGCCCTTGCGTGATTCCAAAAATGGCAAACAGCCCCCTTCCCTTTCCGTGGAAGCCACCACCATCGATGCTTTCGTTCGTGAAAGGAACCTACCCCGGGTCGATTTTATCAAGGCGGATATCGAAGGTGCGGAGAGGTTCATGCTTCAAGGGGCTACTGAGACCTTACGGGAGTTTGGGCCCAAGCTGTCCATTTGTACCTACCATTTTCCCGAAGACAAGGTGTTGTTGGAGAGATTGATTTTGGATGCCAATCCTCTTTATCGGATCGAGCATCGTTTTGGGAAGCTGTATGCATATATTCCGGGGAAAGATTGAAGAACGGAGGAAAGCTTTGAACGTTGGGATCGTGACGACATGGTTTGAACGGGGGGGTGCCATTGTTTCCCGTGCCTACCGTGATCTTCTTTCCAAGCAATTTCGGGTTTTCATTTATGCACGGGGTGGAGAACGGTACGGGCAGAAGGAAGAAGGTTGGAACGGATCGGAAGTCACCTGGGGTAAATCCCTTTTTGGAACCAATATCGATGCGTACCATTTGGCCCGGTGGATCGAAAGGAACCAAATCGATGTTCTTTTCTTTAACGAGCAGCACCAGATTTTGCCGGTACTATTTGTTCGCAAGCGGTTTCCCCGGGTGAAGCTGGGGTGCTACGTGGATTTCTACACGGAAAGTACCGTCCCGGATTTCGAGTTCTACGATTTCTTGTTGTGTAACACGAAACGACACTATTCGGTTTTCTCGAGTCATCCGCAGTGCTTTTACGTTCCTTGGGGCACGGACGTGGAGTTGTTTCGTCCTTCCCAACCTGTTGCTTCACGGATGCCCACGTTTTTCCATTCCATGGGGATGAGCTTGCGAAAAGGGACAGGTCTTCTTCTGGAAACTTTCTTTCGAGGCGATCTTCCTCGAGAATCTCGGCTTATCATCCATTCCCAGGTAGATTTCTTTCGCTATTTTGATTACTCTCGGGAGTTTCTTTCCCAGCGGAATGTTGAGGTCATCCACAAAACGGTTCCTGCTCCGGGGTTATACCATATGGGAGATGTGTACGTGTATCCTACAACGTTGGACGGGCTGGGCTTAACTGTTTTTGAAGCCCTTGCTTGCGGATTACCGGTGATTTGCACCGACGAGGCACCGATGAATGAGATTGTGCGATCGGATTTTGGTCGGTTGGTAGAGGTTGCGAGGCGTTTTTCCCGGTACGATGGGTTTTACTGGCCCAAGGCGCTGGGCGATAACGATTCGTTGGAAGAGGCAATGTGGTTTTACATCCGAAATCCATCCACTTTAGAAAAGCAAAAGCGAAATGCCCGGGAATTTGCATTACAAAACCTGGATTGGAAACAGGCGGGGGAACAGGTCTGTTCGTTGTTTTCCGAAGTTTCTGTTCGGGACGTTCCTCTTGGACAAATTGAGCGCCGGATACGAAAAGAAAAAGAAGAACTTCGAAAAAGGGCTTCTTTGGCTTTTTTGAATCTTCTTCCTCCGTGGCTGCAGGGTTTTTTTGGGAATCTTTACCGTAGGGGGAGAACATGAAAACCTTCTGGGTGGTTATCCCTTTTGGAGATCCCCAATTGGCACCCGTGGCGCGGCTTTGCCGGGAGTTGATTCAGCAACTTGATTCTAAAAAGTGGAAAATCGTGGTGATTTGTGAAACCAGAACCCTTCCGTCGGCAGGGGTCGAGTACGTGACTACGAAGCATCGAATAAGCCGAAGATGGAAATCCGAACGTTTCAATGCGTTTTGGTCCTATGTCCGCCAAATCTCCTTTTCCAAACGTTTTTTGAAGCAAAGGGTGAGGCCTTCGGATAAGGTGCTGTTCATCAATTTTGGAAGCTTGATGACTTGGGGAGGGGCAAAGAAAGCTCGGGAAAAATTTGGTTTGCAGTTGGAACTTCCGTTTTCGTTAAGCCCCTTTCAATCCTTTTCGAGAGATAGGAGGAGCTGGCGGGCACGGCTTTTTTACACTGCGATCCAACACTTTTTGGAATGGGTTGAAAAAAGGTTGCACCGGATGGAATTTCTTGTGCTTTCCAATGCGCAACGAGCGAAGCAATGCGAGGGTTTTTTCCGAACTCCGAGCTATTGGATCACGAATCTGCCGACCTGTGAAGCCAAGGAGCAAAGCGCAAAAACGGAAACAACCTTCCCTACTCGCTGCCTTTACCATGGAGCGATTTCGGGGTTGCGCGAGTATGGGCGAATCTTGGAATTGGGTGTGGTTTCTTCCCAGATCCACATCGATTGTTTTGGCCCCATCCGCTCTGACGTGGAAAAAGATTGGTTCTTTCAAAGACTTTCGGAAACCGGAGTTCGTTATGGAGGAGTGTTGGAGCACCGGGACATGTTGAAGCAAGTGGCAGGTGGCCGATATCACTGGGGGATCCTGTTCTACACGCAAAACGAGGAAAATCATCGCCTTTGTGCCCCGATGAAGTTGTACGAGTTTCTGCAGTTTGGGATTCCAGTATTGGTGACTTCAAATCCCCCGTTGCTGGAAGTGGTGCATCGTTTTGGCTGTGGGTTGGTTTGGGATCGCGAAACCCCCGAACAAATGGCAGAGAAAATCTTGTCCGCCGATTGGACTTTTTTCCAGGAACGGGCGAGAAAAGCATACGAAGTACTCCGGAAAGAAGGGGAAGAAGAGCTGAGGAAGGTTGTTTTTCGGATGGTGGAGGCCAAGAAAGCAGAGGGGTAGTCTTCCCCGGTTTCCCAGGTTCCCATCAGTTGATCCGAATTTCTTTCCGTTTGTTGCAATAGCTCCCTCTCTTTTTCGCGTGCTTCGCTTACGAAGTTTCCAACTATCCCTTTTTTGCAGGAAGCAAACCGTTTTGGTTTTTCGTGGGATTTTTGGAAGTTGAAGAGTGTAGAAGCCTTGGAAATGAGTGGTGATGCGGGGCTCGAGGTACGGGGCGTTTCTGCGTTCCTCCTGGAAATGGTGCTTTTTTGCAACTTATGCGAATGGCCTATGCTTTGCTGGGAGTAGAATGGAATGGTCAAAGGTAGGGGGGTGACAAGATCTCCAGGAGAGTATGGGAGGTAGTCTTGTCGATGCATATCCCTTTTTTCTCCATGGGAAAGGATGCCATGTTTTGACTGTCCAAGAATTTTGGAAAGCGGTTTCCCAACGTTCCGAAAAACGGGCCGCACTGGGGTGCGGCGTACCCAAAGAACATCCCTTTTCCACTTGGGTGCGTTTTTCCTCGGATGGCTTTGGGGAAATTGGATTGGGGGTTGATGGAATGCGGTACCTTGTTACCGGTGGATTG
>DAOPKN010000119.1:0-4640 GCA_035391225.1 Thermotogota bacterium
CCCTGGGACCGCCGCAGCCCACTGCGGCTCTCTTGACCTGCATTCGAAGTGAGCCTCGTCGGGGTGCGGCGGTCCCAGGTGGCAAAGGCTTTTCCTACCCTCACACCTCCGAATCAACCAGCGGCTTTTCAAACTGGCTCTTGTACAGTTCCGCGTAGAAACCGTCTTTGTCCAAGAGCTCCTGGTGTGTTCCCTGTTCCACGATATCCCCGTGGTTCATCACAAGGATGCGATCGGCATCGCGTATGGTCGAAAGCCGGTGCGCGATGATGAAACTGGTTCGGTTCTGCATGAGGTTGTTCATGGCATTTTGAATTTGGACTTCCGTGCGGGTATCCACCGAGCTCGTGGCTTCGTCCAGGATGAGGATCTTGGGCTCGGACAGGATGGCCCGTGCAATGGTGATCAGCTGTTTCTGCCCTTGGGAAATGTTGGATGTCTCTTCGTTCAACACCATGTTGTACCCATCGGGTAGGGCGTGCACGAAGGAATCCACGTGGGCTGCCTTGGCCGCTTCGATGACTTCCTCGTCGGTGGCATCCAGCCTTCCGTACCGGATGTTGTCCATGATCGTGCCGTTGTAGAGCCAGGTGTCTTGCAAAACCATTCCGAAATGGTCCCGCAGGGTGTTCCTTTCGAAAGCCTTGACGTTGTGGCCGTCAACCAGGATTTCCCCGCCGTTGACATCGTAGTAGCGCATGAGTAGCTTCACCATGGTCGTTTTGCCCGCACCAGTAGGTCCAACGATGGCAATGTGCTGCCCCGGCTGGATCTCCGAGGAGAAATCGTGGATGATGGTTTTTTCGGGGGAATATCCAAAGTGCACGTTCTTGAATTCCACGTGCCCCTTTACCGGTGGATTGACCGGGTTTTCGGGATCAGGGATTTCTTCCTCTTCGTCCAGGAACTCAAAGATCCTTTCCGCCGCCGCTGCCGTTTGTTGGAAGATGTTGGAAATGTTGGCGATCTGGGCAATGCGTTGCGTGAAAGCCCGGACGTACTGGATAAAGGCCTGAATGTCCCCCACGGAAATGACCTTTTTCACGGCAAGCCACCCGCCCAGTATGCTGATCACGACATACCCCAGGTTGCCCACGAACGTCATGACCGGCATCATCATGCCCGAAAGGAACTGGGATTTCCATGCCGCGCCGTACAACTGTTCGTTGAGCCCGTTGAATTGCTGCAAACTTTTTTCCTCGCCGTTGAACGCCTTTACGACGATATGCCCCCCGTACATCTCTTCCACGTGCCCGTTAACGTGCCCCAGGTAATCCTGCTGTTGCTTGAAGTACTTCTGGGAATACTTGACGACTACGACAATAAGGGCCATGGAAACGGGAATGATCAGGAGGGCCACCAGCGTCATCTGCCAGCTGATACTGAACATCATGACCATCACCCCAACCACCGTTGTCACCGATGTGATCATCTGGGAGAGGCTTTGGTTCAGCGTTTGGCTAACCACGTCCACGTCGTTGGTCACGCGGGAAAGGACTTCTCCCTGGTTGGTTTCATCGAAGTACTTCAGGGGGAGGCGGTTGATCTTCAGCGAGATCTCCCTACGGAACCGGTAAGTTACCTTCATCGAAACACCGGACATGATCCATCCTTGTATGTAAGCGAAAAGCGAACTGACCAGGTACAACCCGAGAAGAAACAGAATCGTTTGCCCAATGGAGACAAAGTCGATTCCGCTTCCCTTACCGCTTACCTGGTTCATCACGCCTTCGAAAAGGGTCGTGGTTACGTTCCCCAGGACCTTGGGACCCACGATGGCGAACACCGCACTCGCAGACGCGAAGACAAACACCACGATGATGGAGGCCTTGTACTCGCCGAGGTACTGTACCAACTTCTTCAGGGTACCCTTGAAATCCCTTGCCTTTTCTCCTCCTCCCATCATGCCATGGCCCATTCCAAAACCGCCACCTTGCCTCTTTTGACGGGTGCTTTCGGGTCTTTTCTCGTCGCTCATTCCAATTCCTCCTTGGACAGCTGGGAAAACGCGATTTCCCGGTAGGTGCTGCAGGTTTCCATGAGGGTTTTGTGCTTTCCTGCACCCACGATCCTGCCTTCATCAAGCACAAGTATTTGGTCGGCGTTCTTGATGGTCGCCACCCTTTGGCCAACGATCAGGACGGTGCTGGACCCTGTTTGCTCCCTGAGTTTCCTCCGTAAAGCCACATCTGTTTTGTAGTCCAAGGCGGAGAAACTGTCATCGAAGATGTAGATTGGCGGCTTCTTCAGTAAGGCTCTGGCGATGGAAAGCCTCTGCTTCTGTCCCCCCGACACGTTTGATCCACCCTGCGAGATATGTTCCGCGAAGCGCTCGGGTTTTTCGTCGATGAACTCCATCGCCTGGGCGATTTGGGCGGCGTTCTCCACTTCTTCCATGGATGCATTTTCATCGGCGTATTTCAAGTTCGATTCGATGGTCCCACTGAAAAGGATCCCCTTCTGGGGTACGTAACCGATCCTGGATCTCAGTTCATGCTGCGTAGCATTCCGAACATCCACCCCATCCACGATGACCTGCCCTTGGGTCACATCGTAAAACCGTGGGATCAGGTTGACCAGCGTGGATTTTCCCGAGCCCGTTGGGCCGATGATCGCTGTCGTCTGGCCAGGGAGCGCGTGGAAACTGATGTCCTTGAGCATGTCCTCTTCTGCTCCCGGAAATCGGAAAGATACATTCCGGAATTCCACCTGGCCTTCTTTCCTGGGATCCAGGGGTTCCGGCTTTTCCGGATCATTGATCTGTGGTTTCACGGCAAGCACTTCCGCGATCCGGTTGGCAGATACCGACGCCCTTGGAATCATGATGAACATGATGGAAAGCATGAGGAAGGAAAAGATGATTTGCATGGCGTACTGCATGAAGGCCATCATATCCCCCACCTGCATGCCAGATTCCGCGATCTGGTGGGCGCCAACCCAAACGATCAGAAGCATTACCCCGTTCATGATCAGCATCATGGCGGGCATCATCACCGACATCAACCGGTTCACGAATAGGGTGTTCTTGGTCAATTCGATATTCGAACGGTCGAAGCGTTCTTCCTCGAAGTCCTGGCTGATAAACGCCCGGATGACCATGAGCCCCGAAAGGTTCTCCCGGGTGACAAGGTTCAGCCTGTCAATGAGCTTCTGGATCCGCTTGAACTTGGGCACGGCGATGGAAAAAATCACCAGGATGAAACCAAGGAGCACGATGACCGCCAGCGCGATGATCCAAGACATCGAAGCACTTTTGTCCAGTGCACGAATCACTCCACCGGTTCCCAGGATGGGGGCGTAGAAGACCATCCGAATCATCATCACCAGCACCATCTGCACCTGCGTGATATCGTTCGTGGTCCGCGTGATCAGGGACGCGGTAGAAAACTGGTCAAATTCGAGGTTGGAAAAGTGCTCCACCTTGGAAAAAAGCGCCTTGCGGATATCCCTTGCCGATCCAGCCGCTACCTTTGCCGCAAGGAACCCCACCATGATCGTACAGGCCGCACTCAACAACGTGATGAGCAGCATCAGGGCCCCGGTACGTAGGATGTAATTTGACTGGATTTTTCCGGTGTCCACTCCGAGGGCCTCGTACTCGGCCTTGACGGCACCCACGGAAGCCTGCTCGATCATCGTGTCCCCCATTGCCAAGAAGGTTTCGCTCATTTCCGCGACCATGGAAATCCTTCGTGCCTGGGGGAGTAATTGTATCAGCACGTATGGATCAGCGGTCTCGGGGATCCGCAGCCCACTAAAGCTGAAGAATCCGTCCACGGCTTCTGCCTTGGCCTGGTCGATTCCGGAAATGACGATCAAGGCTTTTCCCATGATGAGGCTGAGCTCACTATTCTCAAGATCCTCCTCGTTGTTGATGACATAAATGTCTTCCGTTTCCAGCGCGGGATACTCTTGAAGAAGGCGATCGTAGTTGGGGGAATCCTTCGTGACAAGGGTGTAGTAACGCAACACTTCCTGCTTGTCTTCCGCGGAAAGGAAAAGCCCGAGGTGATCCATGGTCGTTTTCCGTAATGCCTCGGGAATGGATGTTTCGATGCCACCCTGCTGGATCCCGTCGTTGACAATCCGAGACATGTAGTCTGGCAGGGCCAGCTCACTCATTGCTTGGATAAAAAGAAGAACCACCGCAACGGCGATAAACACCAGGTAGGGTTTCAAAAAACGAATCAGTTTGAGCATGATCTATTCTCCTTGTTCACTTCAGAATTCTCGTTACCCGTTTCCGACAAGATGCTCTGGAGTTTTTCCAAACTCCCCAGGATGGATTGCAATTCTCCTGGTGAAGCCTTGTTCATGATGTCTTCGAGTTTTTCGTCGATCCTCCGCTTGAACTGGGAGACATCGCATTTCTCTGGGTCAATGGCGATTTTGACCACCCGCCTATCTTCCGCGCTTCTCCTGCGGCTGACGAACCCCTGCTTCTCCAACCGATCGATGATCCCCGAAACGGTGCTATTGGAAAGCCCCATGTTCCGGCTGATATCGCTGACCTTCATCTCCCCGTGCACCGCGAGATGCCGCAACAAAAATCCCTGCGGACCGGTCAGGTGGATTTCCCGGAGTTCGCTTTCGAATGCCTGTGTGACCAGGTGCATGATACGCTTCAACGTCTCCAAAAC
>DAOPKN010000120.1:0-4569 GCA_035391225.1 Thermotogota bacterium
CTTCCCCAGCTCGAAACCCAGAATTTCTTCTGCCCGGGAAAGAAGTTCTTTTGCCTCATCCAAGCGCTCGAAAACCTCATACCCCATTCCGGGTGCCTGACTGCCTTGCCCAGGAAAAACCAAACCCACCTTTCCCATCCTCTTCCTCCTTTGCCTTTACACTTTTCGAACCATGTGCCCGCCATCGACGCGAAAACATTCCCCGGTGATCCAATCAGCTTTTTCGGAAAGCAGGAATTCAATCAAGCTCACCACTTGCGCTGGTTTCCCCAATCCTAATGGGTAGGTTTCTTCCAGCGCTTTCCTTCGACCTTCCGAAAGGTTACTGAAGAAATTCTCCACCATCGGGGTGTTAACGATCCCTGGCACCACCACGTTGAGTCGAATCCCCTTTGAGGCAACTTCGGAAGCTGCAGCCGGCAAGAACCCTTCGATAGCACCCTTGCTCGCTGCGTACAGCGAATTTCCAACTTCCCCCTCGTGAGCTGCAACCGAGGATACCAAAACAAAAGAACTGTTTTCTTCGAAGAATCCCTTCTTGGAAAAACGGGATACCAACATCATAGCGGCAAATGAATTGATCGAAAAGATCTCAAATAGGGTTTCCTTCTTCGTCATGGAAAGGGGAAGCGTTTTTTGGATCCCCGCACAATGCACAAGTCCAGAGATGGGCCCAACTTTTTCTTTCACGGTCTTTGCCAATTGGGAAAGCGAATCCAGCTCCGAAAGGTCCCAAGGAATGACCTTCACCTGGCCTGCCGAAAAGCCTTCAACGGTTTCGGCCAGCCTTTGCTCGGAGCGGGACACCGCAATCACCTGTTTCCCTTGCTTCAGCAAGGAAAGGGTCAAAGAACGTCCGATTCCACTTGAAGCACCGGTGACAAGGGTCCATCGTCCGTTACTCATAGGGAATGACACCAGGGCAAACGCAATCTCCAAGGTCGATGATTCCTGCAGCGGTGGAAAGTCCCGCTCCAAACCCAGAAGTGAGAATGCGATGCCTGTCTTTTCCCGAAATTTCCTCTTTGAGCTCAGAACAGATGTTCAGTGGAATGGACGTGGAGCTGGTGTTTCCGTACTTGTTTATGGAGATGGGCATCTTATTTAGCGGGAATTTGATCTTCCGGGCAAGCTGGCGTAACATGAAAGCATTTGCCTGGTGAAGAACCAAGTAATCCAAGTCCGAAACGCTGGTTTCTGCCATTCCCATGAATTCCAACAAAATCTTGGGAACGTGTTGCACTACGTATCCAAAAACTTCCTGACCATTCATGGTCATGTCGATCAACCTTCTCTGACTTCCATCTTCGTAGGTTTTGTACTTGAGACTTTCCTCCGAGAGAAGGTTTCGAAAACCCAAGCCCGGAATGGTGAGCACATCTCTTTTGGAACCATCGGTGTGAAAACCGAAAAACCACTGTGTCTGGGAACCTTGCTCTGGCCCGATGAGGGTTGCACTTCCAGCGTCCCCGAAGAGGATGGCGGTGGATTTGTCTCGCTCGGAAACGTAGTAGCTGTTGGTATCCCCATCCAGAAGCAGCACCTTCTTTTGGAGCGTGGTGGCCATCATGCTGGATACCCAAAGGCCGTATACGTAGCCCGAGCAGGCATGGTTGATATCCAGTGCAGCCACGTCGTTGGGAAGACCCAGTAAATGCTGGGTGTAGGTGGCGTTGTTTGGCATGAGGCTGTCCGGCGTGAGGGTTACGAAGACTACTCCCCCGATTTGCTCCTTTGCCACCCCGGATTGTTCCAAGAGGACTTCCGCAGCACGAACGGAAAAATCGAGTGATGTCACGTTTTTTTCTTTGCATACCCGGCGCTTCTCCACGCCCACTGCACGAATAAGCGATTCGAGGCTTTCCCCGTATAGTTCTTTTCCAAATTCCCGGTTGTCGATTTCATATTCGGGAACGCAGGCGGCAATGCCTTCTACCCGTAAACCTTGAAACCTTGACAGTTGCAAAATGTATCCCCCCTATTCCTTGTTCTCTTCCCGGAATTGTACGACATCTTTTTCGGTGATCAACCCCTTCTTTTGGATACGCCGTAAATCGATGTTGTTTTCCTGGGCAAATTTCTGGGCCTTCTTGGTGGCTTTGACCCCCTGTCCGCTTGGCTCTTGTTGTTGCAGTTCGTTTTGTTTCTTCTGGGCATCATCGAGGCTGGAGAAGATCCAAGCCACGGTATCTCCCATCTGAACTTCTTTTCCGTCGGTTAAGTCATGCACGATGAAGCCTTCGTCTTCCGCGAACACATCTGTGACGGCTTTCGAGGTCACCGCAGAATACAGAAAATCTTCCTTTTCCACGTGATCGAGGCTTTTTACCGCGATGTCCTCGATCACCACGAGCTTGTCGTTCACATCCAGGTTGGGAATTACAATGGCAAAACAATCCATTATTTTTCTTCTCCTTCGTATTCGTTTTCTGGGTTTGGGAAAGGGGATTGCATCGAACGGATTTTGGCGTCTTCAATTCGTTTCTCGACTTCCAGTTCAATCTGGCTTTTCTTCCCTGGGTCAATTTCTTTTCCAAGACGTTCCAGGGGATCGTTGGTTCTCCAATAGGCATCCAACTCCTCCGAGATGTATTCCCTCGGGTCGCTCTTTGAATGACCGGAAAAGCGATGGGTCTGGAATTCGGCAAAAAGTGGGGTGCCTTTTCTGCGGACTTGTTCCACAAGTTGTCCGCATTTTTGGTAGGTTTCGATGGCGTTTGTGGCTTGATCGAAGTGGTACTCAATCCCAAAGGCCTTTATCCTCGATTCAAAGTTCCCCGCTGTGGTGGTTTTCTGGTCAGTACTCATGGCAAAGCCGTTGTTTTCAAGTGCGAATAGGATGGGAAGTTGAAGAACTGATGCTAAGTTGAACGCTTCCATTACGTAGCCTTCGTTCATGGCCCCATCCCCGAAAAATGCCACAACGATTCCCCCGTGGCCTCGCTTTTTTTGGGCAAAGGCAAGGCCAACTGCGATGGGAACCATCCCCCCGGTGATGCCATTGGTGAAGAAGTTCTT
The DNA here is from genome assembly GCA_035391225.1 of Thermotogota bacterium. Classification (GTDB taxonomy): domain Bacteria; phylum Thermotogota; class Thermotogae; order MWEM01; family MWEM01; genus DAOPKN01. Next base: position 3,019 of record DAOPKN010000120.1, read on the forward strand.
GTAGCGAATGTGCTGGCTTCCCCCCCTACCTTCAACCGCTCCGATTCTTTTTCCCATGAGCTCTCCAAGTAAGCCTTCCGGCTCTCCGCAAAGGGCAAGGTAATGGCCGTGGCTTCTGTGGTTTCCGGTGATGTAATCTACTTTGGGATCGAGGTGCGATAGCAATCCCACCGCGATGGATTCTTGGCCAATACACCCGTGAACTGTTCCCCGCAGGAGACCCATGGAGAAAAGGGCGTCGATGGCTTGCTCGGTCTTTCGGATGAGCAGCATTTTTCGGAAAAGGCTTTCTTTGAGTTCATTCATGCTTTTCCACCCTCTTCCGAATGGTTTCTTCCAACCTGTCCATCCCGGGTAAAACGTGGTTTTCCAGCACTTGGGCGGCACCGATGACCAGCGGCTTGGACCCCACGCGGGAAACGCTCCCTTCGAAGCCATTTTCCTTAAGCCTAACGTACAGTTCGCTTGTCCAGCCAAAGGGTTGAACCCCCTCTTCCAGGAGCAAGAGTTGCGGGTCGTTTCGGATAAACCCCAAAATGGGGTTGAGAGCCAATGGGGAGAGTTGGCTGGGCACAACAACTTTGATAGCTACCTCTTCCTCAATCATGAATTTCCACTGGAGGTCCAGCGCCATCTGGACCAGCCCCCCGTACGTGATGATCGTGAGGTCAGGTTCTTCGAACCCAGCTACCTGTACTTGGGCGGTGGGGAATTCCAAACCTCTGCGCTGGATTTCCAAATCCTGGAAGTTTTTTGTCTGTTCAAGCATCTTCCGAGGATAGTCCAGCTTGTTTTCCACGAAAAACACGGGGAGCCCTTGCTGGAGGGAGTGGATTAACAATCGCCCGGGATCTTGGAGAATAGACGGTGCAACTACTTTGATATTCGGCTGTCCGAAGAACAGCCGTTCCAGGCTCTGCGAATGCGTTGCCGCGTATCCCCGGTATCCACCCATGGGGGTTCGAATCACGATGTGCATGGGTGTCTTGTACAACCAAGGGAACTTGGCCCCATGGTTTACCAGTTGGTCCACGATCAACGTGGAAAAATCTCCAAACATGATTTCGACCACTGGTTTCATCCCCGCTAGGGCCATTCCCATTCCCATTCCTACAAATCCTTGCTCGGACATGGGAGTTTGGATTACTCTGCCGGGGAATTCCGTGGAAAGCCCCTTGGTGACCTTGAAAGCCCCTCCGTAGGGTTCGGCAATATCTTCGCCTAACAGAAAGGCCTCAACCTCGGTGCGGAGGAGCTCTTTCAATCCTTCCCGCAGGTTTTCTATGTACGTGGTTCGGGCCATTCGCGTTATCCCATCGCCTGCTGGAAAAGGTCACCAATGGTCTTTTGTTCCATGAACTCGTCAACGCTCAGTTTCTTGTTGTAGTCTTCTTCCAAGTACACCAGGATTCCAAATCCTTTCAACGAATCCCAGAAAGGGATTTCTTTACGGAAATCGGTGTCCAGAGAAATTTCATCAGTTTCCACTTCCAGGATCTCCGAGATCCCTTCCAAGAATTTCTGCTCTTCGTTCATGAGATAGCTCCTTTC
>DAOPKN010000121.1:0-4551 GCA_035391225.1 Thermotogota bacterium
TCCCCTTTCTCCCCCATCGCCTCCACCATCTCAACCATCTCGGTCTTGCACAGCTGCATGAACACCCGCAACTCTTCGATCAAGCTCTGGGCCTTTTCCTTCTCTTCGGAGAAATCCAAGGAGGAAGGTTGCGGAAGGGGCTTGGTTTCCGGAAGGGGCGGCTTGGAAGTCCATTCTTGGATCGCTTGTCGAAGCTCTTCAATTTCCCTTTTGATGGGCGCCAGGTCTTGGGGGGGTCGGGCTGGCTGGGAAGTAAGGGGCTGGGAAAACTGGGTTTGCATCTCCGCGCGGAAATTGTCCATCTGCAGGTACATTTCTTGGATGGCCCGTTCCAGCTCTTTCTTTGCTTCCCTGATCCATGTTCGGAACTCGTTTGCCTCGGCTTCCACGTTCCCACCCTGGGAAACGGGGACCACCGGTACTCCCGCGTTGGCTTGGCGCATTTCTTGCAGCTGCCCCTTGAGCACAGCTTGGTTTTGGTCGTGGATTTGCTCGATGCCAGATCGGCTTTCGTTCCACTGCATGGTTTCACCTCCGGATGGAACATTGCTTGGTGCTTGCCATTTTCGATAGGGTTCCAGGGAAATGGGGTGTTGCTCAGCTTGGAATAGGATGCGAAAAGGTTCATTGCTTTCCGACATCTTTTGGAGCAGGTCCCGCGGGGGTGCACGGCGAAACACTTCCTTGACCAGAGGGGAAATCCATTGCGAGGTGAGGCTTTCCAGGGGCCAGCCATGGGTTTTGAGCGTAAGGGGGGCACCCACCGGGATCCAGCTGCCTTCCCCGTCGGTTCCCAGGCAGCGCGAGCACACACCTTCTTTTTCCGTGCAGCAGCGGATATCTCGCACCACCACCCGGGGAAACAGGCGAAGCACACGGATCCCTCTTTTCTCCATCTGGCGAATGGTGGCCAGGTCCAGTTTTGCGCCCCGTTGGGCGATACCTACCGGAGTGGGAGCCATGATGCGCCAGCCTACCCCTGGGTATTGGCGAACTAGCAAGGAGGCTTCTCTCTCGAAAAGGTGCAGGTTTTCGCGGGACACTTGTACCCCTACCGGCAAAGGTCCGGAGTGGGTTTGCAACACTTCGAAGGTGCTTCCGCGTTCGATCAGGTTGCGGGCTTGTTCCCGGTTCACCTCTCGCACCACGCTGGTGGGCACGAGGAAAAAGAGGGAACGCAGGATTTCCACGTCCAGCAGGTTGAGCACGCTGCCCTTTTCGAATCGTTTTCCCACCTGCACCGGGGAGGAAAAGAGGGGATGAGAAATGTCTTGGTGGAGCACCTTTCCCTGTGCCGTTTCCAGTTCGTCTGGGTGAACTTCCATTCCTTCCGGTGCACCACAGTCTTCGGAGGTCACACGCAGTTTCCGGAGTACCCGCCAGAGTTTTTCCACTCGTCGGGGAGACGGGGGAGGGGTGGGGGGATTCGGAACCACGCTCAGCTCGAAGGGCACGTTCCGATCCGCGATTTGTTTGAGTTGTTCCAGGCTTTCCCAGCGTTGCACGGCATCCGGGTTGGAGGCCAGCCAGCGGATCCAGCACTGCCAGCCCTCCACGGTGCTGGGACGAGTTCGTTTTTGCAGCGGAGGGGGGAGGTCCTCGGGCAGCGGTTTGGCTGCCAGCAACCCGTTGTAGTGCGCCACGCTGAAAAACTCCGGGTGCTGGACGATGCAAGGTTGGCGCGACGGGACAAGCCGGGTCATCTCTTGGAGGGCATCGGGATGGAGAACGGGGGAAAATTGCACGCTCTCGTCGGACAGCAAGCGGTACAGTTCCGGGTGCAAACCCACACGATTTCCCTGTCCCAACCTTTGCACCTGCAAGGCGATCCAGCGGGGGATTCCCTGGATGTACACTTGGAGCAGCACGGGGAAGGAGGAAAGCCTTTGCCTTGGAAGGTCTTTCAAGAATTTTCTTAGCTTTTTGGAATGCCCTTCCGGGCGCTTTTCGGTGCGTTGAATCGGTCCCCCACTTTCCGGGAAGGCCTCGCGGAACGCGTTCAGGTCGGACACCCATCGAAAGTTTTTCTCGAATGCCCACTGGGGAAACGTGCAATGGTCGATGCTTTTCACCTGCTGGGGAATGGCTTGGAAAACAGTCACACACCTTTCGTCTGGCAGGTGGAAGGTTTGCTTCCACCCCCAGTGCGGAAGGCTGTAGCTTTTCTTGCGCGGCCCATCCAGGATTTGAAGGGCCACCTGGTTCACCAGCGCTTGCAACTCCATCACCGGAACCACTTCGAGTTGTTCGGGCATGCCCTGCTTGCGCGCTTGGGTAATCCGGCTGCTTTGGAGGATGATTTTGCGGTACAGGTCGGTGAGGTCGTTGCCACTGTGGTCGAAAAAGGCCTGGGAGATCGGGCGCATTGCCGGTGGAAGCACGGGGAACAGGCTCAAAACGAGTTCGGAGGGTTTCCAGGGAAATCCGGGGGGGCGCGAGGCGTTTTTCAGCAGGTAGCAGATGGCTTGCACCCCGTAGCTCACGTGGATTCCATCGGAATCGAGGTACTGGATGGCTTGCGGGATGTCCGAGTCGCAGAGATCCCCGGGTTTTTTGCCGATACGTCCTGCCCACTTGGCGGAAATAGCAGTTACGACACCTACCTGGATTTGAGGCGGGATTTTGCGGGGGTCTAAACTTTCTGCTCGCCAAGGAACTTCATCAGCGAGAAGATCCCTGCCCCTTTTCGAGATGAGTTGGCGGTCCAACCATTCGTCCCCGGTTTGGACAATTTGGCGCGGCTCGGGCATCTGCCTTCCCTCGTACCATAACACCTGGTGAAAGGTTTGTTCCTCCATGCCGAGGAGGAAATGGAGAATGTCACGGTGACCCAGCAAGTAGAAGGGGTTGATCACTTCGCTTGCCAGGAGAAGGTGGGTGAATCCTTCTTTTTCGTATAGCCCCCCCCGGGTAGGGGTCTTTTTTTGGTAATGCACGGTGTCGGCATTCTTTATCTTGCCTTGGGAAATCTCCGCCACTCGGCGGTTGGTCATGGGAGAAAGTTTCAGCTGTTTCAAGTGAGGAAGAACAGGACCAACACCACGATGGCACTCACCGCGCTCACGGCTGTCATCCCGACCAGAATGCCCAGCAATCGGCGTGTGTCTTCCTCGCGCTTGAGCAACCCCCCGAAATGGGGATCGAGCATCGTAACGATGTTGCGGGCGGTGTTGCGTTCCTTTTCTTTTGCGTCTTCCTCTGGTTCGGGTGCGTCTTGCTTCTCTTTGTTTTCTCCCATGCGGAGTGTATTTTCAATTGTTTCCAGGCGTTTTTCCAGGGAACCTTGAACCTGGTGCACGCTGGCTTCCACGGGGCCCAGGTCCACTGCCTGGGGAGCAGGAATGCCGGCAAACCCTTTTTCCATGGAGTTTTGAACGGATGCGAGCTGTTTTTCCAACTCGCTGATCTTGGCTTGCAGTCCGAGAATGGCTCCCTCGGATGCTTGCTTTTGCCCCTGCATCGCTTTTTCCAGGTTGTCCACGCTGGCAAGCAGCTCTTGGTGGGGCGGAGGAGCTACGGGGTTTTCCAGCGCCTGGCGCAGCTGGCTGAATTGTTCCATCAGCGGGCCAAAATCGGGGGGCTCCCCGTCGCCCAGGGCGGAAAATCCTTCCTGGATGGTGTTGTGCAGCGAATCCCGCTGGTTTTCCAGCTCTTGCTGCAACTGCAACAGTTGGGCTTGCAACCCCGCTAAGGTTTCGTCAGATTCAGGGAGTTCCTGGGTATTTTCGTGGGGAAGGGCACCGTTTTCCAAGAAGCCCTGCAACTGGTCCAGTTTGTCACGCAACCCCGACATTTCGGAAGGCCTACCGATTTCGTTCAGGTGCTCTTGCAGCAGTTGGACTTGCAGGTCCCGCGACTCTTCGAGCTTGCGCATCGTTTCGATGTTTTCGTGCCACGCTTCCTGGAGATCGGTGAGCAGGTCCACCTTGCCTTTCAGCTCCAACAGATGCCTCTCGTTACTCTTCGCTTGTTCCTGCAGCAGCTTTTCCGCCGTTTCTTGCTGCTGGTCGCTCGAATTGGCGGGATCCGCGTCGCGCGACTTGTCGAGATTCCAACGGAGGAATTTGAGTTCTTCGGCCAGCGAAGACAGGGCCCGCTCTTCTCCCTTTTCTTGGTCGGCAAAACCCTCTTCGATGGATGTATTCAACTCCTGGAGCTGAAGTTGGAGGTTGTCTTGCAGCTGGCGTACCTGGTCTTGCAAGCTGGAAAGCGCTGCATCCTCCTTGGGCATCGAGTTTTCCAGAAGCGTCGTCAGATCTCCCAGGTTTTCGATTTGCCCCTGGATCAACCACAGCCTTTGTTCGATCGTGCCTTGCTGTTCTCGCAAAAAGGTTTCCAATGTCTCGATGCGTTCGTACATTCCTTCATCGCGCTGTAGGGTAGCCGGCTCATCCAACCGCTCGCGAAGTGTTTCGAGCGTTTTCTGCAGGGGTTCCAAGTCCGGGGCAGAAGGTATGTCCAGCGATGCAAACAATTGCCGGATTTCATCGCGCCATTCCTCTTGGTTTCGCTCCATTTCTTGCTGGAGTTGTAAGAGTTGAGCTTGCAACC
>DAOPKN010000122.1:0-4485 GCA_035391225.1 Thermotogota bacterium
CAAGGGCGGGCAGGCACGGGGGCCTGCCCCTACGAAGCGGTAAGGCATGCGGGGCCAGGTGAAGGGACAGCCCTTGATGTTGCGTTGGGTTTCTGGGAACGCCGCACTGGCGTGCGGCGATCCCAGGAAGAGCAAATTGAGAAAAATCATTGCAACTACCTGATTTTTTTGTGCTATAATTGTGTACTTTTTTTCGAAATGCGGCGTGAAAAAAGCAGGAGGGTGATGCAATGTTTTCTTTCAAGTCCTTGTCGGGCAAGTTGTTTTGGTGGATTTTCTTGATCCTCGTCGGCTCTTTCGTGTTGATTTTCTTCCAGCAAATGGTCATCGTGAATCGCCTGGCAGCCGAGCGGGTTCGGAACAACGAGAAGCTTGTGGTTTCGTTCGCTGTGGACACATTGCAGAAGGCGATCGGGGAGAAGATCGAGCGGTTGCAAGGCCTCCCGGAGAATTTCCCCTCGTTCGAGAACGCAACGGACCAGGAGATCAACCAGGTGATGGTCGAGATCTACAAGACGGATCCCACCTCCGGAGCAGGGAATTACTTTTTTGCCAACGCCCAGGGTTTGATCCAGGCGCATGGCTCTCCCCCCGTGAGCATCGCCGATCGGGATTACTTTGCCAAGGCAAGGGACACCCGAAAACCGTACGTGAGCGATTTTCTCGTGAGCCGCAACGATCCCAACATGCATATCACCAGCATCGCGGTGCCTTTTATCGATTCCAAGAACCAGTTCCGCGGGGTGTTCGTCAACGTGGTGATCGTGAACGAGTGGATGGCGATGCTTGCCGACAAGGAAGTGGGCTCCACGGGGTATGCCTTTTTGCTTTCCTCCGACGGGGTGTTCTTGTACCACCCGGATCCCAAGCTCATCGGGCAGAAAATGTCGGACGTGCTGGATCCCGAACTGGCCAAGCAACTGGAGCAAGCCGTTCTGGACAACGAGGAATCCGAACTTCGCTACACGTATAACGGCACGAAAAAGACGCTGTTTTCCCGGCGGGTACCCTTCACCACTTGGGGGCTCGGAGCGACGATAAACGACGAGGAGATTTTCCGGGAGGGGACGCGTGCCGGCTTGTTGACCCTTGGTTTACTGGCAGGGGTGGGCGCGGCCATCTTGATCGTTGTGATGCTTCTGATGCGGGGTTTGAAACGCAAACTGTCGCGCATGGGACAACTCGTGGAAACGTTCGGGAGCGGAGACCTCACGGTTTCCTTCGACGGGAATCACGGGCAGGACGAAATGGCACTGATGGGAAAAAGCCTCCAGAAGATGACGGGGCTACTCCGAGCATCGCTTTCCTCCATTTTAGAAGCTTCTTCGGACATTCACCGTTCGTCCGAACAGCTTTCCACGATTTCTTCCGATCAGGCACAAAGTGCGGCGCAATTGGAGCAACAGGCCCAAGGCGTGGAGGGGAACATCCAAGGGACCTCTGCGTCCATCCAGGAAGTAAGCTCGGGTGTAGAAGAGGTGGCAGCCAGCGCGCAAAACGTTTCTACCCTTTCCAAGGAGCTTTCTGGAGAAGCGGGAAAAACGCTGCAGATGGCTTCTGATGGTATGGGTTCCATTCGTAACGCAGTGGAAAACATCGAAAAGGCCCAGGCACAAACGCAGAACACCGCCCAGGTTGCCAGGGAACTCGCGGAGCAAGCAAAGAACGTGGGAGAGATCGTGAATACCATCTCCTCTATTGCGGAACAAACCAACCTTCTTGCACTGAATGCCGCTATCGAAGCAGCACGCGCAGGGGAAGCGGGCAAGGGTTTCGCGGTTGTGGCTGATGAAATCCGTAAACTGGCCGAGGAGAGCAAAACCGCTACCACGAGCATTGCAGGAATCTTGAAGTTGATCAGCCAGGGGGTAACCCAGGCGGACAAGGCAACCGAGGATACCGTGGAGCTGGTGGGAAAGGTCAGCCAGGATGGGCAGGCGATCGGCCGGCAGTTCAGCGAGATTTCCGAGAGCGTGCAGAAGATTAACACCATGATCACGAACTTGTCCCAGATCGCGGAAACCCAGAGTGCGGCCGCATCGGAAATGGCAGATGCGATGGATGCTTCCGCCCGTTCGACCACCGAGGTTTCCGGAGAGGTGGAAGGCATGGTGCAAGCTGTCCAAGCCCAAAAGGAAGTGGGGGAAAGGGTAGACAATGCAGCCCAGGAAATCAAACGACTTTCCCGCCTCATGGAAGAGAAGGTTTCTGGGTTTCGGGTGGGATAAGGGCGTTTCCCACCAAAAAAGCCCCTCGCTTTTGGAGGGGCTTTTTTTCTGCCGCGGGGTTGCCCAAAGGGGGAAAAGATGCCGCACTGGGGTGCGGCGTACCCAGGGGGAACCGGTTCGGAATGCCTTACAGCGTGAACTTGTTCACTTCTTCTGCTAATTTCTTGGCAAGGTCGTTCAGGTTGGAAGCGGCTTCGCTCACCTGTCCGGCGCCCTGGGATTGCTGTTCCACCCCTTGCACCATTTGCGCGATCTCGTTGGCGATTTCCGCGATTGCGTGGGCGGAGGCATCCATGGCACTGGCCATTTCCTGGGAAGCGGCCCCCTGCTCCTCGGAGGTGGCGGTCAATCCTTCTACCATGGAAGTGGTTTGTTCGACCATGTGAAGGATCTCGTTGAAACGCGTTTCCACTTCCTTGGCACTCTGGTTCACTTTCTTGACCACGTCCACGGTCTGAGCGGTGGCTTCGTTTGCCGTGCGGGCTCCACCGGAAATCTCTTTCAAGATTCCAGCGATGTTGGTTGTGGCATTCTTGCTTTCTTCGGCCAGCTTTCGGATTTCGTCGGCCACGACGGCAAACCCTTTTCCCGCTTCCCCGGCACGCGCTGCTTCGATCGCGGCATTCAATGCCAGTAGGTTGGTCTGCTCGGCGATCGAGGAAATGGTGTCCACGATTTCCTCCACGCTTTTGGCGCCGGAAGCGAGCTTCTCCACGAGTTCGGCTGTCTGCAACGTTTGGTTCGTGGCCTTTTCCACTTGCTGGGTTACGGAGGCGATCATTTCCCCACCCTGTCGCGCCATTTCCGAAGTTTGCTCGTTTTGCCCCGCCAATTCCTGGGCCGTTTTGGAGATGTTCTGCGCGGAGGAAGCCACTTCTTCCACCCCTGAGGTTACTTCTTCTACGGACGAAGAAGCTCCCTGCGTGTTGTTTTCCACGACGGAAGCCTGGCTGGACAGTTCCTGAGTGGTTGCCAGCTGCTCCTCGGAGATGGAAGCCATCTTGTTGGAGGCGTTGGAAAGGTCCTCGATGGAGTTTTGGAAAACACCGATGGTGGAAGCGTATTCCTTTTGCATCTCCAGCAGCGACCTCGCCATCTGTCCGATTTCATCCCCCCGCGAAAGGGTCCGATTGGCCTTCTCATCCAATGCGAATCCCAGTTGCTTGTTTTTCATCTTGTCGATGGTCTTCGAAAGACCAATCACGGGGAAACTGATGGAGCGGGCAATGAGGAAAATGATGATGATGACGATGGAGAGTGCGATAGCGGCGATCAGGGTGATCAGCCATTGCAGTTGGCGAGCATCTGCCAACACCGTTTTCATGGGAATGGCAACCGCAAAGGACCAGGGGGTTGTGGTGTTTCCTACCACGAAGGGATTGGTGTGGATGAACACATCGGAGTCCATTTCCTCGGAGAAAATCGTGGTGGAGAATTCCTCACCCGCTGCGATGGCATCCAGCATGTGCGGGGTTTGGTCTTTTACCATGTCCGTTTCGGTTTTGCGTCCATCTTTTCCCAGGCGCGTGGGGTCGAAGTGCGCGGCCACGATCCCCCCGTTGGAGAAAAGCGCGGAAACACCCGTTTCCAAAGGTTTAACCTGAGAGACCATCTGCTGTAAGTTCGTGAGTTCGATGTCGACTCCCGCCACACCCAAGGCTTTTCCATCCACGATGATGGGGACCACGAGCGAGGTCATCAGCACGGGTTTTCCTCCCGCCTCGTAGATGAACGGGTCCATGATCACTTCCTTCTTGGTGCGTTGTGCGATGAGGTAGTAGTCACCATCTCCCGGCACAGCGTACCCGATGAGCGGTTCGTAGGCGATTTTGCCATCCATTCGGAACCAGTAGGGGATGAACCTTCCCGTTTCGTCGTATCCTTCTTTTCCCGCGAACTGGCTATCCAGGTTATCCAGTGCATTGGGCTCCCAGCAGGTCCATACCCCGAAGAAATCGGGGTTTTTTTCCAGCACCATCCGCAGGGTGTTGTTGTAGTCATCCCGGCGTTCCGCTGGTTCCAGCCCTTCGAAACCTTCGAAAATGTAGGCAATCGTGCGCGCGGAATCCATGGCCACTTCCAGTTCTGCCTTGATAGCGTTGGAGTAGTTCATGGAAATGTAAGCAGCCAATTCCAACGTGTCTTCTTTCTCGTTGCTGGTCAAGAAACCCATCACGATTACGATGGACACCACGAAAGCCGCAGCCACGGGAATCCCGATGAAAAAAAGGATCTTGGAGAACAAGCGCATCTTTTT
>DAOPKN010000123.1:0-4418 GCA_035391225.1 Thermotogota bacterium
GGTTCCATGCCGTTGCAATCCACCCAGAGTTCCCCAGAAGACGCGGGGGGGAGCAACCGTTTTGTTGGAATGCTCACGGAAGCGGAGCAGCAATGGCTGGCTCGCCATATCCCTATTCCCATTCGCTATGCCATTCCCCCAAACTATGCTCCCGTTTCCTACGTGGAAAAGGGACAACCGAATGGTATGGTTGCTCGTTACTTGGAAATCATGGAGCAAAGAACAGGCCTAAGCTTTGAACTGGTCGATCTTCCCTTCGGAGAGGCATTGTCCCTCGCGCAAGGCAAAGAGATCGATTTTTTTCCCTGCATTTCCTACAGCCAAGAGCGCTCCGAGTACCTTTCCTTCACCCCCGACCCGTACCTTTCCTTTCCCCAGGTGATCGTTACCCGTCAGGAAGAAAACCAGATTTCGGGTGTCCACGATTTAGTAGGGCGCAAAGTCGCGGTCGATCCGGATTTGGTTGGGTATGCCAAACTGAAGCAGCTGTTCCCGGAAGAGGACATTCATTTCGTGTATCGAAAAACAGTACCCGGTGAGATGGAAGCCGTTTTCTTGGGGCATGCGGATGCTTCCATTGCGACCACCGCGGTGGCCGGCCACTTGATATCGCTGAATGGGTGGAACACTCTGAAAATCGCTGCGTTGACCGGATGGGACGATAGCATGTTGCGTATGGGAGTGCGGGATGATTGGCCGGAATTTCTCAGTATCTTGGAAAAGGTGCTCAAAGGGATAACCAAGGAAGAACATGCAGCGATCCTGAACGAATGGATCTCGGTGCGTTGGGAGCATGAATTTTCCTTCCGTTTCTTCGTGGAGCGATTCCTTCCCTTCTTGATCATGGGAATTTTGGTTCTGGGATTTTTGAGCCTGTTTTTGGCCATTATCACCCGGAAAAACCGTTCTCTGGCCCAAACCCAGACCAATCTGAGCCAAGCTTTAGAAGCTGCTGAGATAGCCAACCAGGCAAAAAGCCAGTTTGTCTCCAACATGTCCCACGAGATTCGAACCCCTTTGAATGGGGTGGTCGGGTTTTCCGGGCTCCTGAAGAATACGACCCTGACCCCAGAGCAACAGCAGTACTTGGAGTACATCACGTCTTCGGTGAAAAACCTGTTGGCCCTGGTCAATGATATCCTGGACCTGTCCAAGATCGAAGCGAGCAAGATGGAAATTCACATGGAAGCGGCATTGGTGGAAGAGATCTGCAAAACCGCCCTGGATTCCGTCCGCCATATGGCCAGTACAAAGAACCTTTCCTTGTCGGTGATCATCGACCCTTCGGTTGCACAAACCACGATCGAAACCGACGGGGATCGCTTGCGGCAAATCCTGCTGAACCTGTTGGGCAATACGGTCAAGTTCACCCAGGAAGGGGAGATCCAATTCTCCGTGACCTTGGAAAGAGCCTTTGACCCGCAGGGTTATGGAGAGATCCGCTTCTCGGTGAAAGACACCGGCCCGGGAATCGATGAAGCTCACCAGAAGCATCTGTTCGAGGACTTTTACCAGGCGGATAGCTCCAATACGCGTCGATATGGGGGAGCCGGACTGGGTCTTGGTATTGCGCAACGCATCTTGCAGCTCATGGGCAGCGGGTTGGAGGTCATTAGCCAGCCAGGGGAGGGCAGTACCTTTTCCTTCCTTCTCCCGGCAAAAAAGTTGGGGCCGAACCAGTCAACCGGCAAAATCGCTGCTTCGGAAGAAGAAGCAGAAAGTTTTGGGCAAGCCGAATGGCGGACCAAACCCTATCGGATCCTGATCGTGGAAGACAACGCCATCAACCAGAAGCTCATTCGGATCCTGGTCAAGAAACTCCTGCCGAATGCAGCCATTTCACTCGCGGAAACAGGCCAGGAAGGGGTTGCCCAATGGGAGACTTTCCAGCCAGACCTTGTGCTCATGGACTTGCTCATGCCCCAAATGGATGGGATCGAGGCCACCCGGGTCATCCGCTCCCAAGAAACCCGAACCCACACTCCCATCGTTGCCGTCACAGCGGCAGCCGAAGTGCATGATCAGGAGCGGTGTGCCCAGGCAGGCATGGATGGGTATCTGACCAAACCCGTCGCCGTGGAAGCGCTCCTCAAAGAACTGGAACAGTGGTTGGGTTCATAAGGCGTTTCCGAAAGAGCGGAGCGCCGAGCATCCCTACTTCGTTTTCGCCATTCGAAATCCGATCAAAGCTTCCATTTCTTCTGGTTCATAGCTGTTTCTGGCAAAAATCATGCAGGATTCTTCGAAAGAGAACCAGGAACCTCCACGGGTAACCCGCATTGTTCCCCTTAGGGCTCCCGTAGGGTTTTGGGAGGGGGATTCCGCGTAATACGTGTCAGAATACCAATCGTGGCACCATTCCTCGACATTCCCTGCCATATCGAACAAGCCGATTTCGTTTGGGTTTTTACCGCCACCCACAAGGGTTCCGCCACCCCAAAAGAAGGGATACTCCGTTTCGTTGCAATTGAGTCGATACCAACCAAGAATGTCCAACGTGTTGCCACCAGGGAAGAGGAAATCGTTTGCGGTCAAGTAATCATTTTCTGCCCCCCTGGCCGCAAATTCCCATTCCGCTTCCGTGGGGAGTCGGAACCCCTTCACGTGCGCAATGTCTCTTGTTTCCCTTGCCCCCGCACTGACCAGTTGCCCGGTAGTAGTATTGTAAGCCTCATCCAAGTTGTACTTGCGGCTCTTCCAGTTACAGTATTCGATGGCTCCCCACCAGGACACGCTGTGAACGGGGTAGTTGGCTTTCCCCGCAATGGCGAGTTGGAAAACACCTCCCACGTTCGCGAATTCACAAAACACATCTCCCATGCGGACCAGCTGGTGCCCGTTCATCCACCCTTCCGGGGTAACCGGGTTATCGTTCAGGAACTCCAGGAAATCTGCATTGGTCACTTCCAACCGCTGCATGTAGAAGTCGTAGGTAAGGGCCACCTGGTGCACGGGTTTGAGTTGGCTTCCCTCAGCCGTAAGGTTTGGTGTATCACCCATCCAAAACTCTCCGCTTGGGATTGCATTCATAAAGAGAACGTAGGGATTGAACTCCACAACACCGATGCCATCTCCGCCGGAACAGGATGCGACCAGCAGGGTAATCAGTACCAGTAGAAACCACACAAAAGCTCTTTTCATGATCCGTACCTCCCTGGATTCGGGGAACTTGTGGGAATGGAAAACGGCTAACTCCAGTAAAGTTACAGTATAACACAGGAAACGTCAAAATTATCGCATATAGGAAAAGCTGCCATTCTCTCCTCTGGTATAATGAAGCATCTGCAGGATTCACCAGATACCCTGGGTTCCCATCTACCCGAAAGGGGTGAGGAAGGTGTTTGCGCTCGTTGGAAGCGTCGTCCTGGGTTTTCTTGCCTACCTTTTCTTCCGGTTGGTGCGCTGGTAAAGAAAAACGAGGCCCGCAAGGGGCCTCGTTTTTTGGGAGAGGCATTTCTTCCTTTAGCCGATGCACGCGCCGGTGCCGTCACCGTAACCGTTTCCGCTTCCGGCGTTATCGCAGATTCCATCACCGTCTTCGTCCACGAATTCCTGGATCTGCTGCTGGATCTGTTCCTGCACTTGGTCTCCGCCGCCGTTGCCACCGTTTCCACCGCCGTTACCCCCACCGTTACCGCCGCCGTTGCCACCGCCGTTTCCTCCACCAGCAAGAACCATACTTCCAACGAGTAACACGATGACCAGGATAAAGAGTGCTTTCTTCATTTCCATTCCTCCCTTTTTTGATTTTGGATTCGCTTTCATGGGAAGTGTACGCCTTCAAAATGAAAAAAGGATTGGAATGGTTTCGAATTTCCAGGAAGAATGTCAAACGAGGGAGTGGATAGAGGTTCGCACCACGCCCAATACCTCCAGCTCATCCGGGCAATCGACCCAAGCCAGAAGCGCATCGGGAAAATCGGCGAAAAGCCCTACTCGTTGGCCTTCCCTCCTTCCCACGATCTTGAGCCGGCACACGTAAAGCACCCCCAGGTACCGCGCAACGATGACGTTTCCGTTTCGGGGCGAAAGGCTTCGATCCACGATCAAAAGATCCCCCGGGTACACCCCACCCGGGAGGTTGGGGAAATCCCCCTGCACTCTCATGAAAAACGTGGCTTCCGGGTTGGGAACCAGGAAGGCCTGCACGTTGAGTTTTTCCTCGTAGTCTTGCGCGGGCGAAGGAAAACCCGCTTGCACCGATTCCATGTAGAACGAGTTGAATGTGTCCATGGTTGGTTGCCCCTCTCTTTTTCCCTTGATTATACCCTTTCGGGATCCGGTTTTTCCTGTTTTTTTCCGAACCCCGTCCCAGGGAATTCTCCAAGGAACCAACTGGCCTCCTCGTTCTCCACGCGCTACATTACCCCGGAGCTCCCCCCCTGGGACCGCCGCCCCCCAATGCAGCTTGGAACAAC
>DAOPKN010000124.1:0-4377 GCA_035391225.1 Thermotogota bacterium
CCCATTCGCACGCTCGAACTTTTCCTGGACCGGACGGTTGCGGAGTTCTTTTTCAACGGCGGGAAAAGCACGTGCTCCACGCGCCTGTATCCCTCCAGCGATTTCACCCGGCTAACGCTCCGCCCGGCAAACGCCCGCGACCTCGGTTTCCACTCCATCCGATCGTGCCTGCCCTTCGATTCGCTTTTCAGCGGGGGGTGAAAACGAAGGCTACGTCTTTCTCCACCGGGAAAGAAGCGCGAGCAAGTCTTCGGGAACCACAGGTTTGCCCAGGAAACCATCCATTCCCCGCGGGGTCTGTCGCAGCCCGTCTTGCCGCAGCGCGATGAGCGGGACGAAGCCATCACCACCCCGCTGCACCTCCCGGAACTTTTGCACCACCCCTTCTGCGTTCTGCGAGAGCAGGGAGAGGTCCAGCAAAACGACCTGGGGATGCTCTTGGGTGAAAAGCCGAAGTGCCTGCCCCACATCCCCTGCCTCCAAAACCTGGGCCCAAGGATAGGTTTTGCGCACCATCATCTTGAAAAGGGAGCGTTGGAAAGAGTCTTCGTCGACAACCAACAGCGTAGGGGCGGTGCTGGAGTGTACCGCTCGTGGTTCCAGTGCCACCTCGAAGAAAAAGGTCGAACCTTCCCCGGAAACACTCTTCACCTCCAGGTGTGTGCCCATGAGCTCCAACAAGCTCCGGGCAATGGTCAAACCCAAACCCGTTCCCCCGTACTTCCTCGTGACCGAACCATCCCCCTGCTCGAACTCTTGGAAGATCTTTTGCACTTCTTCCGGGGAGATGCCAATACCTGTATCTTCCACCTCGAAGCGAACGAGGACCTTTTCCCCGCTTGGCTGCCCCACTGGGAAAACGCGGAGCGTTACATGCCCCTCGTGGGTAAACTTCAAGGCATTGCCCGTGAGGTTGAGCAACACTTGTTGCAAGCGAAGGGGGTCCACCAGTACGTGGGAGGGCAAGCCAGGGTCGAAATCCAGCGAGAACGGGATATGCTTCTGCTTTGACTGGAAGGAAAGCAACTGCACAACCTGGTTGCAAATCTCGAAAAGCGGTGCGAATTGCGGCTGAAGCTCCATCTTGTGCGCCTCGATCTTGGAAAAATCCAAGATGTTCCCCACTACCTCCCGCAGCACCCCCGAGGCCGCGGCGATGTACTTCACGTACTCCTTTTGCTCCTCGGAGAGCGACTCTTTGAGCAGGATCTTGGCAAAACCCAGGATGCCATTCAAGGGAGTGCGAAGCTCGTGCGACATGTTGGACAAGAAGCGCGACTTGGCGCGGGTGGCTTGCTGTGCAAGGTCACGGGAAAGGATGAGCTGCTGTTCCATCTGCTTGTGGGCGGTGATGTCCGTCGCGATTTCCATGCGCACCATCCGCCCATCCACCCAGCGGATGGCCTGGTCACGACACTCGTACCACCGCTTGGTGTAGGTATTCTGAAACTCCCACTGGTACACTCCCGTGGGGTTCCCCTCCTTGTCCAACAGGAGCGAATTGGTGCAAAAGGGGCATGGGCCCGACTGGCCCGTTTGCAGAACCTGCCAGCAGCTTTTCCCCACCAGTTCTTCTCCCCATGCTTCCTGCAGTGTCCGGTTTGCAAACAGAAGCTCGTAACTCTGCATATCCGCGATGTAGATGGGAGAATCGATGCCGTTGAGGATTGTCTGCAAGCGTTCGTTGGACTCCTTCGTTTCCTTCTCCCTACGCTGGCGCTCGGTGATGTCGTCGAACACACCCAAAACCCCGAACAGTTTTCCGGTCTTGTCGCGAAGGGGAATCTTTTTGATCTCGATCCAAATGCTCGAGCCATCTGCGGTGGGCAATGTCCCGGTGATTTTGCGGGACACATCTTTTTCCAGCATTTCCCGGTCGTCAGCCCGGATAACCTCCGCCTCTTCGTGCGACCAGGGAAGGTCAAAGTCCGTTTTGCCGATCACTTCTGAGGTATCCGAAAGGCCCGCCACTTTCGCAAAGGAAGGATTGCACCCCATGTACTCTCCCTGAAGGTCTTTCCAAAAGACCGCTTGGGGGATCGCATCCAAGATCTTGGCCAACATAGCCCGGTGTTCGTCCAGTTCCTTTTGCGCCCTCTGGCGAATCAACACGCTGGCGATCAACTGCGCGGCTATCCGGAGCAGATCGATTTCCATCGCGGAAAAAAGCCGCTGCTTTTCCACCGCATCGAACCCCACCAGGCCGAAATTCTCCTTCCCGTTCATCAACGGGATGAACAAAAGCGACTGGATACCCTGTGGCTCCAGGATAGCCTTCATGCCTTGCTGGCCCTCCATTTTGTCCAACCGGGGAATGTGAACCACACCCCCCCTGGCCATTGTCTCCATGACCCTTTGGAAAGGCTCCACGGGGACGGCTTGCAAGAAACGGATTTGCGGTTCTATCCCCGGGGCACACCACTCGTGCGTGTTCTTGGAAAACACATGGGAACCATCGTGCTGGAAAATGTACGCCCTGTCCACGCGGGCATATTCCCCAATGGCCTGGAGCAACTGCTGCAACGCGACATCCACCCGGGAAGTGGAAACGTTCACGAATTGCATCGCCATGTCCATGATCAATGCCTGGAACTCGCGGTTCTTTTCCAGGATTTCCTCGTCACGCTTCCGTTGGGAAATATCGCGGACAAAACAAATGATACGCGGGGGTGTTTTTTCCAGGTACGAAAGGGCAATCTCGAGCGAAATGGCCGATCCGTTTTTCCGGCGGTGGCGGGTTTCAAAAACCTCGAAGTGTTTTGTGGCGAGTCTTTGCACGTGTGCCTGGATTTCTCCGGGGTCTTCGCGCAACTCCAGGTCGGAAATATTCATCTGGAGAATCTCTTCCCGGGAAAAACCCGTCATTCGGCAGTAGGCACCGTTGGTATCGCGAATCCTGCCCTCCAGGTCGAGTACGCAGTAGCCATCCTGCGTGGTTTCGAGGATGGTGCGCAAGTCCATCTGCTGCTGGACGATGTCCTGCTCCATCTCCACTCTCCGGGAGATGTCCACGATCACACCATCCAACCACACGTTGCCTGCTTCATCAGAAACGGGTTGCCCCTTTTCGTGGACCCAGCGCACCTGCCCATCGCCCGTACAGATGCGATACTCCACCTCGTAGTCCTTCCCCTCATGCACCACCGGGTCGATGGCTTCTCGCACCTTTTTCCGGTCTTCCGGGTGGATGATGCTGGCAAACGAGCGAACGCGGTTCTGGAGAAAATCCGATGCGGGGTACCCTGCCACGGTTTGGGTTTCGTCGCTGATCATCTCCATGGTCCAATCCTTGTCGGGCCTGCAGCGAAACACGATACCCGGCACATTTCGGATCACGTTTCCCAGAAGGTCCTCGGTGGTTTTCAAGGATTTCTCCGCCCGCGAGCGCGTGAGAAGAAGTCCCACTTGCTGGGCGTATGACTTGAGGAGGGCCTCGTTTTGCAAACGATCTCCCCGGTTCATGATCAGCGTGAAATCTCCCAGGGTCTTGCCATCCTTCTCGATGCATGCCACAACCACTTCCCCGGTATGGAAGAACTTCTCCAGCATGGACACGAGAGCCGTCGAAATCACCCCGTGGCATATCTCCCGCAGCCCGGAAAAGTGCGTTACTGCCTTGCCTTTAATCCGTGCACTGCGCACGGGATCGGGATCCCAACGTTTTCCAAGCAAGGGGAAGCCCAAGAATTTCGATCCCTTCTCCAGGCTTCCAGAAGGGCCGGAAAAAGCAACGGTCTGGAAATGAAGCCCGTCTTCCTCGAAAAGGTTAAAGGCGGCGTAACGCGCAGCGGAAATCGCCCGTGCGTTCTCCGTGAGCTTCGGAAAACCGATGTCTTCGAAAGACCCCTGGAAAAAGGCTTCTGACGAAAGCGCCAATTCGTTCACCTGCGAAACATCCGAGAAGCAGGTGAAAAAGGAACCTGACCCAGAAGGAATGAACCGGATCTCGAACCAGCCATTCAAGAACGGCGAAAACTGCTGGAATTCCCGCACGCCACCAGACCCGGAAATCTGCTGGAACACGTGCTCCACGTTCTTCCGCCAATCCTCCCAGTCCGGGAAAACCTGGCTCATTTTCCTCCCCACGACCTGGGAAGCCTTCAAGCCGGTCAACCTCTCAAAAGCCCGGTTCACCTCCAGGAACTCGAAGTCCTCCGGAACGCTTTCCCCCTGGAAAATCCCTTTTTGATGCGCCACACCCATCGGAGCATGCTCAAAAAACTTGTGCAAAAACCCTTCCATCTCCAACAACCAAAACACCTCTTGAAGGGAAAGAATGGACCCTTTCCAAGAAAACAACTGCCCAACGAGGAACAATCCACCTCATTTGAGTATATCACAATCCCCCCAGCACGCTCGCAGGTCACGCAACCGCGC
>DAOPKN010000125.1:0-4286 GCA_035391225.1 Thermotogota bacterium
GTACACCTGGGAAAACCCCGGGCTGGAATGGGGCCAGCACCTTTTCTGGACCGTGAAAGCCTGCCAGGGAAGCGAAGAAGCTCAGGCAGCAACGGTTCCCTTTTCCACGCACAGGCAACTGGAATTGACCCTCTCGGAGCAACCCTTTTCCGCCAGCTTCCGGCAGGAGGCAACACCTACCTACTGGTTATTCGGGGAACCGTTGTACGGCAGGGTGAAAGCCTACGACCCTGCCATCCAGATCGTTCAGCTTTTCCTCCAGGAAGATGGGTACAGCGAACTTTTCCTGGAGTACGAAGCCATCGAATTGGACACCAACAGCGAATTTTCTTTCGAGTTCCCCGAGTACCTGGGCAGCCCCAGGGGGGAAAACTCTACCTTGATTTGGATGTGGGCGCAGGGTTTGGGAAATGATGTGAAGAGCGACAAGAAGCCCTTCTTTTTCAAAATCCCGGCGCTTGACATGGAAGTGCACGCGAACTTCGTGTGTTGCGATGGAGAACGCATTCCCATTGCTTCCGAAACCACGCTGTGCGGACCCTGCACCGGCCCCTGCGGGGAAGAAACCCACGGGGCAACGGTGGAGTACATTCTCTCCTATGACCCGAGCAACTTGCTTGACGATGGGTACGTGCTGGTTTCGTTGAGCCAGAGTGGTGGGAGCTTTCCCTTCATCCTCATGTTTGAAACTCCCTTTGCCTCCTTTACCGCCAACGAGCAAGGCCGCATGGAGTTCGTGAAACCCATTTTCTTCTCGTTCGAGTGCGAGAAAGTCTTCTCGTTCACTGGCTTTGCCACCGACGTGCATAGCGAGATGTTAATTGGCGACGGTGGGGTACACTCCTTCACGCTTGACCTGGAAGACCCCACCGCCACCCTGCACATCTCTGAGTTTTCGGAACTTTCCGAAGCCCCATCCGCCACGTTCACCGCACTTGCTACCCTTTCGTTCCTTGCCACCGACACCAAGTGCCTTGACCTGGAAGACATCTGCTTCGATCTGTTCGTGGAGAAGGGGGAAGGGGATTTCTTCGAGCAACTTGAGTGGAATCAAACTTCCTTCACGCTGGGAACCGGGGACCACGCTCTCACGGGGGAAGCCACGTACGCCAGCGAACAAGGTGATGAAGGATTTACCGCTTGGGCGACGATGGTGTTGTACCTTTCCCGCTACGGCATGGACGGGGCTACCCTAAGCGCTGACGTGCGGTTGACCGACTGCTGCGATCTCGGGTTGCAAGAGGGGCATCCCGTGGAGGTTTCGAGCAACGAGGTGTACGTGGACAACGTATTCCTGTGTGCCAATTTCTTGGACCCGGAGTACTTTATCCAGCGCGATATCGTTTCCTTCGAGGGGGGCACGCTGGATGAACAAGGACGTTTCTGGTTACCGGTACCGACCTTGGCCCAGGACACCTCCATTGCTACCCTTTCTCTATCCCTGTGGGAAAAAGAACCGTATTACGTCGTGATGATTTCCGGGGCTTTCCCCACGAACACCGTCGGAATAACCTTAAACAGTGCGATATCCACGGAAAGCATCGTGTGCACGGGTTTTGATGTCAAGAACAAGGGAGAAGGCTGGATCTCGCTGTATGCACGCCCGGACGTGGTTTCGGACTACTTCGGATCCACGATCACCTTCGAGGCATCGAACGTCATTGGCCAAACATTTTCCTACCCCGTTTCCCTTTTCGTGGACACCAAGGCACCCGAACTGACCTACGTGCAGGGCTACACCAATGGAACCGCGTCCGGGCAGGACGACTTCGTAGACTTTGTTTTGCACGAAAAGGTGGACACGGACTTCGATGGTTTCGCGGCAACGCTTACGGTGAACAACCCAACCGGGGGTACCGTGCTCAAAGTGTTTGGCCCCGGGGAGATTGTTCCGCTGCAAGCTATCCCCGGGTCGGGTTTCCGCATCGGAACAAAGGGTTTCTCGCTCCCCAATGGAGGAACCCTATCCCTGGAAGTGTGCGCGCGGGATGAGCATAAGAACATCGGAATCAGCACCTTGGGTGGGGGCATCGCGCAAAGCGAACCTTCCCACTGAAACCCACTCCCCTTCCGGGAGGAAAGAGAGGATGAACGCATTGCCAGAAAAAGCTGTACTTGTTGGATTTCAATGGAAAAAACACCCCGAGGTGGACGGGCTGGATTCGCTGAAGGAACTCGAGTCATTGTTGCTCACCGCCGGTGGTGTCGCAGAAGAACGTTTCCTGGTGTCACTGGAGAAGATCGTGCCGGCAACGTTCATTGGAAGTGGAAAGGTGGAGGAGATACGTGACACCGCCAGCGAGCGCGAGGTGGGACTGGTCGTTTTCGACTGCGAGCTTTCCCCCACGCAGCTGCGCAACCTGGAAGAGGCGATTGGGGCGAGGGTGATCGACCGCACGCAACTCATCTTGGATATCTTTGCCCAACACGCCCATTCGCGGGAGGGGAAGATCCAGGTGGAACTGGCACAGCTCAACTACCTGCTCCCGCGCCTTGTTGGGGCGGGAAAAAGCCTTTCGCGCACGGGTGGTGGAATTGGCACACGGGGACCCGGGGAAACGAGGCTCGAGGTGCAACGTCGGCGCATCCGCTTGAAAATTACCGGGCTCAAGAAAGAACTGCAACGCGTGGAGAAGCAGCGGTCCATCCGCCGCCAAAACCGGTTGCGCCACAACGTGCCCATCGTGTCCATCGCGGGGTACACCAACTCGGGAAAATCCACGCTGCTGCAAGCGCTGTCGAAAGACACGGACATAGAGTGCGAGGATGCCCTGTTCGTGACGCTCTCCCCTGTATCTCGAAAAGTACATGGTCCGGATGGAAAGGAAGCGGTGTTCAACGATACCGTGGGGTTCATCCAAAACATTCCCCACACCATCATCCAAGCGTTCCACGCCACATTGGAAGAAATCCGCCTGAGTGACCTGGTGGTGCACTTGGTGGACCTGTCTGACCCGCTGTATGCGCGGCGACTGTCGGAAAGCCTCAAGGTGCTCGAGGAGATCGAAGCGGGAGATCTCCCCCGGTTGCTGGTGTTCAACAAGATCGACCAGGTGGATCCGGAAACTCTCCAGGTGGCAAAGGAAAAGTACCCCGACGCCTGCTGGATCAGCGCGCGAACCGGCGAAGGCATGAAGCAACTGTTAGCCCAACTCTTTTCCTTGCTGGCGGGGGAAAACTTCGCGCGGGAAACGGTGCCAGGGCATTGACGTGAAGGTTTTACTCCTGGATGGTTACGTGGATGAACCCGCGCAGCTGGGAGTGCCGCCGTACATCTCCACGTACGTGCGCTACGCTTACGGGGTGTATGCGCAACTGGGGGTAGAGCCTGCGTACCTCACCATCGACCAGTTGCGCCAGCAGGAGGATTGGAATGTCCTGAACGACTTCGATCACCTGGTGGTGATCGGGGGGGTGAGCGTTCCGGGTAAGTACGTTGGTGGGAAACCCATTCGCCTGGGGGAGCTGGAACGCATTGGTACCGTTGCCAGGGAGCCTCTCAAGATCCTTTTTGGTCCGTTCACCAGCGGGTACACGGTGCGCGGGGGTTCGGGGGCCCGCGATGTTTCCGAACACCTGGCCCAGCTCTTCGATTGCCCGGTGACGGGAAACCTGGAAACTTTCCTGTACCACCTGGTGCGAGGGAGCAACCCCCCGGAATCCATCAGCTACGACCCCGGTGTGGTGGGGCAAATTGCCCCGTTCGGTGCAGGGGTGGTTTCACGGCACCCGCGTTTTCCCCACGTGATCTGCGAAATCGAGCTCTCACGCGGGTGCGAACGGAAGAGCCATTGCTCGTTTTGTACCGAGCCGGTGTTTTCCCCGGGGTACACCGAGCGCCCCGTGTCCGAAGTACTGGAAGAAATCGATGCCCTGGCCAAAAGGGGTGCGGTGCATTTCCGGTTGGGAAGGGCGGCAAACGTTTTGGCGTATGGTAACCGGGCCGGGCGACCCAACCCAGATGCCTTGGAAAGGTTGTACGCGGGTATCCGGGAGAGGGTACCTGGATTACGCACGCTGCACACGGACAACGCCAGCCCCATCACCATCGCGACCTTCCCCACGGAAAGTGCCCAGGCGTTGGAAGTGATTGCGCGGTACAACACGCAGGGGGACAGTCTTTCGTTGGGGGTGGAGTCTTTTGACCCGGAAGTGTCCAAGCGTAACGGGTTGGGACTCACGCCAAACATGGCGCTGCAGGCCATTCGGATCATCAACCGGGTGGGTGCGTTTCGCAAACCCGATGTGCCAGCCTTGCTTCCCGGGCTCAACTTCCTATTCGGGTT
>DAOPKN010000126.1:0-4272 GCA_035391225.1 Thermotogota bacterium
TCCCAAGGCCCTTTCTACGGTGGGCTGGTGTTGAATGCCCTCGGCAAAGGTTTTTCCGGTGGCTATACTCCACGCATCGTGGACGTGGAAGGAAACGTGCTGTACTCCATTTCCTCCATCGGCAGGAACGCGCTATGGTGATGGAGTATTCGCCTTCCATCACGGGGGCGGCGGAAGTGCTGGAAACGTCTAATCCCCTTGTGATCGACGTTGTGCGCGTACAGGGAAACGATTTCGTGGTTTCCATGGAAGACGCCGCCGAAATCCTGCGCGCCTTGGAAGGCTACAACTTCTTCCGCGATGGAAAAGTTGCCGCGGCGATTGGGGGATAGAGCATGCGGTGGTTTGTTTTTGCAGCGCTTTTTTTCTCCCTTTCTCTCTTTCTCGGGGGAATGACGGTGGAGATTCCCGAAAACTTCGTTTTACGCCTGGAAACACACATGCACAGTGCACCGGTGATGGCAACCTCGCTGGATGGGGCAAATCGCACCCTCCTCACCGTTTCCCGCGACAAGACCGCCCGGGTTTGGTCCACGAGTGACGGCAGGCTGTTGCACGTGTTGCGCGTGCCCGTCGCCGGGGGAACAGTGGGCGAGTTGTGGGCGGGTGCACTGTCAGGGGATGGCTCTCGCGCCTTCGTTGGAGGAGACACCCCGGTTGCCGGAGGGTTTGGGGTGCACGTGTTCGACGTTTCCACGGGTTCGCAGCTTGGCGTGATTGGCCCATTTCCCGCGAAAGTCGTAAGCCTGGCCCTTTCCCCGGATGGGAACTGGCTGGGAGTGGGGCTGGAAAACGGCAGCCTTGGATTGTACAACGCATGGAACGGGAATGCCGCTCATTTGTTTGACATCGGGGAATCGCCGGTGAAAGCCATCGCCTTTTCCCCGGACGGAAATCGGGTGGGGGTTGTTTGTAGCGGAGCGGGGGTGACCTTGCTGGAACGGAGTTCATCCGGGTTCACGCACAAAGCCACCACCTTGCTCCATTCCGATGAGGACCCCACGTCACTTTGTTTTGGCCCGGAAAACACGCTGTGGGTGGTGTACGCCGATGGCCCATGGGTGGACCTGTACACCCAAGACCCCCTTGGCTGGAAAGGCATGGCACGGGTTCCACCGGGAGCCACGGGTTCCTTTTCCAGCGTGCGTTCCCGCAACGGAGGCTTTCCCGTGGTGGCGACGGGAGATTTTTTGCATCCCTTTTCCGGAAACGTTGCCCTGGTATGGGAAAACTCCGCGCAAGCCGAACCCCAGCGGGTTCCGTTGCGGGATTCTCCCGGCCAATCTGCGTTCCCGCTCGGGGGTGGAAAGGTGTTGCTGGTCGACCAGGCGCCCTCGTGGTGGGTCAATCAGCCGGGCATCTCCCAAGCGGTTGCCGGAGCAGGCCCCTCCATCCCCGCGTTCACGGAGGAAACGGCTTTCGGGGTTTCCCCGGATGGATTGCAGGTGTACTGGCAAACCCCCAGCGGAAAGTGGAACGGGTTTGACATGGCGCTTTTCCTTTCCCATCAGCAAATGGAAAGAACGAACATGGACCCGTTGCTCGTCCCCAACCTCTTTGACTTCTCGCTGTCGATTACCGGCTGGAAGGGAAGGAGCAGTGCGCACATCGGGTTTTCCACGGTGTCTCTGGGCGAGGGCGAAGAGGGCACTTGCTTTTGCCTCGACCCGGGGGAGTCCCGCGTGTTCCTGGGAACCAACCGTGCGCTGCACGCGTTTTCAGGAACCGGCGGAACGTTGTGGACGTCGCCCGTACTCGCGCCGGTGGTTTCGCTGGTGCACGGCGAGGCTTTCGACCAAGTGGTTGCGCTGCTACAAAACGGGATGGTGCAATGGTTCCGCGCGAGTGACGGGCAGCTGCTGGTTTCGCTTTTCGTGTCTCCCGACGCCCGGGAGTGGATGGCCTGGACCCCAATCGGTTTCTTCACCGCCACGCCTGGGGCCGAAACGTTCGCGGGTTGGCACGCCAACCTCCCGGGGAACCAAGCCGCTTTCTACGCGCTGTCTCGCTACTTCCAGCCTTACTTCCAACCGCTTGGGGTGCTGCAATCGTTGCAAAAGAACGAGGTGGTGAGCGTGGTGGAGTTGCCCCCACCGCCGGTGGAACAAATCGTCTCGCTGCCCACTCTGTTGCTGCAGCAGCCGGATCTGCCTTTTACCCCTTCCCGCGACCAATTCTCCGCGTCGGTTCTGGTGCAGGGAAACGAGGGGAGAGTAACACTGGATGTGTGCTGGAACGGGCGGCTTCTTCGCAGGGTGCCGGACGTGGACCCGGGGGTGGTGCCGTTGACCCTTCCCCTGCAGGAAGGAGAAAACCGGTTCCGCGTGGTGGCAGTGGCGGAAAACGGTCTGGAAAGCGAACCCTTGGAATGGTCGGTGCTTTTTCGTCCCGAGCAACCCCTGGAACGTCCCACCCTGTGGGGGATCTTCGTGGGTGTAGCGGAGTATGCCTACGCGGGGAAGAACCTTAGCTACAGTGGCGAAGACGCCACGAGAATGGTCGAAGTGTTCCGCCAGGGTTCGGGGGGGATTTTCCAGCAAGCGAAGCTGCAACTGCTGGTGGATGCCCGTGCGACCCTCCCCCAGATCCAGCAAGCCTTTGACACAGTGTTGCAAGGAGCCCGCCCGGGAGACACGTTCGTGTTCTTCTTTTCGGGGCATGGGGGTGCCAGGAAGAAGCCAGAACCCGGCTACTTCCTGGCGTTGCACGATGCTTTCTCTTCGGAGGGAGACCTCCTCGCGGCCAAGGCTTTCTCCGCGAAGGAGCTGGGAAACTGGGCAACCAAGCTCCCCGGGGTTCGCTTCTTCGCGGCCATTGATGCCTGCCAGTCGGGAACGCTTCTCGATTTGCCCTTCCTGGCAAGGATGGGGCGCGAACAGGGGATGAGTATCTTGACGGCCACCAGCGATAACGAAGCCGCCTACGAGTCCGCGAGCTTGCAATCCGGTTCGCTGAGTTTCACGCTGCTGCATGGGCTGAAAGGCGAGGCGGATACAGGTGATGGCCGGGTCGATTCGTTGGAAGCAGCTGCGTTTTCGGTGAAAATGCTCGACACCCTGATGCGCCAGGGCAAGATTTTCACCCAGGTTCCCCGGAGCCTGGATTACGGGGAAAAGATTCTTCTGACACAAGGGAAATGAAAAGGCTGCGGAAAAAGCGGTTTTTGGTTGTATGTTCATTTAGGTAGAAAAAACTTTCAGGAGGCGAAAAAAATGAAACCGAGGAAAGTGTTGTGGATTGGACTGCTGCTTGCTCTTGTGCTGTTGGGAAGTCCCCTGTTCGCGGAGGCGATGCAAGGCATCGAGAAGATGCTGATTGCCCCGGTTCCCCAGGCGGATTACCGCGTGGATATTTCGTTGAACAAGCCCGCGGGGAGCGTGTATGCCCCGGGTGAAAACGTGGGCATCAACGTGACCCCCAACCGGGACTCTTTCATCATGATCTGGAACATGAGCCCAACGGGAAAAGTGCACATGATTTTCCCCAACCAGTACGACCAGGACAACTTCGTGGCAGGAGGAACAACGCTCAGCCTTCCCCGTTCCGGGTACAAGTACCAATGTGAGGGCCCGGGCACCGAGTGGGTGCAGGTCATCGCTTCCACCAGGCAGTTCTCGGAGTTTTCCAGTTGGAAGGTGCGCTTCCAGTCGGAGGTGTTCCCCAGCGTGGAGCCGAATGCCGTGATGGGATTGAAAGACACCGTGGAAAAGATGATGGTTGCTCCGCAAGCTCCCACGCTGGCCACGGCCCTGCTCAGCTACTACGTGGGTCCCCCTCCTTCCACCGGAAGGGTCACGCTCACCTCTTCCCCCGCCGGGGCATCAATCCTGTTGGATGGCGTGTGGTTGCCTTCCACCACCCCCGTGGAACAGCAGGTGCTGAACGCTGGGGTGCACTACGTGAAGCTTTTCAAGGAAGGCTATGCCCCCGTGGAGTTTTCCTTCGTGCTGCAGGCGGGCGAACACAAGTTTTTCAACAAGCCGCTGCAAGCGCTGTTGCAACCCGCCAGGCTGATCATCGAGCCTTCTCCCGCGGATGCCTCCGTTTTCCTGGAAGGCACGCTTATCTCCCAGGGGCGGGCTGTTGTCGATGCGCTCAAACCCGGGAGTTACACCGTCGAAGTGCGCAAGGAAGGCTACCACCCCAAAATCCAAGTCGTGCAGTTACTCTCCGGTGAAACCCGCACGCTGAACGTGGTGCTGGAAAGAATGGTTGGCACCGTGATCGTCAACGTCGATCCCCTTGCATCCCGCGTGAAGATCGGCGAGCAAT
>DAOPKN010000127.1:0-4219 GCA_035391225.1 Thermotogota bacterium
CGAAAACATGAAACCGGAATCCATCCAAAACGATGCGATTCCGGTTTTTTTTTGGCAAGCGAGTATTAGGGGATCCGTGTTTTTGCGATGCGGAACCCCGTGGTGAGGAAGCTGTGATCGGGGTTGACGTTGATGCGGTAGGAAACGCGCGGCGTGGTTGCATCGTCGATCCAACTCCCACCCCGTTGCATCCGCCGCGAACCGTTGGGGTCACCGATGGGGTTGAAAACAGGTTCCGCGGGATAACCCTCCACGTCGTACAGGTCATGGCACCATTCCCACACGTTTCCACTCATGTCGTACATTCCCATCTCGTTGGGTTGCTTCTGTCCCACGGGTTGTGAACCCCACACTCCGAAGATGGGGAATGTTAGGTTTTGCGAGTTGTCGAAGAACCAGCCCACGTCTCCCAGTGTATTGCTTCCCGCGTACTTGTAATCGTTGCGCTCGATTCCATTGAAAATGTCTGCACTGCCTCCTCGGGCCATGTATTCCCATTCGGCCTCGGTGGGCAAACGCCATCCTTCCACCCGCGTGATGTCGGTCGTGACGTTACCTTCACCATCCAGAAAACGCCCCTTGTTATCGTAGGCCTTTGCCAGTCCTTGCTTTTCACTCAGCCAGTTGCAATACTCCATGCACCCCCACCAAGTTACCAGGATCACCGGGTAGTCTTCCTTTCCCACAGGCAGATCGAAGTTTCCTCCGTTGTAGGAAAATTCTTGGTACGCCCAAAAATCCAGGTCGATGAGTTCGTGCCCGTTGAAGCTTCCGTCGGGGGTTACATCGATATCCCGGAGAAATTCCTGGTACGCGCGGTTGGTGAGTTCCAGCGGTGAAACCCAGAAATCGTAGGTGAAAAGCACCTTGTGCACCGGGAGCTCATCCCCCCAATCGGGGTCTCCCCGCGTGTTTCCCATCCAAAAAGGTGTTTCAACGTGTTTGAAACGGGCTTCGATCGCACGGCTCTGCAGGATGGTGGTGGCAAACGGATTGGCTTCGCTGAGCTTTTCCTCGTTCTCGTACCATCCGTCAAGCGTGTAGCGGTCCACCCCAAGGGCATGGAGCTCTACGGCGCTTCCAACAGGAAGCTCCAGCTGGTGGCTTCGTGCCCAGGGGCCATCGTTTATGCGCACGTTTCCCCGTTCCGAGGGAACCGCTTGAACGCCGAGCAAAACGGTGTCAGCAACAAAGGCTGCGTGCAGGGTTTGGGAATGGTGCAGCGGGAAAACGTAGGGGTTTTCGTCGCTTTGTTTCTGCGCGGGTTCGTCGTCCGTAGGTTCCTCGTACCAACCCGCGAAATGGTACCCCTCTACGGGGTTTGCTTCCAACGAAAGGAGAGTTCCAGCGGGTGCTTGGGTTCGGGCGACCTCTCCCCAGGAACCTTCGCCGATGCGAACCTGCCCGCGTTCCGATGGACTGGCAAAAGCGGTGATCTCGTACTGGTTCGCCGAAAAACGGGCATTTACCACGATGTCGCTGTCGTCCCTCCGCGTTTCGGCACCGGGATGCGTGGGAAGAAAGGCAAAGGGGTTATCCGTGGAGAGCAACTGTTCCCCCGAAAACCAGCCATCGAAATGGAAATCGTTTGCTGGTTGGGCAAACAACTGGGTGGGTGTCGCCAATCCCATGGGAACGGTCAGCCTATCATTCCAATCCCCTTGCTCCACGCGCACACGACCCCCGAGAGTATCGTTGGAAACCACCTGCACGGTGTAGAAATCTTGGGTGGAAAAGCTCCGCTCTTCGCTGCGAACCGTACGCCCGTCCGGAAGCGAAAGGTCCACCCTCCAGTGGTACACGGTTCCTGCCAACAACTTTTGGGGCAAGGAAGATTGCATCAGAAGGGTTGAGATCCCGTCGCCAAAAGGTTGGCCAAGGGGAGCCACAAGCAAGTGGAACATGGCCTCGTTCCGGGGGGAGGAAGCCAGCGCAACCTCCCATCGAAAAAGGGGGGAAAGGCCAATTCCTCTTGCTTCAGATCCGGGTTCCAGTAGGAAAACTTTCGGTTGGAAATTCTCCCCGGGTTGGAAACACCCCGAAAGCCCCAGCAAGATCAAGCCTAAGGTGATGATTCCACAAGCAAGGCAAGAACCTTTCTTCATTTCCATTCCTCCCCGCAGATAGTTAGGAAAGTATAGCACCAACAAAGGGAGTTTTCAACAAGCAAAACCAGATGGGGCAGGAAAGTGGTACAATTCAAAAACGGCTTTCGATTTTTACCGATGGTATTTGCTGGGGAAGCTGGAAAAGGAGGGATGCGATGAAATCGTACCTGGGAATCATTTTCATCCTGTTCGGGGTTCTCAGCTTCATTTTCCTCTGGGGTGCGTCTGCGCGGTTGGAAAGCGCGGGAGAACAGCTGTCACAAATCCAATCCGAAAACGGAAACACCGTCGTACAAGCGCTTACCAATCAAGTGGGGGAAGTGGGGATTGGGTTGTCTTTCGCGCTGAAAGGCATTTCCTTCTTCGTGTTTACCTTTTGCTTGTACGCTGGGTTGCGAGCTTTTCCGCAAAAAACGGCACAAAGCAGCCCTGCCCACGAAACGGGTGAAAAACCATTGCGCTACTCGGTCGACATGGATCACCTCACCCCCGACCAGCGGAAGCTGGTGGAATATTGCAACGACCGGGGAATGGACGAGGAATCGATGAAAGAAATGCTTTTCAAAACCTTCGGAAAAAGGATATAATCACCGAAATCTTTCGTTCGGGGAGGAATGCCATTGCTCATTGCTGCCATCATAGCGATTACGCTAGCCCTCGTGTTTTACACCCTGGGGGTTTTCCTGGAGAGGAAAGCCCATCGTTTGTCTCCGTTCCATGCCGTGCTGTTCCTTGTGGGACTGGTCTTTGATTCCACCGGTACGCTTCTCATGGGGAGGATAGCGCGCGAAGGAACGCGGGAAGTGTCGGGCATCAATTGGCACGCGCTCACGGGTTTCTTGGCGATCGCGCTCATGGCCTTTCACCTCTTGTGGGCGGTCGTTGTGCTGTGGAGGAAAGATGAAAGGTCCCAGCGAAATTTCCACAAGTTCAGCTTGTTGGTTTGGGTAACATGGTTGGTCCCTTACATCAGCGGGGTTTTCGTGGGAATGCGATGACCCCTTTTCGCGAAACGGAGGAATAAAAATGGCACGAACCATCATCGGACCTTCGAAATACGTGCAGGGAAACAAGGAACTTCGGAACCTGCAAAAGCACGTGGAACACCTGGGGCATTCCTTTTTCATCATCGTAAGCCAAGCGGGCTTAGACAGGGTGCAACCAACCATCCTGGAGAGCTTCGAAGGCACGGGAGCGAAGCTTGTTTTCGAGGTATGCAACGGGGAATGTACCCGGGCAGAGATCGAGCGATTGCAAGGGGTATTGCAAGAAAACGCTTGTTCCTGCGTGATCGGTGTGGGTGGGGGAAAGATCATCGATACAGCCAAGGCGGTGGGCTTCTTCGAGCAACTCCCCGTGGTGGTGGTTCCCACAATTGCCTCCACGGAT
This sequence comes from Thermotogota bacterium, assembly GCA_035391225.1. Classification (GTDB taxonomy): domain Bacteria; phylum Thermotogota; class Thermotogae; order MWEM01; family MWEM01; genus DAOPKN01. The sequence continues at coordinate 3,498 of DAOPKN010000127.1, forward strand.
GCCCCTTGCAGTGCGCTTTCCATTCTCTACTCCCCGGAAGGGGTGTTTTCCGAGATCCTTCGTCTTGACCGAAACCCCGACCTGGTGCTGCTGGACTCAGCCATCATCGCCCGGGCACCCGTCCGCCTTCTTGTGTCGGGCATGGGAGATGCGCTGGCAACCTACTTTGAAGCACGCGCTTGTAGCCGTTCCGGTGCGGACAACATGGCAGGAGCAAAGCCAACCCTCGCGGGGATGGCCATCGCCCAGCTTTGCTACCAGACCCTGTTGCGGGATGGGTTTTCCGCCAAGCTTGCCGTGCAAAACAGGGTAGTTACACCCGCGGTGGAAAACATCATCGAGGCGAACACGTACCTCAGCGGAATCGGATTCGAAAGTGGAGGCCTTGCCGCAGCGCACTCGGTGCACAACGGTCTCACCGTTCTTGAACCCTGCAGGCGGTTGTACCACGGCGAAAAAGTTGCATTTGGCACGCTGGTGCAGTTAGTTCTGGAAAACGCCGGGATGGAAGAAACCAAGCAAGTGATCGCGTTCTGCCGCACGGTAGGATTGCCCGTGAAGCTCGAAGACCTGGGAATCGGAGGCGCAAGCCTGGACGACATCAAGGAAGTGGCGAAGGCAGCGTGCGCCGAGGGTGAAACCATCCACAACATGCCATTCCCCGTGCACCCTGGGGATGTTGTGGCGGCCATTCTCACTGCCGATGAGCTGGGACGAAGAGC
>DAOPKN010000128.1:0-4126 GCA_035391225.1 Thermotogota bacterium
TCATCGACGTGGAAGTGTTAAAGGAGGGAACCGCACGAAGCCTGTTGCAAGGGCTTAAGGCGCAAGAGGCACTGGACGGTTTCGTGCCCCTGATCGCCAAGCCCGCCAAGCTGGATGGAAACCCCGAATCCCAGGTGATGCCGGATGTACAACTTACGTTCTTTGACTTGTTAGGTAATCCCTTGGATCCCACTCAGCCAATCATCGCGGATTTTGTCGTTCACGTGCAAGTGAATTCCGAGAACCACATGAGTGGCATCTACGAACCTTTGTTGGGGCGCGTGGCTGGTGCCGGTCTCATAACCACCGACCGTGATTATTTCGCGAATGTCACGGAAGCTGACTTCCTCGTCCCCATCGCGGGTTTTGCGGGCGAGACACCTCTTCATGCGGTGATTTACGACTACAACGACAACCGCGTGCAAAAAGTTGTTTACCTGGACATCCTTCCGCCGGTCGTGGCTCCTATCGACCCCATGTACGAAGTCATGCCTTTCACCCAGTTCTCCAACTGGTTTTTCGTCGATACATTGACCTTGGAAAACATGTGGTCCTACACGCGCCGCAACGGCATCGCGTTTAACGGGCTGGACGATGAGATCGTTTCGGTTCCCAAAAGAGAAGCCCGCTCCGAAGGAATGCAGGCCCTTGCACAACAACGTATGGATAGCATGCAATCCGTACGCGTTGCACCGGAAAACGGCAACCTCTGGACGCACCTGTACTGGACGGACTGGAGCTCAGCGGCCTGGTACGCCGAATCCTACCCAGGTGATTTCCCGGTTCCGTTAGCGGAACTCGGCCCGCAACCCGATGGTTACAACGTGTACCGTTCGGTGGGTGGAGCTGGTTACCAGAAAATCGGCTTCGTCTCCGAAGCATACCTTGCCTACATTTCGGATGCCATTGCCTACTACATTGCAATGGGGTATCCGATCACTCGTATCATGAACATGTTCCCCTGCTACAAGGATTCCAGCGCGTTCCTCACCCCTGGGATCTCCGTGGCGTACAAGGTGGCTGCAGTGTACGGCTCCGTGGAAGGCCCCCAGGTTTCGCTGGGTTCCGTCACGCCGTTGGATAGCTTCAACATCAACCTGGAAGCTCCCGCGGATGAAGAAAGAGGTGTAAGCCGCAACCCCAACTTCCAGTGGAGCCCAACGAAGGCGTTGACTTCTGGTGAGGGTGTTGTGAACTACCACTACTCGCTGTTTATCTACGATTGGATCCAGGCAGACAATGGGCTGTTTATCCCAGGAACCTACGTCGGGGAAGACACCGTTGCCATGTTTGACTTCGTTTCCCCGACCGCGGGAGCCATTTCCGCAGATTTCACCGGCAACGCGCAAGACCCGGTTTGGGGAACCGATTGGTTCATGTACATGCCTTACACCGATTCCATTGCGGCATACCCCTTCCCCAACCTGGAGCCCGGAAAAACCTACGGCTGGGGGATCAACATCGCCTACGGGTTGGTGAAAGATAATGACAGCCGCTCTTACTCGATTTCCGCCGACTACAAGTACCGGGACGCTGGTTTTTACATCGATCCGGTTGGAGTTCTTGAACCTGACCTGCACGCCGACTTTACTACGGCGACCAATTAAGAGAGGGGGTGCTGGATATGATGAAGAAAACACTGTGGATCACGATTGCGCTGGTTTCCATCCTGGTACTGTTCTCCGCCTGCCAGGGAACCATGTCTGTTGCGGATAATCCCTTCGAAGAATCCGGACCCAACGTGGTGATCAACGAGAAGGGAATCGATAACTACCCGATTTTCGAGAAAGAAATCCTCGTGGGATACGAAAACATCGAAGCGCTGAACGCGTTCGCGGACAACCTGGGAGCGGTCGTGAACGATACCATCCCCCAGATCCGCGTGGCGTCGCTTCGCACGGAACTTTCCGTGAAACAGACCCTGGACATGCTCAAGGGGAAAAAGCTGGAAGGCATTCGCTTCGTGGAGCCCAGCTACGTGCGAACGCAGGAAGAACCCACGATCGGTGGGGACCTCCTGGAGCAAGCCGTTTCCCGTGCAGCTCCGGATGACCCCTTCTACGGGTTCCAGTGGGGCCATAGGGTAGTGAACTCTGAAGCTGCTTGGGATGCAGGATACGATGGGTCTGGTGTGGTTGTCGCCATTTGTGACGGTGGCGCGGACTCTGCCCATCCTGACCTCGCGGGGCAGTTCGTGGATGGTTTCAACGCCTTGACAGACACGGTGATCCCTGCTGGTACATCCGTTCCATACGGTGCCCACGGAACCCATGTTTCCGGTATTGTAGCGGCTACGCGAAACAACGGCATCGGTGTGGCAGGGCTTGCCTCCGGTGCCAAGTTGATGCCCATTCCCGTGTTTGCCCCTGACTACATCGGTGACTTTAACGTCGGTCAGGGTTGGGTTTGGGCCGTGGACAACGGCGCCAAGATCCTCCAGAACAGCTGGGGTGGCCCAGGCTATTCCCAAACCCAGAAAGATGCAGCAGATTACGCGTTGTTCTTTGGGGCAATGGTGATCGTTTCCACGGGGAACACGCACGTGGACGAAAACTGGGGACAGCCAAACTCACTTCCTGGAATTCTTGGAGTGGGTTCCATCAACGCGCTTGGTGAAGTGGCAGATCACACTTCCCGGGGGGATAGCCTGAGTGTTTTGGCTCCTGGTGATGTGGTTCTTTCCACCGTCCCCCAGGCTGATGCCGAAATCCAAGGCAACCAACCCTACGCGTACTGGGGTGGAACCTCCATGGCTTCGCCTTGGGTCTCCGCGCTGGCAGCCATCCTGTTCCAGAAGTTCCCGGATGCCACGCCGTACCAGATTCGCAAGATCATCGAGCAAACCGCGGTGGCTCCCAACGGCTTTGGCCGTGGAATTGCAGATTACACCCCGGAAACCGGTTACGGTTACATCGACGTGGAAGCAGCGCTGGCCGCCGAACTTCCCGTGGATGTGGGGGGCAACTTGTTTGTGTCGGTGACCGATTCCACGGGGTTGTGGCCGTTGGCCGGCGTTTCTGTTACTCTTTCCCGCGATGGTCTTCCCAGCTACTACGCCCAAACCGACTGGTGGGGCGATGCGTGGTTCCTTGAAATTGATCCTGACACATATGATGTGATCATCGGTGGGCCGGATTACTCCCGTGCGGATTCAGAGGCTTTTCGTATCCAGGAAGAACTCGGGGTAACGGTGAATGACGTGATTGTAGGAGCGGGAGGCTTAATCGAGGTCGCTTTCACCTCTGAATTTGCCGGAAGCCTTACTATGCCCGATGCAGACAAGGAATACACGGTGAGCGTGGTCGATGCATGGACCGAAGGCATCGTGTACCAGCAATCCGTGGTGGGTCCAGGTGAGGAAGTGTTAATTACTCGCCCCAACAATGGCGATGGTGAAGTGCTGTACTACATCACCGTGGAACCTTCTCCCGCGCTGGATCCTGCTCCTGACCCCATCGTTTCCGACGACTTTTCCAGCGGTGATTTCTCCAACCCCAATTTCGCCTGGGACCTTTCCGGTGACGTGGACCCCTTCGTGCAGACGCTCGTGGTACCGGATGGCTCCACGCACGCCGTTGAGTTCGGCGACGTGGACGATTCGCAATCCAGCTGGTTCTCCACCACGCAAGATGTCCCAGTGGGAACCCCGTACTTGTTGCGTTTCGACCGCAAAGTATCTTCGGAAGATGGATGGGATTTCTTCGAGGTGTACGTGAACGGTGTCATGGTGTACAACGCTTCGGGTGAAGAGGACTGGGAAACCATTACCCTTGCTTTGGAAGCGGGCGAAAACGTGATCGAATTCGGGTACGTGAAAGACTCCTCCGTTTCGGAGGGTGACGATACGGCTTGGGTGGCCAACGTGGGCATTTCCCCACGGCAGGCAGACTACCTTGACATGTTCGTAGTCGGGGACATGACGTTGAACGGCAACGCACCGATTCCCATCGCGCATAACCTGTACGACTCTTTCTACATCGACGAGTTCGCCATCGGAGACATTCCCTGGGCGAGTTTCTAAGAACGACTCTTTTCTGCAAGAACCCCCCGAATGGGGGGTTCTTTTTTTTGGGAGCGCTGCACCTCAGTGCGGCTCCTTTAGGTGCGTCCAGAAAAAGTTGTCCCT
>DAOPKN010000129.1:0-4085 GCA_035391225.1 Thermotogota bacterium
TCGCCCCGATTTTTCTTGCTGCCTCCCCGCTCGTACACCCCGTCGTCCACGTGGTGGAAAAACACACCATGCTCGGAGGTCTGGAATTGCGCGTGGGGGAAGGTCACCAGCTTGCCATCGTAGAACTGCAGGTTGGAAAACGTGATCAGCAGCTCCGACTTGCTGCGGTAATGCCACTTGAGCGAGTGGTTCCGGAAGGAAGAAAGCCCCTGGATCTCGTCCAGCACGCTATCGTAATCCGCGCTGGAAACCGTGTCGTAGTCCACCTCGTCCTCGTTGCCTTCCATCTGTGCCATGAAGAACATCGTGGGGGGCAGCTGCTGGCTGTCCCCGGCAATCACCACTTGCTTCCCTCGGCAGATGGCACCGATGGCGTCTTCGGTGAGGATCTGCGAAGCCTCGTCGAAGATGACCACGTCGGGTTCCACTTTGCCCGGAACCAGGAATTGGCTAACGGTGAGGGGGCTCATCATCAAGCAGGGTTTGATCTTCTTCAACAGGTTGGGAATACGGGAGAGAAGCTCCCGGGGTGGCATGATCTTCCGCGATTTTCGAGCTTCTCGCCGCAAGATGCCCACCTCGTTTTCGTCCGATTGCAACTCAACCCCGTTGATTTTTGCCAACTCCCTCGCCAGAAGCTGGTGCACGCGGTAGCGTGTCTCTCCCACCAGTGAGCGATCCATCTGGGCAAACTTGTCGATCTTGTACTGCTGGCTCTCCGGCGAAAACCCGTTCCAAAAGGGATGGCCGGCGAGAGCTTGCTGGAGCAAATGGATGTCGTACACCCTTGCCAGGATGGGATCCAGCTTCGAGAAGGGGATGGCCTTCTCCATCGAAAGCCAGAGGAAACTTTCCAGTGCAGGGTCCTGGTTGTGGAAGAGCAACCGCTTGAACCCCACCCACTGGGAGAAGTTGTCCCAGGCTTGCCCTCCTTGGAAAAAGTGGAGAAGGGTGCCCAAAGAAAACGCTTCACCAGGACCCAGCAAGCGCTCGAATTGCTCCCAGCTTTTTCGGAAGAGGTCGAACGCCGTACCCATCGCTTGCACTTTCTCTTCCCGACCCTCTCGCGCAAGACACGTGCACCATTCCGGAAAGGGGACCTGGAGCTCGGTTGAACGCGTCTGGGCCAGCTTGAAATCCCGCATTTTTCTCCCAAGTGCCAGCCATCCCCGCAATGATTTAGGATCGAACACCATTCCTCTTTCAATGAACTGCTCCCCCGTCTTCTCCAAGCGCAGCTGCAGTTCATCCAAACCCTGCCAATCCAGCAACAAAAGCGCCCAATCGCGTGAACTGAGGGCTTTTTCACCCAGCGAAGCGGGGTTCTTGTCCTGGAAGGCCACGACCCCTTCCTGCAACCTGCCCAGCTGTTCGCGGAAAAGCCTCAACAACGGTCCCAGGCTGGAAAACCCCAGGGTCACCCGTGCATCCAGCCACTTGGATTCCACGAAAGCTTTCAGTTCTTGCACGTTTTCCCACAAGTTCGCCATGTCGCGGCAAAAGGTGGAAAACTCCCCATCCACGCCGGGGTTGGATGCCCTCTTGGCCAAGAAACCTCGCAAGAAACCCTTCTGCCACTGTGCTTCGAACTGCTGTAGCCGCTCGAAAAGCCTTGCCAGTTTCGCGGGGTCCACGCCGAGAACATCGCAGCAACCGGAAAAGTGATGGGCCATCTCCATGCGGTATCCCTGCAAGTCCCTTTCCAACTGGCGCACGCGGAGCCCATTCTTCAAAAGCTCTTTCCAATTTCCCGGTAAATTCCCGGACAGCGATTGCTCCTTGATCCTTGCCTTTCCCCCGCTGAATAAGCCGAGGAAACCCTTTAGCTTGTGCGCGATGTCTTCCAATGGAAGCTCGAAAAAACCCGGCCGGAACGATTTCATCAACCCTTGGCGCAACTTCCAACGCTCTTCCAACAGCGGTTGGACTTTCCCGAAGAATTTTCGGGCTTCTTCCTTGGAAGTGGGGTCCTGCAGCCAGCGGGAATCGGGGAGAACTTCGAATCCGCCAAGGAACTCTTGCGCCTGGAGGGAAAGATCCACCCAGCGCGGCAGGCTTTTCACTCCCGGTGGAAACTGCCCGTCCCACTTCCCTACCTGCTCGACCAACGCCGCATGTTTCTCAGATACGGACTTCAGCAGCGAAACCAGCTCCGGCAAACGAACCATCTCCACGGCCAAAAGGAAACGGAGTGGATGGTTTTTCAAGCTGCTTTTTTTCTCGAGGTGGGAAGGAATGTGTACCGGATGGTGGCGGTCAAGCCCCAAGGTTTCCAACCAGCGAACCTGCCGCTCAAGTCGGTCGGAATCTTCCTCGCCCTTCCGCTGAAGGCCTTCGAGGGTGCTCCATTCCTCCAAGAAACTCCTGGGAAGGGGGAAAAGCCGGGAAATCTCCAGCGCGAGTTGAAGCAATTCTTGTACGACGGGAAGCTCGAATGTCCTAAGTTCCAGTTCCGAGAACTCCCGGGCAAGTGATTGGAAAGACAGCAAATGCTGGCGCGCTTTTTCGAAAGCCTCTTGAAGTTGCTGTTGAACCCCCTGGGGAACCCCCCCATCGTGGGAAAGCTCCAGGCGTTTCCAAGGGGAATTCCCGAAACGCAGCAGCGCATCCCAAAAAGGGACCAGCCGCTCGAAAAAGCGTTTCCATCCGTCCACGCGTTGCCGGTCGTACCCCATGTTTTTTCCCCAAAAGATCGTCTTGGAATCGAAGGGCAATCCCTCCGGGGATGCCACCCTTTTCAGCAAGTCGCCAAACCCCACGCCGTTCCTTCCCAGGGGTTCACTGAAGGCTTGCAGGTACTCGTTTAGCTCGTCACGCAGGTGGACGTATTCCCCCAGGTCGAAGGGTTCGCAGGCATAGGAACGGTCGTCGCTCAAATGGTCAAACAACTCTTTCACGACCACCTTCTTGGAAACCTTGTCCGAATGCAGTTCCAGGCAAAAACGGTCCAGTTTCTGCGCAGCCAGCCGCCCTTTCACCACTTCCAGCGCGGCCATTTTTTCACTCACGAACAGCACGCTCTTTCCCCGCGAAACCAGTTCCGTGACCATGTTCGCGATGGTTTGGCTCTTGCCTGTTCCAGGAGGGCCGTGCAGCACCAGGTTTTCCCCGCGAAGTACGCACTGGATGGCCACCTGCTGGCTGGAATCCGCATCCAGGATTTGAAAGGTTCTTGCGGGGTCAACCACCTTGTCCAGTTGGTGCTCGTCGATCGCCTCTCCCAACGTACCCATTTTCATGGACGGAGGCGCGCAAAGCGCCCGCAACACGGGATGCGACCGAAAGATCTCCTTGTTCTCCTGCAAGTCCTTGACCATCGCCATTTTGTGGAAACTGAAACGCCCCAGGGTCGAAGATTTCCGGACCAACCAGCCTCGAGGGTTTACCTTGGTCGCTAACCCTTCCAGGTAGGTGGTCACCTCCTCCAGTGTATCCATTTCACCCTCGAACGAAATGTCCAGCTTGAAATCCGATTGCATCTTCTGCTCCAACGCCGGGTTGACCACGATATCTTCTTCCCCGTTGCGGCGAAGGCAAAAATCGTGATACGGGTCATCGGAGAGCCGTTCCAGCTGCACGGGAAACAAGATCAGCGGTGAAAGTTGCTGATCTGCCATAGGTGTTTCTTTCCACTCCAAGAACGCCGCTGCCAAGAACAGGGTGTTCAGCCCCTGCTCCATCAAGTCCACCTGGCACTTCTTGAAAAGGGCTTTCAGCCTTCGAAGCAACTCGTTTTTCTTGTACAACTCCTTACACACCCATTCCCCGGGTTTGCGGGGCGGTAAAGCAACCGCGTCATCCTGCCAGCCGTTTCCCTCATCCTCGGGTTGAGAAAATAACACCACCGGTTTCCCAGACAAAAGCATCCCCAGCTGGTTTTCCAAGTCCGGGGAAATGGGCAAGATGGAATTTTTCCGTTCTCGCCAATTCAGCAGCGGGTTCTTGCGGGTGGTATCCATCAAGCGCTTCTGCCATTCCTCGAAGCGTTGGTCAATGAGTTGGTCCAACTGATCCATGTATTCCCCTCATCCCCAGCGCGTGGCTTCGTCCAGCATCGCCAGGAAGTTTGCCAACGGGATGTAGTT
>DAOPKN010000130.1:0-4074 GCA_035391225.1 Thermotogota bacterium
TCAGACCGAGGGTTTGCCTCCGGCTTCCTTCAGATTCCGCCTCACGATTCACATCCTTACCTTTGGCGGCAAGTTCCTACTGCCAAGCCTGTAGCGGACTTTCACCGCCAAGTGACAGCCCTTGCTGGGCGCACCAAGACGGAACACCAGGTGGTGTTCGAGGAGAATCGGGTGACTTGGCAGCTGAAGTTCGCGTTTTGGGCCAAGATGCAGGAGGTGGCCCTGGCATGGGGGAAGCTGCAGGCTGCGGGGGTGAACGCGTTGTCCAACGTGTGCGCGGCTTCGGTGTTGCGTGCGTTGGGCGCGAAGGTGGCAAGGATCGTGCTTCGGAAGCGGGTTTGGCCGGGGAAAAAGGAGCGCCGGGCGTTGTTTGACGTGTTGGCGCGGTTGGGAGGGGTGGTGGAGAAACAAAAAGTGCCAGTGGAGGGAGAGCTTTATTTCAAGCCGCACTGGGATGCGGGGGTCCCAGGGGGGAGGAGCCGCGGGGGTAGCGGCAGTTGAATTCGCCCATCGAAAACTGGACCGGGGCGGGATTTTCCCACAACCCTTCGTGCCCTTGGTTTTTCTGCTTGGGGGAAACCCCAGATCTTCCTGCTTTCTCTTCTCTTCTCTCCTCTTCTCTCCTCTTCTCTTCTCTGGGAGATGGGGAAAGTCGCAGTAGGACACAATCCCAAGGAGCAAAAAAAACTTTTTTGGGTCCGTTTTTGTATCCTTTTTTGATCCCTTTTTTGGTACATTTTTGGGATTCATCTTGGGATTCGCTTGGCATCCCAGCGTCGGGAAAACCGGGAACCGGATTCTCCGCGGATGGGGCGGTGGCAAAATCCGGCTCCAGGTCCCGGCGGGCTACGGAAAGCGTTTAGGAAGAGCGTGCGGGGAAATTGCAAATGCGCGCGGAATGCTGTAGGGGCAACTCCCCGCTGGGTGCTGAGGTTTACTCCGAAAAGTAGCGTGCGTGGATCTGGGCGTACGTGCCATCCATCACGAGGGAGTCGTATGCCTTCTGGAAAGCATCCAGGTATTCCGGGGAGGTGCCCTTCGAGATGCCGATGTACACGTTTCGCGATTCGAGAAGCAGTACATCTTGGAGCTGGTCCATGTCGTAGCCGGCGTTTTGCACGATGTCGCCCACGGTGAGGTCGGTGAACACCGAGAGCTCCACGTTGCCCTTCAACAGTTCGTCCACGCATTTCTCCGGGCTTCCGTAGCTCACGAGGTTCTCAAAGCCCTCGTCGATCAGGCGCTGCTCCATCCACCAGGAGGAAGTGGTGGCAATTTTCTGCACTTTCTTGGCGTATTCGAGCGAGGGAACGGCGAGATTGGACGCGGCATTCTTGTAGAAGGAGGCACGCGTTTGGATCACGGGGCCCACCCAGTGGAAAAGGGGTGCCCTTTCCTCGGTCTGCGCCATGCTGAACAGCACCACGTTGGGATTCACCAACGCGTTCTGGTACACGAGGTTCCAGTCCAGCGTGAGGATGGTTTCTTGGTTTCCCATGCGGCGGTTGATTTCCTTCACCAGGTCAGTCACGAATCCGGTGGACGTCCCGTCTTCCAACGTGTACGTGAGCGGGGGATACTCTTCGGATAGGAAAACCTGTGTTCCCGGAGCCTCTCCCCAGGGAAGCCACTTGTGGTAGATTTCCCCAAACGTGCCGTTTCCTTTTAGGCGGTCCAGGGCAGCTTGCCATTGCCGCACGACCTTCTCGTCCGTGGTTTTGGAAAAGGCGATGTACATGAAATCCATGGAGAAGGTGAACACTTGGTTTAGGTCGGAAATGGAAACCGGGTGCGTGTCGAGAAGCGAGGCCAGAACGAAGTTGTCGCAGGGAAACAGTGCGTTTTCTTCTCTCAGGAAAGCCTGGAATGCTTCTTCCAGCGATGGATAAACCGCCAGATTCTCGAAACCATTCCTGGACAGCAGCTGGTGGGAGTAGAAGTTTTCCACCACGATGATTTTGGGGGCCTTTTTCGCGTCTTCCAAGTTGTTGAGGGAGATATCGTTGCTTTTCTTGGCGTAAAACGCGGTTTGAGCGATGGCAATGGGCCCCACCCATTGAAACAGCTCTTTCCTCTCGGGGTTCATGATCAGCATCGGGATGGCCACGTTGGGGTCTTCGTGCAACCGCTGGAAAGCCACTTCCCATTCCATGTACTGGAGGGGCGTGGTCTGCCCAAGCTCCTCGGAAATCGCTTGCACAACATCCACGGAAAATCCCTTGGTCATGCCTTTCTCGAGGTAGCCAAAGGGCGGATACGGATTGATAAACACCCGGATGTCGGTGGAAAATGCCAGCACGCAGCCCAAAACAAGTAACGAAACGAACAACAAGCTTTTCTTCATGAAAAAACCTCCTCAGGAAAATCCACAGGTTTCCAGGAACGCAGAGGGAGAGAGACCATCCCACCCTTCCGCTCCTTGGAGCATTAGGAATTATACCACTCCATTCCGAGGAGTTGGCGTGCCATCCACCAATTTCCACAAGCGCTGGTGGATTTGTACCATGGCCCAGGAATCCTGGTTGCAATACTCCAGGAGCTCCTGGAGGGAAGGAAGGGAAATTCCTTGTTGAAGAAGCCTCATCCCCCGCTTGTACAGGTGGTTGAGAAACACAACCGATGCTTGCTGCCCATGCTGCACCGAGAAACCCTGGTAATCGCAGCCCGGAACCAGAACCGGCAGGATTTTCTTGATGGAACTGCTTCCCGAAAAAGCAGGATGGTAGAAGTGTTGCCGGAAAAGCGGTTCCAGGTCCACGAATCGGTTGTGCAGCGCGAGCAGTTCTTCGGAAAGCACCAATTCGCCCCGGCCCGCAAGCCAACTCCCAAGGGAACGCATGACCCTTTGCGCGAAACCCATGTGGTAGGCCACGATGGTGGGGCATTGCTGCAGTTGGTCGGTTAGGTTCCGGGCTAATCGAAGAATGCTCTCCCCCAGTTGAAAAGGGTTGGCAAGGAACTCGTGGTGCTGCGCCTGTTCCGGGATACGCGAATCGGGGAGAATGTCCAGTGAATACACCACCGGCAGCAGCTCGAAGGGAGCTGTTCCCTCCAAAAGGGGAAGTGTGGGTGCGATGGTTTCAAAATCGAGGAATGCCAGCGGAGGCTGCCAGCTTTCGAGGATGCGCACAATGGCCGGTGCATCGTGGAATTCCTGCTCCGAGCGGATGCAATCGACCACTTTTTGTTGCCAGGAATCGAGGGACAGCGCTTCCATTCTTTCCCGGGGAATCTCATCCACGCTGTGGAAACACTCTGCAACCAGGTCGTCGATCTTGGCGGAACCCAGGTGCGGGATGTGAAAGAGGGTGAAGCGTCGGAATTCCGGGAAGCAATGCTCTTGCCAAGGGCAGTCACGGCACGTGGAAGAAAGTTGCGGATCTGGGCAACGGGGAGTGGACAGGATGGTGCGAACCCGATCGGATTGGTTTTGCAGCTCTTGCACTTCATGGGCCAGGTATTTTCCCCCATGCACCACTTCGAAGAGGGAAGAAATGGGATCACCCGGGGAAAAATGCTCCGAAAGGAACAGCAGCGCGGATTCTTCCACGTGGTAGCCCGCGGAATCCACCACCCACAGGTTGTAGGCGAGGTCAAACAGGGCGCCTTTGCCTTCGTTCTTTCCCAGGTCTTTTCTCTTGGAAGCCTTTACTTCGAACAGGCGGACATGGCCATTGCTTTTTTGGAGCAGGTCCACCGTTGCCACAAAATCCCCGGATGCAAAAACCCCTCCGCGGAGCGTACCGGGGGAGAATTCCCGCAAGAAGCCCTGGGTATCACGGGAAGCCTCGGAATAGTTTCCGGAGGGCACTTGGGCAGCTTCGGGGAACAATTCCAAGGCTTTCTGGCAAACCATCTGCGCGGAAAATCTTCGATACTCTTCCTCCATCGTGAGCTTCCCCCGTTGTTGGGGATGCGCCCTTTTCCATCCCTTCACGGGGCACTCCAACGCTTCCTGGAAAGCCTTCCTTGTGATCAAGTCCCGACACCTTCCGCGTAATCATTTTTTCGTTTCGGGTTCATTTTCAATATATTATCATAATTTGCGAAAGCTGTCAATGAAAAGAAATTTTT
>DAOPKN010000131.1:0-4035 GCA_035391225.1 Thermotogota bacterium
GCGGCCTACTGGGGCTGTGTGATCTCCAAGGCGCCAAGCTGAACAGCAGCGTAGCCAGGTGACCCCCAAACCCCGGGCAACCACGGGGGGTTGCCCCTACAGCAGCCCTGGCGCTCTTGCCCGCAAGCCCTTTTGCCCGAATAAGGATTGGTGCAAGCTGTTCTCGCTTGATGGCTACGAAGAAATCGAAAGCCGCACTGGGGTGCGGCGTACCCACAAGACCCTAATGGTAAGCATGCCCGGGAATCCAGGGGATTTCTTTCTTTCTTAACACGAAACCCTCCATTTTGTTCGCGTTTTTTTGTTAAAATCAAAGACAAATGCTAACTTTTTCTCTGGAGGGGATTGGTATGTGGAAGGGTATCAAGGCAAAGCTGTTCCTCACTCTGGTTATTTCGCTCATTTCGGTGGCGGTTCTTTTTTCGCTGGTCGGTTTTTTTTCCTCCCGAAAAACGCTGGAAGCTGAGGTCGAAAAAGGGATTTTTTCCACGGCACGGGAAGCGGAAAAGATGATCCGGGGTTCCTTGCTGGCCATGCTGTTGCACCTGGAGGTGATTTCCGATCAAGAGTACATTCTTTCCGATATGCCGCAAGCGGATAAGGAGAAAATCCTGCAGCAAGAAGCCAATCGCATGGGATACCAGGTTCTTGCCATCGTGGACCCGAACGGCGATGCCATTCGCAGCGATGGTGGAACTCCCAACGTGAAAGACCGGGACTACTTCCTGCAAGCCATGGCCGGCAAGTCCAACATTTCGGATATCTTGGTGAGCCGTACCACGGGAGAACCGGTGATGATTTTCGCGGCCCCGATCCGGCGGGAGAACCAAATCAAAGGTATCCTGTACGCGGTGAGTGATGGCAAGGTCTTAAGCCAAATAACCCAAAGCATCCAGTTTGGGCAGGAAAGTTATTCCTTCATGGTAAATCCGCTTGGAACCACCGTTGCCCACCCCGAAGTGGAAAACGTGTTGCAACAGGATAATATCCTGGAAAAGGCGAAAGAAGACAAGGCCCTTGGTGAACTTGCTGGTGTTGTGCAGCAAATGACCGATCGGAAAAGTGGGGTTCAATCGTACTCCTACGCTGGCGAGAAGAAGATCGTGGCGTTTCTTCCTGTTGAAGGCACGCAGTGGTCCTACGCCTTGGTGGATAACCTGGATCGGGCCATGAAAGGGGTCCATACCCTTCGCAACCTTTTTTTGATCCTTTCGTTGGCAATCGTTCTTGGCGGAGCTTTGCTCTCGTACATCGTGGGAAACTCTTTCTCCAAGCCTATCAAGAACGTGGCTGCCATCCTGGGTCGTTTCGCCCAGTTCGATTTGACGTTTGCAAAAGAAAGTGACACGCGGGGCATGGAAACGCGAAAGGACGAAATCGGCAACATGGCCAAGCAGCTGAACACCATGCAAAAGAACTTGATAGAGCTGATTGGAGAAGTCCGAGAAGCGGGAGAACGCCTGGAAGAATCGTCGCAACTGTTGGCGAAGACATCCGAGATCCAGAGTTCATCGAGCGAGAACCTGCTGGTTCTTTCGCAAGATGTGACGGGAAACGTGGAAAATACCTCGGCCTCGATTGAAGAAGTCTCTTCGGGTATCGAGGAAGTGGCAGCGAGTGCACAGACCGTATCCCGAACGGCGCAAGACCTTTCCACGCAAAACGAAAAGACCTCCTCGAGCGCGGAGGAAGGCGGAACACTCATCGCCACCGTCGTGGGTCAGATCGAAAAGGCCACGTCGCAAACCGAAGAAACTGCTGGGCTGGTGAAGAAAGTAGCGGAGGAAGCCAAGAACGTGGGAGAAATCGTGGATACCATCTCCTCGATCGCGGAACAGACCAACCTTCTTGCGTTGAACGCTGCCATCGAAGCGGCGCGCGCGGGAGAAGCGGGCAAGGGGTTCGCTGTTGTGGCGGATGAAATCCGCAAACTGGCCGAAGAGAGTAAGTCGGCAACCACGAACATCGCCCAAATTTTGCGGGAAATCGGCGCGAGTGCCAAGGGAGCGAACGAGGCCACTGACGAAACGGTGAAGATCGTGTTGGAAGTGAACCGCGGAGCCCAGGAAGTGCAGCGGCAGTTTGCCCAGATCTTGCAAATGGTGGAAAGCACCACCTCGATGGTGGAAAACTTGACGGCCACATCGGAGGAACAAGGAGCGGCTTCCGAGGAAATGGCGAGCGCGATGGACGCTTCTGCGAAGGCCGTCACGGAAATCGCCGAAAAGGTACAGACCATGAACCAGGATATCTCTGGGCAGAACGAAGCGGCGCAGAAGGTGACTTTCTCCGCAAAGGAGTTAACCGCACTTGCAGAGGAACTGAATGCCCAGGTGAAGAAGTTCAAGGTGTAAGATTCTTTTATTCCAAGAAAAGAGGGCCCCGTTGGGGCCCTCCCTCGCTGCATCCGTCTTTCTTACCAGCGATTTCCAAAAGGTGTTGCCATTCGTCCGCCACGGGGCAGTTGGTTCCAACTTGATTGTCCCATTCGCCCCATGGGCATATTTTGCGGCATGTTCTGGCTCATTCCGCGACCGTAGAAACCGGTATTGCAGTTTGGGGTAGCCTGCATCCCACGGAAGCCTTGACCCATCATGGTGTTCCATTTCCCCATGGTGTTCATGCGGGGGTTCACTTGGAAGCGACTTGAAACGTTTCCCCAAGCGCTTTTTCCGTATCCCATGTTTTGCAGTGGAAGGGCTTCGCCGATCTCTTCGCCGCATTCGTCGCAAATGCCATCACCATCGGCGTCGTTTCCAACCTGTCGCAGCACAGGTGTTCCCCTGTTTGCCACGAGGGCCTGACCGCGGGCTCCCATGGCACCGTATCCAAAACCCTGGCCAAGTGGAACAAGGGTGGCTTCTTCTGTCGTGGTCGTTGCCGTCTCCAGCGCAACCCTCCAAGCGTATCCATTTCCCACTCCGGTTCCTGGAACCATCGTACCCATTTCTTCGCCGCATTCGTCGCAAATGCCATCACCGTCGGCATCGGTTCCCAGTTGCTGCATCACGGGAACTCCACGGGCGGGCATGTTGGCAACTCCCCTTGCATTTCCCATTGCGCCGTATCCGTAACCCATGGCCATCGCCATGCTTCCAATCATCAGAACAACCGCTACCATCCAAAACGTCTTTTTCATGTTTTTTTCCTCCTTTGATTTTCGTGGTTTGATGCTCCAAGTGTATATCCCAAACCTTGGAAGTAGCTTGGAGTTTCCTTAGGGAATCCTTGCAAGCTCTCTGGAAACGATTTCTAACCTTTCCCCGTGAAAAAAAGATGCAGATGTTGCCGCCCCCCACCTCCATGGTGGAAAACCGGACCGCAAACTCTGAAGGACAGGGTGCGCCTTCCCGATCCTTTTCTTGACTTTTAGGGTGAATCATGTGTAAAATGGAAATGATAAGGTTGTTATCTTTGAGGCATGAAGGAAGAGAGGGGAGAGCAGATGCACGAAAAGCGGGCAGGGAATGGAGCGTGGAGGACGGTTCTCATTTTCATGCTCCTTGCAGCGGTTGTTTTCTTTTGGGGTTGCCGGATTACCCTGGTATACGTTGACGAATTCGCTGGACGCAAGCGTATCCGGGTGACGTACGACAGCGAGGGATTCACCCTTTTCCTGGGGTACGACCAGAGCCTGGACGTCGTGGGTGGGAAGGTAACCATGGACATGGGGGCTTCTTTCGACCAGGCCTGCGAACCCACCATCTGGATTTTCGGCGAGTACCAGAGCGAGACAGACGCGGTGGACCTGGACATGTTGACGGGTTCCATCCTGTTCCAAGATGGGGGGAAGGTGATTTTCGAGGCGGAAACGGCCAATTCCTATGGTTTCCTGGTTCTCAAAACCGTTCTGGGCAACGACGCGGATATTTCCACCTACGCGCAGCAAGCGATCGACTGGATCAAGGCCCACGCCTGGGAATAATGGGTTAATGCTCTATCTTGCGATGGAGGAAGCGAATGATGCGGTCCGAGTACGTGGAACTCATTCGGAAATGTTTCTGGGATTACGGGGTCGAAGAAGGGGAAATCCGG
>DAOPKN010000132.1:0-3991 GCA_035391225.1 Thermotogota bacterium
CCAACCCCTCGTGGATGCCACTATCTCGGAGACAGTCTTCCACTTGGGAGGTGATATTGATGTATCCCCTCCGCGTGGGGATGTTGAACCAGAGTTCTTTTCGAAAGGATTTCATGGGGGGACCTCCCTCAATCTTGGGTTACCGTGAATTGCTTGGTCGTTGTCTCGCCAACATCGGAATCAATGATTGGTTGCGCTGTAGCAGTGAATGTCTTGGAGTCTCCTGGGTCCTCACCCACATCAGGAGCAATTCCCGTTATTCCAACAAGGTAGTCGATTCTTCCATCCGGGTTTACGGTTTCAATTCTGGAAAAAGCTTCGTACAGTATCCCGCCCAGGGTCAGGTTACAGGAGAAATAGTCGGAGAAGGTGGCATTCTGGTCTTCCATCCAAGTCACTACACTCGGGGGGACCAGGAAAAGAACTTGGGCAGTGACGGAGTCTCCGGGATTGACCGCCTCCGGGGAAAGGGTTATTTCTGGCCAATCTACCTTGGAAACCACGGTAAAGGAGAGCGAGGCAGCCATCGTTTCTCCCATGAAAGACCCGGAGAAATCCAGGATGTACTGTCCGGGTATCATCGGGGCTGATGCGTCGTTTCCAAGCCACTGGTGGGTGAACTGGCGCAGCTCTCCGTTCAGCTGCTCTGATTCACTGATCCTTTGAATCGTATAGTTCGTGGTTTCAAGAGGTTGTAACCTTGCCACGGCTTGAACCGAAGGTGTAACGGCATTGAGATTGTCGAACGTGAAATCGGATTGGAAGGTCAGGTCTTCTCCGGGGAAGATCAAGAAGCCTCCCGATTGGCGCTTTATGGTCACCGAATCGAAGTGCCCCGCGATGACCTGGAAGGTGTTCTCCTTGGTCATGTCTGCCAGGTCCTCGGAGGAGACGGTCACTTTGACCGTTGCGGGTCCCGTGTTGGAAAGGATAGCCACATCTTCCTGTAGGAGCTCCCAATCCCCATCGGTATTTTTAGCCGTGCGTCCGTTACTGACCACTGTGGCACCGGTACTATCCACGATATCAAAGCGAACACTCAGGACGTTGGGAATATTCGTTAACACGGCTTTTGGCCGCAAAGGCTCCCCCACGAAAATTTCTTGCCCGCTGAAGGGGTACTTGATATCCACGAAGGATCCAATATCAGAGCTGGACACCGTTGCCCAGTCAGTTTGGTCGAGGAGTTCCACCGGGTTGGAATTGGTCCCCAATGCCTTTGCCATGATTCTGTAATCCCCATCGTTGGGAAAAACGATCCCAGAGAAAAGGGCGCTGGCATCCACGGAGTTTTCGGATAGGGTCAGCGCCGAGTTGTAGGTGTCCGTGGAATTTGTCAGTGGATTATACACGTGAAGGTCCACCCGGATGTTTTCCGTGACCCGGTCGTTGTTGTTGAAAAGGACGGTCATCGTGGACTCACTGAAGGCATGGTACGTTTTGTTGATGACGTAATCAGGGAATCGCGAGTTGCTGATGGAGGGAAGGCGAACCCCGAACGTTCTTGTCCCGTCCGCGGAAAAGGTTTCATTCCCGATGGAATTTGCAACCGCGGAAATTTCTACGACGTCAGCTCCAAGTTTGTCGAAAAGGTGGTTTGAAAAGAACTGAGCCGTGGCACTGCTATTGGGTGAAACCACTGGGAACTCGGTGGAAGGATTACCATCCAATCGCGCTTTAAATTGGAATTGCCCTTCAAAGAACTCGGGAACATCCGAAATTTCCAAGAGAACGGTGGGTGCTTTTGCCTGGATAAATTCGTTCTCTCCCTCGGTACCCGTGATGATGACCCGTGGTTGGAATTCCTCCACGGCCAGGGTCTGGGATGCTTCTGCCACAGGGTTTTGGAAATTGGTATCTTCCTTTTCGAAGAGCTGTGCTTGAACCCCGATATTTCCAGCCACTTGTGGAGTGATCTTGTACCGGTAGTTGATTACTGTTGGATAGGTCGAGGAGCTGGAATAGGGAGTGGGCTCCAGGGTGCCATCCGCAGGATTCGCAAGGGTCATCACCGGGGGTTGGATTTCCATGCTAACTGGCTTAGTCACAGTGACATCGATAGACCCGGCGTATCCCCGGTAGTATTTCCTGGAACCGTCAATCGCGATTTGGGTTTTTGGAGCGTACATGTGGTAAATGGTATCTCCATACGCGGTTGGTAGATTTATCTGGGGAACCTCTTCTATAGTGATCGAAGCGGCAATGGTGAAGGATGCCTCTTGGTATAGAAGGAAAGGTGTTTCGTTCTTGAATTGTGAAAAGACTTCATCATCTTGAACGCGTGCTACGATGGGATCGATGTTCATGATCCGGTTGTAGTTTTCATCCACGAGGAACATTTTGATTCCGAGGTTCTCGATTTTGGTGGGATTCTCCAATTCCAGGATGAAATCCATGGGCTGACCAAACACGAGGTTTTGGGAATTGCCATCCAACTTGAAAACCTTTTTCCGAATCTCGGAAGGAAGAACCGAGAAGTCCCACGTTTTGGTTTTCACCGCGGGGGCAATCGTGGTGACCGTAGCGATAATCTGGTAGGGTCCGGCTTCCATGAAGGGATCGAGCCGATCTGTGTATTGCCCTGGGGTATCCTCTTCCAAGGTTCGTGGAGCCACGTGGATGTTGTCCTCGTGGTAAATGGCATACTGGAAGCTGTGCACCGTGTCGGATGCGGGAATCCCAAACACGGAGAATTCCAGGTCGATTTGCCTTCCCACGGTAATCCTTTCCAGCGAAACGGGCGAGGAGTCCAAGGTAATATCTATCGCGGCTGGGAAGACCTCTACGATTTCCTCTTGCTGAGCAGAAAAGGAAAACGCCCCGACTTGGAGAACAGCCTTGGCAGCAAGGGAATAGGTTCCTTCCTTGGGGGGGAGCCAGTCGGTTTGGGATTGCAACACGTTGGTTTCGGATGCATCTTGAACCAGTGGAATGGTCACTTGCGCCCTCGGAGTATCTCCCAATTCGGAAATCGTGATTTCTCCGCTGGGTACAATTCCACTGGGAAGGGTACTCTTGTCGAGAATGACCTCGAAATGAATGGGGTTGTACGCCTGGGGTTGGGAGCCCACACTTGGGGTGATATTGAAACCAGTGATCGTGACGACCGGCGTTTTCAAGTTCACTTGGGCTTGACGTTCCTCAGCGTTCCCAAAATTGTCCGTGAATTTCGCAAAGGCCACGTTGGTTCCCGTAGAGTTAGTGATGGTGGTGGTTGTGGCGACGTACATCGGGATCCCGGTGCCAGGGTTTTGCTGGATTACTGGTGTAAGGGGTCGACCGGCAAAGGTCATGCTTTGAACGGTGATGTTGGCATTCGGGTTCGAGGAGTACGGGTTCAGGGTAAGGGTGACCATGTTTCCCAGGTACGTTTCTGTGGGGTATACGGTGAAATCGGATTCAGGGTCGGGAGAAAGTACTTGGAACGTGCAGCTCTTTGAGTAGGAGGTTTCTCCCCATTGGACATGCGCTACCACGGAGTGGACCCCTTCGTCGACCGGGAAGAATGTTGCGGAGTGCACATTCCCAGTTTGCGTGATGCCAGTGGGGCTGTAGTTGGCTCCAGTAGGACTGGTAATCTCAAATTGCACTACGGGTGTTGTACCTCCTCCTTGTGCAGGAGGAACGATCGTGATGTTTATTTGCACGCTATTTCCCATCATCACGGGGTTTGGGAAGGCTCCCAGGTTGGAAATGGTGGGAAGGAGAACTCCCGTAGGATCTTTGACCTCAATGGTGGACTGCCGGGTCGCTTGGTTTCCAGACTTGTCAATGGCGGAAACGGTAAACGTAATCAAACCCACGGTGCCTGGTCTCCACGTGGTGTAGAAAAATTGATTATCGAATGTCATCGGAATGAAGGTTTCTTCGGTTTCTTCGATCAAAATACTGGGATATCCATCCAAACCAGATCCAGTATCCCGGCAGGTGAACCCGAGATCAGTGTCAAAGCCTTGGTAAGCCACAGAGGGGAAGAAAAGTTGAATCTCGG
>DAOPKN010000133.1:0-3979 GCA_035391225.1 Thermotogota bacterium
TTCTTCCGGTCGCCGCATCAGCGGCGACGCGATTTTTGGGACCGCCGCACCCCAGGGCGGCAAATCAGGTGCGCCCAGCAAGGGGTGTCGCTTGGCGGAGAAGGTGGGCCACAGGCTTGTCAGAAGGAACCGAACGCCAAAGGCAAGGGAGTTGTCACCGGAGAGCACCACATGATTTCATCCAAACCAAGAGAAAACAAGATGATGGAAAGATGTTGGAGGGGAGAAAAAAGAAATGATGGGACAGGAAATGAAAAGCAAGAAACGGGGGTTTGCCCGAAGGGAAAAACACGGGGAAAAGGAAATCCTTTGGGTCTCTTCAAAATTTGTGAACAGGATCAAATTCAGCCTAAGGTAAGAGCGTTCAGAATGAGCTTGCTGAAGGTAAACAGGAGCATTATCCGGGGGTACTGAAAGGACTTGAATCCATTGGACCTCTTTGTGATCGCTTGAGGTTTTACATGTAACCCTACCCGCTTATCGGAGGTGGAAGAGCGCCACGATACCTCAAACTCCTTTTGCGCGATCCGCAGGATGGATCCAGGGATCCGCCAGCCCCACAGGTGTTCAAAGTACCACGGTATCGGTTTTTTCCGTGCTCCCTCCCTTGTTTTCTTTCTTGGGATTGATGCAGGCAATTCCGGCTTTCTTTATCTAACTTGTTTCAACCCACACTAAATGAAAGAGCACCAAAGAAAGGAGCCGCAACGATGCCAAATGAAGAAACGTATTGGATTCCATGGTCCGAAAAAGAGGAAAGGAAGCTTTCGTTCAACGAAATGCAGTGGATTTTGAAGAAGGTTGTGAAGGAAAAAAGGGGAATGGATCAACAACTGTTTGAACAGCGGGTGCAATTTGCGAAAAAGATCTTGTGGTTTTCCTCGGAAATGGTTCGCGTGCGGGGGGGAACCTTTCGGATGGGGCTCACGCGCACTTTTCCGGAGGCCGAATGTTATGATGAAGAAAGGCCGGTGCACGAAGTGAAATTGACGTACGATTTCTGGATCGGGCGATATCCGGTGGTATTCGGGGAATACGATTTGTATTGCAAGGAAATCAACCGGAAACCCCCGGATCATCCCAGCTGGAGTAGAGCATATTCGGGATGGGGGATATCATACGCATGCCCCAGGCTGCCAGGTGATCAGGTCTGGAGACGAAAATTCATTCCCGTGATCTTCGTGTCTTGGTGGGATGCTACCGGTTACTGCAACTGGTTGAGTGATAGCGCCGGGATGGCGAGAGCGTACGATACGAAGGGAAACTTCCTGGACGAGAAGGGGAAAGTGACGGAGGATATCACGCGCGTGAAGGGGTTTCGGCTTCCCACGGAGGCAGAATGGGAGTACGCGGCTCGTGGAGGGCATAAGGCAACACAGGATTGGTTTTTTGCAGGAAGCGATGTTTTGGAAGATGTGGGATGGAGCCAAGGTGATTGGTCGTATGGTATAGTTTTCGCCGCCGATAATTTTCCATTGGGGAGCGAAAAAAGAGAAAAAAGAAGAAATTCTTCCCCGTTTGGGGATCCAAGTTACCCCTCGTATGCACCCCAGCCAGTCGGAAGAAAGAAGCCAAACGAGCTTGGACTGTACGACATGAGTGGTAACGTGGGGGAATGGTGCCACGATTTTTTCGGGGGTTACGGGAAGGAAAGCCAAACGAACCCCATTTGTTCGGGGATTTCCTCCACGGACAAATCCACACGGGTATTACGCAGTTGGGGCTGGTATCTTGAGGATTATGCCTGCACCGTTTCGACCCGTTCATCCACAACACCTGATTATAGGGAGGACTACTTGGTGGGGATGCGGGTTGTGCGGACTGCGTAACGGGGCATGGGTTATTCGGGGTCCCACTGGGCTTCGGAAAAAAGGCGGAAAGGGAGGAGAAGATGGCGTTTTCGAACAGTAACGGGAGTGATGCCCCGGAAGACTTGGAAACGTACTGGATACCGGGTTTTGGGAAGGAAGAGAGAAGGCTTACGTACAACCAAATTCAATTTATCTTGCAGGGAATCGTACTGGAAAGGGGTGGTGTGGACCTGAAGTGTCTGGAAGAACGGGTAAATTTTTTGAAAAAGGCACTCTGGTTCACCTCGCAAATGGTACGGGTAAGGGGAGGAAAATTCCCCATGGGGAACACGCTGGAGCACGAGGAAAAATATGCGAGCCAAAAGCCCGTACACGAAGTGACTTTGACGTACCACTTCTGGCTCGGTCGTTTTCCGGTAACCTGGGGTGAGTTCGGTCCCTATTGCAAAGAACACGGCTTCGATGTAGAGGTTGCTTGTGAGGAAGCTATGGATAGGGATTCGAACGGCGAAGAACGCAGTGATTGGGAAAAAAAATTCTTCCCAGTGCGCTGTGTGTCTTGGTGCGATGCCATTCGTTTTTGCAACTGGTTAAGTGAAAAGGGGGGGATTGCAAAAGCATACAACGAAGAGGGGAACTTGTTGGATGCCAAAGGAGAGCCTACCGGAGACATTACCCAAGTTCGGGGGTACCGCTTGCCAACGGAAGCGGAATGGGAATACGCTGCACGTGGGGGGCACAAAGCAGCACAGCATGAGAAGTCCGCTGAAAGCGCTGAGCAGAACGAAGTGGCTTGGATCCGCACAATCAAACCCAGAATGGAAAAATACCGCCCTGGAGGGGCTTTGTGGGGATTCCGTTACAGAGAGGAACAAGTTTACCCTGTAGGGAAGTTTACATCAAACGAACTTGGGTTGTACGACATGGGCTGGAATGTTTTAGAATGGTGCCACGACTGGTACGATGAGGATTGGTACGAGCTGGGAGATCGGGAGAATCCCGTCTGCCTGTGGCCAGGATCCAGTCGGGTTTGGCGTGGGGATCTATTCAACGGGCAAATCGGGATAGCCCGCCGTGGGAAAAAGTGGTCAGATTCCACGAAGGGAATGGGTTTTCGAGTTGCACGGACCATTGGGATCGATTGAGAAAGGGGGGGAGGATGGCAAGCGAGGAAACGTATTGGATCCCCTGGATTGGGGAAGGGAAACGGGAGCTTGGATATAGCGGCAAAAAATGGTTTTTTGAAAACACCGATCAAAAATGGTTATTGGGAAAGAACATGCAAGATGCAGAAGGGTCTGACGTCAAATCGTTGTTCGAATCGGTGAGCGCTCAGATGGAAGTGATGGAAAAAGCCCTTTGGGTTACCTCCGAATTGGTTCGGGTAAAGGGAGGGACTTTCCAAATGGGGAACACGCGAAACGATCCGGAAGGAGTGGCGTGCGAGAGCCCCGTTCACCAGGTGCGGCTGGCCTATGATTTCTGGGTCGGGAGATACCCGGTGGTACTGGGGGAATACGATACCTATTGCATGGAAAAAAACATCGAACCGTTGGAATACAATGGCCCTGGGAGGGGATTTCGCCCCGCAACGGTGGTTTCCTGGTTCGATGCCATCCAGTTTTGCAACTGGCTGAGTGAGAGGGAAGGAATTCCGAAAGCGTACGGTTCCAAGAGAAATTTGCGGTACAAGAGTGGAAAGGGCACGCAAGATATCACGGAAGTTAGGGGATACCGCTTACTCACCGAAGCGGAATGGGAATACGCCGCCCGTGGAGGGCACCGGGCAACACGGGATTGGAAGTACGCTGGAAGCGATGAGCTGGGAGAAGTGGGATGGTACGACGAAAACAGCAACAAGAAACTCCATCCCGTGGGAAAGAAGAAGGCGAACGAACTGGGTTTGTACGGCATGAGTGGAAACGTTTGGGAATGGTGCCACGACTGGTGGAGGTGGGACGGGTACCCCCGAGAAGAACAAACCAACCCGTTGGGCCCGGCGGCTGGGTCTTTTCGGGTTACGCGTGGCGGTAGTTGGAAAAGCTATTACAGGGGCTGCCGCATTTCTGCACGAAACGGCATCCCGCCCGAAAACGGGTTCGGTTACCTTGGTTTTCGCGTCGCCCGGACGTGCTGAGTGGGGTGCCCTACATCCACGAATGGCATCC
>DAOPKN010000134.1:0-3937 GCA_035391225.1 Thermotogota bacterium
TCATTATCGTTTCCTCCTTTGGGTTTTTTGGTTTGGTCGTCTTGGTTCGACACCCATAGTGTAGCTTCCCAACCTTGGAACAAACTTGGCAACTCCTTGGAATTGCCTTGGAATGGAGTTGACCGTTTCCGGCAAAACAGGTACAATACGACAAATCCAAATAACAAGGAGGAGGGGCAAATGCCAGATGTCGGTTTTGGCAACAGTGTGCTGGTTTTGGGGGGCAGCATTCGCCAGCTCCCCTTGATCCAGGAACTGAAAAAACGTGGATTCCGGATCACCCTGGTAGACTACACGCCCTCCCCTGTAGCGAAACCTTTGGTTGACATCCATTACACGGCAAGTACGTTCGACCCAATCGCCACCCTGGAAGTGGCAAGGAAGGAAAAGGTCGATTTCCTGGCAACCATGGCCACGGATCAACCCGTTCACACTGCAGCCTTCGTTTCTGAGAAACTTGCCCTTCCCTTCCCCCTCACACTCACACAAGCCACCGCCGCAACGGACAAGACCGAGATGAAAAAAGTTTTGCACTCCCATTCCATTCCTACCCCCCGGGGGATTTGCCTCCGAGAATTGGATCATTCTCCCATGGAATGCGAGCTGTCTCTTCCCTGGGTGGTAAAACCCGCAGACAACCAAGGGCAGCGTGGTGTTTCGTTGATTCATCAACCCATCCATCTTCCCCAAGCCTTCGAAAAGGCACATTCTCACAGCCGAACCGGAAAGGTAATGGTGGAAGAATTTGAGCCGGGGATCGAGCACGCGATCAGCGGGTTGGTCGTGGATGGGGTTGCCCACGTTCTACTTGTCACACGCCGGGAACACGTGAAAGACAAAGGGTTTTTTGGAATTTCCCAGTCCCACTTTTTCTCCCCGGAAAACCTGCTCTCCCCGAAACGAGAACTTTTCCAGGAAGTGGCCCAGCAAATTGCGGATGCCATCCAGCTGAGAAACACGCCGCTATACATTCAAGCCATGCATAACGAAAAGGGATTGCGTGTTATCGAATTCGCCTGCCGCATCGGAGGAGCATTTGAAAGCCATACCATCCCCAGTTGGACAGACTTTCCCGTCGTGGAAGCATACGCCAACCAGCTGCAGGGGCTACCGGTGCTTGCCCCCCAAGAACACGAACCCGTTTTCGCGGCCTCCCACTACTTCTTTTGCCATCCCGGAAAAATCGCCAAAATCCTTCCCCCAGTCCAGGATCGTCCGAACGAAACCATGGACTTTTTCTTCCCCCTCAAAACCCTTGGAACCCAAGTGGGGTTGGAATACAACAGCGCGGCCAAGGTAGGGATTTTTGGAGTCCACGGCTCCACGAAAGAAGAACTCGAACGCAAGCAACAAACGGCCTGGAACAGCATTCAAATCCTTGACCCCCAAGGCAAAAACCTACTCATCATCCCCAACCAGGGGAAATAGTTTTCCCTGGGAACGCCGCACCCCAGTGTGGCTTGTTCTGAACTTGGTTCCAACAGGAGGAAAACACATTGCAAACAACCACCTTGCACCCGCGAACCGTACTCGTCCTGGGAGGTAGCCCTCGCCAGCTCCCAATGGTCAAAGCGCTCAAGGCCAGGGGGTTCCGCGTCGTCCTTTCGGACTACACACCCTCTCCCCCCGCCCGAGTCCTTGCCGACAAACACTACCAGGTCAGCACCTTTGATGCCCAGGCCAACCTCGAAGTGGCCAAAAAAGAAAGGGTGTCCTTCCTCGCAACAATGGCCACCGACCAGCCCGTTCTCACCGCAGCCTTCGTTTCCGAAAAACTGGGACTCCCCTTCACCCTGACTCTCTCTCAAGCCCAGGCAGCCACCCACAAGACCGAAATGAAAAAGGTTCTTCAAGCACATTCCATCCCCACTCCCAGAACCATCACCATCAGTGACCTGGAAAGCCCTCCGGATGCACGTGCCCTTCCCCTTCCATGGGTGGTCAAACCCGCAGATAACCAGGGGCAACGAGGGGTTTCCCGCATTTTCCACGAATCCCAGCTCCCCAAGGCATTTGCTGTTGCCCTGCCCTTCAGCCAAACCGGAAAGGTCGTGGTGGAAGAATACGCCCAGGGACCGGAATTCTCCATCAGCGTGATAGTCATTGGAGGGAAAGCGCACCTGCTGCTTGTCACCCAGCGCGTTCACCTGGATGATGCGATCTCCTTCGGTGTCCCCCGTTACCACATGTACTGCCCGGAGAACCGGCTTTCCAAGACGGGTGAATCCTTTCAACAGCTTGCCCAAAACATCGCGGACGCGATGCAACTCCAACACTCACCCCTATATATCCAGGCGGTCTCAAATCACACCGGTTTCCAGGTAATCGAAATTGCCTGCCGCATCGGTGGTGCATTCGAATGCCATTCCATCCCCCTTTGGACGGGATTCCACATCCTCGAAGCAACCATCGACCAGTTGGAAGGCCTTCCGGTGATCCCCCCTTCCCAGCCGGAACCTTGCTATGGATCGGTCCACCACTTGTACTGCCATCCCGGTGTCCTCCACGAATACTCGCTTCGGGAACCTTTTTCCAGCGAAGCCCGGATGGATTTTTTCATTCCCACGAAGAATCTCGGAGAACGACTCGAAGGACCTATACTGGGTACCTCCTGCGTGGGCCTGATGGGCCTTCATGCCCCCACCCTGACCCTTCACGATGAAAGGCTCCAGAAAGCTTGGAAAGCCATCCACATCCTGGATCCCTCTGGAAAAGACATCCTCTTGCGTTTCAACGATCGTTGAAAACCTCCCCACCAATCCGATCACTTCCTGCACTTGCTGGTCGGATTACGAAAAATTCAGCAGCAACCGTAACAACCACGCACTGAGCGGCTCCGTTACCAGCAATCGCATTTCCCCAAAGGGTTTCCGGTAAAACGGGCTTTGGTGCAAGGACACGTAATGGAACACTGCCCATACCCCGTGGGCCCTCAAGAAATCCCACATCCTATCGCGCTCTTTTTCGGAGGGCAACCATCCCGGGGAGAAAGCCTCGAAAACCTCCGGGGGCGGAAGGAACACGAGGAGTGGCTGGAAATCCTTTCCTAGAACTTCTTCACCCCGCTGCTCCACCTTGCGCGCATATTCCCTGTTGCCTTATGACAACGGGCAAATCACGCGATCACCCAACTCGCATGAGAACATCCCAAGTGTTTCCAGGAACAGCAGCATGCGCACGTCGAACAGCCCGTGCAAAATCACCTTGTCTGCTCCCCGCAGCCGTTTCCCCCGGGAAGTTCTGGAACACGAAACGCTGGAAATGGGCAACTGCCCTTTTTCCGCAGGGAAAAAAGGGCAAAAGGGTTTTCTTTAAAAATTTCCTTCTCCCTTTGCCTTCTTCTGGAAATGTCCTCTCTGCGTGCGCCGCACCCCAGTGCGGAATATTTGGCCCTTGAATCTTGCGCCAGAAACTGGTACAGTCAATAGGATGCCCTACCCCGGTATGGCGTTCCCAAGGAGCGATAACCTCCTTCACCCTGATTCCGATCTACCAGTTTTCACCAGGAAATGAAACGTGGATTCTCCCATCGAAAGCGAGGAAAAATGGAAACGCTCATCGGGATCCTGAACTGGAACCAACCGGTCCAAACCATCGACTGCTACCACTCCTTGAAAAAGCTGGAAGGCGAAAAACAACTTCTTCTCATCGACAACGGTTCCGATCCGATTTTCCGCCAGCCCCTGTTGGACTTCGCCAAAAAGAACGGCCTCCTCATGGTCCAAGAAATGAACCTGGCGGAAACGGAAATCCACTCCGACGCACTACTGCTCTTGGAAAAGAACAACGGCTACGCAAAGGGAAACAACTTCGGCCTTCGCATCGCCCATCAGCTGGGAGCACGCTTTTTCCTGCTTTCCAACAACGACATCCTGGTACACGATCCGAAAACACTCCTAAAGCTCCGGCAAGCCTTGTTGGAAAACCCTGCCGCGGG
>DAOPKN010000135.1:0-3905 GCA_035391225.1 Thermotogota bacterium
GAAAGGAACGCCATATAGCTTCATGTTTACCTGGCGAGCAGGGCCCCCAGGGGCTTTGCTTGTGGTTTGTCACAGGTAAAGCGGGTTTCTACAAAACCATCCAGGGGGCACTTTTTCAAAAGTGCCCCCTTTTTTTATTCGAAAAATCATTCCAACAGAGGAGGTCGTAGAAATGAAAAAGGTTTTGGGCTTGGTTCTTGTGATGATGGTACTGGTGGTAATGGTTTCCGGGGCAAAAATCGGGATCACGGCAATCGTGGAGCATCCAGCGTTGGACGCCGTTCGGGACGGCATTTTGGATCGGCTGGCTGAGTTGGGTTACGTGCAAGGGGAAAACCTTGATGTGATGGTGCAAACCGCACAGGGCAACATGACCAACGCGGTGTCCATCGCTTCGCATTTCGTGTCGGAAAAACCCGATGTGGTAGTGGGGATCTCCACTCCATCCGCGCAGGCTCTGGCGAATGCCACCGACAAGATCCCGGTGGTTTTCTCCGCCGTGACCGACCCGGTTGCAGCAGGACTGGTACCCCAAATGGGATTGAACGCAGGAAACGTTGTGGGAATCAGCGACATGACCCCCGTGAAAACGCAGTTGAAGTTGATCCTCTACCTGCTTCCCAACGTCAAAAAGATCGGCATTTTGACCAACCCGGGGGAAACCAATTCTACCGTGTTGACCCAACATGCAAAGGTTGCCTGCGAGGAGCTCGGACTGGAACTTGTGGAAATCGTGGGAACCACCACGGCAGAAATGATTGCTTCCATGTCAGCGCTGGCACCCTCCGTGGATGCGGTGTACGCTGGCACGGATAATACCGCCGCTTCCTGCATGTCCTCGTTGCAACAAATCGCCCTGAAAAACGGCATCGCCATCATGGCGGGCGACATTTCCATGGCCCGCAGCGGTGGCCTCATCGGCTTCGGTTTCGATTACTACCGCATGGGTCTGGAAACGGGAAACATGGTTGCGCAGTTGCTGGAAGGAAAGAAACCCGAGGAGTTGGAGTCGCGCATGGTGAAGGCAGATTCGTTGCAACTGTACCTGGATCTGGATATCGCCGCACAACTTGGCATCGAAGTGCCAGAAGCGTTGCTGGAACAAGCGGACTTCATCGTGGAAAACGGGGAAGAAAGCGGGGGAGAAAAAGCGGAATAAAAGGCCTTCGATTGGCTCCAAATCCGGGGCATTTTCTGGTACAATCCGATCAGGTGAGAAAATGCGAAAAGATCTTTTTACCAGCGTGTACCCGAAAGACAACCGTACCGGGGGTTACGTCGTGGACGTCTCCCTGGACGGCTACGGTGACCTGTTCAACGCATGGGATCGCGCCCCGCTCAAGAGGCGCGATCTCAACCCGGATTTGAATAATTTCATGGAGGAAGCCACCGAGGAGATCCCGATGAAGTTCCCCATCGTGGTGTTGCTCCATTTACCCCGCGGCTCACGCATCGGGTGGAAGGAAGAGAAGAGCCGCACCGGCTGGAAAAACTACTACCGCTTCCAGAAACACCTGGTTTCCAAGGAAATCCGCGAATCCAATGGCCGAATCGTGGTGTACGTCATCGTGGCGATGCTGTTCCTGTTCTTGGCCTACTTTTTCCAACCCTGGGAGGCCCGCGGTTTGGTGTACACCATCACCATCCAGGGAATGGTGGTGGGGGGCTGGGTGTTCCTGTGGGAAGCGTTCTCCATGGCTTTTTTCAAGAACCGCACGCTCTACCGCCATCGCCGGCGCTACCATCGCTTGATGGAAACCGAGATCCGTTTCGTGTACGACGAGTAAGCTTCAGGGTTGCACCCCGGGAATCACCACCAGCGAAGAGAGTGATTGGTCCGCGTGCGCCACGTACGGGATGAACCCGCGCTGCGTTGCTTGCTGCACGAACAGCTCGATCCTTTCTTCCTCCAGGGGTTGGTCGTACAGGTAGTCGATCACGAAGACCTGCTTCCCTTGTTCCTGCAGCCAATCCAGGTATCCCAGCCGAAAGGCAATGTCCTGAGCGGGCTCCCCGCCAGGTTCGAAGAAGAGGCTTTCGACACCCACCCCATCGATGCAACCCAGCAGAACATCTTCCCCGTCGTAGTCGAAGATTTCCAACCCATTCTGGATGATCACCCGGAAAGGATCATCGCGTGTGGATGAAGCCACGTGCTGTGCAAGGCGCGCCACGAAATCGATCATTTCTCCCGCGGCAAATGCCATGGACACCTCCCCTTCCTCTTCGCTCCAGTAGTAGAAGGCGTCGATGATGTCGATGTATATCCCCGAAAAACCGTTCTGCACAACCTGGTCCAGGTATGCCAAGATGATTTGCTGCCAGTCTTCGAACCAGTAGCGCACCTTGTAATTTCCTTCCCAGTTGGGGTTCTCTTCGCCCAACCACGGGGGAGGATCGCTTTTCCATTCGGGGTTCCAGTAGAAACGGTACTCTTCGGCTTCTCCCACGCTCAAGTAGCAAATGGGCAGTTTTCCCGCGTTTTTGAGGCCATCGATTTGTTCGGGGGAGTAGTTGCCTTCCGGGCCCCCATCGAAGGAGATGTCAACGACGAGCATTTCGAACCCGCTCCCCTGCAACTCCTCCAGCACCGCACCGTTGATCACGCTGGCGAAGTTGTGTACTGGCCAGCCAGTTTGGGGAAGCAAGGGCGAGAGCCCGGACACGCAACCCGCCAGCAGCAACGCGCAGCAAAGCAGCAACGTGTAGCCGTGCGCCTTCACTCGCCCAACCAAACTTGCACCGCGAGGTTCAACAACTCCACGAACTCCCCGGTGGCCTTGAGGTTTCCAGCTCTTGAAGGATGGTCATCGCCCGTGGGGTATTCCAGCACGTTGGGATTGGCATCGTTGTCTCCATCCGTCTTGTGCTGTACCACTCCCTGCCACACCCTGTGGTGGTTTCCCGTTTCCCGATCCAGGTCGTTGACGTTGGCACTACCGCCGTTCGTGGTGAGCACGTTGTAGAAATCGAACACGGCCACGTTGTCGTGGGGGTAGCCATCCAACCAATCGTTCACCAACCAGTTGTTGAAGGCACGGGCATTGGCACTGAACTCCGAGTATTGCAGCGGAGGAGCGGTAATGGCCACGAACAACTTGTCCGTGTGCTGGGAAAAGAAATTCAGAAGGTCCAGGTAAATCCCCTTGGCATTGGCAACAGTGTGTGCTTCCGACCAGCAATCCTGCCCGCGAAGCGGGTTGGCTCCGATAGCGGGAACCGGAGCGTTGGCGTTTCCTTTCAGGTCCGAGTTGGGGTAGCACGACTTGAACAGGATCACCTGGTTCTCGCCTCCCGGATCGTCATCGAGCCGTGAATACCAGCTGTTTTGCCCGCTTTCGGCGAAAAGTTCCGCGGTGTACACGTTGCTTTTCGGCCCACGGAACCATGTCCACCAGTGCCCGATATCCGTGGTGTCCCCGATCCCGTCCGTACCCCAGCCGTAGTTGGTGTCGCTCACGAAGTAGTTGTTGTTCATCAGGGCGATGCCCAGGTCCCCATTACCATCGCTCAGCCAGTTTTCCCCGCAGGAATGGTGGATAAAAACCAACTTGAGCACCGGGGTCGGAGGGTCAACCGGGTCCTCGTTTCCGCCTCCGCTGTTTCCACCCCCGGGAGCCACTCCCTGCGTGCTACACCCCGTAAAGGCAAAAAGGATCAAGAACAGGATGGCAAATCCACGTACCAGCTTCCTTTTCATGCAACCACCTCCAGGAAAAAGTTTGCGTATCCCCATTGTACTCCCTTTTCTAAAACAACCCCACCTTTCACCCTGGAAACCCCTAATGTTGAACGATGAAGTAAAGAAATATGGTACAATTAGCAAGGAAACCTTATTTGTTCTTCCGGGTTCCGAGGTGGGATCAAAAGTGAAAAAAAGATGGTTCTGGCTCGCTTCTTGCGTT
>DAOPKN010000136.1:0-3829 GCA_035391225.1 Thermotogota bacterium
TGTCGTTCCCGTCCAGGATGATTCTCGCCCCTTGGATTTCCTGGTTGCCGCTGAGGAGTTGGAGTATGCAGTTTCCAGCGGGTTGCGCCGGTTGCACGGGTTGCTGGGGTTGCGCTTGGGGTTCTGGGTTTTGGGGTTCCACCGGGGGTTCTTGTACGATGGCGATGGCCGGGGCGGACACTTCTTCCACCAGGGGTTGTTCCGACCGGTCGAGCAGTGCCTGGGTGAGAATTTCGAGGTTTTCGAGGTCGCGGTTCTGGTGGTATTGTTCGAGGTTCTTGCGTACCCGGGCTTGGGCTTCGTTGTCGTCTTCGGGGTCTTGTCCCAGAACTTGCGCGTAGAGGAGCAGGTGATGCGCCGGGATTTGTTTCCGGGCGTACAGCACGATCACTTGTTCACGGAGGCTGGAGGCGGTGCGCCCCGGGTCTTGCACCACCACCATTTCCGTGGCTGTTCCGAAGTACACCGGGTTTTGGTCTCCCTGGGTGTAGGCGCGTACTTCTGCGCCTACGTATGCCGCCAGCTCCCCCATCTCGATGGTTTCGTTTCCGTTGGCGTTGGCCCGGCCCTTGAGCCCCTCCACCAGCGCCGCGGTGAAGTAGCCTCCTCCACCGGGTTTTTCCTGCGATTGCTCGTTTTCTTCCGCGCTCACCAGCACCTGGATGCCCCGTTGCTTGGCAAGCGCCGCAAACCCGGAGAGTTCGAACCGGGGTTCACTCAGCGGTCGGCTTTTCAGGATGCTTCCGCTGTAACACGCGTCCAGGATGAGCAGCGTTTGCTTGCCTTGCATGTTTGCTTCCAACAGGGGTTCGATCTCCTCCTGGAAACTGAGGCACGTTTTGGCCATGAGTGCGGGCAGCGAGTACCCATCCCGGGGTACAAGGTAGGTTTGCGTGCCTTCCTTGGTGATTTGCGTTTCGCCGTGGCCCCCGTAGTAGAAGATCATACGGTCTCCCGGTTGTCCCTTGAGCGACCAGCTGTAGGTTTCGTACAGCAGTTGGCTTTGCGTGGGGTTGAGGAGTAACTTCAGGCTCTCATCGTCCCGGTTGGCGATACCCAACCGCTCGAAGAGTTCCGCCAGTTGGGTCGCATCTTGCACCGCCCCGGGAAGCGCTTCGATCTTGGGGTCATCGTATTCCCCCACTCCCACCACCAACGCGAAGGTTTTTGCGCCCAGCGCGGTGGAAAACAAGAAGATTCCAAAAAGGAACAACACGGTCATGGCTTTTCGCACTCGTACCACCTCGAGAAAATTTTTCACTTGTTTTTCTTATTGTATCATATTCTTGCAACCTTTCACGGGAGAAGCGTCCGCGCCAGGCGGAATCCAATTTGGGAGTTTGCCCGGTCGGGCTCGTCGTAGTCCCGGTTGGCAACCTCGCAGTGGGTACTGTTCATTTCCCAGCTTCCACCACGAAGGATGCGGTACACGTCGCCGGAAAGGGAAACGGGATCGGTTTGCGGGCTACTCGTGTAGCGGTGGAACCAGTCGTGGCACCATTCCCACACGTTGCCACTCATGTCGAACACCCCCAGTTCGTTGGGGCTTTTTCCTCCAACGGGGTGGGCGTGGTTCCCGCTGTTCCCGGAATACCAACCCACGGCATCCAGGCTGTCGCTGCCAGCAAAGCGCTTGTTTCCTTGGCTCAGGTGGCCTCCCCTCGCCGCGTACTCCCATTCCGCTTCGGTGGGCAGCCGGTAGCCTTCCACCTGGGAAATGTCGCTGGTTTTCACACCCCGTGCATCCAAGAGGTTTCCCCGGTTGTCGTAGGCTTTGGCAAAACCTTCCTGCTCGCTCCTCCAGTTGCAATACCCGATCGCGTCCCACCAGCTGACTTGGGTGACAGGGGTCGTCCCACTTCCCCGCCCACTTTTGCCAGTTGCCAGGCAGTACGTGGAATAGTCGTCCAGCGTGACCTCGGTTCGTCCAACCAGGAAAGCGTACGTGAGCTTCACCAGGTGCGCGGGATACTCGATGTCCATGTACCATTCCACTTCTTGGATGGATTTGCCCATCCGAAACGAACCCGCCTTCACTTCTACCATGTCTTGGGGGAACTGGTTCCCTTGATCCGCTTGGGGTTCAGCGGTTTCCCCTGCATCCGGGATCGGGGGGGGCGTGCCATCGACTTCCAGGGTTTGCCCGGGTTCCAGGACAACCGTTTGTTGGAAAACGAGTCTTCCCGCATCTTTCCACGCAACGCTGTGCTCTCCCGCGTCGAGCTGGAAGGTTTTTTCCTGGTCCCAACCGGTGAAATTCCCGTCCAGGTACACGCTGTGGGAACGGGGATTTTGTACCACGAGGGTCGCCTGGGGTGTTTGCACCGCGGGGGGTTCGACTGGGGGTTGCTCGACATGGATTGGCCCAGGGGGTTCTGGCTCGAGGGCAAGGCTTTCCAGGTTGCTGATCAGCGCCTGTCGCGCCATGCGGGCCGCGGCTTGGGGGCGTTGCCCGATCTTTCCCTCGATCTTGCTGGCCATGATCTCGAAGTATTCCGCCATTTCTCCCATGAAAATGCGCCCATCGTCGTTGAGGTCGGCTTCTTTCTCCCCCACGCCTTTCAAGAACAGGTAGGTGGCAATTCCGTTCTGGATCTGTATCCCATCCACGCTGGCACCGTCAAGCGCTGCTTGGTCGGAGGAACTCGCCGCGATGAACAGGGCCAGCTCCCCGTTCTGGATGGCGGTTTGGATATCGAAGCGGGGGGTCCTTTGCAGGTCACGGGTCAGGCTTCCCTGGTAACACGCGTCGAGAAATAAAACGCTGTCTCCCTTGAATTCCTGCAGGTCTGCCAAGATCTGTTGCTGGCTGTAGGGCTTGTCTTTCACCGGGTCCATGTAGCAGGTGAAAATTCCCCTGTCTTCCTCGTTGTCTCCACCGAAACCGTGCCCCGAAAAGTAGAATAGGAGGAGATCGTACGGGGTGGAAAGGAATCCCAGGTCACGAATCGCTGCCCGGATGGCCCCCACGTTTGCCTGGGTCCCGGTCAGGGTTTGGACCTCGAAGCCCAGCCCTTGGAGAAGTCGCTGCATGTCTGCCACATCTTTTTGGGCGTATTCCAAGTCCGTTAAGTAGTGGTAGTCGTCGATGCCCACAAGGATCGCGTAGTCGACAGCGAAGCCCACCACGCAAAGGAAAAGGAACAGCAAAGAGAGTGTACTTTTCACTTGGATCACCTTTTTTCCGTGTGAGTGGTAGAACCCTTCACGAAAATTGTACCACGCCAAGTTCTCCGTTCCTGTTTCGGGATTTCAAGCAAGAAAGGGAACCTGCGCTTCGCAGGTCCCCTCTGGAATGCGATTCCTTGGATTCCGTTTACATCCCATCTCCCGATGGAAGTTCGGTGGTTTGTCCCGCCAGGATTTGCACCTGTTGGCGGAAGGTTTCCCGGCCCTTGTCCTTGAGCGTCACCAGGTAGCTTCCTTCCGGGAGGGTGATGGTGTTGGGAGCCCAGCCACGGAAACTGCCATCCACGTAAATGCTGATGCCTTCTGGCTCCGTAACGTGGAGGTAGCCCAGCAGCGATTCCATCACCAGGGAAACCGTCTTGTTTTCCCCGGGGAGGAGCACGATGGTCTCGAACTTGGGGCGGAAGTTTTCCATCTGGAGAGCCACTTCGTAGGTGCCGCTTTCCAGCTCCAGCGAAAGGGGCGTCACTCCGCGTACGAAGCCGTTGATGAGCACGGAAGCCCCGGAGGGGTCACTCACGATGGTCACCGCGGAAACCAGGGGAACCAGTTTCACCATTTGGGGGGGGTTGACACCCGCCACCACTTGCAGCATGGTCTGGAATTCCTGGTAACCTTGCGCTTGCACCAAAAGTGGGTA
>DAOPKN010000137.1:0-1180 GCA_035391225.1 Thermotogota bacterium
TCGATCAACAGCCGCACTGGGGTGCGGCGTTCCCAAAGAGCGGTTCACTGAAGGTTCAAGTTCACGCGAAGTTCCTTCCGCCATTCCGGGGGTTCGCCTTCTTCCGAGAAGTACTCCTCGATGCGCGTGATCTTGCCTCCGGAAAAGCGGTAAAAGGATGTGGCGTATAACCCCGGCTCCCCTTGTTGGAAAATGTGCACCACGCTCACCCCGCCTTCCGTGGAATCCTCGTAGCGCTGCAACAGGGTGCGCCAGTTACCCGGGTAGGTCTCGTTGACCCGGATGAACCCTTCCCGGTCAAAAGTTTCGCTGCTACACGGCCAAACCGCTCGAAAATCCTCGGAAAGGAGCGTTTTGGCCCCCTCCCAATCCTGGGAATCAAACGCTTTCCAAAATGCCTCCACGATTTGCCTGTTGTTCACTTTGGTTCCCCCGCCATCTGCACGATCTCTTTCGATGTCACCACGTTCATATGATGCGCGGCCCAGGCAACCATCTGCTCGTACTTGGTCCAGATGGCTTGTTGCTCTTGCTCGGAGCGGAAGATCGTGGAGTCGTTTTCCAACGAAAAGGGTGGCTTCTGTGGGTTTCCGGAAGCCTCGTAAAACATGGATTCCCAGGTGCGACCCCGTGCGTATAGGTTGTTCTCGTGGATCAGCGAGGTTACAAAGGGATCGCGAGAATAAGGCCATTGTTCCAGCTGGTTTTGCAGGTGGGCGACCGGGTCGAAGAGATCGGCGTAGCGGTCGGTGGCGTGGTTCCACCAGAATTGTTCCGAATCGCCGGGGAAAGCCGGGTCGGTCCAGGAGGTGACACCCAGGTCGCTGGGACGCACCAGTAAACCATTCTGCCACTCGAAGGGGTTTTCCGGGTCTGCACCTTCCTCGTGGTAGGTAAGGGTCATCTGCGCACCCATCTCACGGTAAATGGGTAATTGCACTTGTTTCCACTTGGGATTCAACGCGCTGGCCACTACGGGAGCTTGCTCAAACACGCTCTTGACCAGGGAAAAACCCCCTTCGGCGCTGCGATCCAATCGCCCGGTGCGAAGGTCCAACCGGTACGTCTCGAAGTCCCGCAGCAGTTTCTCGCGTTGCGCGGGGGCCATCTTTTCCAGGGGCTGGTCGAATCCCACGTACGCCACGTGCGGCGGACGGAAATGGTAGCTGATCGTCATGTC
>DAOPKN010000137.1:1280-3811 GCA_035391225.1 Thermotogota bacterium
TCGATCACCGGGGGCTTTTCGGTGGCGATGCCAAGCTGTTCCCAGCGTTCGTAGGCCGTTGCCTTTTGGGCGTACGTGGCCCATTTCACCTTACCCTGCTCCACCAGCGGGGTCACCACGTCGCGCAGGAACGCTTCGAGCTCTTGGTAGGGGTTGGCCGGGTCGCCCACGAATTCCCCGGGATGCACGGTGAAGTGAAACACGTTCACCCGGTCGGCGCGAGCTTGGCTCACGGAGTTTCGCAAGTCGCTGGCGATCACGTCCAGCCATCCCGAAAGCCCTTGCTGTTGCACGATCTGGTTCTTGTTGCCGTACGCTTCGATGTCGATGATGCCCTGGGGAAGGTATATGATGGGGCCATCGGGATCATGCGTGGCCAGGAGTTGCACGCTATCTCCCTGCATACCACCCGCCGGACGCCAGGGCCAGAGTCCCGTGAGTTCCTTTTCCACGCTCTGTGTGAACCGGTTTTTCCATTCGGCACGAACCGTGAGCCCCGCAGCGGCTCCGGCATCCAGGATATGGGGATACAGGTTTCCCCCGCTCCAGTACACGATGGGATTGGTTGCACCCGCCAGGTAGATGAGCTCGATTTCTTCGCGCATAACCTCTGTCCAGCGCTCGGGGGAAAGATCCTGGCTGCGTTTCCCCAGGTGGGCATCCTCGTGGAAATGCAGCGCGATCTCGTGGCCCCGCCGTTCGAGGTCGGGCAACAGAGGGCGGTTCTTTTCGATCAGCACTTCGGTGAAGGGGCTTTGCACCTGCACGGTGAGCTTGCCCCCGTACTTTTCCACCAGTTGGGCCAACCTTTCCAGGTCCGC
Source organism: Thermotogota bacterium (assembly GCA_035391225.1). GTDB lineage: Bacteria > Thermotogota > Thermotogae > MWEM01 > MWEM01 > DAOPKN01. The sequence goes on from DAOPKN010000137.1 coordinate 2,102, forward strand.
GTAGTGCCGGTTGAACAACCCATCGTTGTGGTAACTCAGCCCGTCATCGTTTCCGAAACCCTGTGCGGTCGTGCCGAACGGTTCCACATGCACCCCGATCGTGAACAAAACCGGCGCGCTGGGGGCGGAAACCGCAAGGCTCCACCCCAGAAGCAAGAGCATACCAAAAAGAAGTGTTTGCTTCATTTTTCCCTCCTTTTCCTATTGCAGCCTCCCGGAAAGATCGTTCCCCCAGTTGTCTGCGTGGGTCCGATCCGCCATTTCCAGTATACCCGCCAACGTGGCACGCGATGCCGGGAGCTGTGGAGGGAGGGCCCAACTCTCGATGTCCATCCAGTTGGACGGCTGGGTGTTGGCTGGATGCTCGCGGAAAAGCAACGGGCGGCTGTTCCCTGCGGCTGGCCTGTCTTCCGCGATACCCTGCACGTAACTCTCGTCCGGGTTCAAGCGGATCCAAGGCACACCCGCTACCTCGAACAACCCCTCGAACATCTGGTGCACGTGGGGTTTATCCTTCGCCGCCTGCACGTGGTCCAACTTGCCGAACACCAGCATCACCTTCAGCTCGTAGTGGTACGCTTCCATGAGTTGGTACTGCCCGGCGGTGCTGCGGTCTTTCCACCACTGTTCCGCCTGGTCGGGGGTGGCCCATTGGTCGGGCCAGCGCGAAAGCGATAGCTCGCCGTTGTCCACCAGCGCATTCAGAAGGTCCGCGGAGTACACGATCTTGTTGAACAGGCTGGGACGGCGGCGCTCCAGCTGCATGTCTCCCTCGGAAAAAGAACCGTTCCCATCCACGTCGAAGTAGGGGAAACCGGTGCGCGGATTGAAACGTGCCCGGGAGTAGTCCGCGGACAGCTCATCCAACCCGTAATCGCGCGGGTACACGTAATATGGATTGACCACGGGATCCCGCCGCGAACCCTGGTAGTTGAAATGCCCCAGTTCCACCGCGATCACCTTGTCGATTGTGGGGTTTTCCCCTCCCACGAAGTATGCCACCCGTCGAGCGCTCTGCGGGTAATGCGCCAAAAAGTGCACGACCGCTATGCCCGGGTGGGAAAAGGCATACAGCCCCAGGTTCTCCACTTCAACCGGGATTCTTGCGACCTGCTGTACGCTTCGCCCCTGCACGTCACGCGTGGTTCCCGAAAGGAAGTCCACCACGTCCGCCAGTGCGCGGATACAGTTTTTCCCCCCGAAATCGAAAACCCCCTCGCTCGACGTTCCGCTGCGCCGCTCGGTGCATCCGGGCCACAGCAAAGAAGCTCCAATCAACCCGTTGTCCACCGCGGGAAACTCCACGTTGAAATGGTCCATGGAACCCTCCGTGAAAAAACCTCCCACGGTGAGCAGGATCCCCGTTCCGTCTGGGTATCGGGGTTCTTTGGGTAGCGCCAGCTTTACCGCGATCTTGCCATTCCCCTGGCTGTTCACGTAGGTGATCACGGAATCGAACTCCTCCCCCTGCGGAACGTTGGGGGCACCCAGCAACAGGCCACAAAGCAACAAGCTCAGCAGCACAAAAAGAAAAACCTTAATCTCCATCCAAACCACTCCTTTCCCGTGTTCTCGAATCGGGGAAGTCACCGCTTTCATTTCCCCTTGCATGAATGGGGATGCTGCTCCCCCTTTACCATTCCTCCCCTCCGCTGGAATCCCGAAAAAGGAGCTTGCGCACATGCTTTTGCCTCCCTGCGAATAAGCTAC
>DAOPKN010000138.1:0-3808 GCA_035391225.1 Thermotogota bacterium
AAACCCTCGACCGGAACGGGGGTGCGGGTCATCACGGAATTGGCCAAAATCCATTGTTCGTGTTGTGGGGAGCCAACGTTGTCTTCCTGGCAAACCTTGAGGTACACCTCGTATTCCAATTGCTGGGAATAAGTCTTTTGGTCATTCTCCAAGGGAACCCAGGAGAAGGTTAAGGTGTCTCCCCCGGAGGAATAGGAAAACTCCTCCAAGTTGGTTCCCGTCGCAAACAACAGGAGGATATCGTTCCCTTCCACCCAATCAGTGTAATCCCCTTGGATTTCTTTGGGCCCCTGGAATCTCCAACTCCCTTCCCCCAGGATTTTCTCCACGGGTGTTGTTATCTTTTCCAGCCATACCCCATCCCGGTACAGGTCAAGCTCAAGTCCGGAAAAAGGTTCGGACACCAAGGAGAAAGGATACACGGGATCGAATCGCCCCTCAACCTTCGTGGGAGAGATCCCGGGTTGGATTTCAAAATTCCTTTCCGATTCCACCCGCACTCCTTGGATGTCTTGGATCAGTGTTTCCCGGTACCGGTACAACTGCTGTGTACTTTCGTTTTGGGCATACATAGGCATTTCCCGGCTGAGGGCTTCGATCCCCCCCAGGTAATACGACCTGGGAACCTGGAGTTCCGCGAGGGTTTGGTAGGGTTGCAACCCCGCGGGGACAGTTGTTTGCTGAAAGGCAAAACACGGGTTGTAAAGGAAGGAAAAGCTTCCGTCCGCCAAGATGTTGTTCAGCTGGAAGCAAAACCGGTCGTCCAAAAACTGGGAATTGCTCAACTCCGGAACCTGGTAGGTGGTATCCGCGAACTCGTACAGGTAATCAATGTCAAACCGCGTATCCGGTCCACTGAATACGCTGGTTACCTCCATTTCCAATTGCTTGGGCACAGTGATCTCCAAGTCTCCGTATTCTTCAACCACGTGGCTAATCGGGCCTTGCTGGCTTTCCCCGTTCAAAACCAGTTCAAATGCACCGGTTAAGTTGATTCCAGGGAAGTTTTCGGGCTCTTTTATCCCACGGGAGAAGGTCAGTTCGAAGGTCGGTTCGTACCTGTACACCCCTATCACCTGGGTTGGCTCGTAAACCACCTCGATATTCAACCCTCCGCTGCTGTCCACTTCGATGTTCCCCGGGAACATCGAGTAGTTGTGCCCTCTGAAGTAACTCAGACCGTTGACTTCCCAGTGATCGAGAACCCAGTCCCCGTCATCGTCGGCATACACCCGTACTTCGTCGGAATTCCCCCACTTGTCAAGGGTTTCGTACCATCCGTTCCCTTTGGACAGCGATCCCACGTTGGAGGGGTATGTCTCAAAGGTTACGTAGTATTCCAGCGTTTCCGTGAAAAGGTTCTTCACGGTGTCGTTGTGGTGCAAGTCTTCGATTTGCGTATGCCCGGAGTCTCCCGCATACAACACGTGGTAAGAACCCCAGTGTCCAAGACCCTGTTCCCCGTTGATCTCTACCCCCGTGTTCATGTGGCGCACACCCTCCTCCACCAATTCGGGGGCGAAAAGGAAGTAGACTTCTCCCGGTTTCAGATTGAAGTCCCTCCCGGGTTCCCCGTCGAAGGTACCCAGGAACAACGTGTTCCCATCTTCAATGTAGTCTTCCACGTATGCATCTACCCCGCTGTAGGGAACCCCTACCGAGCCAAGTACCTTGTACAACGAGTACCGGGGCAGTGTGGCAGAACTGGGATTCAAAAAGCCGCTGCTTATGTTGACTGTGATATAGCTCGTCGGGTTGTCGACCGCCTCCAGGGGTTCAAAAAGCGCAACTACCTTTACAGGACGGTTAATTGATCTTCCCATGGAAGCACTGGTATCGTAGGTTTCTCCTCCCTCGTAGCTCAGGATCCATTTCTTGAATCCGAAATCGGTTCCTCCCACTTCTACCACCGTATCCAGAACCTGAAAAGACTGGTAACTACCCTCGAACACCCACTCGCTCGGCCAGGAGATAGAAGCCGCACTTTCCGGTATCCCCTCTACCCCCCTTTCCACCTTGTACTTCACCTGGTTCGCCACTATGCCCAGGTCCTTGTCCACGTTCATCGTCTCGGTTCTACTCAACGGGGCGCCATCTCTCCATCCTACGGAGTAGAGAACGTCGTTCCCTTCCACGATGCCATCCTGATCCTTGTATTGGGAAGACCCCAGGGACAGGGAAACCGTATCGTTTTCTTCCCAGTTCCCCGAAAACGGTGTTGTTTCTTCCTGGCCCTCTACCGAAAAACGAAATTGAACCCCTGCTTCCTGGGAGTCTACGGATAAGCTTCGCGTGTTGGGAGGGCTAACCAAGGGGGGAAGAAGGAACACGGGAACGGAAAAAACGTTCCCTGGGTATTCCTCCTGAAAATCCCCTCCCCCATTCCCGGAAAACTCATCGATGGGGTTCCGGTAGTTCACCAGGCAAACAAGCGTGTATTCGCCTGAGAAAGCATGCCAAAGGTTTTGGGGAATCTGCACAGTGCCACTAAGCGATAGACATTCCTGGGTGGAAAAGAAGCTTCCAAGGCTTTGGGATATTTCGCGATCTTGAATAAAGACCGAATAGGGGGGATCAAATACCCTACCAGGGTGTCTCCCCTTTAACAGATAGAAGGAGAGGGTAAAGTTTTCAGCCGCCTTGGTACCAATATTGTACAGATCCAGTTCATAGCCAATTCCTTGGTCTATGAAAAAATACCCCCCAGCGGGGTTCACCTGGAAATCATGGATCACAAAATCTGGTTTGTTTTGTGCAGTGGAAAGGTTTTTCCAAGCGGAAATTTCGTTCTCATAGTTATTGAATGCCGTAGCCCTATCTGCATTAGTCCATGAAAAAAGGAATTGATTCAGATTTTCAAAGAAGGTATCGTTAGGATATCCGTGTGAAATAACCCCAACAACCTGTTCCCCAAAAAAAACGGGGCCACCGCTTTGTCCTCCGGAAGTGTCGCACTGTGTCATCAAGGTGTACTCGTCATTTGTCAATACCCCCTTTCCCCATTCCTTCCAAAACGAGTTATCCGTTTCTTCTTCGCTTTCGTACATTCGCTTCCCGTTGTCAAGCCCTCCGGGGTACCCAATGGCGTTAAGTAATCGGGGTTGGGAGTTCCACCAAGTTTCATTTGCCACCAAAACGCCGGGGTATTGCGGCAATGAAATGGGACGATCCAGCTTGATAATCCCCAAATCGTGGTAATCAGGGGGCTTTGCAAGACCGTTATATGCGGGGTCAAAGAACCACTCTTTCCCTTGTGCAAAGCCAAAAGGAAAGAAACCCAAGTAGGTATCGTAATCGAATCCCAAAAAATTTGATTTGGCAAATGCTCCTTCAAAAATCGGGGACCAGCGTATTTGAAACTCCAGATCCGGGATTGACGTATCCGGATTCCCTAAGGAAACAGCAGGAGCAACCCAGACACTTGTTGTGGTTGTACTGTATTGCGTGGAATCCAAGTTTTCAATTACATGGGCTGCGGTTAATACGGTATCCTCATTAATCAATATTCCGGAACCTATTGAAGTCGTTTCAGTCCTTGAAGTTCCATCAGATTTCCGTATTTCTTCTAAAAGAACTACCACTTTCACCACGCAATTATACGGGAAGGCGGTCGTGTCAGCTACTAACTGCCTTCCATCCGATCCAATCACTCGGGAATTCCCTTCAACTGGAACCCCCATGAGCATCCCTACCACAAGCACCAGGGACAATGCCAAGAAGATCGTGGCTCTTGAAATCCCCTTTCCTTGTGCCCTTTCACCTCTCATCCCGCCGTGTTTCACAAAATCACCTCCAGGTCTTCCAGAAC
>DAOPKN010000139.1:0-3794 GCA_035391225.1 Thermotogota bacterium
CTCCTCGTCTGCCGAAAGCGCGACCCCAGCGCCCCCATCGCCACCCGCCCCGAATTCAACCGTGCGCTCAAAGCCGAACTTCCCCACGCGCTCGAAACGCTGCAATCCGCCAACATCGCTCCTGTGGACCTGGCACAGGCGGCCATTGGCCCGGGCATGTCCGTTTTCACCCGCTTTTCTGCGGTGCTGGAAATGGATGGAACCCCCGTTTCGGTTCGGGATGCGCTGGTCATGATAAACCGCGTGCTGGACGAAACCCTCGAAGAGCAGGAAGGCGATTTCGACGCCGAAACCCGCTGGGCATTGGCATGGTTTGGCACATACGGTTTCCAGCAAGGCGACTTCGGCGAGGCGGAAACGCTTTCCAAGGCCAAGAACACCAGCGTGCAAGGCATGGTGGAAGCAGGCATCGTGGAATCGGGCAAAGGCAAGGTGCGCCTTCTCAAGCCCGCGGAGCTTCCCAGCGATTGGAACCCCCAAACCGACTCCCGCCTCACCGAATGGGAAGCGGTGCACCACCTGGTTCGCGTTTTGGAAAACGGTGGCGAAACCGCTGCCGCTGAGCTGGTGGCCAAATTGGGCCCCCGAGCGGAGGTGTCCCGGGAGCTGGCGTATCGGCTATTTAACCTGTGTGACCGAAAAAAATGGGCGGAAAACGCGCTTTCCTACAATATGCTGGTGCAAAGCTGGAGCGAAATTTCCCGCCTCGCCGAGCGGGGAACCCCTGGCAAACAGCAGCAGTCCAACCTGTTCTCTGGTGACCATAACCCCGAAACCAAGGAAAGGAGCTGAGGACTTTGGCATTCTCCAATTTTCAGCGTGTGGGCAAGGGGATGGAATGTTTGCAACAAGGGCTGGCTCCCTACGTGGAAAGAGAAACCCTTGCCGCCATCCGTGCCAACCGCCTCGACCCCAAAGAGTTGGAAGAATTTCGAAACGATCCGAATTTGGAGGGCAAGACCATTCCCCAATGGGACGTGTCTCCGCTGCTGAAGCTGATGTGGAAGGTGTGGAATGAGGTGTTTCGCAGTTCGCTGGGTTTTTCCGAACGTTCACTGGTGAGCGAGCTGCGGGAATGGCGAAACAAATGGGCGCATCAGGAAAATTTCACCAGCGATGACACCTACCGGGCGTTGGATTCCATCGTTCGTTTGCTCAACGCGATTTCTTCCCCGAAGCAAGCGGAAGAAGTGGACGTGCTCAAAAAGGAATTGCAGCGCATGGTGTATGACCAGCAACTGCGGGATGAAAAGAAGAAGGTGGGCGGGTCGCTGGGAAACCCACCGCTGGGCACGCTCAAACCCTGGCGCCAGGTCATCCAACCCCATCCGGACGTGTTGCAGGGGGAGTTTCTGCAAGCCGAATTTGCCGCCGACCTGTGGCAGGTGCACCAGGGTCACGGGTCACCGGAGTATCTTGACCCCGAAGAGTTTTTCCGCCGCACCTTTCTCACCGAAAGCCTAAAACAACTGCTGCTCAACGGCGTGAAGCGCATCCGCCAAAAAGGAGGCGACCCCGTGGTGCAGCTGCAAACCAACTTCGGTGGGGGAAAAACGCACTCCATGCTGGCGCTGTACCACCTGTTCTCCGGCATACAGGTGGGCAAATTGCGCGAGGTGGATGCGTTGCTTGCCTCCCAAGAAGGGGGCCAAGAAAAGCTGCCCTCTGTTCGCCGCGTGGTGCTGGTGGGAAACAAAATATCCCCGGGGAACCCTTCCGTGAAGGAAGATGGCACTACGGTGCGCACGCTGTGGGGAGAGCTCGCCTACCAATTGGGGGGGAAAGCCGCCTACAACCGCATCGCCAAAGACGACGAGAACGCTACCAACCCTGGAGATACGCTGCGGCTGTTGTTCAAAGAATACGGGCCCTGTCTGATTCTGATTGACGAATGGGTGGCGTATGCGCGGCAACTGCACGAAGAAGCCGACTTACCCGGAGGGAGTTTTGAAACCCAGTTTTCCTTCGCGCAAGCGCTCACGGAAGCCGCGCGCGCTGTGCCGGGCTGTTTGCTGGTGATTTCGCTTCCCGCTTCGGATGCGGCGTTTTCCAATGCACAAACCGAAATCGACGACGTGGAAGTGGGGGGGAACCGGGGACGCGCCGCGCTCCAACGCTTGTCCAACGTTATCGGGCGTATGGAGTCGGCATGGCGTCCCGCAACGGGCGAGGAAAGTTTTGAAATCGTGCGTCGCCGATTGTTTGAGCCGCTTTCCGGTGAACAACCCTTCCGCGACCGGGATGTTACCGCGCGTGCTTTTAGCGAGCAATACCAAAAGAACAAAGCCGACTTTCCCTCCGAATGTTCGGAAAACGATTACGAGAAACGCATCCGTGCCGCCTACCCCATCCACCCGGAGGTGTTCGACCGGCTCTACCGCGACTGGGCAACGCTGCGCCGTTTCCAGCGCACCCGGGGCGTGTTGCGCCTGATGGCGGCGGTCATCCATTCCCTCTGGGAGCAGGGCGACCAAAACCCCCTCATCCTGCCTTGCACCCTTCCCATCGACGACCGCAACGTGATGGCAGAACTTTCGCGCTACCTGCCGGACAACTGGAGCTCGGTGCTGGAAGGGGACGTGGATGGCCCGGGTTCCACCCCCGTCCGCCTGGACAACGACAACTCCCGGCTGGGCCAATTTAGCGCAGCCCGGCGAGTGGCACGCACCCTCTTCTTGGGCTCCGCGCCGGCAACCGATGCTGCCCATCCGGGCATGTTTCCCAACCGCATCCGCTTGGGGTGTGTGCGCCCGGGTGAAGTTCCCGACGTGTTCGACGACGCGCTGCGCCGACTGGTGAATGAATCCACCTATCTCTACCGCGACAACGACCGCTACTGGTATTCCACCCACCCCACCTTGGCGAAGATGGCGCGCGACCGGGCAAAACAGCTGGAACGCCATACCGACAAAGTGCTGGTGGAAATCGAAAACCGCGTGCGGGCAGACCTAAAGAAGAAGGGAGAGTTTTGGGCGGTGCACCCCTTCCCGGGCAGCAGCGCAGACGTGCCCGACGACTTTCACACCCGGTTGGTGGTGCTTTCCCCGCGTTTTCCACACCACAGGGGAAACAACCAAACCAGCGAAGACTCTGCCATCGCAGCGGCAAACAACATCCTGAACTCCCGCGGAAACGCACCCCGAATCTTCCGCAACACGTTGGTTTTCCTTGCAGCGGATGGCAACCAGCTTTCCTCCCTCCAAGAAGCGGTGCGCTTTTTCCTGGCATGGAAATCCATCCTGGACGAAAAGCAAGCTCTCAACCTCGACCCCCAGCGCGAAAACCAAGCGCGCGACCAAATGAACAGCTTTTCCACGACGGTTGACGTGCGCGTGGGCGAAACCTTCCGCTGGCTGCTGGCGCCCGAACAAGCCAGCCCAACGGCAAAAGAAGAATTCCATGCGTTGCGCCTGAGCGCCAAAGAACCCCTGGCACACCGCGCACACAACAAACTGGTGGACGAAGCCTTCGTGGTCAGCGACCTGGCATCCACCATATTGCGCAAGAAGATGGACGACATCCCGTTGTGGCAAGGCAACCACGTGCCGGTGAAAAAACTGGTGGAATACTTCGCCAGCTACCTCTACCTCCCCCGTCTTTCGGGCCCGGAAGTGCTTACCCGCGCGTTGGAAAAAGGGGTGGCGCTGGAATCCTGGACTGCCGACACCTTCGCGTACGCGGAGAGTTATGACGAACAAAAAGCGCGATACCTGGCCCTGTTTGCAAACGCGAACACGTCCATTTCTCCTGCAAGCACCGGGATTATCGTGAAGCCAGACGTGGCATCGAAACAA
>DAOPKN010000140.1:0-3633 GCA_035391225.1 Thermotogota bacterium
TGCATATTAGAGAATTAGTGCGTTTCTATCTTGATAAAGCAGGTTTTGATACAATTGAAGCAGCCAATGCTGAAGAAGCATTGGATATAGTAGAAAACCAATATATTGATTTGGCTGTTGTAGATATCATGATGCCCGGAATGAACGGCTTCGAAGTGTGTCACGATTTGAAAGCGGGGGAAAACCTCCGGGATATCCCGGTGATTTTCATCAGCGCGCTGGACAGCACGACGGACAAGGTGAAAGCATTTGAAAACGGTGGTGTGGACTACGTGGCGAAACCCTTCCGTGAGGATGAAGTACTTGCCCGGGTCGGAGTGCAGCTGAAAGTGGTCTTTCTCCATCGCAAACTCAAGCGCCAGAACGAACACCTCGAAGAGTTGGTCGCGGAGCGCACCCGCCAACTTGCTATTGCGCACGAACGACTCAAAGAGCTGGACCAGTTGAAAAACGACTTCCTGCACATGATCTCCCACGAAATCCGTACCCCTGCAAACGGCGTGCTGGGCGTGAGCGAAATGATGCTCCTTTCCTTGCAGGATTCGGAGGAATACCCGCAGTTCAAGGAGATCCTTCGCTGTAGCAGCGATCGCTTGCGCAACTTGATCCAGGATGCCACGATGATCGCGAACATCAAGAACTTCATTTCCAGCGATGAACCCTCGCTTCCCGTTTCGGAGTTCTTGGATAGTGCCAGGCGGACATTTCCCCGCATCCATTTCGAAATGGAGAACCCCTCGGTACCCGAATCCTTTTTCTTCCAAGCGGATCATGAACTCCTGATGAAAGCCCTTGGCACGGTGATTTCGCTGGCAACCTTCTTCTCCTCCCAGAAAGACATTCGGGTACGAATCTCGGCGGAAAACAACTCGCTTTCCTTTTCCATCCCCCTGAACAACTTTCCCCTCACCTCCCAGGAGGCAGCAAACTTTTTCACCTTGGAATCCAGCACCCGTTCCTCCAGCTCCGCGGAATCTTTGGGATTGGCACCCGTGGTGGCAAGACAGATCTTTTCTTTCTTCGGGGGAAAACTGGAGTTCCACAAGGGAGAAAAAAGAACCGGAAGCCTGGAAGGATCGCTGCACACCTTTCCCCTATCTCTTTCGGAGGCTACAGTGAAACCCAAGAAAGGGGAGTGATTTGCGATGGGCGAACCACAACCCACGATCATGATCGTGGACGACACTCCCGAGAACCTGGAACTCCTTGCGGAGGTTTTGGGAGCGAAAGAGTACCGCGTCATGCAATTCCCCGGGGGAGAGTTGGCCCTTCGCGCAGCGTTGAAATCCCCTCCCGACTTAATCCTTCTGGATATCATGATGCCAAGGATGGATGGCTTCGAAGTCTGTCACCGCTTGAAAGCCACCGAGGCGTTGCGGGAAATCCCCGTGATTTTCCTCAGCGCGTTGGACAGCACTTCCGACAAGGTCAGGGCTTTCACCGAGGGGGGCGTGGATTACGTAACCAAGCCCTTCCGTGAAGAGGAGGTTTTGGCACGGGTTGCCGTTCACTTGGAACTACGGAGGCAGAAACAAGAAATCAAGAAACTGCTGAACGAAACCCTCGTTGGGGCGGTAAAAGCTTTGAACGAGTTGCTGGCGGTTTCCTGCCCCAGAGCATACCGGAAAACCTTGAAAATTGCCCAGCATGTCCACCTTTTTGCCTCCCGCGCGGGCCTGAAAAACCCCTGGATGTTCACTGCGGCGGCCAACCTATCCAACTTGGGGAGAATTTTCTCGGACTGCGAGGAACCTTTTTCCAAGGAAAGCTCACGAGGGGAAAAAGGAATCCCACGAAGTTCACCCCAAGGAATCTTCAAGGAGGCTTCGGAAATCGTTCGGAAGATTCCCCGCCTGGAGCTCGTGGGAGATATGATTGAAAAAGTCGGGGAGCCATTCCCCACGGAGGACTGGTGGGACTGGCCCCTGGATGTTTTGGGTGGCCAACTCCTGACCCTTGCCACCGCTTTCGAAAGTTCCCTCGAAAAGGGCTTTCCCGAGAAGGAGGCACTGTTGCAGATGGAACGAGAAGCTTCCCGCCAGGGGTTTCATCTCGGACTTCTACGGGATTTTGGCCGAGCGGTGTGCCATTTCGACCTGGCGGCAAACAACGGAACCGGAGAATGGGAGAGTGGTGGCCCAGAGAAAAAAAGGGAAGAATGGATTGAAACCCCCATGGCCCTGCGCCCGGGGCAATACCTAGTGGAAGATCTGCTCACCGACTCGGGGGAGCTGCTTCTTTCCAAGGGAACGTACCTTACCCCAAACCTTTGCTCGCTGGTCAAGAAAAGAAGCAAGGTCAGTCCGCTTTCGTTTCCCCTCAAGGTTTTCGTGAAGGAGTGAGGGAAGAAAACCCGTGTTTCTCTATGAAGGAGGAAGGAAAGTGCCACACCCTGGAAAACAAGCAAGGATCATGATCGTTGACGACACGCCCGAGAACCTGGAACTCTTGGCAGAGATCCTTCAATCTCGAAACCACCACGTCTTCCAGTTCCCGAATGGGGAAATGGCGTTCCGTGCCGCGGAAAATAACCCCCCTGACCTCTTTTTGCTGGATATCATGATGCCGGAAATGGATGGCTTCGAACTCTGCAAACGTTTCAAAACCAGCGAAAAGCTTCGCGACATCCCGGTTATTTTCATCAGTGCCCTGGACGACACGGAAAACAAGCTCCATGCATTTTCCCATGGGGGAGTGGATTACATCACCAAACCCTTCCAAGAAGAGGAAGTCCATGCACGGGTCATGACCCATCTCAAGCTCCACCAGGCCCAGCAGCAGCTGGAACAATACAACCAGAGCCTGGAAAAACTGGTGGAAACAAAGGTTCGGGAATTGCTGGACGCCCAACTGGCAACGAACCTTGCCCTCTCCAAGCTCACCGAATCAAGGGATTACGAAACGGGCAAACACATCGAACGGGTGCAGCACTTTTGCAAGGTTCTTGCGGAACAGCTGAGGGAAAACATCGGCTTCCAAGGAATCATAGACGACGCGTTCGTGAAGAACATTTTCCACGCCTCTCCCCTGCACGACATCGGCAAAGTAGCCATCCCCGACTCCATCCTTCTGAAACCCGGGAAACTCACCGAGGAAGAATTCGAGATCATGAAAACCCACACCACCATCGGGGCCAATACGCTCCAAGCGGTACAGGAGCAGTACCCCGGAAACGAGTTCATCCAGATGGGAATTGAAATTGCCCGCTACCACCACGAAAAGTGGAATGGAAAGGGGTACCCCGAAGGTCTTCAAGGCGCGGAAATTCCCCTCTCTGGAAGGATCTCCGCACTGGCAGACGTGTACGACGCCCTCCGCTCCAACCGCCCTTACAAGAGGGGGTTTCCCCACGAAAAAGCCTGCCAGATCATCCTGGAAGGAAATGGAAGCCATTTCGACCCAAGCGTGGTTGACGCTTTCGAAGAGGTGAAACACCACTTCGAGGCCATCTTTCAACAGCTTCAATGACCGGCCAATAACCCAACCTCCACCCTTCACACCCTTGCCCATTGGGACCGCCGCAGCCCACTGCGGCTGTTCTGGTTCTATCGTTTTTTTTTGACGGTCAGTCCCTTTATTCAAACCATGCGTTTTTCACAAGCACGATATCGATGGGAAGCACCTCCACCCCCT
>DAOPKN010000141.1:0-3597 GCA_035391225.1 Thermotogota bacterium
TGCCTCTTCGGTGAGGAGTGGTTTTCAGGTTCGCAAAAAAACTCACTTTCAAGGAGGGTGACCAAAGATGGTCAATGGTCTGGTGCTGTGCTCGAGGAAATTGACGCAACAGATCTCTATTTTATTCCCGTGCTTCCAAATCCCCCTTCTCCACGATCGGTGTCGTTGGGTGCCTTGCCGGGGAGAAGCTCCGCATCCAGCAGGCAGGGCATCACCAGGATCTGGGCAAAGCGTTGGCCTATCTCGAGCTTCACGGTGTTTTGACCGTGGTTTTGCGCCAACACTTGGATCTGCCCGCGGTAGTCGGCATCAATCACGCCGGAGGTGTTGGATAGGCCCATCTTCCCCGTGCTGGAGCGGATCTTGATGATCCCCACGTAGCCTTCGGGGATGATGCAGGACACACCCGTGGGAACCATCGCGGTTTGCCCCGGGGGAATATGCATTTCCTTGGCGGCGCGCAGGTCCCATCCCGCGTCGGTGTGGTGTTTCTTGTAGGGTCGGCATTGTGGGTCATCGAAGAAAAATTGCAAAGGTTCCATTTTTGCTCTCCTTTCCCTTTTGCTTCAAGTGTACCACGGACCCTTGCAATCGCCTCGATATTCTGATACCCTTTTGGGTGAAATAGGGATGTTGGGCCTTCGGGGACAGCAATGGCCTATTGCGGGTCTTTTCCTAAACGTAGATCCAGGGAGCCGCACTGGGGTGCGGCGGTCCCAGAAGGCAACATGGGAAAAAAACAATCGGGAGGATGGAAGATGATGGAGAAAATCGAAAGATTCTTGGAAGATCACCGGGAACAGATGGTGCAAAGCATTTGCGAACTCGTTCGCATCCCTTCGGTGGATGCACCCCCAGAAGGGGAATACCCTTTTGGCCGCAACATGCAGCGGGCGCTGGATTACGTTTTCGACCTCGGACGTTCCATGGGTTTCACGGCAAAAGACGTGGACCATTACGCGGGGCACTTGGAATGGGGGAACTCCGGGAAGTTGTTCGGGGTTTTGGGGCACTTGGACGTGGTGCCTGCCGGAACGGGCTGGTCGGTGGAACCGTTCGCTGGCATCGTGAAGGACGGCATGATCTGGGGGCGCGGGGTGAGCGATGACAAGGGGCCACTCGTGGCAGCGATGTACGCGCTCTGGGCGGTGAAACAAAGCGGGTTGGAACCGAAAAACCGCGTGCGCTTGATCTTTGGCACCAACGAGGAAAACGAGTGGAAGGGAATCAAGCATTATTTCCGCAAGGAGCAAGCACCGGTTTTCGCCGTCACACCCGACGCGGGGTACCCCGGCACGTTCGCGGAAAAAGGCATCCTCACTTTCGATGTTCGTGGCGAGGTGGACCTCTCTGAGCCAGCCGCGGTCCAAGTGCGAGAAATGGAAGGGGGCGAGGCGCACAACATGGTTCCCCCCCAAGCGCACCTTTCCCTACGTTGCGACGATGTGCAAGGTGTGCTTGAACAAGCCCGGGAATTTTCCAGGACAAGCGGGGTTTCGCTGCAAGCCCAAGCATTGGAGGAAACGGGTGCGGTCGACGTGCGGTTCCAGGGGAAGGCTGCGCACGGTGCAGTGCCGGAGATGGGAAAGAATGCGATTTTCGGGTTGTTGGATTTCCTTTCGATACTGGATACCGGGCCGTCCGTGGCAAGAGCCGTGAAAAAGCTGCGGGCTCTCTTTTCCGGGGATATTTCTGGAAAAGCGCTTGGAATCGCTGGAATGGACGATGTGTCCGGTTCCTTAACACTGAACTTAGGCGTTTTGCGCGTGGTCCAGGGAAGGGTCGTGGCAACCCTGGATATTCGCTACCCCGTGTTCTTCGATTTTGATCGCATCTGGCAGCAAATCACGCTTTGCTGTGCGCCGTTTTCTGCAACGCTTACTTCGCATAATCCCCCGCTTTTCGTGTCCCCGGAGCATCCCCGTTTGCAGCAGTTGATGGAAGTGTTCGAGTCGGTGACGGGCGAAAAGGGGAGCATGTCCACCATGGGGGGCGGCACGTACGCACGTTCCGTACCCATGGGGGTGGCATTTGGTGCCAACTGGCCGGATGAGCAAACCTATGCCCATCAGCCGGATGAGCGAAAGACGATCGATTCGCTCATGCTGCACGCCAAAATTTACGCCCATCTTTTGGCCAAGTGGCTGAAGGAGAATGATTGTTAACTTTTCTTTTCTGGAAGTATGTTATAATCTACGCAACCGGCATTCGGGTTGCCGGAATCGGGCGCGAAGGGGTTTTGCGGATTGGCACACGAAGACGTCAAGTTGCGGAAAAGCAGGGCTTTCCGGCGTTTGCAGGCCCGCAACCGTCATCTGAAAGAGTTCCGTGAACGTGGCCTTTTTTTCTTCGAGAGCGTGGAACAGGGCCTCTTGTTGATCAACCAGCGCAGGGAGATCATTCGGATCAATTCTTCGGGGAAACGAATCTTGGGCGTTTCCGCCGGAGAAGCCGCGGAGCGAAAGGTTTTCGACACACGTTGGGTGTTAATCGACGGGAAAGGGAGGCGGGTGCCCGCGGAGGAGTTTCCTTCCGAGGTGGCGTTGCGGACAGGCAACGAGGTCAAAGGACAGGTGTTTCGCGTGTGGAACGACCCGCAAAAGCGTTTCCTCTGGATCCGCATCTCGGCCTATCCCCATTTCCACTTTCGCCGAAAAGCACCGCATGAGGTGCTCGTTTTTTTCGAAGATGTGAGCGAACTCTACGATAGCCAACAGTCTCTGCATCGTGTTTCCCAGAAATTGGACCAGTTGGAAAGTGCTGGCACTCTTGGAACATGGGAGTGGGACATGGAGAATCACCTGCTTGCGTTTTCGGAAAACGCGCGGCTGATTTTCGGCTTTTCGCCTGATCAATCGCTGAATGAAAAGGATTTTTTACAGAGGATTGACCCCTTGGATGTTGCGGATATGTACAGGGAAATTGGCCAGCTGTTGGAAAACCCCGACAAAAAGCAGAGCTTGTCTTTCCTGCTGCGGGTGTATTCTCCCAAGCAAGGTGAGAAGCAGGTGAAGCTGACCTGCGACTTGTTGCTGGATTCTTCCGGAAAAAAGATGCGCATGGGAGGTGTACTCCAGGATGTAACCGCCCAGGAGAAAATCCAGCGCGAACTGGAAGAAAGCAAGGTGCGTTTCGCAGGACTCGTGGAAAGCCTGCCAGAAGTGGTATGGGAAGTGGGCCCCACCGGACACGTGCAGTACATAAGCCCCCCCGTGGAAGAACTGCTGGGCATTCCCCCCGATGCATTCCTGGGGCTTCCTCCCTGGAAACCGTTGCCCGAACGTTCCCAAAAGGGAATCCGAGAACTGCTTGAACCGCGTTTCCGGAAGGCCAAGGCCTTTTCCCTGGAACTGAGCTTGCACAACCGTGAAAACCGTTTGGTGCACCTGGATTGCATCGCACAACCCTTTTTCAATGCCAAGGGGGTTTTCCAGGGACATCGCGGTATCCTTCGCGATATGACCGCAATCCGCGAAATGGAAGAGCAGTTGCGGCGACTGAACCACGAACTCGAGCAGCGCGTGGATGAGAAAACGCAACGCCTGGAGGAAACGTACGCCGAGTTGCTCAAGACCAAGAAGGGCTTGGAACTGGTTT
>DAOPKN010000142.1:0-3581 GCA_035391225.1 Thermotogota bacterium
TTGCCAAGGTGAACTTGGACCCCTACACGCAGTACAAGTGGAAAGTGACGGCAAACCAATCCGATGGCCAACAGCAAACGACCACCGAAGCCACGTTCCGCACCGCCTACACGTTCCGCATGGGTAACACCGGAAATTTCTTCGATGGACTTGCGAATGAGCTCCCCGTGCACGGTGTGGTGCTCACCTACGAATTCGAAATCGGCACGTACGAGGTGACGTTTGACCAGTACGATGCCTACTGTGATGCCGAGACAATCGAGCCACCGTTTGACAACAATTGGGGACGCGGAACCCGTCCCGTGATAAACGTGAGCTGGGAAGATGCCGTGGGGTACTGCAACTGGCTGAGCGATGTATCCGGCCTTCCGCGGGCCTACAATGAGACCACGTGGGAATTGCTGGACGAACAGGGGGCACAGACGACCGACATCACGCAAGTGAAGGGATGGAGGCTTCCCACCGAGGCGGAATGGGAATACAGTGCCCGGGGAGGGGCAGCAGACATCACGGACGGGGTCGAGAGCCATGACTACAAGTTTGCCGGGGGAAATACCATGGACGACGTGGGATGGTACCAGGCAAACAGCTCGGCTCAAACCCACCCAGTGGGAGAAAAAACCCCGAACGAACTGGGGCTGTACGACATGAGCGGCAACGTGTGGGAATGGTGCCACGACATGTTGGGAGACTACCCAGCCGAAACGCAAACGAATCCCATCGGCACCACCCCGACTGCCTGGCGGGCATATCGCGGAGGAAGCTGGAATGAAACCGACGAATATACCCGTGTTCCGTCTCGGATGGGCATACTTCCTACCCTTTCCCAAACGTACATTGGTTTCCGCCTTGCGAGAACCAAGTAACGGTTTTTTCCCGTAAGGTCAAATGAGCCGCACTGGGGTGCGGCGGTCCCAAAGTTCGCAGGGAAAGGGAAGCTCATCGAAAGCATCCCCGGGTGGGAATCAAACCCCGGGGAAAGAGAATAATGGATGTGGGGAAAAAATGTATCGTTTTTCCCCGCATTGTTGCTAACCTTGGCGGCGTATAGCACGCGGAATCGTGGCATTACCCTGGTCATACAACAACTCGAACCGGAGAAGGCCCACTCTGTAACGATTTGCGCCGCGAGGAGGGGGAAGAATGGAAAGGAAACGTACTTTGGTGGTCGTTCTTTGCGTAGCGGTTCTGGGGGCGATTCTCTTTACCGCGTGCGTGGTGTTGCAAGGTGAAAACCAGCCCCCGCGGGTGGACTTGCTCGCCCCAGCGCACGAAGCCACGGGACTGGAGCTGGATGTACTGCTGCAATGGGAAGGACAGCCCGGGCAAGCCGCGGGAGAAGCCCGGGGTGATGCCCTGGCCATCGTGGGTTTCCTGGTGTACTTCGCGGTAGGCGACCAGCCCTACGCGCAACCGGAACCCACCACCTTGCAAGCACTCCAAAAGGAAGGACTGGCATATGGCACGCGCTACCGGTGGAAAGTGGAGGCGGTGCAGTCCGACGGGCAGCGCACGTGCAGCCGGGAAAGCTTCTTCACCACCAAGCCGTTGCAAAACAGCGCCCCGCAACTTGGGCTCCTGAACCCGGTCAACGGGGCAACGGGGCAGGCCACCCAACTCACGCTCAGCTGGGAAGCCACGCCGGGAAGCCAGCTGAACCAAGGTTCCCGAGACGTTTCCTTGGACGGTTTCTTCGTGTACTTCGCGAAGCAAGGAGAAAGCTATCCCGGGCCGCAGTGGCTTGGCGTCAAGCAGCTGGAAAAAGAACAACTGGAATATGATACCTCCTACAAGTGGAAAGTGGTTGCCGTGCAATCGGACGGGCAAGTCGCCACCAGCGCAGAACATACCTTTACCACGGTGCAGCGAACGGTGTACAATCCCCCGTCCATCCAACTTGCTGCGCCCGCGAACGGGGCAACGGGGCAGGCCACCCAACTCACCCTCACCTGGGAAGCCACGCCCGGAAGCCAGCTGAACCAAGGTTCTCGAGGGGTTTTGCTGCAGGGCTACCACGTGTACCTTGCCAGGCAAGGGGAGAGCTACGCGGAACCCAGCTGGACGACTACCACCCAGATCCAGGAAACCAACCTGGAACACAACGCCACGTACAAGTGGAAGGTCACGGTGCTGCAATCCGACGGGCAAGTGGCCACGAGCGAAGAACGCACCTTCAGTACGCTGGAAAGCAGCGGTGCACCCCAGGTCGAGCTCGTGGGGCCGGTGAACTTCGCGACAGGCCAGGCCACCTCGTTGACCCTGACCTGGGAAGCCACACCCGGAGTCCAAGTCGGCGGGATGCGTGCGGTGAGCATCACGGGGTACGACGTGTACCTGGCGAAGGCATCGGAAGCGTACGGTTCACCGGAGCAGGTACCCGCCAAGGAACTGCAAAAGGCCAACCTGGAGCACGATACGCAGTTCAAGTGGAAAGTGGTGGCCAAGCAATCGGATGGAAAGAGCACCGCGAGCGAGCAGTGGGTGTTTTCCACGGTGGAAGAAAGCTACAACCTTCCCCAAGTGACACTGCAAAATCCTGCGAACGCCTCGGATATGGCTTCCCGCAACCCCACGTTGACCTGGGAAGCTACGCCCGGCACACCGAACAATGCGTCCGCGCGTGCCGCGAACCTCGAAAGCTACGCGGTGTACTTCGCGAAGGTGGGAGAGGACTACGGCTCGCCCACGATCGTAGAAACGAAAAGCCTTGCCAAGGTTGACTTGGCCCAGTACACCGAGTACAAGTGGAAAGTGACGGCACACCAATCCGATGGGCAACAGGCCACCACCCCCGATGCAACTTTCCTTACCGCCTACACCTTCCGCATGGGGGATACCCGCGGGGGAGGAGACGGGGATGAAAAACCTGCACACGGCGTGCTGCTTACCTACGAGTTCGAAATGGGCAAGTACGAGGTCACGTTTGACCAGTACGACACCTACCTCGTGGCGACCGGGCAGCCCACGGAGACGGTGTCCGGCGAAGGCTGGGGTCGGGGAAGCAGGCCGGTGATCTGGGTGTGCTGGGAAGACGCCGCAATGTACTGCAACTGGTTGAGCCTGCTCTCCGGGCTTCCACCCGCCTACGATGAGACCACCTGGGAGTTGCTGAACGAAGAAGGGGCGACCACGACGGATATCACCCAGGTGAAAGGATGGAGGCTTCCCACCGAAGCAGAGTGGGAGTACTGCGCGCGTGGAGGGGCCGCGGACATCACGGACGGGGTGGAAGCAAACGATTACCGGTACGCGGGGAGCGACACCCTTTCGGAAGTGGGATGGTACGGGGACAACAGTGGTTGGAAAAGCCAACCGGTTGGAGAAAAGGAACCCAACGAACTGGGATTGTACGACATGAGCGGCAACGTGTGGGAATGGTGCCACGACTTGTACGATAGAGACTGGTACGACGAGGGCCTACAGACAAACCCCATCGGTCCCGAGGTTGGGCCGGAACGGGTTGTTCGCGGTGGCGGTTGGAACAGCATTGCGAGCTACTGCCGCGCGTCTGACCGAAGCTGGTGGTGGTTTCCCAATGGCTACGCGAGTAACATCGGTTTCCGCCTTTGCCGGACCAAGTA
>DAOPKN010000143.1:0-3545 GCA_035391225.1 Thermotogota bacterium
TGCCCCTGCGCCGACGCCATCCAAGAACTGGTGGATGCCTACGAGAATAACCCCGTGTTCCATCTTCTCATCGACACGGCGTTCGAAAACATGCAACCCCTTCCCGAAGGCTTTCGCCAGGGAGGAAACCCCTGGATCGGCAAGGACTTCTCCGACCTGGTCGCACTCTGGGAGGAATGGTGCACTTTCTTGCCCACGTCCATCGGGAGTTCCGACAACGGGTTGCTGTTCATCGAGCAAATGGACCTGTTTGCCTACGAGAATCCCTTCGCCAGGGCCGCGTTCCAAACTTCCCCCGGGATCGAGATTTTCGAGCATTTCGTGCAGCAACGTGGGCAATACATGGACTCCCCGGAATCCACCCGCACTATTCCCACCTGGATCGGCAACCCGCGTACCGAAATCGAGGAGTACGTGTTGCCCAACCCAGATGCACCCGACGGAGGCTTCTCCTCGTTCAACGAATTCTTCATCCGCAGCTTCAAGGACCAGCAAGCCAGCCGCCCCCAAACCATGCCCGACAGGGATTACGTGATCACCGCTCCCACGGACGCCATCATGAACTCCATCCCCGTGCCCATCGTGGATAACCAAGCCCGGATCCAGACCAAGGGAACACAGAGGTTGAGCATCGAGCAGCTGTTGCAAGGCTCCGCCTACTGGGACCGTTTCATTGGAGGAACAGCCCTTTCCTGTATTCTCATGCCAAACACCTACCACCATTACCATTCCCCGGTGGATGGTGCGGTCATTGAAACCCGCCTGCTGGAAGGTGGGCTACTGGGTATGATGGATTTCCCCGAGTTCGCGGGACCACACGGCAACGTGGGTTCCCCCGGCTCGGATTTCTCTGCGTTCGAGAACTACCAGCGAGGCTATTTCATCATCGACACCGGCAAGTACGGCCTCGTGGCTGTTGTCCCCGTTGGGTTGAGCACCATCGGCTCGGTGGTGTTCGAAGAGAAATTCCTTTCCACCAGCGAGCCCGTTCCCGTTCGCAAGGGCGATGAACTGGGGCATTTCCGCTACGGGGGCTCCCTTGTCATCCTGGTGTTCGAACCCGGGAAGTACGTTTCCGGGGCCATCAAGGTGCGCCTGGGCAACCAGATCGGTATCTTCGACACCGACGGGAACGAGTAGGCGACACCCGAAGGCACCCATCCAGGAAAAACAAAGCAGGGGCTCCCTCGAATGGAAGCCCCTGCTTTTTTTTCCCTATCCAGCCTTGCTCTTTCCCAACACCTTGCACTCTTCCATGCGCATCTTTCCTTCGCGCACCGCAACCGCGAAGGCGTGGCAATCGGTGCATCCGCAAGCTCCACAGTGCCGACCGGGAAGCTGCTGCTCGATGCGCTGGATTTCCCGATCCACCTCCGAAAGCGGAAGGTCTTCCCTCTTTACCAGCCGTTGCAGGATAACCCCCATCGCCAGGATGAACGGGATGGTAAGCAGGTAACGCGTGTTGGCGAAACGCGCACCCAGGAACGACGTTTCCACCAGGTACATGGGCACCTTCACTACCGCCCAAGCGCTCAGGATGATCACCACGTTTCCCACGCTCGCGCCCTTGTCGAAAAGCGTCTTGGCCACGGGAAACGCCGCGTAGATGGGGCCGGCGGAAAAGGCCCCGATAAGCACCGAAAGTACTTTTCCCTTCAACCCGGAGGAATTCCCAAAACCTTTCATGATCGTCTCGTTCGGCACCCACACGCTGATGAGCGCGGAAATCACCATGATGGGCGGAAGGATTTGCAGCATTTCCCACAAAAAGGCCCCGTTCTGTTGTAGCGCCTTGCGGAACGTTTCCGGGGACAGCACCAGCACGACCAGGTAGGCAACCAGTGCCACGGCAATCAACTTGTTCTTCTTGAAGAAACCCAGGATCGCGCTCACAACATCACCCCCATGAGAAGCGCAATGGAAATCGCGGCGAGAAAACTGAACAGGTTGCGCAAAATCGCGAACTTGGTGCCAAAGTACCCCTTCTCAATGGGGAACGTGGCGAAACCCACCATGGTCAACGTGGTCAGGAACGCCGCGATGGCGGTGAGTGCCGCCCCGGATTGAACCAGCGACTTGGAAAGCGGGAACGCGATGAAGGCGGGGATGATGGTAATGGTTCCAATCACCGAACCCCAGATGATGCTGGCGGTTTCGTTTGCCGAACCCATCACCTTACGGATGAGTTCCGGCGGGATCAGCGCGAGGAAAAGGCTCACCAGCGCCAGCACCCCCGCCACCTGCAGGGCCGTGCTCAAGAAAAGCCCCCGGGCGATTTTGACCGATTCCTTGGTTTTACTCCGGTCTTTCAGGAGGGACCAGGAAAAGAACCCTCCCGCGATGGAAAGCAAAATGATCGTGGTCATGGAAAACCTCCTTGGCGTCGTTTTACCAAGCATACGTGTTTTCCTGGAGGATTTCAGTACCACTTGTTACAGCTACCGTTTTGGGAATCCCACAGCCCTCCACGGCTCTCTTGCCATTCGTTCCGAAAAACAGCCGCACTGGGGGTGGGGCGTTCCCAGGGGGACCGGGCAAACACGGGGGTTTGCCCCTACAAGACCTTCCCTTTCCTACCACACGACTTTCCCGCAAGCGCACCAGCAACGTACTTGCAATACCCTGGTGACCCAAACGGATCCCCCACGACTTTCCCGCAAGCGCACCGGCAACGTAGGGGCAGGCCCCCGTGCCTGCCCGCCTTTTGGTGCGCCCAGCATGAACGATAACTTGGCGGTGAAAGTCCGCAAAAGGCTTGGGAGTAAGAACTTGCCGCCAAAGTATGTGTCCGGTATAATGGGGCAAACCAAACTTGGAGGAGAACATGGCCCACGAAACCCAACTTTCCCGTTTCTCTCTTTTCAACGGCATCAACCTCGATGAAACCAAGGCGATTTCCCGTATCACCGCCGGGGGTGTTCAATCCTTCCACGACGGCCAGGTGATACGCACAGTGGATGATCCCGACCAGAGTCTTTTCGCCATCCTGGAGGGCTCCGTACAAGGGGTCATGGAAGACACACAGGGACACGTGTTCGTCGTGGAATCGTTCCACGAACCAGAGCTTATCGCGCTGGCAAACCTCTTCGCTCCCGCCGAGAAGTTTCCCGTGTCCCTCGTCTCGCACGGCAGAAGCCGTTTGCTTCGCATCGACCAACAGCGTATGCGGCAAATTTTCTCCCTCTCCCAAAGGGTACAACAGAATTTCATGGAAATCCTTTCCCAAAGAGTGCTGCACCTTTCCCACAGGCTCTGGGAATGCCAGTTTTTCTCCATCGAGCAAAAGATCTTTCACCTCGTGTGGAGAACATACCAGCACAGAAAAAGCCTGGAGTTTGACCTTCCCCATACCCACGAGAAGCTCGCCCACCAGTTCGGTGTGTCCCGCCCTTCGCTGTCCCGCGCACTGGTGAAAATCAACCGTGAAGGAATCTTGCTTTTCCGGGACCGGCGCGTTCGTATCCTGAACCTGGAACAATTCTTAGCGAAAGGACGATCAAACCCTGATTTTCGAATTTCTTCGAAAATATCCGAATTCGAAAGAA
>DAOPKN010000144.1:0-3545 GCA_035391225.1 Thermotogota bacterium
CAGGCTTCTTGACGTAGGAATTGGCCCCCTGGTTGTAGCTTTGCACGATGTCCCTTTCCTCGTCGGAAGAAGTTAACACCACCACCGGAAGGGTACGGAGCTCCGCTACCTGGCGGATTCTCTCCAAAACTTCAAGCCCGCTGATCTTGGGAAGTTTCAAGTCCAGTAGCACCACCTGGGGCACGTTTTCCAAGCGAACCTTGTTGTGTTCGTCCAGTAAGAAATCCAGAGCTTCTTTTCCGTCGCGGGCCACGTGGATCTGGTTTGCCACTTGCCCTTTTCGAATGGCACGGACGATCAGCATTTCGTCATCGCTGTTATCTTCCACCAGCAAGATGGATCGGTCCAACTGTCCTTTCCATTCTTCCATTGGGAACTCACTTCCTTTCGGGGTTATCCAGTGAAAAGGTGATGGTGGCTCCCACCCCTACTTCTCCTTCGGCGCGGATGTACCCACCGTGACGCGTGATGATTCTCTTCACCAGGCTCAAACCGATACCAGTTCCGGGAAACTCTCTCTCGGTGTGCAACCGTTGAAACGGATCGAAAATCTTGGAGACAAAGTTCATGTCAAAACCCACTCCGTTATCTCGCACGAAAAACTCTCGCTTGCCTTCGTTCCGGGTCTCTCCAAACCAAACCCTTGGGTCGGGCTTGCCAGAAGTGAACTTCACGGCGTTGGCAAGAAGGTTTTGCATGACCAGCTGGAGCAACCGGTAGTCTCCCCTGACCTGCACCGGAGGGTCAGGCAGAACGAAGAGAACTCGCGAATCGGGGTACCACTCCATCACTGCCTGGAAACTGCTTTTTGCCAGTTGGTTCAGGTCAACGTTTTGCATCACCAGCTCTTTCCGGCTCACCCGGGAAAGCTGCAAGATATCGTCGATCAGTCGCGCCATTTTCTTCGAGGAAAGCCGAATGCGCCTCAAGTAGTCTTTGCCGGTTTCATCCAGGCGGTCGGCATAATCTTCCAAAATTGCCTGGCTAAAACCGTCCAGGCTTCTGAGGGGTGCACGCAAATCGTGGGAAACGGAGTAGCTAAATGCTTGCAGCTCCATGTTCAGCCTCTTTAGCTCGTTGTTTTGGATTTCCAGGGTTTGTCCTTGCTTTTCCAGGTTCTGCTCTCGCTGCTTGATTTCTTCCGCCATGCGGTTCATTGCACCTACGAGCTCTTCCAGCTCGGTGTAGGGGAAGGAGCCAGAGACACGGCAAAAATCTCCGGTAGCAAACGAGCGGGCATACTTCACCAACGTTCCCATAGCCCTTCCCAGCCGCTGGGAAAGGCGCCGGGAGAGAAGGAAGGAAATTCCCACGGAAACCAACAACACTAGGAAAAAGAACCATTGCACGTCACGCAGGCTTTTCATGGAACGCGCGTAGCTTTCCCCGATCATGATGCTCCAATTGGTGCGTGGTATGAACCGAAAATGCACCAGTTGGTCCCCGAAGGGAAAGGAAGCCTGGAGAGTGTTTCCTTGTTCCTGCTGGCCCTGCCATTTTGCCAGCAGCGAAAGGTCCAGCTGCTGCCTTTGGAGAACCATTTCCGGCCGAGTATGCGCCACGAAAACCCCGTACCGGTCCATCAGGGAGACCGAAAGAAGATCTGTTTCCCCGTGAAGCCACGGAGATTGCATGAGGGAGCTCAAGTCCACCAGGCTTGCGAACACGAATCCCGATTGTCGGAAACTCACTGCGACAATCGGTGCATCCCCCAGCAGCGGGATGAAGGAGGAAGACCAGGAAATCTTCGATGATTCGACGCTTTCCAGGAAAAAGGGTTGCAAGGAAAAATCATTTCCCACCCCCTCCGCGTGGGGTCCGGAGGAAAAGGCGCACGTTCCCTCGCCATCCAGGATTAATACGCGCTCCAGCCCTTCGATGGAGCGCACTGCTTCCTGGAGATAGGTGTTGATGGCCAAGTGGTCCAAGATCCCTTCCGAAACCAGCACAGACAACTTTTGCAAGAAGGATTCCTGCTCCCGCAAGAAAAAATCCACCTGCCCAAACTCCGACTCCGCGAGAAAGGCGTTTTTTTGCAGCATCTCGCTTTCCAAGCGGGTCCGAACGAAGAAGAAAACAAGGAATCCAAGGGTTAGCAGGGGCACGAGAATCAGCAGCAAGGAGTTCCGGAATATCGTGGCCTGTAGGGTACCATTACTGCGCTTCACGTGTGTCAAGCCTCACGAACTGACCGTTCTGAACCTGGAAAAACATGGGGGGAAAATCCGGATCCCCAAAGGTATCCAGGGAAATCTGCTGTTGCAAACCCTCGAAAACCTTTTCCTCCAGGATCGCCTTTTTGAGCGAAGAAGCGGATAAGTCCCGGGTTTTTTCCAGCGCGAAGAAAAGGATTCCCGCGGCGTCGTACCCCGCTTTGGATGCGAAATCAAGTTGTACGCCGTATCGTTCTCGGAAGTCCCGGGCCACCCGCAAGTATCCTTCCGAAGAGTGTCCCGGGTCCATGTTGCCGTTGAGAAGAAACCCTTCCACCGTCTTCCCGCCGTACTCCAGGAATTCTGGCTTGAAAGCCCAACCCGTACCCACCAGAAAAACCGAATCGTTTCGCTGCCGCACTTCCTGGCAAATCAACGCCGAATCGATAGCCCCCCCCAACACCATGACGCTGGAAGGTTCTTCGGCCATCACCTCTTCCACCGCGGTTTCCAGCGAATTCTCCTCACCGGAAAGAAAGAAGGAGGAACGCTGCACCTGCCCTCCGAAGCGGGCGAATAATTCCGAAAACTGCGAAAGCCAGTCCACCGAATAAGTAGGATTAGAGCTATCCGCCACAACACAGACCCTTTTCACGTTGCGCTTCAACAGCAATTGGACAAGCTCTTCCACGATGGCGCGATTGGGAGGAGTAACCCGAAGGAAAAAATCGTCGAGCCCAGAAAGTGCGTTGGAGGAAACCGTGGTTCCCATCACCAGAACTTGCTGTTTATTGGCAAGTGGAATCACTTCGCTGGCCATGGTGCTGGTAACGGGCCCCAAAACGGCAACCACTCGTTGCGCGACAAGCTTTGCAAATTGGGAGTGAACCAGTTCCGGGTCGTTGGCATCATCCAGCGAAACCAGTTGGATTTGCCTTCCCTGGATTCCTCCCCGGGCGTTGACCTCAGCCACGGCGAATTCGACTCCCCTGCGGTTGGAAATCCCCAGATCGGACAACCTCCCGGACATTGTGCCCAGGAATCCCACCAGGATCGGCGGCTTGGGCCAAAACATCCAAACCAAAAGCAAGGACACCACCACTGTCAGCAGCAGGATCCAGGGGAAAAGCTTTTTCACGTACGATCCCTCCTTTTTTCCAGGTGATCGAAGTCCAGGCAAAGCCGCCCTTAAATTATAACATTTTTGGCAAGTTTTTTTCCCTGTACGGAATGGCATTCTGACAGTGGTGCGAATTGTGATACAATCAGAGAGGAGGTGGAGATAAGCATGGTGGAGAAAACACGGATCATGATCGTGGAAGACGAGCACATCGTCGCAATGAGCACCAAGTTGATTCTGGAAAGCGCCGGATACTCCGTCTGCGCGGTAAC
>DAOPKN010000145.1:0-3544 GCA_035391225.1 Thermotogota bacterium
CGGCGCGCGATACTCCCCTGTAATGAGCCGCACTGGGGTGCGGCGGTCCCAGGGAGGGGAACCTTTCTCCCCTTGGGGCACGCATTTCCGCGGTTACCCGCGAGGCAAGCTCACGGCTTTTCCTGGTACAGGATGCCTCCGCCGTAATAGGTGTAGTAGGCGTTGGTCGCGTCCAGCGGATCAGGGATGATCGAGAAGGGGCAAAACTGGATGGGCATGCGCAGGTCTTTTTGCCAGGTTTCTCCACCGTCGCGCGAGAAGTAGGCCCCGCCGTTTCCCCAGTCTTCCACGTAGGGGCCGGAAGCGGTCACCCAGTGCGGGTCGAAGGGGTCGATCTGCACGTGGTAGGCGTGCGTGTGCTGGAGCTTACGGTGCCAATTTTTCCCCATGTCCTCGGATTTCCACACACCCGTTGTCAACCATTGGCCCGGGCTTTCCATGTCGACCAGGAACAGGGTGCCGGTGGAAAAATCGATGTCGAAGTGCACGGGGTACACCCAGAGATCGTAGCCTTCCGGGGCATCGGGGGGGTAGTGCACCTTTACGCGCAAAAGGGTCCAGCCTTCTTCCCCGAACGCCTTTCTGTACACCCCCGTGAACGCCGCGTTGGTGTATTCCGGTTTGTCTCCCGCCAGCAGGCAGTACACGTCGGAAGTATGGGGGTCGATCTTGATCACCGGGATGATCTTTCCGCTTTCTGGAGAGCCCAACCCCTTGTTGTCCCAGCTCCACGTTCCGCCTTGCCGTGTTGCCACCCCGATGGACTGCGAACCGGCGTACAGGATGTCCTGCTCCCAGTCGTAGGCAATTGAAAGGAACTGCCTATTCCAGGGGTTTCCTTCCGGCGTGATGCGCTGCCAGGTGCGTCCCAGGTCATCCGACTGGAAGATGCCCCCCCG
Source organism: Thermotogota bacterium (assembly GCA_035391225.1). Taxonomy (GTDB): domain Bacteria; phylum Thermotogota; class Thermotogae; order MWEM01; family MWEM01; genus DAOPKN01. The sequence goes on from DAOPKN010000145.1 coordinate 900, forward strand.
GCAATCGGTCATGCTTCCGTGCCACCAGCCGGGGAAACCGTGGATGCTCCCCGCTACGGCGTACACCCGTTCACGGTGGGCCGGGTCAAACGCGAAATCGTAGAAGGTATTGAGCTGCAGCGTGTTGATGATCCGCCAGCTTTTTCCCCGATCCTCGGTAACCAGCCCTCCGATGTCTGCCACCGACGCGTACCCCACGGCAGGATCCGAAGGATGCCACTTGATCCAGCGCACCGTGGTCACCTCGAGCCCGGTGGACGACCAATTTTTCCCTGCCTCGCGGGGTTCCTCGCCCGCGAAGGAAGTGAACGGTGACCTCCAGTGGGTTCCCCCATCCTCGGACACGTGCAGGAAAAAGTTCCCGGAACCCCCGATTAGCGACGAATCGAGTTGGTTTGCCGAAAACCAGTAGTACCCCTCGTCCCACCAGCCCACGTCCAGCCCCACGCCCGAGTATTCCAACTGGTCCGACGGCCAGGGGGTGAAGCCGTGGTCCCAGTCGAGCTGGAGGAACACCATCTGCCAGCTTTTCCCCTTGTCCGTGGACTTCCACACCTTCGTGCCGTACGCGCTTTCCCACTCCCGGTCCCCCGTGACGTAGATGGTGTGGGCATCGTTCTGCGCCATGGTCAACCATTTGCCACCGTACTGGGAGGTCTGGTGGAAACCTTCCCCGGTGTTCACGTACACGTAGCCGAAATTTCCCCCGCAGCTAAAGGGACAATCCGACGCATCGCGCTCCAGGTAGGCAAGGGTCAGCCCGCTTGGGTCTCTTCCCCCGGTGAAACGGATGATGGATGCCTCGTGGATGCGCGCAAAGTGGCCCCCGCCATCCGTGGAACGATACACCCCTTCACGGGTAGCGGTGTACACGTGTTCCGGGGAAAAAGCCTCATCGAGGAACGAACCAAGTTGTTCCCCCTCTACTCCCCGAGAATTTTCCCAGGATAGTCCCTTGTCAAGGGAAAACCAAACCCCGTTGTCCGTGAACGCAAACACTTTCCCGGGGTGCTTGACCGATCCGATGAAGTAGCGAACGCGTTCCACCGGAAGCGGAATGGATTTCCACGTCACCCCGCCATCCGTTGACCGCACCGGGTTTTGCCCCCCGGGAGCGTGGAAAACCGTTTCCCCATCCGAGGAAAACCCCACCGGTGCGGATTGGGAAAGATCGGTGTCGTACCAGGTCTGGAACTGGTCGATCGCCTGCCACGACGCTCCGCGGTTCTCGGAACGGAACAGAATGCCCATATCCGTGCCCACGAACCACAAGTCGTTGTAGGGCGAGGAAGAAAAACCCGACATGGCTCCTCCACCCCCGGCCCCAAGCATTTGCCCGGGCTGGGGCCCATCGTCCACCGCTCCCAGGAGGAAGCTTGTCCAGGCCAACCAAACAACCCCGATCGTTAAAACCTTAAGTAGTTCCCTTTTCACTACCCTCACCTGCCTTTTTCCAATCCAGAAGCATCTCCTGCAAAAGAAACCCCGAATCCTTGCGCAAGGCTTCGGCTTCTCCCACGGGATGAAATCCGAGGCTGCGGTAAAGCCGCATCGCAGGGGAATCCCGCAGTGTCACGGAGAGTTGCACCTGCTCCACTCCCCTACCCTTCAACCATTCGAGTGCCATGTGCATCATAGCCCTTCCCATCCCCCTCCCTCGAAACTCCGGGTCCACCCACACGCTGTGCAAGAAACCTTTGCGCGATTTATCCGGGTCCACCCGCGCAAGCCCGAGCCCCACGCTCCTTTTTCCCACCATCGCCACGAGGAAAAAGGCATTTCCCGAAGAAACTTCCCTTGCGTAGGTTTCCTTCCAATCCGGGTCGGATCGCTTCTTTTCCCGGGAAAAAACACTGCGAAAAGCATCGGGGGACTCTTTTAGCGCCCGCAATCGCACATCCTTGTACAGTTCCCATTCTTCGCGTAGCAACGGACGAATCGTCCATGGATCGGTTTGCAGCATGTGTCCCTCCTTCAGGTGAACCCCTCCTTTGATTTTTCCATGGGTAGGACTGGGTATCCCAAGGATTTTCCAAAGAAACAGTCCTAAGCCTTTTGGGCAAACGAAGAAGCGCAAAAGAATCTCGCCAGGAAAGGAAATCCAGGGGGGGGTTGCATTGGGTCGAAAAACGTGGTATAATGGAAAATGAAATCGAAGTGCAGCTACGCGGGTGAGACTGCGATGCATGCTCGGAGATTGAGCGGAAGCGCAGGTTCACCGTCGGAAGACCAGAAGCCTGCCTTTTTTGGTTGGCAAATGGCCCCCGAAGCAAGGGGGATGAAACACCGAACAGAACGTGAAACCGCACCACTGTAACACGGAACCATGTACCACTTGCACCACCGTACCTCGCAACACTGCACCACCGTACCAAGCAACACGAAGTTTGGCTTCACCCCACTTTCAGAATGCGTTCCTTGCATTCGGACCAGGAAAGGGAAGTGGGAAGCAAGTAGGAGTGTGTAGTATCTTGGTAACAGCTTTACTGGAAGTAGGGTAGCCCCGTTCCGTACCTGAATTTGGAGCGGGGCTATTCGTTTTTTTTTGCCTCCCTTTTTCCGTTCCACACCTCTTCGCTCTAAGCACCCTTAAGGAGCCGCACTGGGGTGCGGCGGTCCCAGGAAAAGCCGGGTCCCTCCGGGGA
>DAOPKN010000146.1:0-3525 GCA_035391225.1 Thermotogota bacterium
CGAACAGCGTAAGCGTGTTCTGGTCCACCTCGTCGTGGTCCACGTCGATTTCCAGCATCGTTTGCTTCTCCAGGAAATCGAAGAACCACACGTCATGGGTGTCAGAGATGGAAAGCGTTTTGAAAAGGCCCTGGTAGTGGAAGTACTTCTTCGAACCGGTGGAGACAAGGAAGGAAGAATTGTACTGGTACTTTTCCTGGATCCCCTCCAGGTAGGTAATAATTTCCTGCGCATCACGCTCTTTTTCGTGCAGCAGCCAGTCTTTGACGAACGAATCGTTTGCCATGGTCAGGGAGATGAAGATGGGTTTTGTGAGCTCGTTGCTGATCTTGGAGAAAATGCTCGTGGAGGTGAGCTTGGAGATGTTCAGGATATCTTCCCGAATGATCTTGCTGTAAGCCGCGAAGTTGATCATCACGATCGCCAAAATCCCCGCAAGGATGACGGCAGAAATCAAGATCCCCACCTGGCTCTTGTACTTCACGAAATCCCATCCTTTCCGGCTGCTTGAAAGTCCCTGGGGATACGCCATTCCCCGAACTGGCACCTGGGGTCCAATGGTATAATGGAGATATCTTGTTGGAGGTGTTTATCATGGGGGTCGTGCGAATCCTGGTCAAGTTCTTGCTTTCGGCGGCAATCCTCGTGGGGGTTTCGGAGATCAGCAAGCGTACCTCCGTACTGGGGGGGCTCATTGCTTCGTTGCCCCTCACATCACTGCTCGCCATCCTGTGGCTTTATCTCGACACCGGGGATCCCCAAAAGGTTGCTTCTCTTTCTTGGAGCATTTTCTGGTTCGTACTACCTTCCCTGGTTTTCTTCGTCGCCCTTCCGTTGTTCATTTCCCGGCTGGGGTGGAACGTGTACCTTTCCATTTTTTTATCCTCGGTCCTTACCATGTTGGGATACGGAGCCATGGCGCTGGTTCTTTCCCGTTTCGGTGTGAAGCTCTGACGCATCCAGTGACCCCGGGCAAACTTTCCCCCAGGGGAAAACCCGTACCTCAGCTTGGAGTTAGTCCTGCGTTTCGCATCGCTTCCACCGTTCCGCGCATTTGCTGCTCAAACTCCTCGAAATCCTTCTGACATTCTTCCGGAGAACCTCCCTGGAGTACCTGTTCCACTTTTTCGCAAAGGGTTCCGAGAGAATGGGCGCCAACGGAGAACGCGGCTCCCTTGATTCGATGGACAAGCTTGGCAATTTGCTCGGGATCTCGCTGGCTTCGCAACGAGGCGAAAGAACGCAGGTCTTTTTCCAGGGAATCCAGGAAAGTTCCCAGAACCTGAAGATACGTTTTCTTGTCCCCACCGAGCATCTCGAGCCCGTCCTTGATGTGAAGGTGTGCCAGCAACTCGGGGTTCCAAAGGATCGTGTCCTCTCCGGGTTCCGGTTCCGACCACATTTCCAGCAGAACGCCTTTCAGCTCCAGGGGAGAAAGAGGTTTCACGAGGAAACGACTGACCCCTGCCTGCAGGCATTTTTCACGGTCCAAGGCGGAAACGGAGGCGGAAAGGGTGACCACGGGGGAAGAGAAGGTTGTTTCGTGAAGGATTTTTCGGGCCAGGGTAGAACCATCCATGTCCGGTAAATGCATGTCCATGAGAACCAGGTCAAAAGGCTTGGAAGATACGAGTTGAAGCGCAGTTTTGCCGTCATGGGCGCACTCCAGGTTTACCCCGAATTTCTGAAAAACACCTTTCATCATTCCCCGGTTCACCGGGTCATCTTCAACCAGGAGTACCCTTTTGCCGCAGAAAACCCCAGGGATTTGGGATTTTGTTTCCCTGCGTGGAGGGAGGGTGGTTTCACCTTCTTGCCGTTTCAACGGGACTTCCAACGAAAAGGTACTTCCCCTTCCCGGTTCGGAAGAAAAGAGGATTTTTCCCCGCATCTTTTCGGCAAGGTTCTTGGAAATGGCCAATCCCAGACCGGTGCCTCCGAATTTGCGTGCAATCGAGAGATCACCCTGCGAATAATCCTGGAAGATCTTCTTCTGTTGCTCGGGATCCATTCCGATTCCCGTGTCCCGCACGGAAAATTCCAGGAAGGAACAACCGTCCAGCGTTTTTGCGTTCCCCCCGCAAGTAACCCCGAGCGTGATGCTGCCGGTGGAGGTGAACTTGAGCGCATTGGTCAAAAAGTTACTCAAGATTTGCCCGATGCGGAGCGGGTCTCCCCGGAAATTCCCCTTGACCTTTTCCGCAACCTGCACGCGGAAACTAACTCGTTTTTCCAACGCGGAAGCCTGGAAAAGGTTTGCCACACCGTATACCATTTCTTCGAGCGAAAAAACGGTTTCCTCCAGTTCGAGTTTGCCCGCCTCGATCTTGGAGAGATCCAGGATATCGCTCAAGATGGAACCCAGGGTTTTCATCCCTGAATGGATGCTGTCCAGGTATCCTTTTTGCTCGGAGGAGAGAGAAGTTTGCTCAACAAGGAACAAAAGCCCTTCCATTCCATGCAGCGGGTTCCGGATTTCGTGGCTCATGGTCGCCAAGAAATCGCTTTTGGAGCGATTGGCGGCGTCTGCAAGAGCGCGTGCTTGCTGCAGTTCCTTTTGGATGCGCTTTTGCTCGGAAATATCGTGGAAAAGCAACACTTTTCCAATGAGATGTTGCTTTCGATCTTTCAAGGGGGTTACCGAAATTTCCAATACCTGGATTCCCGACTGCTGAAGCTCGATCTCCTTGCGGACCTTGCTTTCTCGAACCAGTTGCAGCAAATCCCCCCACTCGGGAAGAACCTCAGAGAGCTTTCGCGAAACCCATCTGGCATCGGGATGCAGCCATCGCCCCAGCGCCTGGTTCCATTCCACGATGCGGTCCTGTTCGTCCACCACAAGCAACCCGTCTTCCAGCGAACGGGCTACCTGCTCCCATGCTACGGGGGCAAGGTCCAGCATGCGGTACCGGAAAGCTGCCAGCGCAAGGAACACGTTGCTCACCGTGAAGGAAAGGGGAGTTGGGTCGAATCCGCCGATCAGGCGGGTATCAAAGGCGTACAGGATATTTGCGGCGAAAGGAAAGAGGCACCCCAGGAAAACCATGCGCGCTTGCAACGAAAACAGGTTGGCGTGGGAAAAGATGAAACGAAACAACAAGACGAGCGCGGAAAAGACCATCAGGTAACCGTACACAACGACCACGAAGAACCACGGGCCGTGACCGTATACCCCCGCCACACCACCGGAAACGGGTTCCAGCGAGACCGATGACCAGAGCAAGTGATGCAAGGAGTTTGTGATGGCCATTCCCAGCGAAATGGCGGGGAGAACGAACAAGCTTCCCACCAGCTTGGGCTTGAACCAACCGTCTCTACGGGTGAAACGAAAGGTGAACAGCATGAAAAAGACCGGGGTTGTTTGACTTCCAAGGTAGGAAAGCACGGACCACGTGACCTTTTGGTCCAGGGATGTCCCCAGCGCTTCGAAAATCGATGTAAAGCACCAAACCGCAGAAGCTGCCATGAGCCAAGCCATTTGGACACTACCGGGGGTTGCCCTTTTTTTCAGGCTGTATGCCGCCA
>DAOPKN010000147.1:0-3457 GCA_035391225.1 Thermotogota bacterium
CCGGTCGTTGCGTCAGCAACGACGCGATTTTTGGGACCGCCGCACCCCAGTGCGGTTTCCCCGGAAAGCCCGCGCGCTGGAGAAGAACATGAACCCGCCGGTAGCCGGAGGAAGGATACTCGTGGGCTGGTTCGAAGACACGCTGGGAAAACGGAATGAGTGTGCCAAGTAAGCTGTTCCACTTTTGGGGGAAAGACCAACACAGCAGTGGAATGGCTGGTTTTCCAAGGGAAGGGAAGTGGGAGAATGAAAGGTTTCAAGGGAAAAAAAGGGTGGAGAGCGGGCTGCATGGGATTCCTCTTGCTTTTCGTAGTTGCGCTGCTGGGGTGTGTCAACGATGGTGGCGCAGATTTTGCCCAATGGGTCACACTCACGGTGCGTGCGGAAGAAAATCCCGGAGGCGGTGTAATTCAGCGCCAAGAAGCTTTCGGGAAGGTACGGATCAACCAGGGGGAATGGGGAATCACGAAGAGTGAAACCCTGGCCGTTGGGTCCCAGGTTACCGTGGAAGCGGCCGCGGAGGAAGGATGGCACTTCCTTGGCTGGTTCAGAACGGAGGTGTTGGTTTCGGAAAACACCCAGTACCAGGTTGTTGTGGACACTGACCAGGATTTCACGGCCCGCTTTGTGGAAGATTCGGAAACCTTCCCCCTAACCGCACGGGCCACCCCCCCGTCCGGCGGGAATGTACGGATTAATGGCGAAAGTTGGGGAGACGAGCAAAGCGTGCAAATCCAAAGCGGAAGCCAGGTAACACTTGAAGCTGCGCCGGTGGGTGGCTGGTCTTTCCTCGGATGGTTTGATGCCGGAGAAAAGGTGGGGGATGATGCGCAACTGGTCTTTACGTGTGAAGAGGAAAGGGAGCTTTTCGCGCATTTTGCCCCGGACATCTTTTGGGAGGAATTGGAAAAATCCTTCGACTTCTTTTGGGAACAGGTGAACACCACCAGTGGTTCTTCGGGGTACGGCTTAGTCAGGGACAGGTACCCGGGAAGTTCCTCGATTTCCAGTATCGCGGCCACGGGATTCGGACTGGCAAGTATTCCCGTCGGCGTGGAAGAAGGATGGATTAGCTATTCACAGGGGGAAGATCGGGTTTCGAAAACGCTTGACACGTTGTTGGACCTGGAAACGCATAACGGCTTCTTCTTCCATTTCTTGGATATACAGACGGGGGAAAGGGAATGGGAATGCGAAATTTCCTCCGTTGACACTTGCTGGTTGCTGTGTGGTGTACTGGTAGCGGGGGAATACTTCGCGGGAGAAATTGCCCAAAAGGCCTCCTTGCTGTTTGACAGGGTGAATTGGAAAAGCATGGTAGATGCGGCGAACAACCAGTTTTACATGGCCTATTCCCCGGAAAACGGCTACCAGGGGCATTGGGATTTTACCGCGGAACAACTCGCACTGTATATCCTTGGTGCGGGTGCTTCCAACGCAGCCTATCGAACTGGTACCAGCGTCTACGATTCTTTTACCCGGCACGCGGGTAGCTACAACACCGACGATTTTTTCCATTCCTGGTTTGGTTCCATCTTCACCTACCAGTACTCCCATGCTTTCCTTGACTTCCGTGGCCTTTTGGACCGCTCGGGTGTGGACTGGTTTGAAAATTCCACGAACGGTTGCCTGGCCAATCTCCGTTTCTGCAGGGATAACAGCAGCACATATGCGGGATTCGATAAGGGTTGGGGATTGACGGCATGTGACGACGTGGGAGGGTACAATGGCTTTCTGGGAGCCCCGCCATCGGGAGACGATGGGCATCCCAACGTGCACCAAGTCAACGGAACCATCGCAACATCCGGAGCACTGGGCTCGGTCAATTTCCTTTGCGAAGAAGCATTTGAAGCCCTGGAATACTACTACACGATACCACAAGTCCTGGGAACCTATGGGTTGAAGGACTCGTTCAACCAAAACCAAGATTGGTATGCCAGCGATTTCGTGGGGATCGACAAGGGCATAACGCTGCTGATGTTCGCGAATTTCAGCGATGGATTGATCTGGGAGCTTTTCATGCGAAACGAGTACGTTTCGAACGGTCTTCAAAGGTTGGGGTTTACTTCCGAAAACTCGATGAAAACTTCCCAGGCGATGCAGTAGATGTGACATGCTCCAAAATCGTTGAAAAATAAGATAGAATATGTTAAACTAAAGAAAAGAATCAAACATTTTTTTGAGGTGGTAGGGATGCAAAAGGTGATTGCATGTTTGTTCCTTTTCCTGGTTTTCTTCTCAGTAGTTGCCGGGGCAAAGACTTACGCACTTGTAATCGGGATCGGTGAATTTCTTGATCCCTCGATCCCAGAATTGCCGGGAGCCGAAAGCGATGCGCGGCTTTTCGCCGGTACGCTCGAGGAATTGGGGGTTGCAAGCGAAAATGAGGGTACCTTGCGCTTACTCCTTAATCCTACCTTTGGGGAACTCATAGGGGAAATCGCCAATTGGAGCAACCAGGGATGCGAGCAAGATCGCCACTTGTTCTTCTATGCAGGACACGCCGAAACCCTGGGGGAAGAATCAGAAAAGAAGACCCTGTTCATCCCGAAAGACGCCATGAAAAAGCTTTTGGACATTACAAGCGTGGGTTTCGAATCGCACGTTGTACCTCTTCTCAAGGACATTCCTGGAACCCAAACGCTCATTTTCCTCGACGCGTGTTACAGCGGAAGTGTGATCAAGGAAAGACCGGTTTTCCAACCGAAGCTTGAAATGGGTTCCTTCAAAGAGTTGGCAGTTGAAAGAAAGGTTCAAATCCTGGTTTCGTCATTGGGGGACGAAAAGTCCATGGAACGTCTGGAGGGGGAGGGAGGCTACTTCACGCATTACCTTGTTCGGGGCATGAAAGGCGAGGCAAATGCGAATGGTGACGAGGAAATCCTTTTGGGAGAGCTGCAGGACTTCCTTTTTGCCCATGTGGTTGAACAGACACAAGGAAAGCAACACCCTGACTGCTTCGGTGAGCTGGAAGCATTCGTACTCGCTGACAACACACAGTTAGCACGTAACGTTTTGTACTTGCTGGCAGATCCCTTGGGGAAAGGGGAACTCAGTAGCGAGGAATTTAACTACTACCGGAAAATCTTGTACAAGAACCCTTCGGAATACAGCGATTTGGAACGACAAGTACGGAAGTACCTGGACGCTTTTGCACAAAATCGTGATGTGCTTGCACTGCAAGGTACTGTGGAAGCCTTGCGCGAGAAATACGAAAAGGAAGCAGAAGAGGAAACGACGACTGCTTCTGGGTACACGGAAAAAATGGAACAGCCCGGGATTTCTGCCCAGGCTGAGGGGAATTGCTACTTGCAGCTACGAAGTGGAAATGAACTCGTGGAAGGGGCACGGATCATCCTTAATGGAATGGATACCGGGATGGTGATGGCAAGCACAAATGCTGGTGGTGTATTGCTGGTAGGCCTTTCCAAGGGGATTCACCGGGTTGCGATCCAAG
>DAOPKN010000148.1:0-3408 GCA_035391225.1 Thermotogota bacterium
TGAACTTGGACCCCTACACGCAGTACAAGTGGAAAGTGACGGCAAAACAATCCGATGGGCAACAGGCAACGACCGCGGAAGCTACGTTCTGGACCGCCTATACCTTCCTCATGGGCAACACGCTCAATGACCCGGAAGGGGCAACTTGGGAGAAACCGGTGCACGGTATTGTGCTCACCTACGAGTTCGAGATTGGAACCTACGAGGTCACGTTCGACCAGTACGATGCGTACCTTTTGGCAACGGGGCAGCCCACTTCGACGGTAAGTGATGCAGGTTGGGGACGCGGTAGCCGACCGGTGATCAACATTTCTTGGTACGATGCGGTGCGATACTGCAACTGGCTGAGCGATGTATCCGGTCTTCCGCGGGCCTACAATGAGACCACGTGGGAATTGCTGGACGAAGAGGGGGCACAGACGACTGACATCACGCGAGTGAAGGGATGGAGGCTTCCCACCGAGGCGGAATGGGAGTACAGTGCCCGGGGTGGTGCCGCAGATATCACGGATGGAGTGGAAACCCATGACTACAAGTATGCTGGTGGAAATACCCTGGACGACGTGGGATGGTACCAGGATAACAGCTCCGATCAAACCCACCCGGTTGGAGAAAAGGCTGCGAACGAACGGGGGCTGTACGACATGAGCGGCAACGTGTGGGAATGGTGCCACGACAAGGGGAAAATTGATTACCCATCGGAAACCCAGACGAACCCCATCGGTCCTGGGGATGGCATCGGCCGGATGATACGTGGGGGGGGCTGGCCTTGCTCGACCAGCGCGGGATTTTGCCGCGTGTCTTTCCGCCTCTACCTCGCGCTGCTTAGTAGTAGCTACAATTACCTGGGGATGCGCCTCGCCAGGACATATTAGCTTTTTGGGCGCATCCCGTAGAAAAAGGGGAAGAACCTTTTCTGGAAAGGAGCGATTTCGATGCAAGGCAAGGCAATCCGTTTTCTTGGGGGGCTGATTTTCCTCTTCCTTGTGCTGTCCCTGGTGGGATGTAACACGCCGGATGGGACCGTAAACCTGGTGCTTCTGTTGCTCGAACCGGGGCCCGCCCAAGCCGGAATGGGCTTGCAACCGGAGTTTTCCTGGCAGGTGCAAATCAACGCGGGTGACGCTCGAAACAACACCTATTTCCTGTTGAACGTGGCGCCCCAAGGCGAGGAATACGGCGACGGGGTGCAAACGCAGCAAACGCGTGCCACCTGGAACCAGAAACTGCTTGCCAACCACACCTACCGCTGGAAGGTGGAAGCCTGGCTGGAGGGAAAGAAAGTGGCCAGCAGCGAGGAACGCACCTTTACCACGCAGGACTTTTACACCGTGGAACTGGGCGTAGAAGGGTCGCAAGGCGGGCAAGTGCGCACGGACGAGGGGCAGTGGGGGGAAATCCTCGTGTTCCAAGCGAACGTGGAAACTCCCACCCGGTTGTGGGCGCAGGCGGAGGAAACCTACACATTCGCGGGCTGGTACAAGGGCGACGAGCTGCTGGGCATCGACAACCCCTTCGACTACCTGCCCACGGACCCGATGGCCTCCACGAGGCAGTTGGAAAGCGACATCCAGTTACAAGCGCGGTTTGACAAGACCCAATGCGAGATCACCGTACTTGCCAGCCCGACAAATGCCGGCGACGTTCGGGTGAATGACGGGGAATGGGACGAACAATCCCGCCAGACCGTGGAGGCTGGGCAGCAAGTGAGCGTGCAGGCGCAAGCCGGCCAAGGTTTCCAATTCGATGGCTGGTACGAGCCGGAGCAAACAGGTGCACGCGCACAGAAAGCCAGCGACGACAACCCATTCCTGTTCGTGGCGCAAGTTGACCGCGTGCTGAGCGCGTACTTCGTGCCACAAACTTTCAGCATCACCGTACAGGCCTCCCCGGCTTCGCGGGGAAACGTGCGGGTGAACGACGGGCCATGGGGTGCCCTCCAACAGGAGGAGCTGCAGCGGGGAAGCCAAGTCGAGGTGCGCGCGCTGGCAAAGGAAGGCTCGACATTCGATGGCTGGTTCGAGGATGGACTCCTCGTGTCGCGAGACGCCAGCCATTTTTGGAACGTGGATGCACACCGCACGCTGCAAGCCAGCTTTTCACAGGGAGATGCAAAGCCAGGCACTCCGCTGTGGGTGTTCCACGCCGGGGATGGCATTTACTCCTCCCCCGCCATTGGAAGCGATGGAGCCATTTACTTCGGCACGATTGGCGAGGAAAACCCATCCCAGTTTTTCGCGCTGAACCCCGATGGGACCCCCAAATGGCCCCAGCCTTTCTTACCGGGGGAGTACGCGGTTATCGCAAGTCCAGCCCTTGGCAGCGATGACACGATATTCTTTGGTACCGCCAAAAAAAATAACCTGGAGAACCAGGAGGGGATTTTCTACGTGCTCAACCCGGAGGATGGAACGAAGAAATTGGACATCCCCCCCGCATCGGGCGTGCTTGTTGGGGCAGCGGTTGGGGAAGATGGGACTATCTTCGTGGGTTCGATAGACCACGACGTCAATGCTTTTAACCCAGAAGATTGGACATCCCCATGGGATACCCCCTTTTCCACGGGAGAAAGGATTCAATCCGCCCCATCGATCGGCGAAGATGGCACGGTGTACGTGGGGTCCAACGACACAAACTTGTACGCTCTTGACCCTGCAAGCGGAACCTCCACGTGGGCCACTCCCTGCGTGGTGGGTCAAGTGCTTTCCAGCCCGGCCATTGGAAGTGATGGTACGATCTACGTGAGCACCGCGGAAGGAAAAGTGTACGCCATCGACCCGGAGGATGCCACATCGACATGGGCCACTCCTTTCGAAGTAGGATTCTATATGCAATCCAGCCCGGTCATCGGAAGCGATGGCACAATTTACGTGGGCTGGGGAGATTTGTACGGTACCGGAGCTGGGAAGCTGTTCGCTCTCGACGGGGAGGATGGCTCCCAGAAATGGGAGTTCGATACCCCGAGCGTGATTCTTGCGAGCGCAACGATTGGGAAAGACGGCACGATTTTCGTGGGATCGTTCGACGGTTTCTTCTATGCCATCCACCCCGACGGAAGCTTGAAATGGAAATTCGATGCAGGTTCGTTGATTTATTCAAGCGCCGCGATCGCCCCGGACGGCACCATCTACTTTGGCACGGCTGGCGGGGATTTTTACGCCTTGTACAGTGACTGTGGGGGGCTTGCGGACACGCCGTGGCCCAAGTTCCGCCAAAACAACCGCAACACGGGAAGGAAAGAGTAAGTTCCAAAAACCAATACTTGCCGAAAAAGAGGTGTGGGAATGGCAAAAATGAAACTTTGGGTTGCTGTTATGGGCGTGGCAATTTTGGGGATCGTGTTTTTCACCGGTTGCGTGGTAACCGAAGGAAATAACCAGCCCCCGCGGGTGGATTTGCTCGCCCCAG
>DAOPKN010000149.1:0-3378 GCA_035391225.1 Thermotogota bacterium
ATCAAGAGTTTCATGCAAATCCCCTCTTTTGGATCCAAGACCGAAATATTCGCTTTCCTACACTTTCACCTTTATCTTCTCCCCGCTTGGCAGGTTTCGCGCTACAACTGACCCGGCAGCCACGAAACAACCATCCCCAATCTCCACTGACGGGGTAATAGCTGTTCCCGCACCGATCAAGGAAGAAGACCCAATCTTCACCAATCCTGACGTCATTACCCCTGGACCCAGCAGCGAGGAGTCTCCCAGGGAATTGTGATGGTCCATGTTCACCTTTGCGGCGATCCAGTTGTTATTCCCGATTCGCGAGAAAACCCCGACTCGAACATGCGCATCCAAGAAATTCCCTTGCCCCATTCGTGTACCTCCTTCCACCAAAGCCGAAGGATGGATCACGTTTGAAAAGGAGAACCCCGCTTCCCTGTACAGCTCGAAAAGCCTTTTCCGGGTAGGAAGGTGCCCGAAAGAAACGATTACAGAGTCAAAAGCCTTGCGGTCGCAGCTGGAGATAAAGGCCTCGTGCTCCTGGCGTACGTGGTGGATTCCAGGGAAGCTGGAAGAATCCTTGGGATCAACGATCCCCCACAACGTTTGATTCCTCGAAAGCAAGAGGGCATTGGCAATCACGTCCGCTGCAGAGCCTCCACCGACAATCATCACACGCTCCAGATCCCAGCTCACCTTTTTTTGAAGGGAAGGTTTCTTTTCCCCTTGGTGCATCAACCGGTGCAACTCTTCCACGTCTTGGGCAGAAATGACCCCCTTCTTTACCCGTTGAAAAACAACCTCGTCCGAAATCCCATACTCTTGCATGAGTTTTTGGGCCTTGCGCGTGATTTGCACGTCAGGTTGCAGTGAAGGTTTCTTTTGTTCTTTCCCCTGGCTTGCCCAAGAATCCAGCTCTTCAATGGATGGAAAAAGAAGGAAAAGGGTATGGCCAACTGGAACTTCGTCCCCCGGCTCCACCAAGAGGAATACAATCCCTGCTTCCTGTGCAAAAAGATCCTTCGTTCCCTTACTCCCTTCCACCGAAAGGATCAGTTCTCCTTGCTTAACCTCAGTTCGAGAGTCCACCTGCACTTCTCCCACGAACAACGTTTCATCGTTAGCATTTAACCGTTCCGCAATGACTTCAATCATTACCTTCTCCTTCCCGGAACATCTTCTTCACGCGCTCGCTCGCATCTCGAACCTTATCTTCCACCCGGTCACGAAGCGCGGGAAAATCCAACCTGGGGTAGTTGTTTTCCAAGAAAAGCAGCGGGTCTTTCCCCTGCCAAAAGACCTCTTCCTCTTGGCTAACATACTCACGTGGATCACTCTTGGAATGCCCGCAAAAGCGATAGGTTTTTACTTCCAAGAACTGAGGTTCTCCTGCACGCACCTTTTCCAAGAGCTCCTCGGCCACTCGGGAAATTTTCACGACGTCTTGCGAATCCACCTGGGTATACGTGAGGCCAAAACCATCCACGCGCGAAGAAAAGGAACCGGCCGACATCCGCCGGGAAGCTGAGCTCATTGCATACCCGTTGTTTTCCAACACGAAAAGGATGGGAACCCTGAACACTGCAGCGAGGTTAAACGCTTCCATCACGTAGCCCTCGTTCATAGCCCCGTCCCCCAGGAAAGAAACCACGGCGTTCCCGGACTTGGAGAGTTTTTCTGCCAGGGCCATACCCACACCTATGGGAACCATGCCCCCGGTAAGTCCGTTGGTGATGAAGTTGTGGAATGAAAGGTGCTGGCTCCCTCCCCTGCCGACCGTCACCCCGGTAGGTAACCCCATAAGCTCTGAAAAAAGGCTGAAAGGGTCTTCGGTCATGGCAAGGTAATGGCCATGGCTACGATGGGTTCCCGTCACGATGTCCCTTTGAATATCAACGTGTGCTAAAACACCTACCGCGATCGCTTCTTCCCCGATGTACCCATGCGTCGTTCCCCGGAGAAACCCCTGGGCAAAAAGAGCCTCGATCTCGCGCTCGGTGTTTCGGATCAACAACATCTTCTCGTACAATCTCTCAACCTTCTTCATCGAGATCCCTTCCCCATGATCGCTTCCAAAACATCCTTTTTCCCGGGGAGCACTTTCTCTTCCATTTCACGGGCTGCGGGGACGTTTTCCAACCGCGCACCGACGCGGAACACCTTGAGATCCTTGGGAAGTCCACGTTCGGAAAGCGCAGCGATTACCTCGCTTCCCCAGCCAAATGGAGTCCAGCCCTCCTCGAGGATGACCAGCCGTTCCATTCCGGATACCCGGGTGGATAAAGTTTTGAAAAAATCGACGTCCAACGGGGAAACCCTCTCGGGAACAAGGATTTCGCAAGGCCACTCCTCTTCCAGAAAGGCTTCCCAAACTGCTTCAAAGGCGAGGGAAAGCATGCCCCCGTACGTCACAACCAACGTTTTTACCCCGCCAGGGTCCTGGTCGAGAATGTTAAACCGGAAGTGAGAGAACCCCTCCTCTCCCAAGATTTCCTTCTTCGAAAAACGTGAAACCCAGGGTGAAGAGCTAAACACTTCCCGCCCGTAATCAATTTTGTTTTCAATGTACAACACGGGGACGCTGCGCCCCAAAGCCTTCTGAAGCGAAGTGGCTTTCTCATCCGCCAGTGAAAGGGAAACCACCTCCAAGTTCGGAAGCCCAAAAAAAAGTTTCTCGATGCTTTGGCTATGCGTCGCCCCGTACCCCCGGTATCCCCCCATCGGGGTACGCAATACGAGCGGGACACTTCTACCGTACACGTCGACAAACTTGGACGCGTGGTTCAAAAACTGGTCCACGCATAAGCTCACGAAGTCCCCGAACATGATTTCCACGATGGGATGATACCCACGCAGTGCCATACCGATGGCCAACCCCAAGAACCCTTGCTCGCTCATTGGAGTGCTAAGCAAACGATCTGGATACCGCTCGGATAGCCCTTTCGTTACCTTGAAAGCACCTCCGTACGGTTCGGCGATATCCTCCCCCACAATGTACGCCCGGGCATCCTTTTGCAGGATCTCCGCAAGCGTATGGTTCAATGCCTTGGAAAGTTTCAAAAAACCACCTCATCCCCCCGTTTTCGGAGGAAATTATACCACCATTATTCCCCTGACCTTCTTTTCAAGGGTCAAAGATTCTTTACTGCCCCGGGGACCACCCAAGCAGAAAGAGACTTACAGATCTTTCAACCTCGGCAACTCCCTGTCTTTCTCCGAAAGGCAAATCTCCCCCACCCGTTCCAAGGGCCAGTCGATCCCCAAATCCGGATCACTCCACAACACACCGTGCTCATCCTCCGGGTGGTAGAAATCCCCGCACTTGTACACCAATTCGACCTCATCGCTCAATGCCAAGAACCCATGTGCAAAGCCTTCGGGAACGAAAAGCTG
>DAOPKN010000150.1:0-3358 GCA_035391225.1 Thermotogota bacterium
AGGTTCTCCGAATCGGTGAAGTCCAGCGTGAGCGTGTAGTTCACCGTGGCTCCATCGGTAAGGCCACAAGGTCCTTCGCAGGGTCCACAAACCTTCGCGCCGTCTTCCAGTACCTTCGGGTCGTCGCAGTTCTCGTACACCGCTTCCAGGTCCATGGTCAACGTGGGTTCACGCGTGGTCACCATTTTCTTGGCGCTCTTTGCGTTGTTTCCCAAACCTTGGGCCCAGATCCAGAAGTTGGCATTGAAAATGCCTCCGGGGAAATCATCGTCCCGTTCTTTCCGAGGGGAGACCGTATAACCCAGCGGTTCTTGGGCTTCCAACGGAAGCCGGAAGTAGTACTCCCCGTTTTCATCCACTTCTCCGGGGTTCCCAAGGGGATTCAGGATCTCGCTTCCTTCCTGTTGCCAATACACGATCACGGTCAAAATTTCCGGGTTATTCGCGATCACTTGACCGTACAATTGCTCTCCGTACTTCCAGTACACGGGTGGATCGTCATCGCGAGAACCGGATATGGGGCCAAGCGGTGCCTCGGAAATGTACAGTTCCAGCTCTTGCTTGGCCTGTAAACTTCGGGAAGCAGCGGAAACCTCGTCGTCGTTCTGGTAAGCCTTTACCGTCCAGAAGTAAGTTTCTCCCCAGGTCAAACCGGGATTAGCCCAAGACCAGGTGTCCAGACCGGTAACATCTTGCAACACTTCCAAGTTGTCAGGGTCAGTACCAAAGAGCAGTTCCAGCTTTTCAATGTCAGCACCCCTTGCACCCTGTTGCTTCTCACCAGGATTGGCCTCCCATTCGAAGTCAATCTGTTCATCTGGAAGGTACTCCTCGCCTTGCAGTGGCAGCAACAATTCCACGGTGGGTGCATCGTAGGATGGATCCCCCACGTTGAACTCCGGTCCTTGGGCCTCGTTGGACTCTCGCCCGTCTTGTAGGGCCCTCACGAACCAGTTAAAAGCACCATACGGCAAACCGTGGGCCGCAGGGTCAAACACGTACTCGGTACCAATTACCTGCACGTCCACGCTGGCTGCACGGGAAGCTCCCCCTACCCCCGCAACTACGATACGGACGTTATACCCCGTGGCACCATCCACGGCGTTCCAGCTCAACGTCACCACTCCGTTTCCTGCAACCACCGGAACGGCGCCGAACGTCGGAACCCCAATTGGGGGAAGCTGCACGCAGTTCACCAGCAGCAGCGCAGCAGCAACAAATACTAGGAAAAACAACAATCCCTTTTTCCACATGATTCTTTCTCCTCCCTCCAGTATCCAAAACATCTCTCCCAAAAAAGAAAACGGCAAACAAAACTCTACCGATTATAACATAATGCCCCCCCAAAAACGGAAAGAAACCAAGAAAAAGGTGGCCCCGAAGGACCACCTTTTGCGCTTGAAACCTTCCTCGATTACCGGGAGCTCGCGTTCTCTGCGATTCCTCCGGCAAGGGTGGTGAGCTGCACGTTTCCATGCAAGTCTTGCGCGTACACTTCCAACTGAATACTTCCACCAACCGGCAAGGTGAAGTTCTTGGTGCTGATCTGGAAACCGGTCTTGTCGGTCATGTCAAGCTGCGTAATTTCCTCCTGGCTGTACACTTTCAGGGCTGCCTGCCCTCCGCCGCTTCCAAAGATGGTGAGCGTTGCCGCGAAACCTTCGAACTCTGGGTTCACGTTCTGGTCGAACACGAACTGCACGAAGTCGTCGGCTCCAGAAGCCGTGCCATCGGTGTATCCTTGCACGTAGGTCAGGCTTGCAGGTTTCAGGTCCATCCACACCGTGATCGGGTAGCTGAAGAGGTTGCCTGCAGCGTCCGTGGCTTCGATGGTCAACGTGGCACTGGTTGCATCCACGAGTGCGGACGGGGTGCCGTACATCGACAGGTCGACCTGCCATTGGTCCTTGAGGTTGTAGCCCGTGCACACGAAGCTCTTGGTGGCTCCAGAGGTGACGGAAGCGCTTCCGGTTGCAGAATCTCCGAACCCGAACGTAACCGTTGCATCGGAAATGCTCTTGTCCCAGAGCCAGAAGGTCATCGTGGCGTTGGCTGGGTCTCCACCGTTGAGTGAAGGAACGGGCAGCCACAGTTTGCCATCCTCGTCTTCGAAGATGTTGGTAAACGCCATGAAGATCTCATCCGAACCGTAATCGTCGTCCACGATGTCAGACGAGAAGAACACGTTGTCCACGTACACTTCGTCGGAGGCTTGAACTTCGTGTCCCACACCCAGCGAGCAACAATCATCCACGTTGACATCCACGCTGATGGTGGCACCGTCCATACCCCATTCCGAAAGGTTGAGAACGAGAGTGGCCCAGGCAGTTTCGTTGTTCGCGGCCTTGACGTAGGTTCCTTCCCCGGTGATCTCGTGCTTTTGTCCTTCGCCGATGATGAAGTCCTCGTCGCCCCACTCCACGTCGAGTTCCCAGTCGCCTTCGCCCTTTTCCACGAAGAACTCGAAGGAGATTTGATCCAGGCACTTGGTATCGGTGGCAAGGAAGGTGATGGTCGCCATGTCGCTGCCGAAGCTTCCGGCTTCAAAGGCAATGGCTGCCGTCGGGTCTTCCAGGTCGAGAACGAACATGTGGTCTTCCTCGTCCCAGCTGGCATCCCAGTAATCGGAGATGGAATCGGTTCCCCAGAGGGTCACGGTTGCATACTTGGAACATTCCGTGGCGAAGTACACGTCGGTGGCGTACTGCCAGGACCCGTCCACTTCCACGAATGCACTGGAGGGAATGTCAGCAGTTTGCGACGCCGAACAACCGGGTTCTTCCAGGTAGAAGGTGACGCCCCATTCTGCGATCATCACGAGGTCCACCGTGATGGTGTAGGTGACGGTTGCGCCTTCCACTTCGCAGCACTCGTCGGTGCAGGGTCCGCAAACCGATTGGCCATCCGCGATGTCGAGCGGGTCGCCGCAGTTCTCGTACTCTGCGTCAAGCTGGATTTCCCCGCTGGGTTCCTTGATTTCAAATGGCTTCACGTCGCTGCGCGCCAGGTTTCCAAGCCCTTGTCCCCAGGCAACGAACAACCCTGCACGGGGAATGAAGAATCCACCAGCATCGCGGGAAGCCAGGTCAACATCTTCCTCCACGGGGATGGTGAAGTACATTTCCCCGCTGGTATCCAGCTCGTGGGGATTTTCCAGTGGAACGAGGGTGGTATCTCCCACTTCCTTGATGAAAATTTGCGCGGTTTCGATCAATGGGTCGTTGGCTTTCACTTTCCCGTGGATGGGATCGCCCTTGAGCCAGTGCACGGGTACTTCCTCGTCGGCACGTGCTCCCGTTCGAATAAAGGGTTCCTCCGACAGCCAAAGTTCCAGTTGCTTCAGCGCGGAAAACTCCAC
>DAOPKN010000151.1:0-3327 GCA_035391225.1 Thermotogota bacterium
GGGCAGGCACGGGGGCCGGCCCCTACGGGCGCGTTTTGTGATACAATCCATTTATGGAAAAGGGAATGTTTTTCGAGGTGAAGCGTTTCGCGCTGCACGATGGTCCGGGGATTCGCACCACGGTGTTTTTCAAGGGGTGCCCGTTGCGGTGCCCCTGGTGCCATAACCCGGAAAGTTGGGGCTTTGGACCCCAGTTGCGTTTCCGCGCGGAATTGTGCGTGGGTTGCGATGCATGCGTGCAAGCCTGCCCGCTACCATCCTCCCCGCTTCTGCATTCCCGCCCGCCGGTCTCCGAAAGCTGCGTGGACTGCCAGGCTTGCGTAGAGGCGTGTGGTCCTGGAGCCTTGGCGTTTTGGGGGAAACGGGTGGGGGTCAAGGAGCTTCTTCCCGTCCTGCTTTCCGACCGTGGGCTGTACGAACGTTCGGGGGGAGGGGTGACGCTTTCCGGCGGGGAGGTGCTGTCGCAACCGGTATTCGCCCGGGAATTGTTGCAGCAGCTGGGTTCCCATGGAATCCATCGTTGCTTGGACACAAGCGGGTATGCTTCCAATGCGCTTTTCCAAGAAATCGTGGAGCTGTGCGAGCTCGTGCTTTTCGACGTCAAAGCGGTGGACGATGGCCTGCACCGCAGGCTCACCGGGGTTTCCAACGTGCACATCTTGCAGAACTTGTCCTGGTTGGATGCATCCGGTACCCCTTTCGTGGTTCGCATCCCCTTGGTGCGTGGCGCAAACGATTCGAAGGAGAATCGGAACCGCACCGTGGAGCTGCTGCACGGGTTGCAACATCTCCGGCATGTGCACCTGCTTCCCTACCACGCCACAGCTCGGCACAAGTACATGGAGCTGGGAATGCCGTGCCGGGAATTCCAGCCCCTGGAAGAAAGAATCGTCATGGAGTGGCAGCAAACCCTGCAAGCAGCGGGGATTTGCTGCAGAACGGGAGGAATGGCATGAACCAACGCGTGCAAGCGCTGCGAAAAAAGAGCATGGAAGCCACACCCAGCATTTCGGGGGAACGCGCCCGGCTGGTCACGGAGTTTGCCCAGCAAAACGAGGGCAAGTTCTCCATCCCGGTGATGCGGGCACTGCAGTTTCGGAACCTGTG
Source organism: Thermotogota bacterium (assembly GCA_035391225.1). GTDB lineage: Bacteria > Thermotogota > Thermotogae > MWEM01 > MWEM01 > DAOPKN01. The sequence continues at coordinate 1,108 of DAOPKN010000151.1, forward strand.
CGAAAAGCAGGAAATCTTCATCGATCCACAGGAGCTCATCGTGGGCGAACGCGGACCCTTTCCCAAGGCAGTTCCCACGTTTCCGGAACTCACCTGCCATTCGCTCAACGACCTTGCGGTGCTGAATTCCCGTCCCATGACACGGTATACCGTGCCCAACGAGGTGTTCGCGTTGTACGAGAACAAGGTGATCCCGTACTGGTCGGGACGCTCCATGCGCGAGCGAGTGCTTCCGCTACTGGAGGAAAAGTGGCAGCGCATGTACTCCGCGGGGCTTTTCACCGAGTTCATGGAGCAACGTGCCCCGGGCCACACCTGCCTGGACGCAAGGATATACCACACCGGGATGTTGGATTTGCAGGCGCAGATCCACCGAAGGCTCGCGAGGCTCGACCCCCTTTCGGATCCCGACTACCTGCAAAAGCGCGAACAGCTGCAGGCGATGTCCATCAGTTGCGATGCCATCATCACCTTCGCCCATCGCCACCGGGACTTGGCGTTGGAACGCTCCCAAAGCTGTTCGGATGCGCAGCGCAGCGCGGAGTACCTCCACATCGCACAGGTGTGCGACCGGGTTCCCGCGCATGCACCCCGCACCTTTCACGAGGCGTTGCAGATGTACTGGTTCGTACACCTTGGAACCATCATGGAACTCAACGGTTGGGATTCCATGAACCCGGGGCACCTCGACCAGCACCTGTTTCCCTTCTACCAGCAAGAAGTGGGGAACGGGATCCTGGACCGCGAAAAGGCGCTGGAGCTGCTGGAGTGCTTTTGGATCAAGTTCAACAACCAGCCTGCGCCACCCAAGGTGGGGGTAACCGCGCGGGAAAGCGGCACGTACAACGATTTTACCAACATCAACATCGGCGGTTTGACACGCGAGGGCAACGACGGGGTGAACGAGGTTTCGTACTTGCTGCTGCAGGTTGTGGACGAGATCCACCTGCTGCAACCGGGATGCAACGTGCAAATCAGCCAGAAAAGTCCGGAACGTTTCCTGAAACAGGCGGTTCGGCTCATCGCCAAGGGGTACGGGTACCCGTCTGTGTTCAACGCGGATGCCATCGTGCAGGAACTGCTGTTCACCGGCAAAACCCCGGAGGATGCGCGCGAGGGCGGGGCCAGCGGTTGCATCGAAACAGGGGCTTTTGGCAAGGAAGCGTACATTCTCACCGGTTACTTGAACCTGCCCAAGGTTCTGGAAATCACGCTCCACGATGGGGTGGACCCGTTGACGGGCGAAACGGTGGGGGTGTCTACCGGGAATCCAGGTTCGTTGGAAAGCTTCGAGCAACTGTACCACGCGTTTGAAACGCAGCTGGACGAGGTGTTGCACACCAAGCTTTGCGCCAACCACGTGCTGGAACAGGCGTACGCCCAGTGGATGCCCGCTCCCTTCTTGTCGGTACTCATTGAGGGCTGCATCGAGTCGGCGCGGGATTACAACGGGGGGGGCGCGAAGTACAACACGCGGTACATCCAGTGCTGCGGGTTGGGGACGGTTACGGATAGCCTGAGTGCGTTGCGTACGCACGTGTTCGGGGAGCATGGCCTAGAACTGGAAAAGCTGGTGCAGATGTTGGGGCGCGATTTCGAGGGCAACGAGGCGGTGCGCGGGATGCTGCGCAACAAAACCCCCTTCTTTGGAAACGATGAAGCGCAGGCAGACGAACTCATGAAAAGGGTTTTCGACACGCTGTTCCAGAGGGTGGACGGGCAAGGAGGCGCGCGTGGTTCGGTGTACCACCTGGATTTTTTGTCCACGACTTGCCACGTGTACTTTGGCCAAAAGACCGGGGCCACCCCCGATGGGCGGAAAGCCTTGCTTCCCATCTCGGATGGCACCTCGCCCTCGCAGGGTGCAGACCGAAACGGGCCTGCCGCGGTGATTCGCTCGCTTTCGAAGATGGACCAGCTCAAAACCGGGGGAACGCTACTCAACCAGCGCTTTTCCCCAGCGTTACTGCAAGAAGAGAAGGGCATCGACAGCCTTTGCCAGCTTGTGCGCAGTTACTTTTGCCAGGGAGGGCACCACGTGCAGTGCAACGTGGTGGATACCAAAACGTTGCGCGAAGCGCAGCAACATCCGGAGGACTACGCGGACTTACTGGTGCGCGTGGCGGGATACAGCGATTACTTCGTGCATCTGGACAAGCACCACCAGGAAGAAATCATCTCGCGCACGGTGCAGCAAGGTTTTTAATTCCCCCAAAGCGG
>DAOPKN010000152.1:0-3222 GCA_035391225.1 Thermotogota bacterium
CCAGCACCGCGTGGTCGTCCACGACATGGGGGATTTCCACCCTCTGATCCAGGTATTGCACGTACACCCGCCGCCCGCTTCCGAACAGCTCCTTCTCCGCGAACAGCTGCAGGTCCACGCGATCTTTTTGCAGTTTCTTCAACCGATCCTTGTTCCCGATTGTAACACCCCACCGCCTTTCTTCCAAAACCGGCTTGAGCGTGAGATGGGGTACGATTGCTTCCTGGTGGGTAATACCGCCGTGCCAGAAGTGGCCACCGTAGTTCTTGAACACGTTGCCTTCCTGGGCATACAACAGGTAACTTCCGTCCACCTCTTCCCACTTGCCGTCCACGGGGGGGGCCGTGTTCAGGCTGTACCGCACCCCGGAAGAATAGCTGCCGGTTCCATCCTGTTTCACGCTCTCCCCGGGAAGAGGAAGGTAGAAGCCATGGTCGCTGGTGAAATGCACCTCGTACCCCGCCTTGAGCAACTTCCCTGCCAGCGAAGACAGCTGCTGCATCGTTTGGGAGTAGAAATGCAACAGGTCTTCGTGCCCGAGCGTATCGATATCCCTGGTCTTGAACACGATCTTCTGGGATTCGGGCCATTGGGAGCTCACGTCGCACACCTGAACGTCCGGCACCAGCACCTTGAGGTTCTGCTCGCGGGCCGAAACGCTGTCCAATGTCCGTCCGGTTTGTTGGTCTACCAGCAACACCGTGCGCTCTTTCAACCTCTTGGTGACCTGCCCGGAGGAAAACAACGCCCCCATTCCCACCGGGGTTTCGGTTGGGGTCATCGCCAGGAGGGGTTCCGCCTTGAAGCGCACCCGGCACCCGGGATCCAGCTCCGCGACGAGCTCGTAGCGCAAGGCATCCACCACGATCACGGCTTTTTTGCCCTCTCCCTGCAAGATACGGTACAACAACCCCGCCTGCCCGGACAGGCCACCGGGATGGTAGTGGAGCTTCCAATGGTTTGCCAACACCTGGTTGCGCTTGGCAATGTTCTCCAGGGCCCAATCCACGAGCCGTTTGGGAAGCAACGAAGTTCGCAGCCTGCGGTCGAGTGCATCGACTTTGTACAACGACTCCTTGTAGGCAGCAAGGAACGCCTGCAGCGAATCGATGCTCCCCAGCTCGAGGTCGTGGAGCAAGGGTTCCAAGTCCGCGAGACCCTGCCAATCGATTCGGGCGTCCCTGTCTTCCACCCTGCCTTTCCGTTTTTTCGCACGGTCCCGGGCAAACGCCACCACGTCGTGGGGGTGTTCCCCGTTCAAGAAAGCAGCGACTCTCCGCTCGAACAGTTCCTTTTCCACTTTTGGAAACGGGTGGTTGTGGTCGCTCTCGAAAAGGGCCAGGTTGTCCAGCAACTCATCGCCGTGGCTTTGGGCAAACCGGTAAGAATGCTCCCGCAGGCAGTCGCGGTAGGTGCGCGAATCGGCCCATTCCTTGTAGTCGTGGTACACCGCATCCGCCTTCTCCCCCTTGTAGGAAGCCTCCAAGATTTTTTCCCCGATACGCGTGGCGGCCTCTTCCGGCGACGAGGATGCGCTGAGGTTCAGTCCGAAAGCCCGGTTGGCGAAGTGCACGAACAGGAACTCCTTCTCGGCATCCGAATAGCCATCCGCGGAGTGGCTGTCGCGCAAAAGCTCCCAGATATCCTCCTTCACTTTCCGATCGATCGCATCGAGCCCTTGGCTCTTCAACTCCTGCCACCAGCTTTCTGACTTGTTCAACCCGTAGCGCACGAGGGAAACCAGGAAATCCTTGCGGGCATCCTTCCGATCGATGCCCAGCTCGCTCAGCAAGTTGATGGCGGACACGAGTTCCCGGTTGCCCCTGTCCCAGTACTCCGCCAGGAAAACCAGCTCCTTCTCCGAGCGGTTTCCCAGGTACACCAGCACCTTTCGCCCCGACTGTGCCAGACTCTCCGCCTCCAGCAAGGTGAGGAATTCGCGGTCCATGTCAAAAAGCCGAAGGCAATGCCACCCCGCCTCCTCGAACGCCAGCAAGCTATCCCCCAGCAGAAGGTCGGAGTCTTTCAAAACCACCGGAAGCGAATGGTCGAGTTTTTCCAACCGTGCCAGTACGGTACCCAGTACGTGCATGCCTGATCCCCTGCTTTCCCTTGATTTTTCCCGCTTCTTCTGTTCCTGGGACCGCCGCACCCCAGTGCGGCTTCTTCGGCCTTTGGTTCCTCCGTTCCCAGTGCCCGCTACTTCCACTCCACGTGCAACATTTTTTTCACCATCTTGCTGCTCAACGGGTTGAACTTCAGAAGCCCCTTTTGTTGCAGCGGGGCGATGTTTTTCGCTACCCCCGAGTCCACCTCGGGGAGGTAGTGGCCATCCAGTAGTTGGTCGAGGGTGGTGGCAAAGCGGTCGAGCTCCCCCAACTTTTGCAGCAGGGTTTGCCGGTTCTTCTCGTTGGTTTCGGTGGCCAGCGTGTTATCCAGCGTACGCTTCACCTCTCCGATGTACTTGTTGCGCAGCAGCAGTATGCGGTCATAGCTCCAGGCGTGGTGCAACACGAAGAAGTGGAAGGTCCCCCCGTCTGAAACCAGGTGCCAAACGATCGGGCGGTTCATGAACCTCTTGGAATGTGCCTTAAAGAAATCCCTTTCCAGGAACTGCTCGATGGGTTTGCCCAGGAGTTCTTCCAGCTCGTGGTAGCTGTCGCCGATTCCCAGCGCCCGCCATTTTTGCACGATGCGCGCCGAAAGCGACGCCTCACCGGTGTCCGAAGAAAGCGACAGGATGCCGTCGTTGTCTGCCCGAAGGATGTCGAGCACCAGCGCCTGGATGTGCTCGGAAAGCACGTCCTTTGCCGCTTGGGGGGGAAGGGCGTCGATGCGGGCGATGTGCTCCACCACGCTGTCGGGGGAAAGCTGCAACGCCCCGGCGATTTCCTCCACGATGCCGAAGTCCATGCCAAGAATCGCCTCGCTGTTGCCGGAACCCCGGTGGTGGCGGTGTTCCAGGTAGAGTTTCCGCAACTTTTGGTTTTCCTCCTCCGTCAACTCCCGGGGAGGGTAGGCGCCAACCGGCACTCCCTCGGAGTCGAGCACCTCGTATACCGCGGCGATGCCGTCATCGGCGATTGACCCCCACAGCTCGGGGTGGTTGAGGAGGTCGGTGAGCGTGCGTTCCTCCGGGAGCAGACCGTAGAGCTTGAACACCAGCTCGTCGTTGAGCGCCTCGTTGATGAGGAGCTGGGCCTCGAGTTGCGCCTTGTGGAG
>DAOPKN010000153.1:0-3179 GCA_035391225.1 Thermotogota bacterium
GTCAATATTGCAGCAAAAGAATGCTATAATGGAGCTACTTCACATGTTGGGGGGAAAAACATGAAACGGTTTTTGTGGGTATTGCTTTTTTCTGTGCTGTTGGGTTCCCTTGCTTTTGCCTCTCCATTGCTCGAAGACCTGCGCCAGATCAAGTCGTTCGAGTACAAGGTCACTACGCCGGAAGGCAGTTTTTTCTACGGTGCCAGCATCGAGCGCCAGGGGTCGAACTACCAGCTTACCACCTGGGGGAAGCAATTGTTGCCAGCGGGGGATGAGATCACGCTGGACGACGTTTTCTCCACCTCTTACGGCAACTGGTTCATGCTGTTCTTGAACCCCATGTTCAACGCCGCCATGGAGATGATCGACATGGACAACCCGCAAACCCTTTCCTACTTCGGTATGCAAGTGAAGTACGAAGGGCAGGAGCGGGTAAACCAGTGGACGGGGAGCAAGTTCACGCTGTACACCGGATCCGAGCCAGCGATTTCCTGGGTGATCAACGATGACATCCAGATGTCCATCAAAACTACCATGCACGAGGAAAACCTGGTGATGGAGCTGGTGAGTTTCCAGAAGTAGAAAGCCTTTTCGCCGCAATGGGAACCTGCGAGGAGCCCCGGTGGGCTTCTCGCTTTTTGAAGGAGCCAGACAGGAGGAAAAACATGGATCAACAAATACCTACCAGCGAGCAGCAACGCCGGAAAAGTTTGGAAGACGTTGCACGACGGGCCCTGGAGTTTTACCCGGTGGAACCAGAGCACGTGGAATTCCTGGTGGAAGAAACCAACGTGTTTTTTCGCGTGCAAGATACGCGTGGAAAAAGCTTTGCGCTCAAGGTTTTCCAGGAGGAATCCTCGTGCCTGGATGACAACAACGCGGAGGTGTATTTCCTCGAACAGTTGCAGGACATCCCCACACCCCGCGTGATCCGAAATCGCCAGGGAGAAGGAATTACGCTCGCGCACACGCCCCATTTCCCCATTCCCAAGCGCGTTGCGATGTATACCTGGATGGAAGGAGAGGACCTGGATGGGAAAGAAACGCCCTCCCGGTTCTTCCAGCTGGGTAGCCTCATGGCGCAACTGCACGTGCAAACCCGGGACTGGGACATTCCTGCCCACATCCATCCCAAGAAATGGGACAATGTGTTCTACTACGACGGGGAAACCCCAGTATACAGGGAACCACAATACGCTCCCTTCGTGGAGCACGATACCATCGAAACCATGGACCGCATCATCCCTTTCCTCAACGAGCGGCTCCAAGCGCTGTACGAAAAAGGAACACCCCAGCTCATCCACGCGGACCTGAATCCCTGGAACGTGAAGATCCACGGCGCGCAAATGCGGGTGCTTGATTTCGAGGAGGCCATGCTGGGATTCCCCGTGCACGACATGGCGGTGATGCTCTACTACTACCGCTACGACCCCAAGTTCTGCTTCGCCGAGGTGAAGCGAAGCGTGATGGAAGGCTACCGTTCCCAGGTTCCAGAAGCCCAGTTCGACGACGAACAAATCGAGATGCTGATGATTGCCCGGCGGGTCAACTTCCTGAACTACGCGCTGGTGATCGACGACGACCCCGCCCCATTCATCCGGATGTGCACGGGGCGGATCCAGGAATTCCTGGAAGGAAGGATGTAAAAAGGCATGCTGTATTTCCTGCGACACGGCGAAAGCGAGGCCAACGTGCTGGGCGTGTTTTCCAACCGGGGGTTCCAGCATGGGTTGACCGAAAAAGGCATAAAGCAAGCGGAAGAGTGCCGCGAAAAGCTCAGTTCCATCGCGTTCCAGGCTATTTATACCAGCCCGTTACAACGTACCGTGGAAACCGCACGTATCGTTTCACGGGGCAGGGGAGTGGAAGTGCAAGTGGAACCCCGGTTGGTGGAATTCGACGTGGGGGTACTGGAAGGAAGGGGAGACCCCGAAAGCTGGCAGACCTTCTCGGGACTGTGGAAAGAATGGTTCCTGCAGAACAACCACCACGCGCGACTCGATGGCGGGGAAAGCCTGGAAGATGTGCACGCGCGTTTCTTCGAGCTGGTGGAGCACGTTGGTGAGCAACAACAGCAAGACCCCCAAGCCCACTTTCTCTTCGTGAGCCACGGGGGCACGTTGTCTTGCACGTTGCCCTTCTTGTTTACCGATTTTCCCGCGGAAATCATCCGCTCCGAACCGCTGGGCAACTGCCAGTGGGTTACGGGTTTCCTGCAGGGCGATCAATGGTACTGCCACCGCTGGGGGCAAACACTGCTCCACGAGCTTCCGTCAGGGTAAGATTTCCACTCCCGCGTTCGCAAAGCCGGGGATCACCTGGTCCGAACCGGGAAGGTTTTGCTCCAGGCCCACGCCGATGGCGTACATCCCGGCGCTCTTTGCCGCTTCGATTCCCGCCGCGGCGTCCTCGAACACCACGCAGTGTTCCGGGGGCTGATCCACCGCGACGGCACCCTGCAAGAATAGGTCGGGAAATGGCTTGGGATGGGCAACCTTCTCGATGTCCACGATAGCATCGAACGCCTCTCGTAACCCCACGTTGCGAATCACCGCAGGGGCGTTGCGGCTTCCGGAAGCTAGCACGCAAAAGATGCCTTGTTGCTTGAGCGCTTGCAGGAACTCCTGCACACCCGGCAAGATTTCAGACCCATCCATGTGCGACACGTATTCCTTGTACCAGTTATTCTTTCGCGTGGCCAGGCGCACCTTCTCCTCTTCCGCGAGTTGCCGATTTCCCAGCTCCAGGATGATATCCAGCGACTGCATGCGGCTCACACCCTTGAGTCGCTCGTTGTCTTGCTCGTCGAAGGGAATATCCAACTCATCCGCCAACCGTTTCCATGCCAGGAAATGGTACTTTGCGGTATCCACGATCACCCCGTCCAAATCAAAGATACAAGCCTTGGTTTTCATCATCGTTCCCCTCCCTTTCGATTTGCTGGAAGTATAACACAACCGACGTTTTTCCGCGGACCGTCGCAGCCCACTGCAGCTCTTTTGTGCGCCCAGCAAAGGCTGTCACTTTGCGGTGAAAGTCCGCTACAACCTTGGCAATCGAAGTCGGAACCGATTGCCAAAGGCAAAGGTGTCCCAAATCCTCGGTCTGACGACCAGCAACCGCATTCGAGGCATATGCGACCCACCGTTCTCGGAGCGCACCTAAGGAGTCCGACCCAA
>DAOPKN010000154.1:0-3141 GCA_035391225.1 Thermotogota bacterium
GTGACCGTCCAAAGAGGAACCCTCGTGGACCTGGAAGCCCAAGTGGAGGATGGATGGGGATTCGAAGGTTGGTACGAGGGAGAAACGCAAATGAGCGAAACGCTTCTTTACCAGGTGGAAGCGCAATCAAATCAAACCTTCCAGGCAAGGTTCACGGAAATCCCCACGTACACGATCGCGGCACAGAGCGCCCCAGCCAACGGTGGAAACGTGCGCATCGATGACGGGGAATGGGAAGATGAAACGAGCGTAACGGTGCCAAGGGATACCGAAGTGACCCTGGAGGCGGATGCAGCCAACGGCTGGGATTTCAACGGTTGGTTCGAAGGCAGCACGAAAGTGAGCGACAACGAGATCTTCCAAGTGGTCGCGGAAGAAGACAAAACCTACTCCGCCAAGTTCAGTGAACGAACGGTTTGGTACACGATCACAGCCCAAAGCTCCCCGGAAAATGGTGGAGATGTTCGCGTCAACGGGGGAACCTGGGGGGACAGCAAAAGCGCAACGGTGCAAAAAGGAAGCCAGGTAACCATGGAAGCAAGCCCCGTAAACGGTTGGCGCTTCGATGGCTGGTACTCCGGAACCACCCTGGTGAGTGGAAACGCCACATACCAGGTGGTGGCCAACTCCAACAAAACCTATTCCGCCCGTTTCAAAGAAAACTTGACTTTCTGGATGGGGAATACACGGGGGGATGAGGATGGGCAGCCAAGTGAAGAACCAGTTCACGGGGTCTATTTCAATTACAGCTTTTGGATCAGCCCGTACGAGCTTACGTTTGCAGAATACGATGCCTATTGCGCGGATACCGGTGCTGATTATCCATTTGACAATAAATGGGGCCGGGGAACAAGACCTGTGATTTTCGTGAGCTGGTGGGATGCAATCAGATACTGCAATTGGTTAAGTGAGCAGCAAGGATATGCCCGGGCATACAACGAAAGTACCGGTGGCCTTCTCGACAGCGAGGGGAATTCCACAACCGATATCTCCGAAGTTGAAGGATATCGCCTCCCCACAGAAGCGGAGTGGGAGTATTCCGCTCGCGGAGGAAGTGAAGATATTACCAACGCTGTGGAAGCAAACGATTACAGGTTTTCCGGAAGCAACAACCTTGATGAGGTGGGATGGGTAATAGGAGGGTATGGACCAACCCATCCCGTTGGAGAAAAAGCTCCCAATGAACTTGGGACATACGATCAAAGCGGAAACGTAATTGAATGGTGCTACGATTGGTTCGGAAATTATGAAAACGGAACGGAACCAATTACGAATCCCATTGGACCTTCGTCTGGTTCCAAGCGTATCATGAGGGGAGGTTGTATACGTAGCACCGAACAAACCAGTCGAACCGCCGATCGAGACTACATTGTTCCCGGGGAACGTGATTGGTATCTGGGCTTCCGCATTGCCCGAACCAATTGATCGATTTCCAAGGAGGTGAAAAAGTGGGTTGCAATTCTGGAAACAAATCAAAAAAAAGGTCGCTCCTCCTCTTCTTCTTTTTGTTCTTTGGGGCCCTTCTGCTGGCGCAAGGGATTGGCCCGCTGGTATTCGATCTTGCGGGCCAGGTTCCCGGCACGCACTTGCTGGCCTACGCCAAGCTGGTGAGCCAGGCTGAATGGAGGGACAGCGAGCTCCAATCCGCTCTACGCCAGGCACTGCTCGCCTACCAGCAGCAGGGAGACCTTACGCAACTCACCCAATCCACGCAACGGCTGCTGTTTCCCTCTTCTTGTTTTTTAAAGCTCCGGTTGGGGGAAGACATGGCCTGGCTACAACATCCCGTGGACGTAACGCTCGACTCCAAATGGGTGGGGCAGCTTGGTTCTGCGGGACTTGTGATCCCACACATTGAGGTTGGAACGCACACCCTGGAATACGATTCCCCCGTCACACAGCTCCAGCGCAAGCAGGTGCAGCTGCACCAACCCTATGAGATCCTCGAAGTGCCGGTTTCGCTCTCCCGCGCCCAGCGTACGGTCACCCTCAGCGCCCAACCACAGGGAGCAAGCGTATGGGTGAATGGGGAAAAACAAGCGGGAACCACACCCCTCACCCTCTCCTTCGAGGTGGATCAGAACTACCAACTTGCTTTCGAAGCATCGGGATACAACCGGCTCGAAACCAGTTTCCACGTATCCCAAAAAGGGAGTGCCGTTGCGCAGAGCTTCGCGTTGGTGAAAAACCCTCCACCGGGTATTCCGGTGAAAATCCAGCGGGAAGGCAAGGTTCCATCCATTACACCCCTGCTGGAATGGAAATGCTCTGACCCGGATGGAGAACAGCTCAGCTACGACGTGTACCTGGAGGGCAAGTTGGCCACAACCACGCAGGCTACCGGCTATTCCCCGCAAAACCTCGCTTACGGAAAAACATACAGCTGGTCCATCGTTGCCAAAGACGGACACGAAAACCAAACCCAGAGCGTGGAATGGACATTCGTTACACCGGAGCTCCCTCCAACCTTCGCGTTGCACATCAGCAGCGAACCGGAAGGGGCCCAGATCTGGATGGCTGAGGAAAAACTGGGCATCGCACCGTTGACACTGGACTTGCCCGCGGGCAGCTATTCTCTGGAAGCGCGAAAGGACGGATACGTCACCCAGGCACAGGAAGTCCAACTGGGTATGGGGCAAGAAAAGGACTTCGAACGCGTGCCTCCAGCGCTAAACCTGCACTTCGAGCTGGAAAAACAAACCTTCGCGTTGCACATCAGCAGCGAACCGGAAGGGGCCCAGATCTGGATGGCTGAGGAAAAACTGGGCATCGCACCGTTGACACTGGACTTGCCCGCGGGCAGCTATTCTCTGGAAGCGCGAAAGGACGGATACGTCACCCAGGCACAGGAAGTCCAACTGGGTACGGGGCAAGAAAAGGACTTCGAACGCGTGCCTTCAGCGCAAAGCCTTCACTTCGTGCTGGAAAAACAAACCTGCATTCTGAACATTACCAGCTACCCGGATGGAGCGGAAATCTGGATTGGGGGAACGAGATTCAGTACCACACCAATTGAAATTAGCATACCTGCGGGAACCTACAACCTGGAAGCTCGGAAGGAAGGCTACATTACTCGAACCCAATCTTTCCAGGTAGAAGCAGGAAAAGAAAATTCCCTGAGAGTAACCTTGGAAAAGGAAC
>DAOPKN010000155.1:0-3137 GCA_035391225.1 Thermotogota bacterium
CCCGAGGAAGGTTTTTTCGAACAAATCGGGATCCCGGTGAAAACTCCGGTGGGAAAAGTGGAATCGGTATTCTTGCTGCTACGGGACGTTTCCGTGGAAATCCAGAACGTGCAAAGGCAAGCGGAAAACGAGTTGATGATGGCAGCGCTTCTCGATTCGGCGCAGTCGGGCGTGGTGATGCTCAATTCGTCGTTGGAACCCGTTCGTGTCAGCCAGGGATTCGTGGAATTGACGGGGTATTCCCGCGAGGAGTTGGAAAAAGCGTCCTACCGTTCGCTGTTTTCCTCCGAGGACTGGGAGAAGATCTCCTCCTGGATGCAATCCGTGGGGAAAAACTCAACCGTGTCTACTTCCTTTTCGGCAGACATCCAGCGCAAAAGCAAACCTCCCCTCGCGGTTCGAGTGAAACTGGACCTTTTTCCCAACGTGTACCAGCAGGATTCCTTCTTCCTGTTCCAACACCGTGAACTCCAAAAGAACCCTCCCAAAGTGGATGAATTGCGCCAAACTTTCATTTCCAACCTGAATCATGAACTGCGAACCCCCATCACGGCCATCCTGGGCTCCCTTTTCTTGCTCGGGGAAACGTCGCTAACCGAGGAACAGCGTAAAGTCTTGGGATGGGCGGAAATCTCCTCGGAAAAAATGGCCACGCTCATCGGTAACCTTTTGGAAATGTGTGAGCTGTCCAAGAAGGATTCAAAATACTGGGTGGAAAGGGCTGTTTTCAGCCCCGAGGAATTGATGGAAAGCTGGCAGAAGAAGTATGAAGTATCCGCCCAGCAAAAGGGAATCAACATGGGGATACAGGGAAAATTCCCCGGAGGTTTCTTGTTCGTGGGGGACGCGGCAAAACTCCGGGAACTTGGGAACATCCTTCTAGAAAACGCGTTCAAGTTCACCCCCGGGGGAGAGGTTTCCCTTTCCCTGGAAGTCGAAAAATCAGGGATGATGTGGTTACGTGTGCGAGATACCGGATGTGGCATCCCGGAGGAAAAGCGCGAAAGCATCTTCGAACCTTTCTTCCAGGTTAGGGCGGGGAGCGCGGGGAAAGACGAAGGCATCGGCATCGGGTTGGCGATTGCCAAGGAACTTGTGGATTTGATGGAAGGGAGAATAGTTTTCCAAAGTCCCCCGGAAGGGGGAAGCCTTTTCGTGGTAAACCTCCCGGTGCAGCTTCTTCCTTTTTAGTTTTCCGAAGAGGGGGAAGGGGGAAAGATTTTCAATCCCACTTTCATTTCGATTTCTCGGCGGAAAATGCTGCGGTACACCCGGGAAAGCTCGTTTTCGTTCACGTTGGAATAATGCACGAAGTATTCGGTGAACTTGAGGTCCACTCGGGCGTTGTCGATCACCAATCCCTTGAGTACCGTCTTCTCCCCGTACAAGTCGAAATGCAAAAACACAATGTCCCCGGACAAGAACTCCGCGTGCTTCTTTTCGATGATGAAAGATAGGCCATCGGAGCCAAAGAAACGCGTACGGACATCGAATTTCTTGGAAAATGTTTGCCGACGTTCCTTGACAACGCTTTCGACCACCAATGGGAAAGCCCACAGGATGCGGAGGGGCTTCTGGTCACTCAAATCTTCGTCCAGGCGCACCATCAATCGGTTCTCGTACAGGAAGCGAATTTGACCGCGGTAGGTGCGACTGACTGCCCCGGAATACACTTCCATCTGAACCCTCTCCCCCTTTTTCACCTTCGCGGGGATTTCTGAAGCCAGGATCTCGAAAAAGCCTTCTCCCACGTTCATGATCGTTCCGTTTAAGAAAAGGGTTTCCTCGGCGAAGGGGATCATGATGGCCACGGGGTGCATCTTCAGGATGTAGGTGAAATCCTCCGCAACCGTACCGGAGTAAAAGGAAGGCAGCAACTCCGAGGCCATCTTGACGATGGAAGTGTCCAGTTTGCCCTCCTGGGTCATGCTACGAAGAATGGAGAAAGCCCGGGCAAGATCCATGGCCTGGCGGTAGGGGCGATCGTGCAAAAGGGCGTCAGAAATATCAGCCACCGTCAAGATCCGGGAAAGCACGGGGATTTCTTCCGCGGAATACTTGAGGTATCCGGTTCCGTCAAGGTACTCGTGGTGCTTTCGCGCTACTTCCACGGCTTCTTTCAAGAAAGGATCCCCCAAGAAGAGCTGCTCCAACCGCACCACGTGTTCTTGCACGATCTTGAATTCCTCGTGGTCCAGTTTTCCCTCCTTGTACAAGATTTCCATCGGGATCCAGATCTTTCCCAGGTCGTGGATTAAGCCGGCACGAAACATCAACTTGGTTTGGGTGTCTTCTCCCAGGATACGGAAAGCAATGAACGAGGCGAGGTCCGCGACACGCAGCGAATGCTGGTAGGTGTACGGGTCGTGGGCGTTTAGCAGGTACACCATTTCCTTGAGAGCAAAGAGGATCAACGATTCGGAAATGCTTTCCTGCGCGAAGGTGTTCAAGGGCTGCACCAGGTTGGAGAAAGCTTCGTAGATCTTCGGCAATAGGTTTTTCCGCGTCGCAGGATCTGCGGCGATGGACACCGCGAGCAGGTGCTGGTCATCACCAGATGGAAGGACGTTTTCCGTGAGAAGCCGGCGGAAGTAGAAGATCTCCACGTCTTCCATCTTCTCGAACAACCAGTCCGAAAAACTCCAGTTCTCCATGGGGCGCAAGGGGATGAAAAGCGAAAGTTTTTGCAGGTTTTTTTGTACCACCCCTGGAATTTCCAAAAGACTTCCCGTGAAGCTTTCCTCGAACTGGTTTTCCGAATCAAAAGCAACCAACACCTTGTAGGTTGTACGCACCACTTTGCTCGCGAAAAAGAGCTTGAAACGCACCTGGGTGTAGGGTTGCAGTTTCAGGAAAAGGTAGTGTTCGATTCCTTCGTGTAGTGTCACGCTTGCTCCTTGCCCGGGATGTGCAGGAAGAGCACGCTGAACTCCGTGGAAAACCTTTGAAAAACCAAGTCCCAACGTTTCCCCTGGAGCAGAATTCCCTTGCGGTGAAACGCAGTTTCTTCTGGAGTGGCTTCCAGCACAGCGAAAAGTTCTCGAAGCAGATCTGGGCAAACTTCGGAGAGCCGCATGCCGGTTGCGGAGCAAGGCTCGATACCCGCGTTCTCACTGAAAGCGTGGTTTAGGTCATGA
>DAOPKN010000156.1:0-3106 GCA_035391225.1 Thermotogota bacterium
CCGCCGCACCCCAGTGCGGCTCTCCGGGAGAACGAAAAGCATCGAACAGGACCGCCCCCCGATTCGGAGAGCCTGCGAAGAGAGGTTCCTGCTTGCCCCAGGGTCACCAAAAGGAGCCGCACTGGGGTGCGGCGGTCCCATCCCAGCCACTGGTGAAAAAAGGGGCAATTGTTTTTCCGGGTGCTCCCTCCCTTGGTTTGCTTCACCAGAATGGGTGCAAACTTTTCCGGCTTTTGGGGAAGTGAACTTGTTTCCACCCCCCGAACCCGTATCCCTTAGGGCATCAGGATAAATTCCTGGTTCCGGTGGACGTGAATGGTATCCTGGCGCACGATGGTGCCGCCCCAGCTGAGGCGAACTACGTATTCCCCCGCGGGAACCCCGTAGAAAGCCCCGTGAATGGGGGTTGCTCCCATTTGGCTTCCGGCGTCGTACTGGAAATTCTCCGGGCCTTCGAGCGTCATCAGCGTGGGTTTGGATCCACCAAAATACACGGCTGCTAAGGGTGTCAACATAACCACGTTCACCGTGTAACGGGGAATTTCTTCGGAGGGGGGAGTGGGGGTTTGGGGAATCCCGGTATTGCTTTCCTCCGGATCAGTACTTTGCCCCGAGGTAAATTCCTCCACCAGGTCGATGAACTGGCCCAATTCGTTGGTTACCTGGAAAAAGCTGGTAAATACCGCGCTTGCAACCAAGAATTCCGTACTGGCGCAAGGCTCCCAGCCCGGGAACAATTCTTTTGCACCGGAAACGTAGGAGGCGTAGAAATCACAAGCGAGGAGTTGGTCGTTTACCAGCGCGGAAACGTTCCCAATCGATTGGTTGAATCTTTCGGAATCGACCCCAAAGGCATGTACGAGACCTTGGAAGCGCTTCACAACACCGGTTTCTGGTTCAGATTGATTGCTTTTATCCAAGGCTTGCCCAATGACCAAGCGGGTTTCCCCCTCCGAAAGGTTGTACTGTTCCTCGGGGAGGGTAAAGAAATCCCCGGATGCTCCCGGTTGGGCGAGATCCTGGAAAAGCACCTCGTAGACGTTTTTCTCGGAGTGAATGAGGTACACGTGGAAGCTTGTGCCATCCAATGGCAAAAGGGACTTTTGTGCCAAGAATTGCAAGAACGCTGTCAACTTGTTTTGGAGCAGGGAGATCGTTGATCCCCCACATGGAATGCTCCAACCCTGCGATCCAAGGATCTCTGCGTCTACCATGACCGCGGGGCCTTCGTTCGGAGATGGTTCTTCTCCCTGCTCGTCTTCTCCTTCCCCGTCGTCTCCATCATCCTCTTCCCCGCGTGTCAAGGGCACCTCCTGCCAGGCGGAATGGGCGGTGAAATCGATGCCCTTCCAATCGAAGAAACTTCGGGCGCGCAACAGGTACTGCTTTCCCGGTTGCATGCGGGAGAACAACTCCGACGAATCGGAAACCGAGTTCGCCGGGAAAGAAGCGGTTTGGGTGCTATTATCCAGTGGGTTGACCAGTTCCAGTTCGTAGCCCGATTCGATGTCCGAGCAATCCTTCCAGGCGATGGACCCTTGCCTCCCTTTTGGCTCCGATAGCCCAATGTCTTGGGGGTAGGCGGGCCATCCCAGTTCCAGGCTGATTTTTGCCAAAGGGGGTAGAGCGATGGGAAACGTTTCCTCCAGGAACCAACCGAATCCCGCCCCTACGTAGGCGTCGATTCCCACCGAAAGGTCCACGGTGGCGAAGATGTCGGGGTTGAACACGTTGCCGTACGGGTTTTTCACCGATCCGGTTGCTTCCAGTACCAGGTTCGGTTGCGCTCCCACTTCGATGGATACCAGCCCGTGCAACACCGAGAGTTTCGCGCCGATGGACACGTAGGGTTTAAAATGTAGGTCTCCTTGCAACGCGTAGCGCGGACCGATCCATTCCCGGGGGCAATCCCACTCCATGGTGTGCGACCAGCCCTCGTCGGGATGGTAACGCACCGAGGCCAGGGCGTACGGGTGCACGTTATAACCCGCGACAAGATCGGCTTGCCCGGAAACCGAGAAGGAGTAGCCCGCGCGGATGGGGCATGAAAGCGTCACGGGAACGCCGTACACCAGCACGGTGAAGCGGGGGTTGGCGATCTGGAACTCTTCGGGTTCGATATTGTACTCCTTTTCCAGGTGGCCGGTGAGGCTTGCCTCGTGTTCCAGGTCGAGCAAAACCGTTGCACAAACCGATTCGAACGTCTCCACCTCGACGAAGGGCAAGAAGGCCTTGGAGCAGGTGGCCATTTCCAGCGAGAACGAAATGTTCCCGCGGAACGAGGCCCCCGCTTTGAGGGAATTTTCCTTGTTTTGCGAATCGGTCGCGGAAAAAAGTGGTAGGAAGATGTCCACGAAGGTGAATGACTCGTTCCAGGAAGTGTTTTCGAACAGCGAAAGGGTCTGGCCATCGTAGGAAATGTCCAGGATGCCGAATGCGTCGAGTGGCTCGGAAAACTCGGTGTTGATATACGTTATGCCCTGCTGCACCTCGCTGGAAACCACGCGGCGCAGCAGGCCGGTTTGCGAATCGAGCAGGTAATCCCCCAGCGAAAAGTCCGCCAGCGATTCGGTGAAATAGGCAAGTTGCTTGGAGGTTTCCAGTATCTCGTTGGCCTGCTCGAAAGCGTCGGAATACATGATGCGATAGCCTTCGACATTCACGTTGAGAAGGTCGGATAACCCGATGCTTTGCTCCAGGTCGTGGGAAAGCAGCGAAAGGCTTTGCACCGATTCGTCCACTTGGAAAAGAAGCTGCTGTGCCTGCTCCAACGTGGAAGACACCGGTTGGGCGGAAGCCACCGCATCGTTTCCGAAAGGACGGTACACCATGTCGGTGATACCGTCGCGATTCAGGTCGAAGCCCTGACCGATGGGCAGCTCTTGGCCCTCGCGCTGGTCGATCACCGCACCGGATTCGTCGATGGTGGTGAAGTCGAAGCGAAACGCGGTGGCGTCGGCGGAAAGAACGTGCAGCCGTGAGAAGAAGATCTTTTGGTGTGCACCGGTTCCCACGTACGTTTTCACGTCCACGCGCTTGCCGGGAACCAGCTGGGTATGGGAATCGTCCTGGCGGAGTAACCCGCCAGGACGAAAGCTTCCCATGT
>DAOPKN010000157.1:0-3102 GCA_035391225.1 Thermotogota bacterium
AGGAAGGCGACGCGCGGCGGTTTTCAGCAAGCGCGAGAGCCGCCCTCTTCCCTCCGTTTTCCGGTCGCCGCGGCAGCGGCGACCAAGCATTTTTGGTTCGACTAAGCAACCAATGGAAACCAAGGAATCGGCCACGGAGAGCAGAATACTCCCCCCATTTCGTTGTTAACGTAAATGGGATGTTTCTCGTGTTAAAATGGGAGTAGGGTTTTTCCAGTTTCCTTTCGTGAACATGGAGGTATTTTCCCCGAGGGTGCGGAAAAGGGGAGAATTCGGGGTATTTTTGGATGTATCCATTATTTTTCAAGGAGGCGTAAAAAATGAAGGCAAGCAAGTGGGTTTTGATGGTTCTATTCCTGGGTTTTTGTTTGTTGGGGAGTGGCTTTGCGGTTGACAATTCCTCCAAGCTCATGGTGAATCCCGTGGTGGGAAGCGAGTTCCAGGTAGAAATCTCGCTGAACAAGTTGCCGGGGAGCTTGTACCAACCCGGGGAGCAAGTAGAGGTATACGTGAAACCCAATCGGGATGCCCATGTTTTGATCTGGGATTTGAACCCCAGCGGGAACATCCACATGATCTTTCCCAACCAGTACGACCAGGATAACTTCGTGGCCGCGGGCCAGACGTTGGTGCTTCCCCGAGAGGGATACCGCTTCGAGGTGGAGGACACGCCGGGGACCGAGTGGGTGCAAGTGGTGGCTTCCGAAATCCAGTTCCTGGAATACAATACCTGGAAACGGCGCTTTGCTTCCGAGGTTTTCCCAAGGCTCGAACCGGGGGTAGTGATGTCCATGAACGAGAAGTTCGCGCTTAGCGAGGAAGGGCGAAAGCAAATTGACTTGGAGAAGTGGAACATCGCCACCGCCTTCACGCATTTCTACGTGGGGGTCCAGCCCGAGCCGGGATTCGTGTCGCTGTACTCTTCTCCTGCTAACGCGTCCATTTTCTTGGACGGTGTTTTGCTTTCCCAACGTACGCCCGTCGACCGGATGTCCGTTGCAAGTGGTTCCCATATCGTGAAGATCTTCCGGGAAAACTACGCACCCCTGGAGTTTTCGTTCGAGTTGCTTCCCGGGGAACACAAGTACTTCTCCCAATCGCTCCAGCCCATGTTGCAGCCCGCGCGCTTGGCGATCGATCCACAGCCTGCCGAGGCTTCGGTTTGGGTGGATGGTTCTTTGCTGGGTCAGGGGAGAAAGGTACTCGATGGTTTGAAACCTGGGGAATACACGGTGAAGGTAAGCCTGGAAGGGTATCGTACCTCCGAGCAGAAGGTAAGGCTGGCGTCCGGCGAAACCCGTTCGTTACCCGTGATCTTGGACCGGTTGACGGGAGTGGTTTCGATCCAGGTAACCCCGAGGAACGCCCGGGTAAAAATCGCCGACCGTTGGTTTGAACCCGTGAGTGGGATCGTGCGTACTGAACTGGTGATCGGATCCTACCCGTTGCACGTGGAAGCCCAAGGGTACAACAGCGTGGAGACGGTCTTGAACGTGACCGCGGGAACCAACCCCGTGGTGCCAGTGGTATTGGTTCCACGGAAAGCAACGCTTACCCTTTTGAGTGACCCTTCGGAGGCTACGGTGTTTATCGGGAATTTCGCGCGTGGAAAGACCCCGTTGGTCTTGGAACTGGATAGCGGCACCTACCAGATAAAGCTGGAGAAGAGCGATTTCCGCGTGTTGGAGCAAAGCGTGACGCTGTTGCCCGGGGAAGAGAAAGAAATGACGGTTGTGCTGGAATCCCTGCTTGGCTACTTGCACGTTTCCCAGCCGGATGGCATTAGCATCTACGTGGACGGCATGTTCCGTGGCTGGGCACCAGATACCATCCCGTTGCGCGAAGGGCAGTACCTGGTGACGTTGAAGGACAAGGGACAGGAGCGTTTCCGCCAGCAGGTGACCATCGTGGCCGGGGAAACGGTTTCGATTTCGGCAACTTCGGGAATGTGAGGTGTTTTCGATGAAGAAAGGTTTTTTGGTTTGCCTGTTGTTGGTGGGGGTGTTGCTTTCGCAGGCGGTACTGGCGAATGCCACGCACCAAGGGAATTCGGACGTGGTGGGAAAGTTGGCAGTAGTTCCGGACCAGGTTCCACGCTTTTCGCTGAACATCGCCAGCGACCGCGGGGAATGGGGGTATTACCGCAACGGTGACCGCATTTCCTTCCGGGCGCTTTCCTCCGCCACCGCGCGCGTAGCGGTGATTGGTATCAACGTGTACGGACAGCTTTCGCTGCTTTTGCCCAACGATTACGACCTGGACAACCAGTTGGTGGCCAATCGAACGGTATCGCTGCCCCGCACCGGTTACCACTACGAGGTGGATACCCCCGTTGCCGGCACCGAACACGTTTTGGTGGTGGGATGCCAGAGGCGGAGCGACCTGGTGGACAACCTGGTTTCGCGCATTCGCAGCGGGTCGATTTCTTCGATAAACTCGCTGGGTAGCGCGTTGCGAACAATGGCTGCACAGGCGGGTGGCGATTGGTCCATTGACCTGACCTCATACTACTGCAACGTGAACCTTCCGCAACAAACGGGGTTGCTGGTGCTTTCCATGGGAGTGAGCAACTACCAGTCCAGCCAGGTGAATGACTTGCCTTCCCCCGCGGACGATGCTCGCGATTTTGCCTCCCTGATGCAAAAGAAGTACAACGTGCCCTCCTCCAACGTGCGGTTGCTGGTGGATTCGCAGGCTTCCAAGGCCGGCATCGTTGCGGGGTTGAACTGGCTGGTTTCCCAGGCGAACTCCTCCAAGGACGTCTTGGTTTTCTTTTCTGGGCACGGCGGGCAGCTGAAGGATGAAAACGGCGACGAGGACGATGGGATGGACGAAGTGCTATGCCCCTACGATTTTTCCATGCAGGACAAGGTGCACACCGCGCTGTTGGACGATGAAATCGCTGTGTTCATCCAGACGTTGACGAGCAAGGCACACAGCGTGACGTTCATCTTCGATTCCTGCTTCTCGGGTTCGGCGCAAAAAGCCCTGCCCACTGGTGTTTCAGACGGCGATGCAGAACGCAAAGGCTTCGGGTTGGGTACCATGGAAAGCGGCTCCAAGGCCATGGACATAAATGTGAGCAGCAACTTCGCCTTTTTG
>DAOPKN010000158.1:0-3058 GCA_035391225.1 Thermotogota bacterium
CAAGAGGAACTTGGAGGTCTTGGGGTATGACAGATAATCAGGAAAGCCTCAACTTCAGCACCCTGGTCACTTCGATTCAACGAGTCAACGAGAACATGGCCGCTCAGGCGGGACGGGCGATCAACGTCAGCCTGACCCTTCGAAACTGGGTGATCGGTGCCTATATTGACAACTATGAACTGAACGGTTCGGACCAGGCAGATTACGGCGATAAGCTCCTTTCAGAGCTAGCTAAGCGATTGACAGGAATCAACGTAAGCAATTGCAATCGCCGCCAGCTCTATCGTTACCTGCGCTTCTACCGGCTTTATCCCCAAATTGGGGAGATAGAGTCTGCACAATTGCAAAAAATGTTGCCTGTGGAGAGACCTGGAATGGAAAAAGTGGGGACGCCGTCCCCACAATTACAATTCACTGGGGAATACCTTGTACAGCGCCTCTCATACAGCCATTTTGAGTTGATCGCGGATCTTGATGATCCTTCCAAGCGAATCTTTTACGAAACCGAGTGTATCCGGGGAAACTGGTCGGTACGGGAACTCAAGCGTCAGATCGGCAGCCTCTACTATGAGCGTTCCGGGTTATCTGAAAATAAAGAAAAACTGGCGAAACTGGTTCAATCAAGGGTGGAAGCAAGCGAACCGAAACTGGCTATCCGAGATCCCTATGTTTTCGAGTTTCTCGGGATCAAGTCCTGCGAGGTCATGCGCGAATCGGATCTTGAGGATCAGCTCTTGGACAAACTACAGGGTTTTCTTTTGGAGCTTGGCCATGGGTTTTGTTTTGAGGCGCGTCAAAAACGAATTTTGATCGGAGATACACACGGATTCATTGACCTGGTTTTCTATCACCGCATCCTAAAATGCCATGCCCTGGTGGAGTATGCTCTGGCGGGCATGGCTAACCATCTGTTCGTTTCCAGGTACCAACTCGAATTGCCCCAAAAGAAAGAAATTCAGCGTTTTTTGGAAGACAAGATGCGGGAGGTAAGAGAATGAGGGCTGGGTTCTATGGAAATTATTGGGAATCGGATCCCCTCGAAGCCACCAGCAAGAGGAACTTGGAGGTCTTGGGGTATGGAGAATGAGATCATCACAACCAAAGAATACCGCGACTGGCTGGTCGACGTTAAGCGGCGGGTTCAAAGTGCCCAGCTGAAAGCAGCAACGGCAGTCAATACCACTTTGTTGGAATTTTACGGGAGTTTGGGTGCAGATATTGCGGAAAAACAGAAAAACACCGCATGGGGTAGCGGCTTCCTCAAGCAGCTCAGCAAAGACCTGATGGCGGAATTTCCGGATTTGAAAGGGTTCTCTCGGAGAAATTTTGAACTCATCAGGAGATGGTATCTCTTTTTTTCTCAAGGGGATTCAATTGCGAAGCAGCCTGTTTCGCAATTACCCCAAGAGGCCCAGCAGTCCACTTCACGATTAGCAAACCAGATTGCTTCTCAAATCGTCAGAATTCCTTGGGGGCATAACATTGCTATTTTCCAGAAAGGCAGCACCGTAGAACAAGCTGTTTTTTATGTCCAAAAAACCATCGAGCACAACTGGTCGCGCAGTGTGCTGATCCTTCAAATCAAAAGTGATTTGTTTGCCCGCAGCGGCAAAGCAATCACCAACTTTGAAAAAACAGGTTCTCTTTCATTTAGTGTGGTTTGAAACAAGCTAGCTTAGGAAAAATCGGGAATAGCGTGCTGCAATCCTTATCCTCATTTTCGCCGCTGTTTCAGTTAACTACCGGTGTTGACACGTTAGCACTGAGTTTCGAAAACAGCCGCACTGGGGTGCGGCGGTCCCAGCGAAACCCGGGTAGCCACGGGGGGTGGGACCTACGAACTTTGGGACCGCCGCAGCCCACTGCGGCTCATTAGGTCTGTGCTTGAAAAGAGCCGCACTGGGGTGCGGCGGTCCCAGGAAACCCGGGCAACCACGGGGGGTGGGCTACAGGGTCCCTCTCCCTATTGTTTGCATGGCTTTTCCCCGCCACTGAAACCGTGACTTGACAAGATGCCCCGCTATTCTGTATTCTATTGGATGTTACCCGGCGTTCATCGATGTTACTCGATGAACGGGTTGGTGGTTTCCTGGATCCATCCCGCGGGTCGAGCAACAGGAGCTTGAGGTGGTCATCCACTCTCGGGTTCCCTGGATCCAGAAGCCGGATGGCATCTGGCATGTTGCGATTCCCTTCGTGCGGGAAGGAAGGGGGTTTTCCCCCGCTGGAGGAACCTGTGTACACCATCCAAGATTCCCGAACTTGGCAAATGGGCAGTGTAGGTTGATTTTGTTCTTCCCCACTTTTTTCGTGGGAAAACCCCAAATGGGAGATGGAACATGTCGGAACCACTTGTGGATCGTGTCCTGATGGAAATGGAACAGGCGGCAGCACTGTACTATCGTCTTGTCTTTTTGGTAGCTCCGGCGGCTTCCGGAAAAACCACCACACTTCAGCAAGTTCAGGCACGCACGGGCTCCGCGTTGATCAACGTCAACCTGGAACTCTCCCGGCGCATGCTCGACCTCACCGAGCGCCAGCGGGCGTTGCAGTTGCCCCGGCTCCTCGATGAGATCGTACGGGCATCCGCAACCAGTGCGGTTCTCCTTGACAACCTCGAAGTTCTCTTCGATGTGTCGCTCCAGCAAGACCCACTGCGGCTACTGCAAGGGCTTTCCCGGAGAAAGACGATTGTTGCCGCTTGGAGTGGCTCCATTGACGGAGAGTACCTGCTTTTTGCCACGCCCGATCACCCGGAGTACAAGCGATATCCCGTACGAGATTTCCTGGTAGTAAAGCCTGAGACCATTCCCTAAAAAGAGAAACGAAAGAACCGGAGGAGTGATGCGATGAAATACAAAGAGCTGATCCAATTCGAGCCAATTGAGTCGGTGGTCCAGCTATTGGATGCTGACGAAACCCTCGCAGCGCAGCAGCTGGTACAGACTTACGTGATCTCCTCGGAGATGGCGGAGAAGTTGGTCAACTTGGTTATTCCGCAGCTGCAGTTCGACCAACCCATGGACAACAAGGGGTTGCTGGTCGTGGGGAACTACGG
>DAOPKN010000159.1:0-2990 GCA_035391225.1 Thermotogota bacterium
CATTTCCGGAAAAACCGGAAGCGCAAGTGTCGTTTCACATGCTTTCTCGGTTTCCGGCAGAGAAACCTCCGAAAGCCCCAAGTCCAAGAAACACTCCTGCTTGTTCAGGGGTGCAGGGTAGTAGATAGATGTCCCAATCCCTTTTTGGGTTAGGAACTCACGGACTTGATCCCGGTTCCTGGTTTTGAACCGCACCACGTACTGGTGGAACACGTGGCGATTACCGGGAAACACTTCGGGAAAAATCACTTCCTCTTTTAGGACGGGATCGGAGGAAAACCCCTCGGCATACCAGCCAGCAACTTGCTTGCGCTTTTCGATCCATTCGGAAAGGTAGGGCAGCTTGACGTTGAGAATGGCGGCCTGCAACTCGTCGAGCCTGGAATTGATTCCCACCTTTTCGTGCACGTACTTCTTCCTGGAACCGTGCACCCGGAAGGTGCGGCAAAAATCCGCGAGTTGGTCATCATCGGTCACGATCATTCCCCCGTCACCGTAAGCGCCCAGGTTTTTCGTGGGAAAGAAGGAGAAAGTAGCCAGGTCTCCCACGCTTCCGCTTTTTCGCGGAGTGCCATCGGAAAACTCCCAGGTGGAACCGATGGATTGCGCACAATCTTCGACCATTCGCAAGCCGAATTCTCTTTTGATGGATTCCAAACGTTCCAGGTCCATTGTCTGGCCAAAGAGGTGCACCGGGATCATAGCACGCATTTTGTGCTTTTCGGGATGCGTGCGAAGAAGGTTCTCCACTTGATCCAGGTCCATGTTGAAAGAAACGGGATCGATATCCACGAAAACGGGGAATGCACCACTGCGCGTGATGGCACTGACCGTTGCAAAAAAAGTATAAGCAGTTGTGAGTACAAGGTCTCCTTGCCCAATGCCAAGGGCTTGCAACGCAATGAATAATGCATCCGAGCCGTTTGCCACACCAATTCCATGCTTCACCCCAACCAGTTTGGCGAGAGAGGTTTCCAGCTCTTCCACTTCAGGGCCAAGGATAACCCGACCTGAGGAAAGGACATGGTCAATCCTTTGCAGGACTTGGTGTGAAAC
The DNA here is from genome assembly GCA_035391225.1 of Thermotogota bacterium. Classification (GTDB taxonomy): domain Bacteria; phylum Thermotogota; class Thermotogae; order MWEM01; family MWEM01; genus DAOPKN01. Next base: position 1,057 of record DAOPKN010000159.1, read on the forward strand.
TTGACTGTACTGACGCGTTAGGTCGAAAAGAGGAATGTCCAAATCGTGGCCTCCTTTTCATTCACACAGTGAATGAATTATACACCATTTCTCCTTGGCTTTCCATTTTTCTCATAAAACAGAATCTTGAAGGATTCATTCTCCCTATTTCCTCCCTCGAAATTGGGAGAGTTTTGAAGAAAGGGCTCGAATCATCTTTTTGTTTAGGAAGAGAAAGAAAAGGAAAAAAAGCCCATTTGCCATTCCCATCCACAACAAACCATCTCCCAGGAAAGTCCTCAGAAGAAACAGCACGGAAAAAAGGGAACCCCCCACGGCGAGCTTCCCCAGGAAAGGCTTCCACTGCAAGAAAGGGAGTTTATACTTTTTTTTCAGCCAGAAATAACCGATCGTGGTGTGGATCAAGCCCACTACGGCACTGCTTCCGGCAATCCCTGCATGCCCGAATGGGGCCATGAGGATCCAGTCGAAAAAGGCATTAGCGCCGATCGAAGCCACGGCAAGCGTGTTGATAAACCGCAAATCTTTCATGGAAACCAACACGTTTCCAACGAGCCCACCGATCGGTGCAGTTAGGATGATGATGCTGTATCCAATCAACGATGCACTCACCAGACTTGTGGATTGCTGGTCGAATGATCCTCGTTGGAAAAGAAAGGAGATGAGTGGCTCAGCCATCAGGATAACCCAAAAGGTAATGGGGATAACCAAATTTATCATATCATTGGCGGTTTTTTTGAGCCGGTTTTCCAACTTGGAGAAGTTTTTCTCTGCAACGGTTTCTCCAATTTCCGTAAAGGTGGTAGTTAAAAAACTTGAAATGAGTAACCCATTGATCATGGTTAACAAAACATGGGAATACCGCAAAGCGGCAACCCTTCCCGCGGGAAGAAAAGAGGCAAAAACTTTATCTATGATGGGATTGATCAATCCTGAGCTTCTTCCTGCAATCAAGGGGATTGCGTGGGAAAGGGTTTTTTTCGACTGCGTGGAAAGTGGTTGGAGGGAAAAAAACTGCTTTTTCTCAAGCCTTGGCAAGCATACGAGACCCAAAACCAGGTGCATGACTCCGTAACCCCCAACCCAGGCAACCACGAAGGCGGTTTCTCCAAGGACCGGTGCAAGGACAAAAACCACGGGAATAGCAACAACATTCAGAATCAGCTGGGAAGAAGCCATTTGGATGAACTTTCTTTCGGAACGTAGTATGGCAGTGAAAATCGCTCCAAAACCGTGGATAACGGGAAGAATGGAAAAGATCTTGAGTTTTCGCGCCGCGTATTCCAAGACTTCCCCGGAAAAACTTGGGGCAAAGAGGTGAATCATGGTGTTGGGAAAGACAAAAAGGATCACCCCAAAGAGAAGCATGACCAAGGCGGATAGTTTCAGTACTTGCGATGCATAGGTCCGGAGTTTTTCGGTATCGCCTTCACGTTTCAATTCCAGGTAGAAAGGAATCATCATGGTCCCAATGGTTCCAGCCACTATCCCCGCAACCGTTTCCGCGGGCTCCATGGCTATGATAACGGCGTCCATCCGCCAGGAAGTCCCAAACTTCGCCGCAACCACGATTTCCCGCAAGAAACCCAGGAATTTGGAAATCAACGTAAAAAAGGAAAGAGCAAGCGTCCCAACCGCGATGGATTGGGCACCTCCGCTGAGTTTCTTCAGGTTGTGAAATGGATTTTTCCGCAACTGGCAGCATCCCCATTCGGCAAATGTTTTTCCTTCGATGATACCAGTTTCTGGGGATTTTGGAAAGGGTTAGTCCGGATTCGAAAGAATGGCATCCGAAATCCAGTGGCTGATGATTTCCGAACCCGAACGGTTCAAGTGTATGGCATCGGAATAGTTGCTATCCCTGGTCGTGCGCGTTTCCCCGTCTTTGGCGGCATAATCCAGGAGCACGTGCGGATAGCTTCCACTCAAGGTTT
>DAOPKN010000160.1:0-2989 GCA_035391225.1 Thermotogota bacterium
AAGCGCGGAAAGGGCGAAATTGTTCACCATTTCGAATCCCATGGAGGGTTGGTACTGCTCCAGGTCGGCGAGGAACTGGATGAGCCCTCCTTGGCCCAGCAGGTCCACGTGGAGCGTGGCCCGGTAGATCCCGGTGTTGGGGTCAAACTTCTCCGCATCGATGAACGCCCCGCTGATCCACCCGTTCACCGCGGATTGGATCCGTCGGTCCAGCAGGATGCTGTTTTCCAGCGTGGACATCGCGGTTAGTTTCACACCCATCGCTGTTTCCAATAGCAACCGCTGCGCGTCGATGATGGCAGCCTCGCGGGCAAGTACCCAACCCTGTGCGGTTCCAAGATAGCGGGCAGGGACAATCCCCATGCCGGTGGCCTGTAGGGTACGCGCACTCACCTGCACGCGGTTCGGAGCACGAAACTCCCCCTGCAATTCCTCGGAACCTTGGAGGGTCATCCGGTGCAGCCTTGCAGGGGTAGGGTCTGGCACGCGGAATTGCACCACGTACTGGGAGGTGAAGTACTTCGAAAGGTTCTGCAAAACACTGTCAAAGGGTTGAGCGACCACATCTTGGAACATCCCGGATGCCTGCACGCAGAGCCCCGAAATCCGTGGGTCACCTACGCAGAACAGCTGCACCCCGCTGTCCACGAGCGCAACGGCGACCTGCGGAAGCGAAAGCAGCCCCTCCTCGTTTCCGGGGACACCCTGCCGGACCGAAGAATCGGAAACCAGGACGAACACCTTGCGCGAACCGGGGCGAAAATCCATGGCAAGCCCGCGCACCAGTGCATCGAGCGCCGCGGAAGGAGCCAGGGCATCCCCGGAAAGCTGCGTGGAGCGAAGCCAGGCAGCGAACGCCTCCGGGTCTGGTGTGAAGGAAAACACGTTGCGCACCGATTCCGCGAACGTTACCAGTCCCAGGCGAAGGTTCACCCCACCTGCAGACAGTTGCGAACAGAATTCCCCGATGCCATCCAGCAACGTCGAAATCCGGGGTTTCATGGCAAGCGAGGTGTCGAGCAAGAAGAGCAGGTCCACCGGCTGTTTTTGCCCGGAGGGAACTTCCGCATGCACGAAGGGCAGTTGTGCGCCATTTTCCCACAACGTGGAGATAGGCCCGCTATCCGAAAGGTAGTGCAGTTGCACAAGCGGGTAGTTGGAAAGGTCCGTACCCAGCCATTGCATCGAACCAAAAAGCGCGGAAACAGCGAAAACCAGTGCCAGAAAAAGAAACATTCCCCTTCTCGTGTTTTTCATTTTTCATTCCCCCTGTATGGATTGAAGTTTTTTCACCGTTTGGTTGCCACCACGTTCGAGGCGCCCAGTTCTTGTACCGCGAAGCCCATTCCCTCGAGCTGGACCGCAATTTCCATGGCATCCCCCGGAAGGGAAAAGCGTGCCACCCCTGAAGAAAAGAGGATCTCCACGTCCCAGCGCTCGCGCAGTGCCAACAGCTCCTGGAACGAAACGCCTTCGACACGGATTTCCACCATCCGGAGCGAGCAGAAGAAGGATTGCCCCACGACCTCCACCTGGAGCCCAAACTCGCGCAACCGGTTCGCCAGGGTGTCCATTTTTCCGCGGTACTGGAAGTGGAAGCGCACCTGGTTTCCCACTGTTTCCCCTTGCTGTACCCCGGAGATGCCAGGCACCTGGTCCAAGATTTCCCGGATGGACGGAAGGTCTTGGGCAACCAGCTGCACCGGGGAAGAATCGGAGAGGAAATTTAGGATCGCACGGGGAACCTTACCTTCCACGTCCTGCATCGCCTGGTCCAGTGCGCGGGAAAACGCCATCGCCGCAGACCCCCCGCTCCCGCTTTTTACCCCGGAAAAGCTCTGCACCACCTGGCCACGGGTCACGTCCAGCAAGTCCACCGAAAAGGAAATTCCCGCGGTGACCAGGCTTACCCCGCTGACCTCGATTTGCCCCACTTCGGTTTCGCGGGCACTTCCCCGCAACACGAAACGGCTGAAAAACCACAACCCGGCGGATTGCGCGTTTTCCAGCGACTGTTCGGCAAGTACAACCTTCTGGCGGTCCAACAGGTCTTGCATGGCCTCCGGGTCCAAAACGTCGATACCCGATTCCACCAGCGAGGAAACCAGCCGTGAGCGGAACACCTCGTTACCCTCGAGGACAACCAGCGTACGCACGCCACCCATTTGGGCGATCACCTCGCGAAGCGATTGCTCCAGGCCGGTGCGCACCACGAACGCCACCACGTCCACGGAATACAGGTATCCGGTGGCATCCACCCCCTCGGAGAGGATCTGGAACGACTGCACGAAACCCCGGGCATTCTTGAAAATGCGATCCTGGAGAACCATCCCGTTTTCCACCATGGTTTTCGAAGAGAGAAGCGCACCGGCAGCTTGCTCCACGGCACGGCGAAGCGCGTCCTCCAGCGCCTTTTCCCGGGCAACGTCCACCCTCCCCTCGATGATATCGCCGATGCCCGTTGCATGCGTTTCCACCACGGGCTCCTGGGCAAGGAGAAACGAGCAAGCAAGTAGTAACAGTAGACAAAGCAAGAGAACTGGTTTTCGGTGTCCCACGATTTCACCCTTTCCAAGGAAACTCCTCGCATGTAGATACCGCAAAAAAACCCGTTTTCCGCAGGCGTGGGCAACGCGTTCGTTTTCAGGGAAGGATGGAAAACTCCACGAAATTCACCTGCCAGGTTTCCGGGCCAAGTTTCTCCAGCAGTTCCCCGAGGTCTTCCCAGCTTTCGACCCTTCCCAGCGTCTCCTCGTTGAATGCTCCATCCGTGCCGATCACAACCATCTTCTCCCGCGAGGGAACCCCGGGGTCCGCGAGCGAAGTGGTGAACGAAACGCTCAATGCCTCGCGAAACACGTAATGCAACGAATCATCTTCCCACACGTTGAAGTAGTAGACGTGGGGGAAAGGTGTGGAAACCGAAAAGGTGATTCGCTCCCCCGCTTTCACGGGACGGGGATGGGCGAAGATGTGGATATCGCGGTCC
>DAOPKN010000161.1:0-2976 GCA_035391225.1 Thermotogota bacterium
GTGGCTATTTCCCTCTTTTTTCGTACTTGCATCTCCATCACCTCCGCCTATTTTGCCTTTTTTCCGCAGCTTGATCAAACAAGCCCGCGGTTTCCGGGGAAAAGGTTTCTTCCCAGTTTTGAACCTCGGGAACGCCCCAGCTCATTGCCGCTTTTTGCTCTCTTCCTCAGTTGAAACTAACGGCACCCCAGTTGTCCCCCATTGGAAGAGAACCAAAAACCCTTTCCTTCCCTCACCACCATTTCAGTCGGACAGGCGTGGGTATGAGTGGGGGTGGAGGGGTTGGCTCCACTTCGGTGTTTTTGAAAGGACAATGGTTTTCGATTCTGCCAGGCCCAGCTTACCCGGTTTATTCTTTGGAGAACCCTTTTTTGGGTCTCAGCTTTGGGGCGTATCAGGAAACTGAAATTACTCCATCAAATACAACATCTTAAGACCATCTTCGTTATTAACCATAACAAACAATACCCGACCATTAAAAGGAATCATCCCCAAAAACAAATTCGATGCCAACTCTTTTTCCAATTCTAAATAGAGTTCATTTGAAAGGCCGCAATCTTCAAAAACCATGCCCAAGGTGCTTCCTTCAAAGGAATAATCAAGATCGTTATCCGTTTCGACTGCAAAGACCACAATCCCGTTTTCTCGGTCGATCACAACTTGAAAAACCTCTCCCAAGTATTCATACCGAGCTACGAGGAATGGATTTCCATCATCACCAAAAAAAGTTTGGATCACTTTTTTGTCCCTGATAAATTCATCGTAAACTATATCGCAAATTGATTGGGATGGAGGCGGGGTTGGGACTTCCCCACCCGTCCTGCAAACGCGGAACCCCAGGGTGAGGTTCATGATGCCAGGGCCGTCTACGAAGCGAAATGAAACACGGCAGAAACGTGCCCCCTCCCCAAAACTGCCGCCACGTATGATCCGGCTGGAGCCGACCCCAGGTCCGATTGGGTTCGTTTGGCTGCTGCTTCTATAGCTTCCGTACCAGTCGTGGCACCATTCCCACACGTTCCCGCTCATGTCGTATATTCCCAACTCGTTTGGAGCCTTTTGGCCTACTGAGTGCGTTTGGCAGTTATTGTTAAATAGCACGCTGAAATCTTCCTTTTCCAGCATTTCTATCCATGTGCTTTCATCTCCCGCCAACCACTTGTCCCCAGAATTTTGCCAGTACCATCCTACGTTTCTCAGGTCGTCACTTCCCGCGTAATTGTAGTCTTCTACGCTCTTGTGCCCTCCTCGCGCCGCGTATTCCCATTCCGCTTCGGTCGGTAACCGGTATCCTTTCACTTGCGTGATGTCGCTGGTCACGTTTCCTGTCGCATCCAGCAGGCTCCCTTCACTCCTTTCTCCTTCCAAGCGATATGCAACCGGTAGCCCTTCTTGCTCACTCAACCAGTTGCAGTACGCGATCGCGTCCCACCAACTCACGTTTTCCACCGGCTGATTGCCTCGTCGGCTACTTCTATCCCATGGCTTGGCTTTTCCCATCTCCTCACAATAGGCATCGTACTCTTCAAATGTCACTTCGTATTTCCCTATCCAGTAGTCGTAGGTCAACGTCACTCGGTGAACTGTTTCATCATCTTCTCCTTCGATGTCTCCACGGGTGTTTCCCATCTCAAAACTACCGGCTTCTACTTTCACCATTTCGTGGGAAATTCTTCCATAGGTTGTTGTCATCCCGCTTGTCCCGGTCCCGGAATCCCCTTCGCTTACCCGTATCGTTATTCCCCTTTCCACTTTTACCGTTTCCATTGCCATCGTGTTCGGACCCTCTTTCCACTCGATTTTGTACTGGCCCTCTTCTACTTCCAGCTCGACTTCTGTTCCCTCTCCGGCGAGTTTCTCGTTCACGTAAACACTTAGATTTTTCGGGTTCTCTATCACTAACGTTCCGTTTTTATTTGTGTCTCCATACGTTCTTGAAAGGCGCAGCCCCAAAATTGTGTTACTGTAACTGATGTTACCTTTGCCGCGGTCGGTCACGCGGCAGTAATTCTCCGAGCTGTTCCAGCTTCCACCGCGAAAGACCCGGCTGGAACCGGAATCAGGACCTTCCGGGTTCGTTTGACTGCTTCTTCCGTAGGTCCCGTACCGGTCTTGGCACCATTCCCACACGTTCCCGCTCATGTCGTAAACTCCCAGTTCATTCGGGGACTTTTTCCCCACGGTGATTGTATGGTTTCCACTGTTCCTGTTATACCAACCTACACTACCCAGATCATCGCTTCCCGAGTACTTGAAATCACTCCCGCTTTTCTGTCCTCCACGGGCAGCATATTCCCATTCTGCTTCAGTCGGTAACCGGTACCCTTTAATTTCTGTGATCTTGCCAGTGAAATTCCCCCTGCTGTTGTACGCTTCCATTAGTCCTTCTTTCCGGCTTTTCCAGTTACAGTATTCCATCCCTCCCCACCACGTTACTTCTATCACAGGATAATTTCCTTTGCCACTCTCGTATTCAAATTTCCCGTTGCGGTAGGAAAATTCACAATATCTGCTATCCATGTCGATCATTTCGTGCCCGTTGTATTTTCCGTCCCTGCTCACCCCGGCTTCGTTCAGGAATTCCTCGAATTCTGCGTTGGTTACCTCGTACTTCCCTATCAGAAAGTCGTAGGTTAACTCTACCGTGTGTACCGGGAATTCGTCATTGTCTCCCTCGGTGTCCCTCCGCGTGTTTCCCATCTGGAATGTTCCACCCTTCACCAGTATCATTTCGTATCCATCCGCTGTTTCCGGGTTGCTGCTTGTACCGCTTCCAAACACCGAAAAGGCAAATGCAACCATCAGAACGAAAATTACTGTCCTTCTTTTCATGTTTATCCTCCTTTTCTACTCGCCATTCAAGTGAATTTCGTTTGGCACCTGCATACTCATCTCCCCTGCTTTTTCCGTTCATATTCTTCAAATTTAATAGGTCCGCACCGCACGGAAACCCACATCAGAGAATTTTGAACTGGG
>DAOPKN010000162.1:0-2934 GCA_035391225.1 Thermotogota bacterium
TCCCATGGTCTAAGAATTCCCGGGTAGCGTTGTCCCAATCGAGGATTTCAATGGGGCTGGTAAGTGCCTCAAAACGGTAGGAATTCATTCTTGGGTCACCGCTTGGTTCCAACTGCCGGGCGTAAAAAACCTCCAAGTCGGAAATGGAAGGCAAGTGCCTTTTCACAAAAACAATTTCCGGGAAAATGCAAAACGGAACACTTCGGTAGGCAAAAGTGATGTCGAAAAAAAGCCTTTTGGGCCCTTGTTTTTCGAGGATCCGAAAGATATCCTCGAAAAGCTTGGGGAGGTCATCTGGGGTGTAAACAAGCCAATCAAAGCGCAACCCCGGGAGAGGATCAAAGATCTCTTTCAAGGTCTGGAAGTGCATATCGTACGATTCGGGTGTGAATGCCAATACAACAGAGCCTTCTCCCCATTCCTCAAAAAGGAACTCTCCGAAAATGAGCGAACCAAATCTCCCTTCCCGGTTCTTCTGCCCGAAAAAGTACCTTCCTTCGTAATACTTGGTGGTCCCCACGAATCCAATGAGCATCCAATCGGAATTCATGCAAATTCCCCCTTTTCAAAAAGTAGAAGAAAATTCCAAGACGAAATGGAAGCAATCCTTATATTTTATCAAATAAAAACGGGGAAAACCAGCAATACGTCTCATTCATTTTGCGGATTTCGGAAAATTTTGTCATAAAGGGGGCCTTTTTTTGCAGACAACTCGGATTTGGATTTTTCCACCTGCAATGGTTTACCAACCCAAAATTGGCGATACATGGCACATACCCACTGAAGTTCCTTTCCCAAAGCTCTTTCTGCGTTCGGGAATACCAAGCGTGCTATAATCAATAGAAACCACACCCGGCCTACTGGAGGAAAAAAATGGCACACCATACGCTGAAGAAAAGCTACGAAAGCCTGGAACAACGTCTGAACCGCTTCCCGCAGGGGGCTCCTCCCTCGGAGTTGCTGCACCAGATCTTGCAAATCCTGTTCACCGAGCGCGAAGCCGAGCTGGTTTCGCTGCTTCCCATCAAGCCGTTTACACCCGAAATGGCGAGTAAGCTCTGGAAACTCCCGCTTTCGGAAACGGAGAAGATCTTGGATACCCTGGCAGACAAGGCCATTCTTTTAGACACGGAGCAAGATGGAAAGCAACGTTACATCCTACCCCCTCCCATGGCGGGGTTCATCGAGTTTTCGCTGATGCGCCTGCGCGGGGACGTGGACCAGAAGTTGCTTGCGGAGCTGTACTACCAGTACATCACGGTGGAAGAAGATTTCATCCGAAGCCTGATGCTGGAAACCGAAACCAGCGTGGGAAGGGTTTTCGTGCAAGAGCCCGTGCTTCCGGTGGACAACACGCTGCAGGTGCTGGATTTCGAGCGCGCGAGCCACATCATGAAAAGCGCCAGCCACATCGGGGTGGGGATGTGCTACTGCCGGCACAAGAAGCAACACCTGGGCATGGCTTGCGATGCACCCATGGACATCTGCATGACATTCAACAACACGGCGAACTCGCTGATCAACCACGGCTTCGCGCGGCGCATCGACTCCGAGGAATGCATCGACTTGCTGCACCTGGCCTACGAACACAACCTCGTGCAATTCGGTGAAAACGTACGACAAAACGTCACGTTCATCTGCAACTGCTGCGGCTGCTGCTGCGAAGCGCTCACCGCCGCACGCAAGTTCGGTTTCCTGCAACCCGTGGCCACCACCAACTACCTTCCCGAGGTAGACGAAGGTTGTACCGGCTGCGGCAAGTGCGTGAGCGTGTGCCCGGTGGGAGCGTTGTCGCTGGTATCGGCAAACGACCCGAAGAACAAGAACCGCAAGATCGTAAAGATCGACGAAAGCGTGTGCTTGGGGTGCGGGGTGTGTGTGAACAACTGCCCGCAAAAGCTGTTGCATCTCAAACCAAGGGACCAACGCGTGATCACCCCGGTGAATTCCGCACATCGCACCGTGCTGATGGCCATCGAGAAAGGCATGCTCCAAAACCTGATCTTCGACAACCACGCGCTGTGGAACCACCGCGTAATGGCTGCGATCCTCGGGGTGATCTTAAAGCTGCCCCCCGTGAAGCAAATCATGGCTTCCAAGCAGATGAAATCCAAGTACCTGGACCGGTTGCTGTCCAAGATGAAGATTTAATCCGAGAAGAAGAACCTCAGTGTGGAAAAAGGCTGATCACATCGCGTGGATTCTTTCCAAGTAACGTAGCGTTGCATCCTTCCAGTGGGGCATTTGTGGAGCTCCCATGGAGGCAAGGGGGTAGCAATCCAAGATGGAAAAAGCTGGGCGCGCCGCCGCGGGCGAAAAATCCGAGCTTTGGGCAGCCACGAGCGTGCCGTTCCATCCCACCAGCCCCAGCGCATATTCCATCCACTCGAAGCGGGAGCAACTTCCGGAATTACACAGGTGGTAGGTTCCATAGCACCCCGTTTTCCACAACCACACCAGCACCCTGGCCATGTCCCCCGTGTACGAAGGGCTGGCAATCCCATCTTGCGAAAAGGCCAGTTCCGTTTTCTCTTTTGCCCAACCCAACGCGCGCTGCAAGAAATTGGCATTCCCCGGGCCGAAAACCCGGCTGGTGCGAACCAGGAAAAATCGGCTGCACAGCTCCTTGACCTGCCCCTCACCGAAAGCCTTACTCTTCCCGTACTCCGAAAGCGGGTGGATCGCATCCCATACCTGATACCCCGTCTTCTTGGCCCCATCGAAAACGTAATCGGTGCTGAAATGCATGAGTGGGATTCCCAGCTGCTCGCAAGCGATGGCCAGGTACTTGGGTCCCAAGGCATTCACCGCAAAAGCATTCTCCCAGTCTGACTCAGCTCGATCCACGTTGTTGTACGCGGAACAGTTGATCACGCCATCCGGCCGCACTTCGCGAACGAAACGGCACACACCGTCGAAATCCCGGATGTCCAG
>DAOPKN010000163.1:0-2868 GCA_035391225.1 Thermotogota bacterium
AATGGAAACGTGGATGTGATATGATTGCATTGTTGGGAAGGGACAACAGGGGAGGAGTGGCGATGAAAAAATCCGGTCGGTTCGTGCTTATCGTGCTTTGCTTGGTGGGAATTTCGATCTTCTTGTCCGCAACGATGTGCTCCATGCGCTTGGGGCCTACACCCAAAACCTACTTCGTGCGCGTGATCAACGATTCGGAACAAATGCTGTACATGTACATGAACAACGGTTTCGTGCGCAACGTGGAACCGGAAAGCTCCAACACCACCCATGGTTTCACCCGGCAGGATCGCATAAGCTTTTACAATGTTACGGAAGGTTTTTGGTTGCGCGATGACTGGGGGCAAACCGCCTGGAACATCTGGATCGACTTCGTGTTCGTGTACGAAGGGGGGGGAACGTGGTTTGTCTCCCAACGTTAAGTTCCTGGGTAAGAAGCCCTCTCCTCGGCTTGCTCGCCCAAAACCTTAACAAACACTTCCACGATACGGGGATCGAACTGGCTCCCCTTGTTCTTTTCCAATTCTTCCCGGGCAGCGGAAGGGGAAAGGGCCTTGCGGTACGCCCGGTCCCGAACCATGGCATCCCAGGTATCGGCAACAGCGATAATACGGGCAACCAGTGGAATGGTTTCCCCCGATAGTCCATCGGGGTACCCCTTGCCGTCGAAACGTTCGTGGTGGTATTTCACCCCCAGCGCCATGTCCCCGATGTGCTCCGATTCGCGAAGGACCTCGTATCCCCAAACGGTGTGCATCTTGATCCGCGAAAATTCTTCCTCGGTGAGCCGGGCGGGCTTGTTCAGGATGGGGTCTGGAACCAGGATCTTGCCAATGTCGTGCACCAATCCCACCCAGTAGATGCGTTTCACTTCTTCGGAGGAAAAATCCATGTGCTTGGCAATTTCCCGGGAAAGGTTCGCCACGTGCTCCGAATGCCCGCGGGTGTACGTGTCGTGGAGTTCCAGGATACGAACGATGGCACGGATAATCTCGGTTTGGAAGTTCTCCTGCATCTGGGAGGCCTGCTGGAAGGCGAAGAAGGAGGAGGCCATGCTTCCCAACCCGCGAAGCACTTCCAGCGTCTTGGGGGGAGGGGCAACGTTCGTTGCGGACTGGTTTCCCAGGAGCAACGCCCCGGTGGTCTTGTTTCGCACGTTGAGCTCGCGGATGAAAAAACGTTGCAGCGCGGGGAGGGGCACGGGGAGCTTTTGCTGCAACAAGTGGTGGGTCTCGGAAAGCGAACCAGGGGAGTGTTCCAGAAGGTAAACGCCTTCACTTTCTTGAATCGAGAAGTCGGAGAATGCCTGGTTGAGCTGCCGCGTGGTGCAGTCCAGGAACAGGGGGACCCACTGGGTGTCTTCCTTGAAGTACACCATGTAGCAATCGCTCTCCGGAAGCAATTCGCGCGTCATTTCCAGTATGTCAAACAGGAAGGTGCGGGTGTCTTGCACGGAGGAGGAAGCCATGCGACCCGAAAGTTGCACAAGCCGTTGGAGACGGGAAAGCGTTAGTTCTTGCTGGCCATACGCTTCCTCCAGTTCCGCGTGGGTGAATTCCAGTTGCAGGTTGGCTTGTTGGAGCTCCTTGCGTTGCTCCTTTTCGGAACGGAACAGTTCCACGTAGTCGCGGACCACCTTGTACCCCAACGTGAACACCAACACGAAAATGGCATGGTCCCGGATGATGGGAAGAAGGGGAAACCGGGAAACCAGGATGGAATAGAAACCCGCCTGGTACACGAGGCACCCCAAGACGAAGGAAAGGATCACCGGGGAGATGCTCCGGGAACGGTAGGAAACCAGTATGAGGACCACGAACTGGAAAAGAACCAGGAGGTTGAACAGAACCAGCAAGAAAGGACTGTACCAGCCGGGAACCAGGAGTAGGAAGGAGAATAGGGGAAGCAACCACCACCACTTCGCCGCGAAGGAGGGGGTGGGAGAAAGCCAGGCTCCCATGCCCTTGGACAGCAGCACGATCGCCGTGGTGGAACCCAGGTAAAAAACGAAGCCCCCGGGGAATTCCCTCGGGTCAAACGAAACCAAGGTGAACAACAACACCCCGGCATAGAAAAACATCGCCAAGCCGATGCGACGGTATCCCGTTCGCCGCTGGCCTTCCAGGTTTTTCGAGAGCCCGAGCAAGATGAACCCCAACAACAAGATGGCCCCCACAGCGTAGCGGGAAAAATCGGCGTTCACGAAGCGTAAGCGTTGCTGGTACAGGAGCACCTCGTTTTGCGAGGCCAACACCAGTTTCATGAAGTTCCGGTGGTAGGGGAGCAAACCCTGGAAATGGATCACAAGATCGTTCCGCTGGGCCCCCGCGTTTTGGGGAAGGGAAATGGTGACGAAAGAGGTTGTCAGGTTGACCGAAAAAGCGTTGGAAAAGAGTTGCGCGGTAAGGGGTTGCCCGTCGAGGTACACGGTGAAATCCAAGGGGCGGGAGAGGAACAGGAGCAATTCCTCGGAACCACCCTCCGGCAAGGAAGAGGAAAAGGAAAACGCGAGCGTTTGGCCATCGAAACGAGAGTGTAGCTCATCGAAGGAAAGGGGTTGTTCCACTCCGGGAACATGCCATTCGCCGGAAAGGTTCACCCCCGGGGGAAGGCATAACCGAAAGAAAAGGAAAGCGAACACGGCGCTGAGCCCAAAGCCAGCAGCTATTCCCAGGAAAAGCCTTTGCAACCCAACCCCTCCAAGATGAGAATGCGATTCCCATTCCATTGTACCACGAAAAATCCCAAAAATGTAACCCTACCTTAGGCAAATGGATTGGCGTACCCATTCCAGCGGAGAAAGTAGCACGGCACCAAAAAAAAACCGGAATCGCATCGTTTTGGATGGATTCCGGTTTCATGTTTTCG
>DAOPKN010000164.1:0-2798 GCA_035391225.1 Thermotogota bacterium
AGGTGGGAAGCACTGCAGTTACAATTCAATTATAGCCGCAGTCCTTCCCACCTACCCCCTTGACACGGGGTGCAAGCCAGGCGGTACCATGGAAGCGAAAGAAAAACAGCTTGACTGGGAGGGATGTTATGTATCAATTTCCCGCGGGACTCTACTCGGATGTCCGCATTGAAACCCTTTTCGAAACACGAATCCAAATCACCCTTGGAAAACTGGAACAGATGAACGAACGAAAGACCCGAGCGGCCTTCGTTCGCGTTTTCGATGGCAAGCGCTGGTACTACGCTTCCACCACCGACCTTGGGCAGGTCCAGAACCAGCTGAACCGCCTGGCCTCCATGGCCACACCCGATCCCGCCATCCTCGAGCATCCCGTTGTGCAAAAGTTCGAGGTCAACCGTGGGGATTTCATTCGCTTCAAGGAAGGGGAAGACGTTTCGCTCATTCCCATCGAACGCAAGAAAGACCTACTCATGGGGTACACCTACCTGGTGGAGGAAGAGCCCAAAATCAAGATGTGGACCGCCCATTACATCGACCAGCGCAAGGTCAAAGAGTTTTCCTCCAGCAAGGGAGCGCAACTCAGCTTTGATTTCCAACGCACCGGTTTCCGCCTGGGATTCCAACTGGCGCACGAGGGAGAAACCTTCAAGGAGCGCTTCGACCGCGGGGCCAACCGCTTCTCCGAACTGGGTGGGCTGGATGAAAAGATCCGCTTCCGCGTGGAAAAGGCCATCAACTTCTTGCTCCATGCCGAACCGGTTGAACCCGGACCCTACCCGGTGATCCTATCCCCGGAGGCTGCGGGCGTGTTTGCCCACGAGAGTTTCGGGCACAAAAGCGAAGCCGACATGATGCTGGGCGACGAAACGATGAAACAAGCCTGGAAAATTGGCACACCCGTGGGTGTGGACATGCTCTCCATCGTGGACGACGGCAACCTTCTGGGAAGCGGTTACACGCCGTTCGACGAAGACGGCACCGCTGCCCGGGAAACCTACCTGGTGAAAAACGGCGTGCTTTCCGGCCGGCTGCACAGTGCCTACACCGCTTCCGAACTGGAGGAACCCCTCACGGGTAATGCCCGGGCCCTCAACTTCGAATTTGAGCCTCTGGTTCGCATGACCACCACGTACATCAAGGAGGGGAACAAGACGCTTTTCGAGCTTGTCTCCGAAATGGAAGAGGGTATCCTGGTGGAAACCATCAACCACGGTTCTGGAATGTCCACGTTCACGATCGCCCCTTCCCTCGCTTTCCGCATTCGAAAGGGAACGATCGCCGAACCCGTAAAGATCTCCGTGGTCACGGGGAACGTTTTCGAGACACTGCACCAGATTGACGGGCTTTCCAACCGCGTGGAGCTACTGTCTTTCGTGATGGGCGGATGTGGAAAAATGGAGCAAGGCCCTCTGCCCGTTGGGTTCGGCGGGCCTTACGTGCGTGTCAAAAAACTCGATGTTCGTTAGGAGGGAAACGCATGATCCAAGAAATCTACCGTGAAAAAGTCGAAGAAATCTCCATACAGGTGGAACAAACACGTGTGGATGCTATCCGAACCAAGGACATCACCCGCAACGCCCTTCGGTTGATAGATGGGGAAAGCATCGGCATCGCGGGAAGCCTCGGCGACCTCGACGAGGCCAAGTTGAAAGAGCAGGCACAGGCCAGCCTTCAGCTGCACATCCCCTATCCCTACGCTCCATCCAAAGACCTCCAAGACCATCGCCAGGTAGACGTGGAAATGCCGGAGGAAAAAGACTGGTTGCCCGAAGTAGAAGGTTTCCTGCAAAAAATTGCAAAAGCGGTGCCGGGTTTTTCCTTTTCCCAGAAAATCAGCCGAGGGCGCAAAACGGTGAGCCTGCAAAATTCGCTCTCGCTGGACTTGCTCTCCGAGGTCTCCTTCCTGGAAATTGGGCTGGTCATCAAGGACAAGAAATCCAAGAATATCTTCGATGCGTTTTACACCGTGGAACCCAAGAAGTGGGACCCGGATTCCATGCTCGAGGAAATCCTGCGACTCGTCCAGGCCTACGAGAAACCTGCGCAAATCGAACCGGGGAAATGGCCCGTGGTGTTCCTGGGATTTGACCAAACGTTGCAGGAAAAATTCGCTTGGGAACTCAACGGGTTGTCCTTTGGTTCGGGGGCTTCCCTTTTCTCCGGAAAGCGCGGGGAAAAACTGTTCAGCGAAAAGCTGACCCTTTTCCAGAGCCGGAACCCACTGGACGGGTTCGCAGGGAGTTTCTTCGACTTCGAGGGAGTGGTCAACAAGGACCTGCGCTACCCCCTGATCCAGAAAGGCATCCTGCAAGCCCCCTACACCGACAAGAAACGGGCCGCCACCTACGGCCTTCCGGAAACCGGAAGCGCGGGGGGCGAATACGACGAGGTTCCCGGGTTGAAATGCCCGCACCTCTCCTTTGCATCCGGCGAAAAAACCATGCAGCAGCTTCTTGGGGGAAGGCCCGCGGTCTTTGCTTGGATCGCCATGGGCGGTGACTACACAGCAGACGGCCATTTCGCGTGCCCCGTGCAAACCGCTTTGCTTTTCGATGGCAAGGATTTCCAGGGACGGCTTCCCGGGTTGAACGTTTCGTCGCACCTGTACAAGATGTTCGGCGAAGACTTCATCGGAGTGAGTTCCGACGACCTGTCCTCCCAAGGCCCTTCCAAAATGGTGGCAATGGAACTGGACGTGGAACTGGCGTAAAGCTACCCTACAACCTCACCGGTAAGCGAGCGCATACCGTACTCGGTAACCCGCACGTTCAGGGATTGGCCCAGCGGGAGTTTTT
>DAOPKN010000165.1:0-2761 GCA_035391225.1 Thermotogota bacterium
GAGCCGCACTGGGGTGCGGCGGTCCCAGTAAAAAAGGGAGCGAGGTTCCGCTCCCTTTTTTGTTGTTCCTACTGGGACTATTGTTGTGCTTCGTTGAGAATGGTGATGCGGCCTTCGAGTTCGGGGGCGATGGTGCCCACTTCTTCGAGGTATTGGAGGAATGCTTCGCGTAGGTAGTTCTTCGTGCGTACCACTTCCTTGCATTCGGCGAGCATCAGGTACAGGTCTCCTCCACCGGTCAGGAAGTCGTTGGCGGCCAGGGTGTAGGTCTTTTCCAGGTCGATGGGCTTCCCGTCTACCAGGACTTCCACGATCCGGCTGCCCGGTTCCTTGGCGGCGTCGAAGGTGTAGGTTAGCCCGGACACTTGCAGGAATCCTCCCGCGGCGCCGGGGTACCACGACACACCGTGTTCCAGGGCGTCCCAGATGGTCTGGCCGGTGGCTTCCACAACTACAACGATGTTGTCGAAGGGCAGCACGGTGAAGATGTCCTTGATGGAGATGTCACCCGCGGGGATGCTGGCGCGCACGCCACCACCGTTTTGGATGGCAAAGTCTGCCCCGGTCAGGTAGCGCAGGCTGTCGGCGATGATGTTTGCCAGGTTGGATTCTTTCAGGCGCACCGTGGAGCGTTCCCCGTCCAGGTCCACCTCGGTTTGTGCAACCACTTCGAAAAGCTTTTCGTCCATGTCGGACAGGTACTTGTCCACAACTACCTTCGCAGATGGGTCTTGCGGGAAGTCGCGGTGCAGGAACACGTTTGCGAAGGTGAAGCCGATGAGTTCGTCTTCGAAGAAGTTGAGCGTGAGGTCGCCCACCATTTCAGCGTGCTTGCCCGCGGAAACCAGGTAGCTGTCGTTGATGGCCATCGGGAACGCCACCACGTCGTTGCCTCCGCCGAACACGAAGTCGAAGCCTTCCACTTGCTTGGACAGGTTGTAGTTGTCGCCGTGCAGGTGCGCCAGTGCCATCACCACGTCGGCGTTCTTCACTTCTTCCATTTCCATCACGCGGCGCGCGGCGTCGAAGTGGTCTTCGAAGGTGATGCCCACCACGTTGCGGGGATGGGTGTACCAGGCGCTTTCGTCATCCGTAACCCCGATGACCGCGAACGTAATGCCGTCGATCTCCTTCACGATGTAGGGATGCAGGAAACCGGGGTACTCGCCGTTGTGGAAGGTGTTTGCGGACAGGAAGGGGAAGTTTGCCATTCCCGCGTTGCGTTCCATCACGGTGAAGGGGTAGTCGAAGTCGTGGTTGCCCAGCACCATGGCGTCGTAACCCATCATGTTCATCAGCACCATCACGGGTTCGCCTTCGAACAGGTTCGCCACGTTGGTGTTGTAGGGAGCGTCGCCGATGTCCAGCAGCATCAGGTTGGGCTGTGCGGCGCGCATTTCTTTCACGAAGTCCACCATCTTCGCCATGCCACCGATTTCTTGACTGGCGCCACCGGGCAAGTAGGGCATGATGTGGCCGTGGATGTCGGCGGTGACCAGGATGGTGATGGTTTTGAAGCGGGGGTCGCCCACCACGCTGTACAGAAGTGCGGCTGCCTGTTCGCGCGAGATGGCGGTTTCCAGGGCAAGTAGTTCCTCGGGGTAGGCGTCGAGGGTTTCGAGCAGAATGGCTGCCTCTGTTTCGTTTTCCACACCGAAGACGGCGTCGGCGAGCCAATTGGAAAATTCCGCGCCGGAAATTGCAGCGCGTGCGTCAAAGTTCCCGCCAAATTCCAGGATGCGGGTGTTGACAAGGGCTTCCACGTACGCCTCGTTCTGTGTGCCCGCTGTGTCCCCGAACGAAGGGATGGTGAAGCTCTCGTCGATAACTCCCAGCCCGCTGGAGTAGGTGAGTTTCTTCTCCTTGTCGGTATCCACGTCAAGGGGAGTGATTTCCGGGAGTGCGAACGCGCGGACGATCCACTTCGCGGCTTCTTCCCGTGTTAGGGGTTGGGCGGGGAAAAACTTGATGCCTTCCTCGGGGACGAAGACCCCCATTTCGCACAGTCCCTCGATGGCGTAGCCGTAGGGACTGGCGTCGATGTCGGCGAAAAAGCCGGTTGCTGCGACGGAAAGCAACGGAATCAACATCAAGACCAGAAGGAAAAACCTCGTCGTGCTTTTCTTCATTTTTTTCAACCTCCCGTTTTTTTGGGTGCGATGACCCTTAGTCTATTATAGCAGTTTGTTTTTTTCGAAAATGTGAACAACGGTGCTTTTTTTGCCGTCAGGAAGGGAAACTTCGAAGGGAGTGAATGGAATGGCTGAGAAGGAATTCCTGGAAAAAAGAACGTGGGCGGTGGTGGGAGTGACCCCCGACCCGGAACGGTTCTCTTCGCGTATTTACCGCAAGTTGCAAAGCAAGAAGTACGACGTGTATGCCGTGAACCCACGCTATTCCGGGGCGTTGCCTTTTGGCGAGGAGGGGGAGAATAACCGTTTCTTCCCCGACCTGGCATCGCTACCGGAGGTTCCGGACGTGGTGGATTTCGTGGTGAACCCCAGCATCGGGAAAGGCGTATTGGAGCAGTGCGTGGAACTGGGAATAACGCGCGTCTGGCTGCAGCCGGGAACGGTGAGCGAGGAGTTGCTTCAACTGGCACGCGACAACGGCATCGAGGTGGTGCAGAACTGCGTTCTTGCCGTGTCGTTCCCCGATTTCCCCGGGGACTGAGCGAACCTAATGGGAACGCCGCAGCCCACTGCGGCAAAGGGTTTGAGAACCAAGTGCAAAAGAAGCCGCACTGGGGTGCGGCGTACCC
>DAOPKN010000166.1:0-2729 GCA_035391225.1 Thermotogota bacterium
CGTGGTCGTGTTCCGCACCGCCTACTTCATGCCCACGGTCACCACCATGGTCGTGGTCTCCGTGGTGTGGTCGTTCATGTACAACCCCCAAGGGCTGATCAACAACTTCATGCAGGCAATCACCTTTGGCAACTGGGAAACGGTGGACTTCCTCAAGAACTCCAGCTGGGCGTTCCCCGCCATCATGCTGATGTCCATTTGGCAAGGTGCGGGTTTCCAGATGCTCATCTTCCTCGCGGGATTGCAGGAAATCCCCAAGATGCTCTACGAGGCAGCCACCATCGACGGGGCAAACAAGTGGCGGCAGTTCTGGAACATCACGCTCCCCCAACTGCGCAATACCACGGCGTTCGTGTTGATTTCCACCACCATCCTGGCACTGCGGCTGTTTGACCAGATCAAGATCATGACCAACGGGGGGCCAAGCAATACCACCTACACCGTCATCCTCCACTTGTACAACTCGGGATTCACCAAGCAACGGGTGGGCTACGCCTCCGCGATCACCGTGGTCTTCTTCCTGATCGTGCTATTGATTTCCATCGTGCAGCGACTCATCTTGCGCGAGCAAAGGGAGGTGTGAACGTGGCACGCCAAAGAAGCCTCAAACGGGTACTGCTGGTCGAAAAGATCGTGGTGTACTTCCTGCTGAGCTTGCTGGTGGTCTTCTTCCTCTTCCCCTTGGTGTACATGATCACCACCTCGCTGAACCCCGACGAAACCGACATCGTGCACAAGATGGGCTCGCTGATGGCGTTCGTGCCCACGACCGTTTCGCTCAAGAACTACATCGGTGACCCAAACGCCGAAGACCCGGAACGCACGGAAAACAAGGGCGTGATCGGGCGCATGAACTTCGGGCGTTTCCTATTCAACTCGGTGTTCATCGTTTCGTGCACCGTGCTCGCGGGTCTTCTCGTGAACAGCATGCTGGCGTTCGGGCTAGCGCGCTTCTCGTTCAAGGGCAGGTCGCTACTGGTGGGCACCATCGTGGCGCTGATGATCATACCCTTCGAGGCCATCGCCATCCCCTTGTTGTGGCTGACAAACGCCCTGGGATGGCTGGATTCCTACCACGTGCAGATCATTCCGTTCATCGCCAACCCGTTCTACATCTTCCTGTTCTACCAGTTCTTCATCCAGTTTCCCAAGGCGCTGGAAGAAGCAGCCCTCATCGATGGCGCAAGCTGGTTCGGCATTTACTGGAAGGTGGCTTTGCCCCTCTCCAAGCCCATCTTATCCAGCGTAGCCATCCTGCATTTCCTGATGCAGTGGGGCTTTTTCCTGTGGCCGCTCATGGTCACGCGTGGCGAAGAGTTCCGCCCGCTTCCGGTTGCCATGCAGCAGTTCTTCGGGCAGTACCCCCGCGACTGGGGAGACATCATGGCCTTTGCCAGCATGATGACCGTGCCAGTGCTGGTACTCTTCGTGATCCTGCAAAGGCACTTCGTGAACAGCGTGAAAAGCAGTGGCATCAAGTAGGGGTGGGGTGCACATGGAAAAATCACTTCGACCGGGATACCACTTTTCTCCTCCAACAGGATGGCTGAATGATCCCAACGGGCTCATTTTCTACCGGGGCCAGTACCACCTTTTCTACCAGTTCAACCCCCGGGCTCCGGTGTGGGGCCCCATGCACTGGGGGCACGCCGCGAGCGATGACCTGTTCCACTGGAAATACCTTCCCATTGCGCTGAACCCCGAAAAAACCGGGCACCACAACGACATGAGCGGAATGTTCTCCGGTTCTGCGGTACAGGTGGGAGAAAAGCTGTTCCTTCTCTACACCCAGCGCTTCGACCCCGTTTTTTTTCCACAGCGTTTCAAGGAGCAACAATGCGTGGCTTTTAGCGACGATGGCATCCATTTCCAGGCACATCCCGAAAACCCCGTGATTCCCACTCCGCCCCGGGAGGGTTTCCATGACTTTCGTGACCCAAAGGCCTGGAAAACACCCCGTGGAACGTACCGTTGCGTGGTGGGATCGGGGGAAAACCAGGTGGGAAAGATCCTGCTCTACGGATCAGAGGATTTCGGGGAGTGGAAGTACCGTGGTGTGCTGTTTACGGCTGACCCCAGCCAATTCGGACCGGTACTGGAGTGCCCTGATTTCTTCCCGTTGGGAGATCTTTGGGTGCTCTTCTTCTCCGCGGGTTTCCTCACCGAGGGGCAACGCAAGAATTACTACGTGCTGGGACATTTCGAGAAAGATGCCTTCCAACCGCTCCAAGTGGAAGAGCTCGACATTGCCCGCGACCTGTACGCCTCCCAGACTTTTTCTGGAACCGGCTCCCGACGCATCGCCATGGGGTGGTTGCACAACCCCGAACGGCCAAGCTTCACCGCCAGCGAGGGATGGACGGGCATCCTGAGCTTGCCACGTGAGCTCACGCTACACGCGAACCAACTCCTCCAGCATCCCGTGTCCGAGATCCGCACGCTGATGCTGCCCTGGGATTTCTCTTCGGGAAAAGCCCAAGAGGCAAAAGAGGTGGACATTTCCAGCCTGGAGAACCGTTTCGCGCTAAGCTGGGAGCCTCCCGCCCCGGGTTTCCAAATGCTTTTCACCGGAGAGGAGAATCGCTTCAGCGTGGAAGCCTCCGACAATTACCTGGAGCTCAGCGAATTCCGGGACGGTTCGTTGGAGTTCCACGACCGCTTCGCACTCGAAGAACCCATTCGCACGCTCGAACTTTTCCTGGACCGGACGGTTGCGGAGTTCTTTTTCA
>DAOPKN010000167.1:0-2713 GCA_035391225.1 Thermotogota bacterium
CGCAGTGGGCTGCGGCGCTCCCAAAGGGCGAAACCGTGCAACTGGGTTTGCTGCAACGGGGAATCGATCTGGTGGTCGAAACAAACCCTACCAGGAAAAATCCTCCCCGAGCACACCCACACGCTTTTTGATGCGCAGCACGAGGAAGGTTAGCCAGGGAGACGGGAGTTTCTTGTCCGCAAATGACCAGGTTTTCCATGCACGGTACATCGATGCGGCAGTGTACCTGTTGCTCGCGCTTGACTGCCCGGTAAGCACCGTGAGCATTTCCTGGAAACGTGGGTCTTCGTGAACCCAGGGAAATCGGCTCAAAACATCCATGACGTGCAAGATATCGTACCACACGAAAGGATACTTGATCTTCGAAAAATCCGTTCCGATGCCAAACAAGAAGAACTTTTTCTCACCGCGCAGCGCCCAGTGCCCAAGCAGCATCTCCGTGCCACGTCGTGCTGCTTCGCTACCAAGCATGCTTGGAACGACGGAAAGGGCCTTCAGTGCGAGGACGTTGGCGATGGGACAAGGATCGCTGCGCTTTCCTGGACCCTTGAATTTCCCCAGGTCAAAGGAAGCCTTGCAACCCCAACCGTTCTCGCCTCCACCATCCACAAGGGAGGAAAGGGCTTTCTGCACGCGAGAATCCCCGCCCAATCCCATGGATAGCAAGACATAGAGAAGCGTGGGTGCATCGCAAGATATCCATGTCCACCGATCCTCGCCGCTCCCACCGAATGCCCTGGGAATGTTGAGCAATGTCTGGAACGATCCTTCTTCCGATTGGTGGGCAAGAACTTTTCCCATCCACTTGTCCACGCAGGAATCACCCAGCTTCACGCCAAAATCCGCCAGCACGCTCAATGTGGTGAGGGGATGACCTGCGTCGTTGTGCCTCTTCAAAGGCAATTCCCCCCAGCGGGCGAATTGTGCAAGGATTTCCCGTAGCTTCGGATGGTCCAACATCTCGACCCGAGCGGCTCGGACATCGCTGGCCTCCTCCGGCATCCCGAGCAAATCAACCATCGTTCTGTACCGCGTCCAGGGCTCTTCGGAATCGCGTAACCATCGGATGGTTTCGCCCGTGCTTGCGCTTCCACCTCCGGTGCTCAACGCGGAATCCTCTCAAAAAGCTTTTGAGCTGGGCAGCCAATCTCTGCTTGCTTGCAATACTTGCAGAGCAGAACCCCGCGGACAGCAGCGTTTCCGCCAAAGCCAACGAGCACCAGCAGAGACATTGCCAAAAGGCGAAGCCAGGAAAACGCTACGAAAGACAACACGGTGCCGGTGAATAGCGGCACAAGGGAAACCAGCAAATCGGGGAGCACATCCACCCACGATGCCGTTTTTAAAGCGAAAGCCCGTGGGCCTTCCCCCTGTTTGAAAAGAGCGGCGCTCCATTTTCCCTTTCCCAACCCGCAGCGCTTACCGAAATACACGCAGTTCACGCAGCTCTTTTTCAACACCCGCCATTCGAGCCAAAAGCAGAAGAAAAGGTACAACCCCGCAACCCACCAACCCAGGCCAGAAAGAATCCATGTACCCAGCCCGTAAATGGAAAGCGTAACAAGGGTACAGAGCAGCACTGTCAACCGAGGATACATTTCGAAACGGGGTTCTTTTTCCATAGCTGCCTCCCGAACAACCTAATTGATTTCCACAAAGCTGAAGGGCGTCATCCCAATGAAAAACACGAAAAGGGGAACGTTTCGAAACGTGCCACAGTTCATCTTGTAGCGCTCCCAGCCGTTGAAAAGTGCGGTGATCACGCATCTTTTCAGCGCCGGAAGAGAAACGGGAACGTTTTTCACCACAACGCTTTGATCGTACGTCGGGCCCCCGGAAGTGTTGGCATCCAGCACGAGGTTCTTGGTTCCGTCCGCGTTGTTCTTCTCCTGCAAGAACTGGCCCTCGAATTGCAGCACCTTCCCCACGTTCGCGGTCTTGTTGCGATTCGACGTGGCGTAGGAGAACTTCGCAGGGGGTGGGTCGTTGGATTCCGTTCCGTGGATGGTTTGGGTCGAAGCTTGCACCGCAACCCAACGCCAGGTGCCATTTTCAAAGAGGGAAGCCAATGAACCATCCCGGGCGATGACCAGCAATGTCTTTGAACCAGGGAATTGGAGGGATTCGGAGCATTGCCAGGTTCCCCCATCGGAAAGCACGATATCTGGTCCATCCGGTGCAAAATCGAGCTTTGCGGTTACCGTTTGGACCCCAAAAAGGCTGGCGACAACAAGGCACAAGAAAAGAAAGATCGTTGATGCGCGTATCATTGCAGTCACCTCCATCGATTGTGCAATTCCATTGTAGCACAAAAGTGCTCTTCCTGGGACCGCCGCAGCCCACTGCGGCTGTTTTGAACTGTTTTTGAAGGTCAAGAGAGCCGCACTGGGGTGCGGCGGTCCCAGGGCAGGCACTCCCGGCCTGCCCCTACGAAACCGGTGCGCTTGTAGGGGGAAAGGGCGTGGATGAAGGAGCGGGAAGGGAGCTGTAGGGGCAAACCCCCGTGTTTGCCCGGGGTTTGTGGGACCGCCGCAGCCCACTGCGGCGATTATCCGGGATTCATCCAGAAACGATGAAGGCGCCGTTTTGTCGCAAGCGTTCCTTGGTGCCCTTGGTGAAACCTGCCTGGGAATACACCAGGAAAACGATGTCCTTCCTCTCGCTTTTTGCTGCTTGCATGACCTGAATCCAGCGGTCCGCTTCCGCTTTTCCG
>DAOPKN010000168.1:0-2687 GCA_035391225.1 Thermotogota bacterium
CAAGGTGATCGCTGGCGGTGCGCTCTTTTTGGGAGCACTGTTGCTGATGCGGCAAAAAGACACGCTTCGAGCTTGGAAACACCTTCGATCCAGTGGGAAGTAACAATCTGGTCTTTGCATGGATCGGGTCCAGAGGCAGAAACGAGTAGATTTCAACTAAAATTTACTTCTTCAAAAAAAATGAAAAAAGCCTCTTGCTTTTCTTCAATGAGCGTATGGTAGAATCTTCAGGGAAATATGTTTTCGACTCTCTTCCTGCTTGGGAAGAGTTTTTTTTTCATCTCCCTTCCCAAAGCTGGAAGCAAGGGGAGGGGTATCAAAAGGGGGTATTTGCCTTGAAAAGGCTTTCGCTGGTTCTTTTGCTTGCATTCACATTCCTTTCGGTGGGGTTTTGGACGGGATGTTCCACGCCCGGGAACGGTTGGAACATAGCGCTTTCCCTCCTGCAACCCGGACCCGATGGAATCGATATCGACCTTCAACCGGAATTTTCGTGGGAAATCCAGTTCGAGGGTTCTCCCCCACGTGTCGAACCGTTTTTTAGGCTTTTCGTTTCTCCACTCGGCCAGGAATTTGGAGAAGGGCTTTCCACGAACGAAACCGTTTCCCAATGGCCCGAATTGCTGGAAGCAGGGGGACAGTTTCACTGGATGGTGGAGCTCTCCCTGGAGGGGCAGGTTCCGGTTCAAAGCGAAGAACGCCTTTTTTCCACGCGCAACTACTACGTGGTGCAAGTACAGGTAGAACAGGCGACAGGAGGAGAAATCCGGTTGGACGGGGGGGAATGGGGAAACACCTTCACCCTTGACGCACAGGCCCAGCAACCCATCGTTCTGGAAGCCCGCAGCCAGCCCGATTACCTTTTCGATGGCTGGTACTCCGGGGACGAATGCCTGGGCACGGACAATCCCTTCGAGTACACTCCTTCCCTTGCCATGGGAAGTTCTCCCCGGACCGAAAGCGACTTGCAGCTGCAAGCTCGCTTTTCCAAGAAGCAGGTCACACTTGTTTTGCAGGCCAGCCCTTCGGATCACGGGCAGGTGCGAATCGACGAGGGAGCTTGGGCCCCAGAGGCCCGGTTAACGGTTGATGCAGGTCAAGAGGTGGCGTTGCAAGCGATTGCTGCAGAGGGGTTCCATTTCGAGGGATGGATCTTGCTGGCTTCTTCCGGCATCCGTGGGCAGCAGCTCGGTGACCAGAACCCCTTGCCCTTTTCCCCCGCGGACAACTGCACCGTCTTGGCTTCCTTCGCCCCGGACACCTACACCGTAACCCTGGAATCTTCTCCCACCAATGGGGGTAACGTACGCATCAACAACGGCCAATGGGGAAGGACGCAAAGCGAGGAATTCTTACCCGGAAGCCAAGTGGAAGCCCGGGCGTTGGGGGTATCGGGGTACGCTTTCGAGGGATGGTTCGAGAGCGGGCAGCTGGTGAGCCAGGACCCAAGTTATGACTGGGAAGTGCAGGGAAACCGGGCGCTGGTGGCTTCCTTTTTCCAACCTCCCGTCCCCGTCCCCCTTGTGCAAAAATGGGTGTATTCGCCCGGGTCTGCCATCTATTCTAGTCCAGCACTTGCAAGTGACGGTACCATATACATCGCGGCAGGAACCAAACTCTACGCGGTGAACCCCGATGGAACGCAGAAGTGGGCGTTTACAACCGTAGGGCAGATCACCACTTCCCCCACGGTTGGAAAGGATGGAACCATTTTCGTGAGCCCCTCGAAGTACGTTTACGCGGTCAAGACCAATGGAACGGAAAAATGGGAATGGGGATCAAACCGTGCGTATCACAGCCCGGTGTTTTTCGATAATGCTAACGGCGGGAATATTTACGTTTCTTCCCTGGATGGTTTCACTTTTGGTCGCCGGGCATCTGATTACAACGCTTGCGGTTCGTATAACACAGGTAGCGGGATTCTATCTGAACCTTCCTCGGATGGGTCTTTCCTTTACATTTCCACGGATAATGGGATCCTTTACGCTTTCAAGATCTACTTGTACTCCTATGAAAAAGAATGGATTTTCACCGGGGATTCCAAGATGCAGGGAAATCCAGCTTTCGCAAGCGATGGAAGCGTGTACCTGGGAACCACCACGCAGCTGTACGCGCTTGACCCAACCCAGGAGCCAGGAAACGTGGGGGACGAGGAATGGAAATTCCCCGGGACCGGCAAAAGCGTGGATTTCTCCCGCTCCAAGCCGGTGGTCGCACAGGATGGAACGATTTACGCCCCCTCCGCTGAGGGATTGTACGCGATCAACCCCAACGGCACGCTCAAGTGGCGTTTCGGCTCCACCTCGATCAGCAACGCTCCACTGGTCGGGGACAACGGCACGGTGTACGCGGTTTTCTCGTCGGGCCATTTCTGTGCGCTGAACCCCGAGGACGGCTCGGAGAGATGGTCCTGCGAACTTGGCAGTGCCGTGAGCGCCAGCCCCGCGATGGCGGATGACGGAACCCTCTACATCGCCACGGAAAACGGGGACCTTCTCGCCTACACCAGTTACAGCACGGGGCTCGCAGAATCCTCCTGGCCCAAGTTCCAGGGGGACGCGGCGAACACCGGAACCAAGTAAATCCCAAGACGAGCTGGGGAAACACGCACCGCTCGTTGACAAGCCACTCTCAACGTGGTACAATACACCGCCGCAAGGCTCGTACCCCCTTTCCGGACCGATCGA
>DAOPKN010000169.1:0-2576 GCA_035391225.1 Thermotogota bacterium
GGAGAGCACCGGCTTTGCAAGCCGGGGGTCGGCGGTTCGAACCCGCCTGGCTCCACCATGCCACACCTTGAGGATGGGAACGGCTGGCGGTGCATTCGGTTTTTTTCGATATATTGAGTTGCATCGGTATATCGATTGTTGTGACTGATGGTTTTGATGGTTTTACGTGTTCTTTAACAAAATGGAAGGTGCGATGCATCGACACGGAGAAACGCTGGCGTTCCTCCGTGGGGAGGCGCGCAACGGAAGCGCGCGACAGCGGCATGGACGCCGATCAGCGATCCCAAATGCTTTGGGGTTGCAGGGTCAAGTGACCAAGCGCACACGGTGGATGCCTTGGCGATCACAGGCGATGAAAGACGTGGCAGCCTGCGAAAAGCTGCGGGGAGCTGGCAAACAAGCATTGATCCGCAGATCTCTGAATGGGGAAACCCACCCGCAAGGGTATCGGCTTCTGAATCCATAGGAAGCCGAAGCGAACCCGGGGAACTGAAACATCTCAATACCCGGAGGAACAGAAATCAACCGAGATTCCGTCAGTAGCGGCGAGCGAACGCGGAACAGCCACCGGCAGATAACCATACGGTTAGGAGAACGGCCTGGAATGGCCGGTCCTAGAGGGTGATAGTCCCGTATCCAAAAACCGCATGGCGAGACTAAGGCTGGAACAAGTAGGGCGGGGCACGTGAAACCCTGTCTGAACATGGGGGGACCATCCTCCAAGGCTAAATACTCGTGATCGACCGATAGTGAACCAGTACCGTGAGGGAAAGGCGAAAAGAACCCCGGCGAGGGGAGTGAAATAGACCCTGAAACCGTGTGCGTACAAGCAGTGGGAGCCCCGCAAGGGGTGACTGCGTACCTTTTGTATAATGGGTCAGCGACTTACTTTCAGCGGCAAGCTTAACCGGTTAGGGGAAGCGTAGGGAAACCGAGTCCGAACAGGGCGAATCAGTCGTTGGGAGTAGACCCGAAACCGAGCGATCTATCCATGACCAGGCTGAAGGTGGGGTAACACCCACTGAAGGGCCGAACCCACGTCTGTTGAAAAAGCCGGGGATGAGTTGTGGATCGGAGTGAAAGGCTAATCAAGCCCGGAGATCGCTGGTTCTCCCCGAAAGCTATTGAGGTAGCGCCTCGTGTCTCACTCCCGGGGGTAGAGCACTGTTTCGGCTAGGGGGCCATCCCGGCTTACCAACCCGAGGCAAACTCCGAATACCGGGAAGTGCAATCACGGGAGACACACGGCGGGTGCGAACGTCCGTCGTGAAGAGGGAAACAACCCAGACCGCCAGCTAAGGTCCCCCAGTTACGGCTCAGTGGGAAACGATGTGGGAAGGCCCAGACAGCCAGGAGGTTGGCTTAGAAGCAGCCATCCTTTAAAGAAAGCGTAATAGCTCACTGGTCAAGTCGGCCCGCGCGGAAGATTCAACGGGGCTTAAGCCGGACACCGAAGCTGCGGATGCCGCAAGGCATGGTAGGGGAGCGTTCCGTACGCCAGTGAAGGTCGCTTGTGAGGGCGGCTGGAGGTATCGGAAGTGCGAATGCTGACATAAGTAACGATCATGCGGGTGAAAACCCCGCACGCCGAATGCCCAAGGGTTCCTGCGCAACGGCAATCGGCGCAGGGTGAGTCGGCCCCTAAGGCGAGGCCGAAAGGCGTAGTCGATGGGAAACCGGTGAACAATCCGGTACTGACGCGAACTGCGATGGGGGGACGGAGAAGGCTAAGCCAGCCGGCGATTGGTAGTGCCGGTTCAAGCGAGTAGGCAGGCCGACCAGGCAAATCCGGTCAGTCAATGCCGAGACGCGACAACGAGCCCTTTTAGGGCGAAGTGGCCAATGCCCGGCTCCCAGGAAAAGCCTCTAAGCTTCAGGTTCGCGTCACCCGTACCCCAAACCGACACAGGTGGGCGAGGAGAGAATCCTCAGGCGCTGGAGAGAACTCGGGTGAAGGAACTCGGCAAACTAGCACCGTAACTTCGGGAGAAGGTGCGCCCGTGGTAGGTGAAGGCCCTCGCGGCTGGAGCCGAAACGGGCCGCAGTGACCAGGTGGCTGCGACTGTTTACTAAAAACACAGCACTCTGCCAACACGAAAGTGGACGTATAGGGTGTGACGCCTGCCCGGTGCCGGAAGGTTAAGTGATGGGGTTAGCGCAAGCGAAGCTCTTGATCGAAGCCCCGGTAAACGGCGGCCGTAACTATAACGGTCCTAAGGTAGCGAAATTCCTTGTCGGGTAAGTTCCGACCTGCACGAATGGCGTAACGATAGCCACACTGTCTCCACCCGGGACTCCGTGAAATTGAATTCGCTGTGAAGATGCAGCGTACCCGCGGCAAGACGGAAAGACCCCGTGAACCTTCACTACAGCTTTGCACTGGATTTTGAGCCTTCTTGTGTAGGATAGGTGGGAGGCGCTGAAACCGGGACGCCAGTTCCGGTGGAGCCAACCTTGAAATACCACCCTGGAATGCTCGGGATTCTAACCTCGGACCTGAAACGGGTTCAGGGACCGTGCATGGTGGGTAGTTTGACTGGGGCGGTCTCCTCCCAAAGAGTAACGGAGGAGTGCGA
>DAOPKN010000170.1:0-2552 GCA_035391225.1 Thermotogota bacterium
CCCTCATCACGGGGATTTCCGGGCAAGATGGAAGCTACCTTGCTTCTTTTTTGTTGGGAAATGGGTATCAGGTGGTTGGTCAAACACGTGGAGGGGCAAATGGGGGATTTCCAAACCTTCGATACCTGGGAATCGAGAGCAAGGTTCCAGTGCAGGCGGTAGATCTTTTGGATTTTGTTGCGGTCCAAAGGATGTTGCAAGATGTTCAACCTGACGAGGTGTATCACTTGTCCGCCGATAACTCCGTGCAGCGTTCCTTTCAACACCCCCTGGAAACCTTGGAGTACAACTTGCTCTCCGTGTTTCATCTGCTGGAAGCGTTGCGGCCGGCTGACAAGAAATGCCGTTTTTTCTTCGCAGGATCCAGCGAAATGTTTGGGAAGGTGGAGCGTTCTCCCGTTTCCCTGAGCACTCCCATACACCCCATTAACCCCTACGGGGTTTCGAAAGCCTCGGGTTTCTTGGGTGTGCAGCAGTTTCGTGAAGCTTTTGGACTGTTCGCGGTTTCCGGGGTTCTGTTCCCCCACGAGTCTCTCTTGCGGAAGGAAGGTTTCTTCGTACGAAAAGTGATAGAAGGTGCTTGGGAAATCAAGAATGGGCGAAAAGATGTTTTGCGGGTGGGAAACCTCGACCAGAAGAGGGATTTTGGCTATGCCCCGGAATATGTCAAGGCCATGTGGCTGATGCTGCAACCACAAGAGCCCCGGGATTTTCTCATCGCGTCGGGAAAAGCGATTTCGCTTCGCCGAGTCGTGGAACACGTGTTTGGAAGGTTGGGGGTTTCCCTGCAAAAGGTGGTCGTGGATCCTTCCTTGTTCCGACCTGCGGATGTGGAAGAGATCGTGGGAGACCCGTTCCCCATCCGCCGAGAACTGGGTTGGGAATACGACCTGGATTTTGAACAAGTGCTTGACACCATGATCCAAGAAAAGCTGGACGAAAAAGGGGAAAAGGGGGGTGCATTCCATTGAAAAAAGCTTTGATAACCGGAATTACCGGGCAGGATGGTTCCTACTTGACGGAGTTTCTCTTGGAAAAGGGGTACGAGGTACATGGGATGGTACGGCGGTCCAGTAGCTTCAACACCAAGCGGATCGATCACCTGTACCGTGATCGGCATGAAAAAGGGGTGCGGTTGTTTCGCCACTACGGGGACATGACGGATGCTCCCAACCTGGTCCGACTCGTTCAGGAAATTCTCCCGGATGAGATCTACAACCTGGCGGCTCAAAGCCACGTGCGGGTTTCCTTCGAAACCGCGGAATACACCGCGAACGCGGATGGGTTGGGAACCTTGCGGTTGCTGGAGGCCATTCGCCTGCTTGGCTTGGAGAAAAAGGTTCGATTTTACCAGGCTTCCACCAGTGAATTGTTTGGGAAGGTGCAAGAAGTTCCCCAGAAAGAGACAACGCCTTTTTACCCGCGAAGTCCCTACGCCGCAGCGAAGCTTTTTGCCTTCTGGAGCGTGGTGAATTTCCGGGAAGCCTACGGGCTTTTCGCGAGCAACGGGATCTTGTTTAACCACGAATCCCCTCGCCGGGGGGAAAACTTCGTGACTCGTAAGATCACCCAGGCAGCGTCGCGCATCTCCTTGGGGTTGCAGCACAAGTTGTACCTGGGAAACCTGGATTCCAAAAGGGATTGGGGGTATGCCCCGGATTACGTGCGGGCGATGTGGATGATGTTGCAGAGCCCGCAACCCGATGATTTCGTGGTGGCTACCGGGGAAATGCATACGGTGCGGGAATTCGTGGAGCGTTCCTTCCAGCTTGCGGGCTTGGAAATCGCTTGGGAAGGGTGTGGGGTGGATGAGAAAGGTGTGGATGCAAAAAGTGGCCAAGTCATGGTGGAAATTGACCCGGAGTATTTCCGACCCACGGAAGTGGAACTGCTTCTGGGAGATGCATCGAAAGCCCGCCAAATCTTGGGGTGGGAGCCGAGCGTGAAATTTCCCCAACTCGTGGAAATCATGATGGAAGAGGACTTGCGCAAGGCCCGGTACCAGAAGTACAAGAGGAATTACCGGGATGATTCCTGCGTTTGAGGGAAAAGCGGAAACGCGCCTGACCCCAATCCCCAATCGTTGTTGCGTTGAGCGGGAGACGTTTGCGAAGGTTTGGGAAGAGGTGATGTGGAAAACCCTGAGATCCTTCAGTGTGAGAATTATGGAAAAAAAAGGGAGGGTTCATGAACGTAGGTAGGGTGATGACCAAGTTCAAGATACGCTTTGGAGGGGAAGTTGGACGGCTGGCTTGGAAAAACGTGCTTCGCATGGCAAAAGGGGATTTCCACAACAACTTTTCCTTCTTTCAGTTTTTCTTTGGCTCCGAAAGCGTGAAAGACTACCACGAGAAGAAAGTCCGGAAGATCCTTGGAAAACGTGGATTTGATCTGGAAGGAGAAAACTTGGATTTCTCGCTTTGCAAGGTTCCCAATTTCTTGAAAGATCCGGATACTTCCGGAGCTTTTTGCTGCGAATGCGGGGATATCCTTTTTCCTCCAGCATTCGGGATGATGTCTTTTGCCGAGGTGGGTGAGGGACCATACGAGTG
>DAOPKN010000171.1:0-2468 GCA_035391225.1 Thermotogota bacterium
CGTGCATTTGCCGCGGGAAACTTCCGCAGTGTAACAGAAGCCTTCCCGTACACCGAACTGGAAGAACTCGTCGGTGCCATGAACCGTATGGCGGAAGAAATTGAGGAACGGGAACGAAACCTGGAAAAGCAAGGAAAAACCTTGGAAATCCAAAACCGGGAGTTAAGACGGTTGAACCTGGAGCTTCAAGCGTTCAGCTACTCGGTTTCGCACGATTTGCGGGCTCCCCTGAGGAGCTTGGATGGGTTCAGCCAAGCTGTGCTGGAAGACTACTCCGATCGACTGGATGAAACCGGGAAAGATTTCTTGAGGCGTATTCGGTTGTCTTCCAAGAAGATGGCGCGGTTGATCGACGACATCCTGCAACTTTCGCGGGTGAGTCGAAAAGAATTGGTGATGCAAGACTGTGACCTGAATCAACTGTCGAAACACTGTTTCAAGGTGGTGATGGAATGGTACCCCGAATCCAAGGCGGAGTTCGTTTCCCCACCAAATCCAGTTCGTGTTCAGGGAGATTACCGGTTACTGCAAATAGCCATGCAAAACCTCCTCGCCAACGCGGTGAAGTTTGCTTCTGGGAAACCAGATCCCAAGGTTTGGTTTGGTGAGGAATGGAACGGTGGGAAGAGAGAGTTCTTCGTCCGCGATAACGGTGTGGGTTTCAACATGGATTTCGTTTCCAAGGTTTTCGATCCCTTTCAACGCCTTCACACCGAAAAGGAGTTTCCTGGAACTGGGATTGGATTGAGCTTAGTGAAGCGAATCATCACGCGGCACGGAGGGGACATTCGTGCCCAGGGAGAAGAAGGGGTGGGTGCTACCATAACCTTTTCGCTGGGCAACCAAGAAAGGAGGTAAGACCCAGATGAACAAGTGGGAAGAACAGTTGGATCGCTCCATCTTGCTGGTGGAAGATAACGCAGATGACGAAATGTTGATCGTCCGTGCCATACGAAAAGGGCAAATTGCCAACCGCATCGATGTGGCCCACGATGGAAAAGAAGCCCTGGATTTCTTGTTGGACGCGCGGGGCAGAATTCGCTGGGAAAACGTCCCTCAAGTAGTGTTGTTGGACTTGAAGCTCCCCAAGATCAGTGGCTTGGAGGTGTTGGAAAGAATTCGGCAGGTTCCCGAACTCTGTACTCTCCCGGTGGTGGTGTTGACCTCTTCCGACGAGGAAAGGGACATCGTGCAAAGCTACAACCTCGGGGCAAATTCCTACGTGAAAAAGCCCGTGGACACCACGGAATTTACCCGGGCTATCACAGAAATGGGGCTTTACTGGCTGATCATAAACCGGACGGTTTAAATTCTCAGCCTTGAGAGGAGAACGCTGATGAGACAAAGTCCTTCCATTTTGCTGATCGAAGATTCCGAAGATGACGCCCAAATGGTTCGCATTGTTCTCCAAAGAAGCGGATGGCACCTGGAAGAGTTCCTTCGCATCGAAACGAGAAACGAGTTTCGGCAATGCCTGGAAAGGGGAAACTGGGATGTGGTTCTGTGCGATTACAAGCTCCCCACTTTCTCTGCGCACGAAGCTTTGCGGATGAACCAGCAGGAGGAAACTCCCCTCCCTTTCATCGTGGTGTCCGGTACCATTGGCGAGGAAACGGCGGTGGAGATGATCAAGCTCGGTGCGGACGACTTTTTGCTCAAGGACCGCTTGGAACGACTTCCTTCGGCCATCGAAAGCGCCATTGGGAAGAGGGAACACTTGGAAATCCGCGAAGAGAAAGAGGAACTGTACCGGGTGGTTTTCCAGGAAAACCGCGCGATGATGCTTATGGTGGATCCGGAAACCGGTTTGGTGGTAGACCTTAACAAGAAGGCCAGTGATTTCTTTGAAACCCGGGGAAAACCTGTGCGGGGACAGAAACTGGCGGCTCTTCTAACCACTGGGACGGAAAAGAAAGGAGACCAGTGTATTTTCGATTTCAACGCTCCGGTTCTGCGATGCTGCAAGGAAATGCCGGACGGAAGTCGGCGGAATCTCCAAGTGTTTAGTTCGCCCATCCGATTGAAGGGAACCAAGCTTGTTTTTTCCCTTGTGCAGGACGTTAGCGAACAGGTGGAATACCAGGACAAGCTGAAAGAGTCCATCCGGGAGAAGGATCTGTTGCTGCGGGAATTACATCACCGTGTGAAAAACAACTTCCAGATCATTTGCAGCCTGCTCATGGTGAAAAGCGAAGATTTTTCCTCTTCCCCCTGTAGGAACACGCTGCAAGAATTGGAAAGCCGCATCAAGGTTTTTTCCTTCATCCACGAAGCACTGTATCGTTCCTCTGACTTGTCGAAGATCTCCGTGGTTACCCTTTTCGAGGAACTGATTCAAAACCTTTCGAACTTTTACCGTGCCGGGCAGGGAGCGGTGGAGTTGCAAAGTGAACTGGAAGAGGTTTCCCTTGATTTTTCCAATGCGTTGAACTTTGGTATCATCCTGAACGAGTTGGTGACCAACGCGT
>DAOPKN010000172.1:0-2455 GCA_035391225.1 Thermotogota bacterium
ACAAGACCGTTCCCGTTCACATCACCTTTCCCCTGCAAGCGCACCGACCTGTAGGGGCTGGCCGGGAGTGCCTGCCCGCCTTTGCCTTATGGGACCTTAACAGCCCACTACGGCTCCTTGGAGCTGCTATGTTTCGATAACAGCCGCACTGGGGTGCGGCGTACCCAGGAACGCCTACCGGAAAGCGCCCACGAAGGAGACTTTCCATAGCCGGGCGTCGGGGTCGGGAATGGGCTGGGTTTGCCAGGTTTCCCCATTGTCCGGGGAGTAGCGGATTACACCTTCTGGAAGTGCCTCTTCGGCCCTGGGAGACTTGAGGCCCACCACCCATACTTCTCCACCCGGAAAACAGGTGATCCCTTCGTACTGGTAAGTGTTGGTGGCATCCATGGTTTCGGAGACGAAGGCCTCCCCGTTCCAGGAAACCTTGAGCACCAAACCGCCGAAGAATCCGCCGATGTTCTGCACCGCCCACACGGTTTGTGCGCTTGGGGCGCACACGTCGTCCAGGTCGTTTTGTGCCGCGATTTCCGGTGCATCCTTGTTCCAGTTGTCCCCGTTATCCTGGGTGCGATACAGGTCCGCGTTAGGTCTCACGGATGCCCATGCCGTTTGGGAATCCACGATGGAAACCGCCATTGGACCCGCAGCGTTTCCCTCCAGGTCGGACAGCTCTTCGCTTCGCCAGGTCTGGCCGAAATCATCGGAATGTATCATGCCGTGCTCCCTGCTGCCGTAATCAGCGATCCAGATATCTCCACCCTTTGCGTCCATGCGGTTCACCTGCACGATTTCCACACCATCGTGGGGGATGATTTGCCAGTTTTGCCCTCCATCCAGCGTCCGAAGGATCGTCCCCCCCAGCGTGACTGCCCATGCGATTTCGCGAGTAAGCCCCACGATGCCTTTCACGCTTTGATTCACGCCCGGGGGCAATTGTTGCACCTCCCATGTTTGTCCACCGTTGCGGGTGTGGAGAATGGCCCCGGGCCCTCCACCGTCGGGTCCGTCGCTTCCCACTGCAGCCCACGCAGTGAGCTCATCTACCGCGCTGATGTCGTTTCCACCCATTCCTGCCCATTGGTTCGCGTCCCCCTGAACGTGCCAGCTTTGCCCGCTGTTGGACGTGTGTAGGATTACCGCGGTCTGGTTCTCGTCCCAACCGATGGCCCATCCCACTTTCATGTCCGCGGGTTCCAGGTAGAAAAAGCACCCTCCCAGGAAAAAAACGAGCAATGCACCCAGGAAAAGTAACACCCCGATTTTTCGTGTCATTATTCCCCCTCCTTGCCACAGGATTTTCCAAGAAGCCGCGTGGACCCTTGGGATTGCTCTTCCATTTTATCATGATTTCAAAGTGGTATAATCTCGGTAGAGGTGTACGCGTTGAAGACGCACATTCTATAGGGAGTTGGTGATTCCGAACCCAATCACCTCCCAAGTTGGGTCATCCGCATCTTGAGACAAGCGGAAAGGAAAACAGGCGGAAAAGGAAAGAGTGGATTGTAGCGAGGAAGGGAGATCTCATGGAACGGATCGAAGTGTACTTTTTTTCTGGAACGGGGAATTCTCTCTTCGTTGCGGCGCAAATCGCCAACGGCCTCGGGGTCCCGGTGGTTCCCCTGGCTTCGTTTCAAGGGAAGGGTACGATTCCGAGCATTGCCCGAAAGCTGGTCATCGTTTTCCCGGTGTATGATTTTAAGGCACCTCCAATCGTGGTGGATTTCGTTTCCCGGTTTCCCGACTTAGCTTCAAGAGAAATTTTCGCGGTGTGCACGTACGGTATCACACCTTTTCACACCCTGAAGAAACTGGACGGTGTGTTGCGTGAGAAAGGGGCCTCGCTGCGCGGGGGCTTTTCGGTGCGCATGCCCCACAACGCGGTGGGATCCTCGTTGTTTTCCCAGGAACAGTACCGGGGAATGTTCGAGGCCTGGGAGCAGAAAAGACCACGTGTGGTGCAGAGAATCAAGGAGGGTTCCGCGGGGAGGTTCGAGGACGATTCGCTGTTCTCGTTCCTGGGCAAATTCTTTTCGGGTGGAATCCTGTTCCGGATGGTTCCGGTGGTTTCGCGAATGCTCACGCAAGCCCTGTTCCATGGCTGGGATTCACTGGCGTTCCAAGTGAACGGGAACTGCAACGGATGTGCGTTGTGCCAACGGGTTTGCCCGGTGCAAAACATCGAAATGGTGGACGGAAAACCCCGTTTCCTGGACCATTGCGCCAGTTGTTTCGCATGCGTGCAGTGGTGTCCACAACACGCGATTGGGTTTGGAACATTGGATTTGAACGTCAAACCCTACCACCACCCCGGTGTGATGGTGGGGGAACAGGGAATGAAGATGCGAACTTCGTTGGAGGGGAATTGAATGGATTTTTGGCTGCTGGTGATCTGCTCGTACGTGTTGGGTTCGATTCCCTTCAGTTACTGGATCCCGTTGAAGTTCGCGGGGGT
>DAOPKN010000173.1:0-2405 GCA_035391225.1 Thermotogota bacterium
CGGGGTTATTCTCGTAGGCATCCACCAGTTCTTGGATGGCGTCGGCGCAGGGGCAGAACGCATCGTCGGTTTGGGCAAACAGAAGGTTTGCACCCAAAAAGATGCCAACCAGGAGAAAGAACAAAACAAGTTCCGTTTTCATGGGGGGCCCTCCTTTTTTTGAATGATAGAGTAAATCATGAAAAGGGAATGCCTTCCGGTTCAGCCGCAATGCTGCGCCCACGGAGAAGCGTTTCCTGCAGGTCAAAGTAGCGGCAGTGGGCTGCGGCGTTCCCAGGGTGTTACAAGCTGAAGCGCTTGATTTCTTCTTCCAGGGCCTTGGCCAGGTTGCGCATTTGCTCCGCGGAGCTGCTGACCTGCGCTGCCCCCTGGGATTGCTCCGAAACCGCGTTCGACATGTGGCTCACTTGCTCGGAAATGTCTACGGTGGC
The DNA here is from genome assembly GCA_035391225.1 of Thermotogota bacterium. Taxonomy (GTDB): domain Bacteria; phylum Thermotogota; class Thermotogae; order MWEM01; family MWEM01; genus DAOPKN01. Next base: position 432 of record DAOPKN010000173.1, read on the forward strand.
TTTCGCGGAGACATCCATTGCACTCGCCATCTCTTCGGCAGCAGCACCCTGTTGCTCGGAGGTCGCGGTGAGTGATTGGATCATCCCTGCAATCTTTTCCACGCTTCGGGAGATATTGTTGAACTGGCTGGCCATCGTCTGGCCATCTTCGCTCACCCGCTGAACCAGTTCCACGGTCGTTTCTGTGGCGGTGTCCGCTTGACCGATGCTCGCAGAGATTTGCTTGAGAATGTCCGAGATGTTCCTCGTTGCTGCCTTGCTTTCCTCGGCAAGCTTGCGGATTTCGTCCGCTACCACCGCAAATCCCTTTCCTGCTTCGCCGGCGCGCGCGGCTTCAATCGCGGCGTTCAGTGCAAGGAGGTTGGTCTGTTCGGCGATGGAGGAGATGGTGGTGAGGATCTCACCCACGCTCTTTGCCTGGTTGGAAAGTTCGTTGGCGATGTGGGCGGTCTTCTGGGTTTGGTCCTTTGCCTTGTCGATGTTCTGGATGGAGCTGGTCACCAAAGTCGTCCCCTTACCCGCGAGTTCTGATGTTTCTTGGGCTTCCTGTGCCAGTTCCTGCGCGGTTTTGGAGATGTTTTGCGCACTCGCGGCCACTTCTTCCACCCCCGAAGAGACTTCCTCGATGGAGGCGGAGGTGTTCTGCACGTTTCCATCCACGTTGCTTGCTTGCTGCGCGAGTTGCTCGAAGGTAGCCAGCTGTTGCTTGGAAACCTCCGCAAGTTGGTCCGAAAGGGAGGAGATGTTTTGGGCTCCGTCATCGATATTTCCAACCAACGACTTGAGGTTGGTGGTCATGGTTGCGAGGGCTTGGGTCATCTGCCCGATTTCGTCCTTCTGTTGCAGGTACTTGGCAGCTTGATCGCTGGAATCGATGCGAAGGTCGTAATCCGAGATTTTGTGAAGGGACTTGGCCAGGCTTTTCATTGGCTTGGAAAAAGAGTTTCCCACCAGGAAGGAAAGGAGGAAAACGAATCCGATAATCACTACGAAGGCAACCAACACCATTAGAATGATGAATTGGCTCGTTTCGCGGATTTGGGCCTGGGGAACCACCCCACCCATGGACCAATTGGGCGTTCCGTCAATGGGTCGGAAAATCATCTTGTACTTGGTGCCGTCGGGTCGCGCGTAATTCACCGAACCGGCTTCCCCGCGCACCATTCTCTCCCCCGCTTCTTTCAGGCCAACGTAGCCCTCTTTTTCGCTTTCAAGCGGGTTAAACTTCATGAGCATCTCCGGATTGGGATGGGACAGTGTGAGACCGGTTCCGTCAGTCAGGAAGACGAAACCTTCTTTACCAATTTTGATGCTGTTCAATTTTTCCGCCAGCTGGTTTAGCGTCACGGTTACTCCCAAAAGCCCGACCAGTTGTTTGTTCTCGCCCAGTATGGGCACGGCAACTACGAAGATGGAATTTCCCGTGGTCATGCTCACCAGTGCGTCGCTGACGGCCCAGTTTTTCTGCCGCGAAATGATTTGCTGGAAGTAGGCTCTTTGGGAAAGGTTCGTGGTTCCCCCGGCATGCGTGTAGGTGAACCCGTCAGGTTCGGAAACGAACAGCATCTCGTACTCGTCGCTGTTGGCTTCCACCAGCTCCTTGAGGATTGGGACGTACTGTGTGTGATCCATGCTGCGAATGGCGCTGTTGCGCGCAATGTTCTGGATGTCCTTGCGGATGCCGTTTAGCCATTCTTCCACGCTCAGGTTACTTGCATTCACGATTTCGTTGGTCAAGTTCTCCGAAAGCGCAAAGGTTCGGTTTCCCGAGACGAATGCCAGGAAAAACCCCGCAACGACGAGAACGGCGACTGTCACAGGGATGAAGTAGATCAAAATCCTTGCCTTGATGCTGTGAATTGCCCATTTTGGCATAGCAACCTCCCCTTGGAATGAAAAGTTTGGATTCCCCGGAACGGGGTTTGGAAAAATACTCTCCAAACGAAGTTTACCATTATTTGGTGTGTCTTCCAA
>DAOPKN010000174.1:0-2371 GCA_035391225.1 Thermotogota bacterium
TGAGCAAGTATTGGTCTAGCGCCTCTTGGTCGAAGCTTTCGGTTTTCTCGTCCCACGGTACGGTGAAAACCTTGTACATGTTACCCCCCCCTTGTTCCCTTGTGTCCGGTTTTTTCTCTTCCTGGGACCGCCGCAGCCCACTGCGGCTCTTTTGCTCTGCGTTCCAATATCCGAGCCGCACTGGGGTGCGGCGTACCCAAAAATCGCGTCGTTGCTGACGCAACGACCGGACGTAGGAGGGAAGAGGGCGGCTCTCGCGCTTGCTGAAAACCGCCGCGCGTCGCCTTCCTCTTCCCTCCTACGTCCGAGGGTCAACTGCCAGTGCCTGCAGGGGGGGATTCCCCCCCTGCACCCCCCCTGGAAAAAGGTTAAAAGGCTAAAAGGCAAAAGTTAATAGGTCCTGGCGAGGCGCAACCCCAGGCCGCCGTAGCGATAGCCGGGTGAGCCGTAGTCGCGATCGGCCACGCGGCAGTTGCTCGCGCCGAAGCACCAGCAGCCGCCACGCCCGACCCGGTAGGAGCCAGCCCTGGGGCCAATCGGGTTCTCCTGCACTTCGCTGAGATACTTCCCGTACCAGTCGGTGCACCATTCCCACACGTTACCGCTCATGTCGTAGAGTCCCAGCTCGTTGGGCAGTTTCTTTCCCACTTCCTGCGTGCTTTTGAATCCATTCAGACCGGAATTACCCGAATAGAATCCCACTTCGTCCAGGTTGTTGCTTCCCGCGTACTGGAAATCCACGGCGCTGGCATGGCCCCCCCGCGCGGCGTATTCCCATTCCGCTTCCGTGGGCAGGCGGTAGCCGTAGACCCGACGGATGTCGCTGGTGACGCTGCCGTTGGCATCCAGAAGGTTCCCCGATGCGTCGTAGGCCTTGGGAAGGCCCTGCTGCTCGCTCATCCAGTTGCAGTATGCCACCGCATCGTTCCAGCTCACGTTGATCACGGGGCGGGTTCCACGTGTCCAGCCTTCGTCATCGGGTTTTGATCTTCCGGTGGCATCACAGAAGGCGTCGTACTCCGCGAAGGTGACCTCGTAGCGCCCGATCCAGTAGTCGTAGGTCAGGTGCACGGTGTGCACGGGTTTTTCATCATCATTTCCTTCGCTGTCGTTGCGGGTGTTTCCCCTTTGGAACGTCCCGCCGTGCACCAGCACCATCCCGGCTTCTTCCCGCTTGCCCACCGGGGTGCGGTACAGCTCGCCCAAGCGCGTGGGGGTGAGCCAGGGGTTTTGCAGCGAGGGAGGAAGAAGCAGCGTTTCGTGCAGCGTTTGCAACACACCCTGGAATTGCTGTTCGCGTTGCTCGGGCGTGGGGGCGTTGACCACCTTGGTTCCATACTCCACCACGAAGAAACCCAGATATTCTTTCATAACGGTGGACTGTTCGTCTAAGAAGGGCATCTGGCTCTTGAGTTCTGCGTGAAATCGCTCGACATTCGTGCAGTACGTGTCGTAGTGCGCAAAGCTTTCCCGGATCTGCTTTTCGATGTCATACACCATCACCAAACCCTCCGCCATGCTACCAACCGACCCTACAACCTTTTTCGCGATGGTCTCCCCCACTTCCTTAAGCTGTTCGTCCAGGGCTCCGGAAGGGGTCATCGCATCCAAGAAATCCAGGGTTGGCTGGTAGAGGCTGAAGATCATGAAGTACTTGGAAATGGTTTCCAGCAGGTGGTCCCCGTCGAGTACCAAACCTTCCCCGGTGGGGATCTGTTCCACCATGCCCTTGAGGATTCCCATCTCCACCGACAGGTAGAGCAGGTTTGCAGTCGTCAGGGTGTACAGGTAGGTGGCCGGATCCATCAGGGATTGTACCTTATCCGTCGTGAGGTCGACACCCACGCGCACGGCCAATTCCACCGGAGTTCCCGTATGGAAAAGCGTGGCCACGGCGTTGGCAGCGACGTTCACACCCATGTCCCGCACACTTGCCAAGTTTTTTTGCACCCAGCCCAGCCCGATCCATAACAGGATGGTTTTCTGGTAGCTTCCCAAACGATCCAAGAGATCTGGGTCCCGCAGCCTCGCTGTGGCTGTATCCAGCTTCATTAAGTCTTGGAGGAACTGGGTGTCGCTGATCTTCAGTCCGCTTGGACCGTACGCTGCAAAGGCTCCCTCTTCGGCTCCCACGGTGTACACCGATCCCCCCAGGCGGTAGCTTCTGTCCGGCAAAAATCCCTCGTTTGCCGAGGAGGGCACAATGAAGTAGATGGCACCGATGGTCTGCAGCGGGATGAGGTTTTCTCCCGTTGGTCCCTGCAGGTAAAGCACCCCGTCTTCCAACTTGCTGATTTCTCCCACTCCACTGGTCAAGCCATCCTGGAAAACCACTTGTACTTTCACACCCGAGGCAAAGAGCATCACGGAC
>DAOPKN010000175.1:0-2370 GCA_035391225.1 Thermotogota bacterium
GAATGGAATGGGTGGTCACGAAAGAAGCGACGATCGTGGCGATGTATGAGAGGAAAGAAAGTCCCTATCATGGAGAGATGGTACTGGTCAAGGCGGGAAGTTTCCAGATGGGAAACACTTGGGAAGAGGGTAAAGGTGAAAACGATGAATCTCCCGTAACGGTTTCCATTTCCATGGATTTTTGGATGGGGAAAACGGAAGTCACCTACGAGCAATTCGATGCCTATTGTTCAGATGTGGGGTATGAGTATGCGGACGAGGTGGATGGCCGAGGCCGGGGGAAGCAACCGGTGGTCAACGTTAGCTGGTGCCAGGCTACGGCCTACTGCAACTGGTTGAGTCGGAAGGAAAATATCCCCATTGCGTATGGAGAAGACGGACACTTTTTGGACGGAAACGGAAACCCAACTTCGGATATCACGCAAGTCAGGGGGTACCGGCTGCCCACGGAAGCCGAATGGGAGTACGCCGCCAGAGGTGGGCAATACCAACGGGACTGGCTGTATGTTGGAAGCGATGACCCGGAAGAAGTGGCTTGGTATTTCCAAAATTGCCGGACAACTCGCCGGCCTTCACCGGTGGGAGCAAAGAAACCCAACTCCCTGGGGTTGTACGACATGAGTGGAAACGTGTACGAGTGGTGCCAGGACAGGTACAGCCAAGAGCTTCCCGGGGGAAGCAACCCGCTCGTCTTTGTCGGGGAAGATGGAGCGCTTGTGATCCGTGGAGGCACATTCCGAAAATATGAAAAAGATCTCCGCGTTTCCGCACGGGAAAAAATAGTAGACGGAACGTATTCCGATGTGGGGTTTCGAATTGCGCGAACCGCCACAGCAGGAGAATGAAACGAGTCATGAGCATGGAATACATTGAGTACAACCCATCAAAAAAAGGAGGAAAAAGCATGAAGAAGTATGGTTCCATCCTGTTACTGGTTGTGATTCTGGTTGTTCTGCCACTCTTTGGGCAGCAGGAAAATTTCTCGATTTCCGATAGGACATTCGAGGTGGTATGGCAGCAGCTAGAAAAGTTGATGGCAGCCCGCGAAGTGGGAAACCCGTACCAACTCTGGATTGCTGAAAGCGGTGACTCAGGCAGAGTGATTCGCTTATTTGCTCTGCCCTCAGTGATCAGCTCGGTAACCGAAGTGAGAAAGGACGAACAAGGGTATTTCGTTCGTGGGGAAGCTGCCTTTTTCTCGGAAGAGGGCACCCAGGAACAGTCTCTGGAGCTCAAAATAAACAGCTCCGGGCGCGTGTTCTCGCTTTCCTCTTCACTTCCCCTTCTTCCGCTGTACCCGTTGAGTGACGTGATGATTACCACGACGGAAGTTCCATTCATGTGGAAACCCGACTACCTGAACCTCGCGGGCTTCTCCGCCCATGAGTTTGAGCTTTTCGTGGGGAGAAGCCCCAAAAGCGAAGAAATGCATCCGGTTTCCGGGTTCTTGTCCTCAATGGGAGCCATGGAAGCCAACGTTTCCCTTCCCGGAATGAAGGGAACTGTTTACTGGAAGCTCGTAGCCACCGATTTGTATGGGCGCCAGGTTCAAACGCCCGTGAGCCGTTTCGTGTACATGCCCTCCGAAGCTCCGCTGGGAAGGACCATGATTGAGGGGCGGGTATTGGATGCCTCTAACCGCCAACCGCTACCCAACGTGGAAGTGATCGTACTGCGGAACAGTCAAGCCATCGCTACGACGATTTCCTCCGAAGAGGGATCCTACGCCTTCGAGCTGCAACCAGGGGAATACACGCTTTCTTTCCAAAAAGGTGGGTATGTACCGGTCACGTGTTCGGGTATCCAACCCATCCTGGGGAGCACCAGGTACATGGAAAACGTTGCCCTGGTAGCTGCTACCACCATGGAAAAAGCTCCGTTATCGGGAAAACTAGTGGATCCGACCAAGCCAGACTCTCCCATCGCTGGGGCAAAAGTTCAAGTTCGCCCCGGAATGAACAACATGGTTGGTGACGTGGTATCTGAAACCACCACCGACATGCAGGGGAAGTACACCACCGACCCGGTTGACCCCGGCAGTTACACCGTTTCTTTCCAATCGGAGGGGTACATCGAAACGCACACCAACACCTCCGTGACGGGAGAGCAAGTGACGGTTCGCACCGCATCGCTGTCTCCAGTGCTGGAGGAAGACGAGGTACGTATCATCCTGGAATGGGATGAGATGCCAGAAGATTTGGACGCGCATCTGACCACTTTACTGGATTCCGGGGAAAAGTTGCACCTCTTCTACCCTTTCGCAGAAAGCCGCGGTGGAAGCCCTTGGCCCGGATTCCTTGTGCTTGACCTTGACAACACCACCGGTCGCGAAGGACCGGAAACGATCACAATCAAGCAACCGGCAAACGG
>DAOPKN010000176.1:0-2345 GCA_035391225.1 Thermotogota bacterium
CCGTCTTTGGCGGCATAATCCAGGAGCACGTGCGGATAGCTTCCACTCAAGGTTTTTACGGTGTGGTTCTGAAGTTGGATTTGTTCCGCGTTTTGCGTGGATGGTGCATTGGGAAGCAACACCAGGAATAACTGTATCCCTTTTTCCTCACAGAGCTGCAGGATTTGTTGGAAATATGCCACCTGCTTTTCCACCAGTGCCATCTTTGGGGAAGAAGAAGGGGTGTCTTCGCTTTCGGGGCCGGGGGAGAAAACCCGCGTGTTCCAGGCAAACCCCTTGCCCGCATAGGTCTCTTGGAAAGAAAACCCGGGAACCATCGCGGCGAACCACCGCCAGTCTTCTCGGTGGCCAAAAAGGGGGAAACGCAGTAAAAGGCGCTCTTCAAGGTTGAAATAACTTTGCGCAAGTTCTCGCTTCACTTTTGCATCGCGCATGAAGTTGTAGTTGTTGCGCACTGCAATGAAGTTTCCTTCTGAACCCAAGCCGTCCACACCGTACACCACGAACTGGGGTTTCTGGGTTTGCAGCGCTTCTTGCAACACGTAAAAACTCAGCTGGGGAAATTGCCCGTCGCTTGCCAGGTTGAACGCGCTTTTCTGCGTTTCTTGTTCCACGATCCAAGGGTCGAACGCTCGAACAGTGCGGGAGGACCCGATGAATAGGATGTCCAGCGAACGGGGAGCAAGGGCGTGGAACTCTTGCCAGCGAATCGGATCGTGGTACATTTGGGTTTTGATGCCCACTTGGAGTCCTTGCCACAAGAAAAGGTAGGCCAATCCAAGGAAAGAGCCAAGACCCAGAAGGAAAAAGAAGAAGGTGCAAATCTTGGGCTTAGAATCGGAAATAGAGGAATTCGTTTCCACGGCCGATCACCCCCAACAGGAAAATGGCAACCACCAGGGTGTACTGGAACACCCAGTACCTTTTCTTGCCTTGTTCCAACATCTTCGGCACCCAGAAACTGCCCACTCTCCACAATAGGAGCCCCGCAACCAACGAGAAAAAGTCAGTGATGCGCATACCAAAGGAAAAAAGCGAGATTCCCCGGAGGCTGGATGGAGCGAACATGTGCCCGAGCACGTAGAACCCGTCTCCCACGCTTTGTGCGCGAAAGAAAATCCAGGAAGCAACCACCAGGTGAAACGTGAAGAAAATGGACAAGAGCTGGGGGCGATCTTTCCGTTTTGCCTTTCCCTTTGATGGTTTCTTGAAGGAGCGAAAAAGCACCGCCACGCTCATGTACACCCCGTGCATAAAACCCCAGAAAATGAAGGTCCAAGCGGGGCCATGCCAGAGTCCAGAGATGAGGAAGGTGATTACCAATGCCAGCACGATTCCCCATGTTTTCCAGGTTCGAAAGCGCATTTGCAGGGGTTTGAAAAGGTAGTCCATGATCCAGCGAGAAAACGTCATGTGCCACCTCCGCCAGAAATCGGGGATGGACACCGCCAGGTAGGGGTGATGGAAGTTGGGCGTCAGATCGATGCCAAACCACTTGGCCACTCCCCGGGCAATATCCGTGTACCCGGAGAAATCCGCGTAGATTTGGAGGGCGTAGTAGTAGGAAGCCACGAGCAGGGGCAAGCCAGAAAAGCCTTCCACGTTGGAAAAAACGGGATCCACGAATTGCGCCAACCGGTCAGCCACCACGAGTTTCTTGAACAACCCCCATAGCACCAGGATGAACCCTTGGCGGATCCTTTCCGGGCTCATCGAATGTGGTGCGTGTAATTGGGGGAGAAGCGCCTTCCCTCGTTCAATGGGGCCCTGGAGCAGCTTGGGAAAAAAGGAAACGTACGCGAAGAAGTACCCAAAATGCTTCTCGGCGGGAAGGATTTCCAGGTAAACGTCAGCAAGGTAAGAAATCACCTGGAACACGTAGAACGAAACGCCAATCGACACCAACACCGGGGTGGAACCCACCGGGAGAGAGGGGAAGAAGAGGTGGAGCAGCGCGGAAAGGTTCCTCGTTAGGAAGGGAAGGTAGCGCACCAGGAGCAGCACAGAGAGGTCCAGCACCACCGAAAGCGTGAATACCCGTTTCCGCGTTTTTTCCGGGCGGTTTTCCATCCACCGTGCCCCGAGAAAGGAAACCACCGATACGCTGCCCAGTGCCAGTAACAGGTGTGGCACTCCCAGGAAGCTGTAAAAAACGACGCTGGCAATGCAAAGAACCAACCAGCGACCCTTCCTGGGGGTCAGGTAAAAAACCGAAAGCACAACCCCGAGGAAAAGGGCAAACGACAGGGAATGGAAAAACACGTGCCTTAGCTTCCGGGTTGGATCTTGGTTTCAATCGCCGCCAGCAAATCCCCCACGTTCTGGAAGGTCATCAGTTCCTTCTG
>DAOPKN010000177.1:0-2300 GCA_035391225.1 Thermotogota bacterium
CGGTGTGAATGGGGTGCGGGGGCTTGGATAGTCCGCTCCCCAGTGCGGCCCGGTGATAGGAACGCAGGAAAAAAGAGCCGCACTGGGGTGCGGCGGTCCCAGAGGAGCTTTTCGGGGGGAGGTTACGGTTTCTGCAGGGGGGTGAGGGGTTGGTCGGAAAGGAGGTCTTGTAGCAAGGCGACCGCCAGGTCGATGCTCGAGACCCAATCTTCCGGGTTATCCGTTTCATAGCTCCAGGAGCGGGGGGCTTCTGGATGCGGGCCGGATACCGCGACCTTCCCGTTTCCGTACGTGGCGATCAAAGCGGCGATTTGATCGTCCATGTACCGGGCGATGATTTGCACTTGCTCGGAAGTGTTTTCCAGGAGGAACTTGGGTCCCGCTTGGAAATACATGGGGCGAACTTCCCCCAACCATTGGATGGGAAGAATCACCGGTCTGGAATGGGAAAGGAAATCGTCGGAATCAGCAGGGATGATCCCCAGCATGTTCACGTATCCGCCCCATTCCCACCATCCTTTCGAGGCGAGAAATCCTCCACCGCAAATACCCAGGTACCTGCCCCCATCGTGCAGCCACTGCTTGAAGGCCTGGTCCACGGCGGGAGTAAAGGCGTCTATGAGTGGATCCAGGTTATCTTCGGTTCCGCCCACGATGAAAACAGCGGCGTTGGTTAACTTTTCCGGAAGTTCCGACAGGTCCGAAATGAACTCCACCGGTAACCCCGCCAGCTGCGCCACCGTAGCGGCAGCCTCCGGGCATTCCTCCGCCGCAACCACGCCGTTGTAAATCAAGGCATAGGATGGGGTGGTGGATTTGGTGGAAAAAGTCCATTCCTGGCTCGTGGCTTGCTGGCCATTGCCCAATATGCCCTGTACCTTCCACTTGTAGGTGGTGCCGGGTTCCAGCGAGCCAGCCTCGTAGCTCTTGCCGGTTGTGGTACCGATTGGGTCAGTGAATGGAGAGGTGGACCTGGCCAAGAAAACCTGGAACTCTTGGAAGGTTGTCTCCCGCGTGCGCCGTTTTGCCTGGTCTGCTGGCGTGGTATCCCATCTGAGGGTTACACCACCCTCCCAACCACTGGAGCGATTTGCCGGGCTCAGGAGGTTCACTTGCGGAAGAAACAACGGGTCTCCCTCTGCGGAAACACAGCCACTCATGGAAAGGAAAAGCGCAAAAATACTTACCAAAAAAGGAAGCCCAAGCTTTTTTTTCATACGAATCCTCCACCGTATCCTCCACGGAATTTTTCCACAGCACTTGTCATTCCACGTAGTAGTGCATTTGATCGGGGTTGCCGTCTTTCGAATTGTCGTACACCTGAACCGGATCCCCAGGTACGGGTGTGGTATGGATGTTCCCGAACAAGTCTACCGAAAAGGGGTTTTCCACGGATTGGGGACTTTGCCAAGGATTTCCGTTCGTGGTAATGGTGGCACCTAACATGGAATTCCAGAAGATCCCTCCCCCGTACGCGGAATCGGGTGGAATCGGGGAAACCGTGTTTCCGTAAACTTCGATGTCCTCAGCGCCAAAATTCCCTCCCCAAAGCGCAATTCCCCCTCCGTTCGCGGCGCTGTTGCCGAAAACCGATACATTGCTGCATGCGGTAAAGGTGGCTGCCAGGATATAAATCCCTCCACCGTTGTAGGCATCATTTCCGAAAAAAACCGTATCGGTGGCCTTTACGTGCGGGAGCTCGTCGGGGGAAAGCATGGAAGCAACGCTCAATCCTCCGCCGTGCCTGATGGGAGCGCTATTGAAAGATATGGTAGAACTCTCTAAACATAAATTGGCGTTTAGGATGAGGATACCCCCGCCCCCATCGAGCGCTGCGCTTCCGTTTGCCAGGTTGTGGGAAATTTCGGTATTGTTGCAGAAAAAGGTGTCTCCGAGGGAAGTGTCGTTGAATACTCCGATTCCCCCTCCGCTTGCGGCGGTGTTGGAGGAGACCAAGGAGTCTTGCAGGTGGCAAACGGTGTTTCGGGGCGCAATCCCTCCTCCCCCTTTGGCTTGGTTGCCAACCACGGCGATGTTGTCTCCCAGGAAGGTTCCCCCGATGGTGGAAAAAGCCAAGGCACCGCCTTGCCCCGTTGAGCCATCGATGTCGGGAAGCGCCTGGTTGTTGGAAAACGTGCAATCCCGGGTGATTAGGCTCGGAAAACTCCCCGTAAGGAAAATCGCTCCCCCATCCGCGTCCGTGATGCTGCAATTGGTGACTACCATGCGTTCAAGGGTTACCGAAGCGCCATCGCTGATGTAAAACGCCCGGGTTGCATCGCCTGTCATGTCCAGCGTCA
>DAOPKN010000178.1:0-2268 GCA_035391225.1 Thermotogota bacterium
CCGCTTCCGTGGGCAGTCTCCATCCCTTCACCTTCGTGATATCCGTGGTGGTGGCGCCATCTTCGTCCAGCAAATCCCACGTGGTCTCATCGTATGCCCGGGGAAACCCCGAAACATCGCTCAACCAGTTGCAGTACCGCACCGCATCTTCCCAGCTCACGTTCATCACCGGGCGACTTCCCCGGCCCCAGCCTCCGTCATTCACCGTGGAAGTGGGCTGTCCCGTCGCCAGCAAGTACGCATCGTACTGGTCAAACGTTACCTCGTATTTTCCCAGCTCGAAGTCGTACGTGAAAACCACGCCATGCACCGGTTTTTCATTCTGATCTCCCAGGGAAGAGTTCAACGTGTTTCCCATGAAGAAGGTCACCGCGGTTTGAAAGGTCGCTTCCGGAGTTGTTGCCTGCTGTCCATCCGACTGGTTCGCGGTCACTTTCCACTTGTACGCGGTGTAGGGCTCCAGGTTCACCTTTCCAAGGCTCTTGGCTTGCGTGATTACCGGCGAAGCGTAGTCTTCTCCCACCTTGGCGAAGTACACCTCGTAGTTTTCGAGGTTCACGGCCCGCGCACCAGCGTTGCTCTGCGTGCCAACAGTGGCTTCCCACGTCAGGGTGGGGTTAAGGGAGACCATCGTTGCTTCGTGGCTCGGGGTTTGCAAGGCAACCTGGGGAAGAGCATAGCTTTCTTGCTCCGTGCTGAACGCCCATTCCTCGCTCGCTGCGCTCTTGCCGTCCGATTGCTTCGCCACGACCTTCCACTTGTACAGCGTGGCGTATTCCAGGTTGCTTTTCTGCAGTTGCTTGCTGCTAACCGCCTCCGGGGAACCGTAGCTCTCCGTTGCTTTCGCGAAGTACAACTCGTACCCCGTGATGTTCACAGCCCGCACTCCAGCGGTGTCTGCGCCTGGGGTGGCTTCCCAGGTGAGGGTTAGCGTCGTCGCTTGCTCGGTGGCAAAGTCAGCGGGGGAGACCAGTTCGATTTGCGGGGCTCCCTCTTCCTGCTCCGTGCGGAAGGTGCGTTCTGTGCTCGTCGTGGTTTGCCCATCGGATTGCAGCACGCTTACTTTCCACTTGTACGTGGTGTTGTACGCCAGGCCCGGTTCCTGGATCTGGCTGTTCTCCGTCCAGCGGGGTTCCGCGTAGCTTTCCCCCTCCCGCGCCAGGTACACCCGGTACCCCAGCAGCCAAATCCCCCTCGCTTCTTTCCCCAACACTTCCCCGGGTTGCGCTTGCCAGGAAAGCATCACGCGCGTCGCTTGACCCGTTGCCCCGTGTGCCGGGGATAGTAGCTGGATGCTCGGCGCCGCGTACTCCGCTTCGTGCACCGTTGTGAACGTGTTTTGCGTGCTCGTCGCCACTTGCCCATCCGACTGCACCGCAACCACTTGCCACTTGTAACTGGTGCCGTATGCCAGTTGTTCCTTTTGCAGGCTTTTGCGGGTGACCCACTGCGGTTCCGGGTAGGGCTCTCCCTGTTCGCCGAAGTACACGAAGTATCCTTCCAGCGATACCACCCGGGCGCTTGCGTTCAGCTGGCTGCCCGGCGTGGCTTCCCAGCTCAGCGTGAGCTCCGTGGCTTGTCCCGTGGCTGCGTTCGCGGGCAACAGTAGCTCCACCTGCGGTGCTTCGTGTTGCCGCTGCTTGGTGGTGAAAAAGCGCTCGCTGCTGCAGCTGCGTTGCCCGTCGGACTGCACCGCTTCCACTTTCCACTTGTACCGGGTGCCGTACGCCAGTCCCGCTTTTTCCAGCTCGTTTCCCTGCGTCGCTTCTGCCACCCCGTACGCCTGGTCTGCCACCGCGAAGTACACCAGGTAGCCCAATATGGATAGCGATGAGCCTCGCGCCGCTCCTCCACCCGGTTGGCCGTTCCACTCCAGCACCACGTTCAGCTCCTGGTTCGTGGCTTCGTTCGCCGGGGTGCGCAATTCCACCAGAGGCGGCTGGTTGCCTTTTTCACCCACTACGCAGCCATTGAAAAGAACCAACATGGCTATGCCGATCAGTACCATCCCGAAAAGGCTTTTTTTCATTCTTGGATCCCCCCGCTCGGAATTCTTGTTTCGAGGTTGCATTTTGGAAAAAGGGTTGCACGTGCTTCGGCCCAAGTAAAAAAGGGAAACCGGAATCCAGGGAATGGATGGGATTCCGGCTTTTTGGTTTGCGCCCTTGCCCCCTTTTCTTCTCCTTCCTGTGGAACAGCAGGGAGGAGAAGGGTATCTTTTTCGCCTACTTGGTTCGGGCAATCCGAAATCCCAGTGTCTTGTGGGCT
>DAOPKN010000179.1:0-2253 GCA_035391225.1 Thermotogota bacterium
GTGTCAAGGGGGTGGGTAGGAAGGAATGGGGTTACAATTGTTTAAAAGCTGGAGGGCACCCCACCTTTTTTTCCCCAGAAACCCCAGTGGCCGACTTGTGCCCCGGGATGGAAGTAGGGAGCAAGGTCTCCCACGTTCTCGGAAAGGCCCATGTCGGTGGATTCCACTTTCTGGAAAGTTTTGCACCGTTCCGTTAGCAGGGCAAGGTCCCAGAAGGATGCGTTCTTTTTCACGGGTTCCTTGAAGAAGCGCGAAGGGTTATTGAGGTAGGAGTAACACCCCACCCAGTTTCCAGCAGGTTTGAGAAAGGGTTCCAGGATGGGAGGTGGCCACTGCCCGCTACGAAGCGCGATGCCCGTAGAGGAGAAGGGGTCGAAGATCCAGTCCATGCTGTTTTCACGCAGTGGGAGCTGGTTGAGGTCGCAGGCCATGAAAATCACGTTGGCCTTAGGGTTCATGTTGAACAAGATTTGCTGGGCACGTTCCACGATTTCCTTTTGGATCTCGCACGCGATGTAGGTGTTGCTTTCGTCCAGTTGGGAAAGGATGTGCTGCATGAAAAAGCCGAAACCGCAGCCGAATTCCAACAGCGTCAAGTTTCGCATCTTGGAGGGTTGGGCGCGCTTGATCATCCATTCGAGCCCGCGTTGCACGTGGGTGAGGAAAAGCGGGTCGGTGCGCTGCACGTATTCGCCCAGCGAGGGAGGTTGTCCGTCCGGGGTGAGTTGGGCAGAACGGGCGGAAGGGCACACCACCAAACCGTTTTGGATGCGTGCTTCATAACCGCAGTTGCAATGGAAAACCCCGTTGGTGATGCGGTTGCTTTCCACCACCGCCTGTTCCAACACCAGTGGGGTTTTGCATTTTGGGCAGGAAAACAACGAAAGCGCGCTCAAAGGCAACCCGGGTGGGTTTGCAGTGGGGTTTTCGGAAGGCTCGTTGGAAAGCAACATTTCTTCCACCTGTTCCAGTGCGTGCTTAAGCTCTTTCTGCTCCTCCAGCAGCTCGGAGCGTTTCTTCTCGAAGAAGCCAAGGTAGTAATCCCGGTCGCCCTGATCCAGCAAGTGGGTCATGCGAACCAACGACACGACCATCTTGATTTCCGTGATGGAGAAGCGCATGGCCTTGAGCTGCAGGATGCGTTCCAGGTCTTTCTGGCAATTCTCATCGAAGCGGTACTGGTTGTGCACTTTCTCGGGGATGAGCAACCCGTTCTCGATGTAATAGCGGATGGTATCGATGGTCAGGCCAAATTTCTCGGAGAAGGTTCCAATTTTCATGGGGATCTCCTTTCCAAGGAGAAGGAGTGCTTCGGTCCAGGCAAATTCATCATACTTGCATTATATCGAACATTGGAGGGGCTGTCAACACGTTTTTTAGGTACGCCGCACCCAGGGAAATGAATACTGTTGGAAAAACAGAGAAAAAAACGAAACCCCCTAAAAAGGGGGTTTCGCATCGAATGAAAAAAGCTCAGTTGGCCTTGTTCCAGCAGCTGATGAATTCGAAGTAGTCCTCGTAGTTCACCAATCCGTCGGGGACGAGCGAAATATCGTAGAGCAATGCTTCCTCTTCCGTCAGTGGTACGAAGGTGAAGACTTTTTCCAAGATGGCGTCCAGAAGATCAAAGTCGGCCTGGTCGATTTTGCCATCCTTGTTGAAGTCGGCTTTCATGAAATCCATCATGTCTTCGAAAACGGGAACGTGCATCCAGTCGCGGTCAACCTTCCACCACTCGGGATTCGCAGGATACTCATCGGGATCAAAGCCGTAGAACGCTTCTTCGCTCACCATGGGCATGTAGAAGTAGCCGTTTTCGCCCCATCCCTCGCCCCAGGAGTTCTTGATAATCCATACCGGAACGGTGGTGGAACCCTCGGGGATTCCCACGAATTCCCACAGCTGGAACTCGTTGAGCCAATCGATGGCAAATTGTGTGAGGGGCATGGCATCGTCCCAACCCACCAGTGCTACCGCGTGACCACCGGAAATGACAATATCGTTCCACAGCGGAATGTACACGTTCCCAAACTCCGCCGCCGCAAGGAAGAAATCGTCTGGAACCAGGAAACTAACTTCCAGAGCACCGTACTGCATAACCAGGGTCTTGATGGTCTTGATGAAATTCTCGTAGCTGCCGTAGTTCACGAAACCGTCGTAGATTTCCCAGGGGTCCGCGATGTAGGCGATCTTGTCGGGGCGAACCATGCGGGTTTCCCAATCGTCGGAAGCGGGGTTGAAGATGATGTTCCG
>DAOPKN010000180.1:0-2221 GCA_035391225.1 Thermotogota bacterium
TACCTGGATCAGAGGGTGGAAATCCCCCATGTCGTGGACGACCACGCGGTGCTGGAGCTCAGGATCAACGCAGCCAGCGGCACGAGGTTCCGGATCGAAGTGCGCGACCTGGAAGACGGCTCGTTGCTGGACAAGGTGGAATGCACCTACTTGCCGGCCAGGCAAAGGCTTTTTGATTGAAGGGAGAGACCCATGGACATCGATGCGCTTGACCAGAAAGTTCTGAACGTTTTCCCCGAGTACGTGATCCAAAAGTCGCTGGTGCGCAACCTCAAGATCGGTTACAACGTACCCACCTACGTGCTGGAGCACCTTCTGGGCACCTACGCCGACCTGTCGGACCCCCGGGACATCAAGGGCGTGGACAACGTGGAACAGATCCTCAAAAAGCATTTCCTCCGGCCCGACATGGCGGAACTGGTGAAGATGAAACTGCGTGACCAGGGGATGTACCGGGTCATCGACCGCATCGATGCACGGTTGGACATCCGCGAGAACACGTACATCGCGGGGCTGCAAAACCTGAGCATCCAAAACGGGGTCATCGACGACGCGCTGGTGAAGGAGCACCCCAAGATGTTGCTGGGCGGGATGTGGGCGATCATCGACCTGGTATACGACCACGACACCTACCCCGGTCGCCCTTTCGTGGTGGAACAAATCCATCCCATCCAGCTGAGCAACTTCCTCCGTGACCAATTCGAGGAACGGCGCAAAGCGTTTTCCGCCGAGGAGTGGATCGACCTGGTGATCCGTTCCATCGGGCTCGAACCCAACGTGATGGATCACCGGCAAAAGCTCTTCCAGCTGCTACGCCTGGTTCCCCTCGTGGAGAAGAACTACAACCTCGTGGAGCTTGGACCGCGCGCAACCGGGAAATCCTACATCTACCGCGAAATCTCTCCCTACTCTTTCCTCCTTTCCGGGGGAAACACCACGGTGGCCCAGCTTTTCTACAACATCGCTTCCAAGAAGGTGGGGTTGGTGGGAGAATGGGACCTGGTGGCTTTCGACGAGGTGGCGGGCATGCAGTTCAAGGACAAGCAGGCGCTGCAGATGCTCAAGGATTTCATGGAAGCGGGTTCGTTCGCGCGCAAGGTGGAAGTGGTGGCGGAAGCCGGCATCGTGTTCAACGGCAACATCAACGACGACGTGCAAACGCTGTTGAAACTGTCGCACCTGTTCGATCCCTTCCCCCAGGAGATGCAAGACACCGCACTTCTGGACCGCATCCACGCCTACCTTCCCGGCTGGGAAGTGGAAAAACTCCGGGCGGAGCTGTTTACCGACCATTTCGGGTTTGCCATCGACTACTTCTCGGAAGTGATGCGGTCGCTGCGGGGCGTTTCCGCGGTGAACGCGGCGGACAGCTACTTCCAGCTGGGCAGCCAGCTCAACCGAAGGGACGAAAAAGCGGTTCGAAAAACCTGCTCTGGCTTATTGAAGCTCGTGTACCCCGACGGAAATTACACCAAGCCAGGGGTGGAAGAGTTGTTCACCTTTGCCATCGAAGGCAGGAGGCGGGTGAAAGAGCAGTTGAAGAAACTCGGGGGCTTAGAGTTTTGGGACACGGATTTCTCGTACATCGACAAGCAGACCAAGCGAGAAACCTACGTCCCCGTGAAAGAGGGGGGAAGGACGGCATTGGTTTCGCAAGACCCGCTTCCGCCAGGAATCGTGTACGCGGTCACCGTGGCGAATGGAAAGACCACGCTCCTGCGCGTGGAAACCGTCGTGGTTCCAGGAACGGGCAAGAATGCCATCAGTGGAGGAGGCGCGGCTGCGAAGGAAGCCTTGAAAACAACCATTTCCTGCATCTCCACCAACCAGCGCAAGTTCCTGCCCTCGAATTCCATGCTCAAAGACTACGACGTCACGGTGCAACTCACCCCGCTCATCGGCAACGAGGTGGGGGCTGACATCTCCGTAGCGCTTTTCGTATCCGTCCTTTCCGCGATCCACAAGAGCACGTTGAAAAAGGGCCTGGGCATCATCGGCGACATGACGATCACCGGGAACCTCAAAACCACGCTCTCTTTCGTGGACCGCGTGACCATGCTGGCGGAGAACGGCGCTCGTGCCGTGACCATCCCCCTGGAACAAATGAGCAACCTGGGAACTGTTTCAATGGACACACTTGCCAAGATCATTCCCATCCCCATTGCCGGCCCGGAAGACGCCTTCATGCGGGCAAGGCTGGAAGACTGACCCCCTGGGACCG
>DAOPKN010000181.1:0-2209 GCA_035391225.1 Thermotogota bacterium
GGTGGTGTATTGCTGGTAGGCCTTTCCAAGGGGATTCACCGGGTTGCGATCCAAGGAAACGAAATGGAAAGCGAAGAGTTCCAGGTTGCGTTAACAGATGAGTTCACAGTTCACACCGTTGAAGTGATTGGCCAAGGAGTGCAACGTACGGTGGTTATCCAAACACAACCCAGCGAAGCCCGGATCGAAATCAATGGCGAAGAACTGCAGATGCTTAGCCCTACCACGTACAAGACGAATGTCGGAGATACTTTGCACATTCGAGCCCATAAAGAGGGGTACAACATTGCGGAAATGGAGCAGCGAATTGGAGAAAAAGGGGTACCACTGGAAGTGACTTTACACTTGGAAAGAAACAATCCTCCAGAAATGCCAGTGCAGCTGGCCCCAGGAAATACGGAAACAGGGACTACCCCCTTGCTGCAATGGATGGCAAACGATACAGACGATGAAACCCTTCTTTTCGACGTTTTCTTTCTTGAAGCAAGTCAATGGAAGCAGGTT
Organism: Thermotogota bacterium; assembly: GCA_035391225.1. Lineage (GTDB taxonomy): Bacteria > Thermotogota > Thermotogae > MWEM01 > MWEM01 > DAOPKN01. The sequence goes on from DAOPKN010000181.1 coordinate 505, forward strand.
GCCCAAGGGTTAGCTACCCCTGAATTCCAAGTGAGTGGATTAGCGTACGGGAACCAATACAGCTGGAAGGTTGTAGTTACCGATGGGCACGGAAACCAAACCGAAGGAATTCCTTGGAGCTTTTCGACACAAGATCTTCCGCAGACCCTGCGAGTTCAAATCGTTAGTGAACCGGAAGGAGCCCAAGTTGAAGTGGATGATCTGCACATTGGGATGGCGCCAGTCAATATTGAACTCCAAGCCGGAGACCACCAGGTTAGGGTTAGCGAAGAGGGGTATTTCACCGAGGAAAAAACGATTTCCGTGGACATTTCGGGGGGAAACCCGAAAAGCTTGCAGCGGGAGAGAACCGAGCAATTCGTGCTTCGAAAGAAAACGGGTAGGGCCACAATCGCAACCGAACCCGGTGGGGGGGACATCTATATCAACGGAGTATACGAGGGAACCGGCTTCCTTACCATCGAAGAGGAAGAAGGAGATATTTCGGTGAAAGTGGAAAAAGAAGGCTACCAGCCCAAAACCCAATCCATCAAAATTGAGGCTGGGAAAGAAATCACCCAGATTATCGTACTGGAAAAAGACGCACCTGGCACAGGAATCCTGCGTGTATCCAATCCGGAAAAGTTAAGTATCTACGTGGATGGGAAATTCGTGGGATGGGACAAGGCATTTGAAATGGAAGCCGAAGAAGGAATCCACACGGTGGAGCTGAAACGTGCCGGTAGAACTGTTTCCAGGCAAATGATTTCCGTTGAAAAAGCGCAAGAAGGTGGGAAGCAACCCCAAGAAACAACCCAAACCATTGTAATTGGAACCCGGGGTGAAGTTCCTCCAGGAATGGTTTTGGTCCAAGCAGGGAGTTTTCAAATGGGGAACACCAGGAATGACAACGAGGGAGAGGATTCCGAGAAACCCGTGCACGAGGTCACGTTTACGTATGATTACTTGATAGGCAGATACGAAGTGACTTTCGATGAATTCGACACTTACTCCTCCGCAACCGGAAGAATACCACCAGATGATCTTTTCATGGGTCGTGGGAGTCGACCGGTTATCAACGTGAGTTGGGAAGAAGCAATTGGGTACTGCAACTGGTTGAGTGAAAAAGAAGGACTGGCAAATGCATACGATAAGAATGGAAACCTTTTGGATCGAAATGGAGAAAGGACGGATGATCTTTCAACGGTCGAAGGTTACCGGCTACCTACGGAAGCAGAATGGGAGTACGCCGCACGTGGTGGGCACAAGAGTGTGCAAGATTTCAAGTATGCCGGAAGCAACAACATATCCCTGGTGGGATGGTACGACACGCACGAGGCAGAACAAGAATCAACTCCGGGAAGAGAACAATCCAGTGGCCCGGGTTTTTTCCAATTTAACGTAGCAAGTGTCATAGTCATGGATAACCAAACCCATTTTGGAGGAGAGCTTGAACCAAACGAGCTTGGGGTGTATGACATGAGTGGAAACGTGAGCGAATGGTGCCACGACTGGTGGGACCCGAATTGGTATGAACAGGGTGCACAAACGAACCCCATTGGCCCAAGAACAGGAGCCTTCCGGGTACAACGTGGTGGAAGTTGGACCAGCACGGATGCGCGACTCTGTCGAATTGCATACCGATTTCGTTATAAACCCACAAGTGATTGTGAGTATATCGGGTTCCGCCTTGCAAAAACCTATTAACCCTGTATTTTTCCATTCC
>DAOPKN010000182.1:0-2198 GCA_035391225.1 Thermotogota bacterium
GAACGAACAACCTTTCTGCTACCGGAATCGATCTAACCCATCGGTTCCGGATTTTTTTTGCCAGGCGCAACGCCCTTTCCCTCTCAAGTTTGGATACTAAGCAGTAACTTACTCCATGGTATACAGTTTTCTCACCCCCCAAGAAAAACCTTCCCCAACCGGGAATAAGAGGGTGCCTTTTGGGAACGCCGCAGCCCACTGCGGCTCTTTGATACAGCCTTCCAGCAATACGGAATTTTGCGTATGTCCTCCGAAAAGAAGGGGCAATTCTTAGCCATTCGAAAAAACTCACTTCCTTGGCTTTGGCTTTTTGACTAATTTCACCCTACCCACTTCCAGATCCATTTGATCCAGTTTTTTTTCCATACGACACCTGTCTTCGCTCCATTTTTCACTGGAACTTTGCACGAGCTCCCTGAGTAATTGGGCAACGGAACCTGGTATTTCCTTTTGCCACTGAGCCAAGGCAATGAATTCTTCCACCTTTTCCGAGAACTCTTTTTCCTGAGATATTGTCAAAAGTCGAGGAATGGGACAAGAAGGAACGTATCCCGACCACGAGCCATTACACGACATTTTCCTCCAAAAGCTCACCAGTGGACGCTTCCCAACTAGTGGGTAATATTTGGGCACAAGGTAGAGTTTAATCGATTTTCGAGGCTACCAGTGGCCTTACAGACGGTCACATGCAAGACAGGTCGGTGGACGAGTTGGGAAATTTTGCGGTCACGCTGCATGTAAAAATGGGCCTCCCCGTCGATCGCTCTCGCAGGGAGGACCTCGAAGAAGCGTTGCAAGATTTGCTGGACAAAGGGAAAGCTGTTCAGGGTTGGTTCAAGGAGTTTGCTGAGACTTCGAAATAGCCTGGAATGCCCACACAAACGCTCCACTTTTCATTTAATCACGGTCCTGGCGAGGCGAAACCCATGGGGGCCGCTGCTGCTGGGCAGGTAGTCAAGGTTGCGAGCAGTGACGCGGCAGTCGCGCGCGCTGGCGTACCAGCCGCCGCCACGTATGACCTGACAGCCCGCAAGATACGTGAATCTCGTTGGATTCGTTTGACTACTGCTTCCATAGTTACCGTAACCATCGTAGCACCATTCCGACACGTTCCCGCTCATGTCGTAGAGCCCCAACTCGTTCGGTGCTTTTTTCCCTACGGGATGCGTCCGGCAATTGTTTGCCTCAATGGTGCTTAAACCCCATTCAGTATGCTCATCCTCGGGTAACCACTTGTCCCCAGAATTTTGCCTGTACCAGCCAACTTCCCCCAGGTTATCGCTTCCTGCATACAGCCAATCTTTGGTTGCCTTTTGCCCCCCTCGCGCAGCGTATTCCCATTCCGCTTCTGTTGGCAACCGGTACCCTTCTACTTGCGTGATGTCCGTCGTTTGCCTCCCGTTGCTGTCCAAAAGGTACCCTTTGCTGTCGTACGCTACCGCCAGCCCTTCTTTCTCGCTCAGCCAGTTGCAGTACCCAATTGCATCGTTCCAGTCCACCCATATCACCGGCCGGTTACCTCGGCCCATACCATCCGCATACGCAAGCTTCAGTCCTTTCTCCCGGCAGTACTGGTCGTATTCGGCAAATACCACCGGAAACCGTCCCATCCAATAGTCGTACGTTAACTCTACTTCGTGTACCGGTTTTTCATTTTTTTCCCATTCCTCTTCCTCCGGATCGTCCCGCGTTTTGCCCATCCGGAATGTTCCCCCCTGTACCCGTACCATTTCCGAGGTGACCCAGAGGCTTTTCTTCAATACACCTTTCAGCCATCCCACCCGCTCTTCCAATAGCTTCGGGTCCACTCCTCCCCTTTCTTCCACGATAAGCTCCAACAGCAACTGCATGTGGTTGTACGTTAGCTGTACTTCCCCTTCCCCTTTCCCTGGTATCCAGTACGTCTCTTCGTTTGCCATTCTTGCATCCCCCTCTTCTTTATTGAAATATATCCATTTTAGCACAAGAGGTACCCGTGAAGTCCACATTTGGTTGTTGTAATGGTCATTTTATCAACCAAAGGAGAAATGGCGTAACCCTTCTCCCATGTGCAGCACACCCACTTAATTCGATGGAGAACCCAATTGGCTCGTATCCAACCGGATGCAACCACCGGTTCGATAGGTTGGAGGTGCGGATGCGCTGCAACGGAATCTCACGATAAATCCTTGATTCTTTGCCCGTCGTGCGTTATACTC
>DAOPKN010000183.1:0-2144 GCA_035391225.1 Thermotogota bacterium
GACTTTCTCCCACTTCTACCGGCGCTCCCGCGTGCGCCGGGTCGATCCCTACGCTTTCTTCCGGGTATTCGATCGTTAGTCCTATCGCGCTTACGTTCGTCAGCCCTTTTCCCCAGACTTCGATTTCTCCCAACTGCCCTTCTTCCAGTTCCAGGTCTCGAATCGACACCCCTTCCGGGTACGGTTCGCCTATCCGGCTTCCTTCTTCCCCTTTCCGGATCGCCGCGATCTCCGGCATCCTGTCCGCTTCGATCGTGAACAGTGCCTCTCCCCCTTCGATCTTTCCTTTTTGGCTCGCTACCGCCAGTACGCTCCCTTTCCCTTCCTGTTGCAGAATGTGTAGCTTGCCTTCTCCCACTTGGATTTGCCGTTCCAACACCGTTTCCCCAAATTCAATCTCGATCCCCGCGTAGCTCCCCGTGGAGGTGTACTTCACGCGCCCGTGTGCTTGCCGCGCCACTACCCCGTCGTACCTCTTCTCCCTTGTCCCTCCAGGAAATAGGCACGCCGTCATTACCAGCACTACCAGCACTACCAGCACCGTTATCGTTCGCGTACTTTTCATCCCTTGTCCCTCCTTCGCCGGGGAGCCCGGCTCTTCGCTTAATAGACCAAGATGTCATTCTTGGAGGAAAGTGGTATTAAGTTCCCTCCCCCGTTGTCAAAACCCGTAAGCATAATGGTCCCTGTCTTGATTGGAAATTACCTTGCCAGGCTACCAAGAGCCATTTCTTCGATTACCTTTCCATCACCATCCACCGCAGTTATGCGGAAATCCCTTAACGGAAGGTTCTCAACGCCAACCGCGAACCGGGCAAAGGCAAGGGCCCCATCTGAGTTTCCCAAAACACCGTACATCTTCCTGAGGGTTGTTCCTTCCGATTCGTCCATTTCCAGGACATTGACATCCCCCCGCATCTTCACCAACATCGCCGTTCTGCCAAAGGTCTCCACGGTTTCCCGGTTTTTCGCGGGAGTAAGTGCAGCACCCTCTACCACGAACTCCAATGCTTTAAGTCTTTCCTGGTTTGTTGACACGAGTTCAGCAAGGAACTCACCGTCTTTTTCCAGGAAGATCAAGCCCACGAACGGCTTGTCGGCGAAGCGGAGATGGACGTCAACCCGCCCTCCCTCTTTCTTCATGCTTCCCACTTCCCACGGCCCGGGAAAGAGAAACCCCGACGGTTCTTCTTCGAGAATAACCTTCCCTTGGGTATCCGTTTGGTATGTTTTTCCGTTTAGCCCTACCTCGAGAAAGGGTAAGCGGAACTCGCCCAAGTGAAATACCATTTCGAGCTTTCTCGTCGCACCGGTTTCGCGAAATAGACACGAGGTAGCCAGTATCATCATCCCACATAGCAACACGGCAAGTACAAGTTGCTTCTTGTTCACGGTTCACCTCCCGTTTCTTCTTGCTTAGAGATCCCAGTAGTTTATCAGGTACGCCAGGTCAAAAAAGTCGATTTTGTTGTCCAAGTTGAAGTCGAGGGCCGGATCAAATCCCACATCGGCTTGGCCCAGCCCATACCGTCCCGCGAAGTATCCCAGGTCATTCACTTCCACCAGCTCGTTCCCGTCAAAGTCAGTAACCCTTTCATGGATGGTCTTTTCCGTGTCCCAAACCTTCCCCTGGAAATCCTGCCACGAAAAGGATAGCTCCAACTGAATGTTTTCCGCTTGCTCTCCTTCGAATGTACACAGTATTGCTCCCAGCGAAAGAGAAGCCAAACCCTCCTCGGTGTCTGAGGTTGCGGAAATCGTGACCTGGTTCTCTCCCAGCTCGAAGGTGGGTTCGAAAAAGAGTCCTTCTGCGGGAGAAAAACCGGAAAAACCCACGTTTTCACTGGATACTTCGATCTGGAAACTCTTCATGTCCTCCAGCCCCAAGAGGTTTACCCAGGCCAAGAATTCGTTGTCCTGGAATTGCACCTGGTTGACATTATGGGGATACTGCACCTGCACCCCACCCTTGAAAGAGGAAACGTAGATGGCTTCAATTTTGACCGGTTGAAGAAGCGTGAATTCCAACGTTTCTTCCAAAACCTCCTGGTTCCCTTCGCTGGTGTAGACGTTCCAGTGATCGAAAAGAAAACCCTCGACCGGAACGGGGGTGCGGGTCATCACGGAATTGGCCAAAATCCATT
>DAOPKN010000184.1:0-2132 GCA_035391225.1 Thermotogota bacterium
GTAGATCGTTCCATCACTTCCAATGATGGGGCTCGACTCCACGCTATCCCCCGTTATGAAAGGCCAACTTCCGGTAGATACCACAGTGCCGTCCTGGGTAATCGCTCGCACCTTGCCGTCATCACCCACGTAGATGGTTCCATCGCTTCCGATAGCCGGGCTGGACCAGACTTGGCCATCAAAATGTATCCCGCTCGCCCACTTTTCCGCCCCGGCGTCTGTAAAGCCGTAAAACCATGTGTCCTTGTTTCCCGCGTAAATGCTGCCATCTGCAGAAATGGCTGGGCCAGAGATAATCCTACCAGAATCGTATTTCCATTTCTCTGCGCCGTTGGTGGGGTCGAACGCAAAAAGATAACCGTCTTCATTCGAGCCTCCACCCATGTAAACGGTACCGTCGGCTCCAATCGCCGGACTGCAGTCATTCCAGCCACCCGGCCAACCCACGCTCCATTTCTCCGTTCCATCCGGGTTGAGCGCGTAAAAACCATCCTCGTAACTGCCGAAGAATAGGGTGCCATCCGCTCCGATCGCTGCGCTGGAGGTAATTTCACCTTCTGTGGCAAAATGCCATTTTTCCGTTCCATCCGGGTTGAGGGCATAAAAGTTGCAATCCCAACTGCCAAAGTAGATGGTACCGTCGTTGCCAATGGCCGGGCAAGCGTAAATGTTCCCCCCGGTGGAGAATTGCCACTTCACCATTCCCGGTTCCGGAACGGGGGGGATAACCGAAAAGCGGGCAACGAGATTGCGATCCCGCTCCACCAACCAGGAGTAGCTGGAATCCCTGCTCACGAGTTGCCCGTCCTCGAACCAGCCTTCGAACGTGGAAAGGGAGTTTGCCAAGGCGCGAACTTCTACCGCACTTCCCTTTTGCAGTTCCAACTGTTCCATGCCTTTCCATTCCCCACCGTTCACGCGCACTTTTCCCTGAGCAGCGGGAGAAGCTTCTACCTGGATCGTGTACGTGTCTGGCAAAAAGGATGCGGTGAGAATCCGGTCGTTTTGTGCCACGAACGCGTAAGGGTTTTCCTCGCTCACTTTCTGTCCCCGGCTCCCGGTTTGCGCGTCCTCGTACCACCCGTCGAAGTGGAAATCCTCTTGGGCCAACGCTTCCAGGAGCACTTGTTCGCCAGATTCCACCGTGGTGCTTTGCTGCGCACCCCATGATCCGCCATCCACGCGCACGTTTCCACCTTGCGTTGGGCTTGCGGTGGCGGTGATGGCGCATTCCACCTTGGAGAATCGGGCTTCTATCGAAAAGTCGTTTTCTTCATTCCTCGGGGAACTCCCGGGTTGGTTGGGCACGTAATCGAAAGGGTTGTCGCTGCTCAAGCACTCTTGGCCCTGGAACCAGCCATCGAATGCGAAATCCTCTTCCGCCTGTGCCCACAGCCGCGTGGGGGTATCCACGTTCGCTTGGATCACGATGCTATCTCCCCAATCGCCCCCTTCTTGGCGCACGAGTCCACCTTGCTGATTCGCCACCAAAATGTCCACGGTGTAAAAATCCTGCGTGGAAAAGGCGCGGTCTTCGCTGGTGGCGGCGAGCTGGTCGTTGAGCCAGATCTCCACCTTCCAATGGTAGTCGTTTCCCGCGAGAAGCTTTTGGTCCCAGAACGCACGGTTTTGCACGGTCTGAACGCTTGGGCCAAACTCCTCTCCCTCCAAGGCAACGTACAACTTGAAGAACGGGTTAACCCGCTGGGTACCGGGGTTGATCTCCAGCTCCCAGGAAAACTCCGGTTCCAATTCCAAGCCAGCCCGGTCCGCAACCGGTTCCAGCAACCGTAGGGCAACGTTTTTCCATCCATCCGGGGTGGTACATCCCGCCAACAAAAGAAGAATGAAAACCAAAGTGGAATACTTCACAATCCGCAGAAACGTTTTTGCCATTGAAATCCCTCCTTCGACCAAGTATATCATAAAAGAAATAAATCAAGACCATAGGGAAATTTGGCAATCCCTTACTTTGCATTCCGTTTGTGGGAATCCGTGGGTGCCTTCATTCGGTATCCCCAAACAAGGCAATAAAAGACAAATGGTAGGTAAACAAATCGAGTATTCCTTAATTTTCCAGCAACAACCCCTTCTTTTCTGTATCCCAAATGACGTGTTCGTGGTGGTGTTCC
>DAOPKN010000185.1:0-2124 GCA_035391225.1 Thermotogota bacterium
CACTCTCTTTCGAAAGGGAAGGCAAAAACTTCGAAACTTGGAACAAGGAAGAACCCTTTTCCGCTGCAGGTAGTAGACCAGAACGGGAAACGGTGGAGGCTTCGCCCAAGGCGGTTTACGCACTGGTTCCACGCAAGATCAAGGAGGTGCTTTCCGATGCCGAATGAGATGCGCCAAGGTGGTTCCCAAAACCAGGGAATGGACCAAAACATTGGAGGGGAGAAGCGAGGAATTACCACAGGGTTCCCATCTACCCAAGCTCAAGACCCAGAAACCCCCACAGACTACGACTCCAACGAAAACTCGCGACAAGGTGAGGAATTGGGGGCGCATGAAAGCCCCCCGGAAACTGGGGAAACAAACGACGAGGAACAAGAAGCGACTCCCACCCGGGAAGATAGCAGTTTCAGTGGGGCGGTTGATCCCTTCGAGTTCCCCTTCGAAACGGATTGGGCATCACGCGCTGTATCCTCTCGCAGCGTCTTTCTTTCGGTTTTTTGGTCCTCTTCCCATCTCAGCGTTCTTCCATGCGGTCGGTTTTTCTTCCTCCCGCCAAGTCTAGAACGCAATTCGGACCCGAAGTACTTCAAGAAATGGGCGGTTGCCCAGAAAACCCAACGTTTCTTGGAAGGCTATCTCCGGGGGTTTTTCCCTGGCGAGCCTTTCTTGGAGGAGAACTTCCTTGGAATCGTTAACCAGGAGGTTTTGTTGCCCCCAGGCACGGAGAACGAACGCCACCTCTTCCCCAACCTTGCCCTGCAATTCGTTTTTCCCAATGGGATGATCAGGGTTTTTTCCTTGGGTTGCCTTTCGCACTTAAGTAAACCATCCAAACTCAAAAAAGGATACGTAGCGTTTCGGAAATGGCTGGGAGAAAAGCCCGAAGAGAAGAAGGAATTTCAAAAAAAGTGCCAGAAAATCTCGGATGTGTCCCAACTGGATGAGTTTCTCAAAACCAACAATTTCTTTAGCGCCTTTTTGAAGTGGGCCATGCCTGATTATCTCTCTCTCCAAAGGGTGTTAGGTTCGTTCTCTCCCTTTGTGGAACTGGTTCGCTTTTTGAAATCGGGACATCCAGAGGGGAGGCTTTGACCATGCCCAGGACATTTTCCTTTGAAATCCAGGGAGAATTTCTGGGGGAACCACTGGTCATTCGGAATCTCCTGGAAAACCTGTTCCAGGCAAAATTCCAGGAAGCAGGAGGTGTGGAAAGGCTTGCCCAACTGCAAATCTTGGAATTCAACGAAGGGGATAAAGAACGAAAAGTGGATTTTTTGTTATCCTCGAACCCCGACCAAATTATCTTGCGCTTCCACAACAACCCCGGGCTGAAACTTTGTTTTTTCTACGAAGGAGGGCTCCCTCTTGGGGTTTTGGAGGAATTGGGGCCGAGGATTCCCCTTCCTGTTGGCCTCTTTAACTTGGAAAAATTCCGAAAGGGAAGCGAAGAGTATTCCGAACTTGCCCGGCTGGAACAAGTCGTGAAACAACAGGTTCGCCGCTCCCTTTCCACCACCACCCGGGAGTCGGACCTTTCCAAGGCCATTGACTGGAAATTGCTTTTCTCCAGCAACTGCGAGGGCAGTGCAGAAACTCCCGCCCAAGTATCGCTTCTTTCGGATCCTTCCATGCGGGACCTGATGAACTTGGCCATTCGCATTGTCGAAAAACTTGGACCCGCAGCAGAAGCCCTTGGGAAAATCCGTTCGGAAACCAAGGCGAAACTTAAGGAAATCCAGAAAAGGGAAGGTAGCTTCTCCAAGGAGGATTTCCAAGTTTTTTCGACCAAACTGCTGCAGGTTTCCCAAATCGCCAGAGAGAAGAGCGATACCCTGAACTTCCGAAAAATCCCTACCGTGCTCATCGAAGGCGCAACCGGCACCGGGAAATCTCTGCTTGCGCGATTCCTTTTTGAAAGGGTTAACAAAAAGTCCCCGATCGATCTTCCTTTCTCCAAGGTCCCCTTGGTCAACTTGAGTGAATCTGTGCTGGAAGGAGAACTGTTTGGGGTGATTCCGGGAACCTACACCGGCTCCCAGCTTCGGATGGGGAAGATCCTGTCAAACATTGGGGGGGTCGTTTTCTTAGACGAAATCGGGGACGTTCCACTCTCCATGCAGCCAA
>DAOPKN010000186.1:0-2109 GCA_035391225.1 Thermotogota bacterium
ACAAGGTCAACATGTGCCCCGAACCGCATGCGGTATCCAACAAAACACCGGGAATGGGTTCGATTCGGTCTTTCAGCCGACCCAGTATTTCGGAATAGACAGGGAGCCCAATTTCCCCTTCCATCATTTCCGAGTACGTGTCCGCAATTTCATCGTACATCTGACAGACTTCACGTGCCTCCGATGGTTTCAAATTCTCTTTTTGCAATCCCACAAGTTGCACCCCTTTCCTGGGACCGCCGCAGCCCACTGCGGCTCTTATGACCTTCCACCCAATCGGGTAGCAAGCCACTACCTCAGGGCTTTTGCAGAGTTGGCGATAACCGTACTGGGGTTATGCGCCCCACTTCGATCGTCCTGCTCAGTCCTCGCCCCGGGGAGGTTGCGCGGCAAAAATCGTCAGCATCAGCTCCGAATCATCCAGTAACCGGTACACCGGCTTTTTTCCCGACAACTTTTCGCTTTCGCTGATAATAATCGGCACCCCTTCGCCACGCTTATCCATGATGAAATTGCGCTGGCTACCAATGGCATCCACGTTCATTGGACAACGGGCCAGCAAGGAACTGAGTAGTTCGTTTCGCGCGGATTGCCGTTCGGAAATGCTCTCGATCGTCATCGTGTTGGGGATAGAGCCGGGCGAAAAGATCTCCAGGCGGTTTGAGAAGAGGTGCATACGGATCTTGGAACCGTAAATGGAATAATCGCGATGGGCCACAGCATTGGCTACCGCCTCGAACACGGCATTCATGGAAAACTGGGGCGTTTCAATCCGATTGGGCGCCTTGGTCGCGAAAACACGCATGTTCCGCTCCACGAACTTGCAACCATCACGGATCTGCACATCCAGTGGACCCGTAATGTCTTTGGCATCCAGCTGGTAGGCAGCGTTCCGCTCTGTTCCACGATACAGAACAGCCTGGATAAACGCGCTGGACAAAAAAGATTCCGGCGCATCCGATGCCATCAGGATTCCGCTGACCGTTGCACGCAGGGTACCATCTTGGTCCATTGCAACGAGTTGAATCTTTTCGAGGAATTCCCGATCATCTTTGGGTGAGATAACGGTTCGAAACCGGGACCAAAGCTTTGGATTCAGATCATCGATCGTTGTGTTCGGAACCGATTGCTCATCGAAACGGATAAGTCTTGCCTTGTTTCGGGACACATCAGCTCGAAGGACGGGGTCTCCCCCCCTTTCCGATCTGCCACCACGATCTGAGGGAACTCGGTATTGTTTTCGTACATCATGGACCTCCACTCGTTCTGTTTGCAGTTTCAGCAAACCCGCTTTTTCAAGGGTTGCCGCTTAGGAAATCCATACATATTTTTGCCCGGTTGGCGGGAACTCGGTATTGGTACTTGTAGTCAAGGAAATGCGGATGCGTTTTCACACGAGAGTAGCAAACGAACGGACTTCCATGTATCGTGTTTCCCAAACGGTGCATGATAAGCGATTCTAGAGTATACAAGAAAAATACGGTTTTGGCAATTCGCTATTTTTGGGGGAGAACGAAACTGTTTTCACCAGCTCGTTTCCGAATCCCCTCGAACTCGACAGGATGAAAGCGTTCCAAAGAGCCTGTGGTCCAGGTCGTTTCGGTCGGTGCACATGCGATGGAAACGCTGGTTGTTCCCGATCATACTGGCTGATTCGGCCCGCGTGATTTTGGGAGTGGCCTCTTCAATGGCTTGCTGGGGAATGTTCGGGTTGAAATTCTTGAGCGCGGTTCGAAGCCTTCCAATCAGGGCAACCAGGTCGAAATCGTTGCATTAGCAGTTGGAGCCACCCGGATAGTTTGTGCAAGAACGGAAGGTCATAGTCCCGCCCCTTCGCTGAATTTCTCCGCACCCGGGAAATCGCAACTTGCCAGATGCCATCCAGCTTTTGGATCCGGGGAACCCGAGCGTGGATATGCACCTCAAGCTCCTGTTGCTCGACCCGCAAGATGGATCCAGGGAACCACCAACTCGTTCATCGAGTAACATCCAATAGAGTATCGAATAGCAGGGCATCTTGTTAAGCGGTGGTTTCCTGGGACCGCCGCACCCCAGTGCGGCTGTTTTTCCATTCTCCAAGTGGTATAATTTCCTTGGAACCAAACGCCA
>DAOPKN010000187.1:0-2099 GCA_035391225.1 Thermotogota bacterium
TGGGACCGCCGCACCCCAGTGCGGCTCTCTGTCGGATCAAAAAACAGAAAAACAGCCGCAGTGGCCTCCAGCGCTCCCAGGAAGACCACATCCCCTTTCACGAAATGTCGAATTCCACCTCGAAGCGGGCGCCTTGGTCGTTTTCGATTTTCAGGGTTCCTCCGAGTTGCCGGGAAAGGATGTGTACCAGTTCCAACCCGAAGCCATTGCCCCGCCCTTCGGGGTCTTCGGGAAGTCCCACGCCATCGTCCTTCACGCACACCGTGGCGCGATGGCCATGCCGGAATGCGCTCACCGTGATCGTTCCGCTTTCCCTTCCTTCGAAGGCGTGCTTCACGGAATTGGTCACCAACTCGTTCACCAGGATACCCAAAGTGGACAGCGTGTTGGCACCCAGCACGAATTCCTCGAGGTTCTTCTTCACGCTCACCTTGGAACGCCGCGGGAACGACTGGATGATGCCATCCACCAGTTCCGAAAGGTACTGCTTCACCGATGCTTCTTGGAAACCCGGAGTGGAATACAACCGGTCGTACAGCAAAGCCATGCTCCGGATGCGCCCGCTGGCGTCTTCCAATGCCTGCAACCCCACCGAAGACTCCTCATCTGCGCGCTGTTTCAAGTTCTCCGCCTGGATTTCCAGGATACCCCGCACCGAGTTGAAGTTGTTCTTGATACGGTGGTGGATCTCGCGCAGAAGCAGCTCCTTCTCCTGCAACAGCCCCTCGATGCGCTCGCTCGCATTCTTGATCTCGCTGATATCCGTGAACAGGCACACCAGGAAAACGTCCCTGCCTGAGCGGTACACCTCGCAAGAAAGGAGCCCACGAAGTGTCTTTCCGTGACGAGTCTTAAGCTGCAGTTCGATGTTTTGGAACCCCCCCTTCGTTTCGATGAGCTTCCGCAACTTTTTCCCACTCGAAACCGGATCCTGGTTACTTCCCCATTCCACCAGGTTGAATTCCTGCACTTTCCTGCCGACCACATCCTCCCTCGCGAAACCCGTCATCTCGATGAAAGCACGGTTCACGTCGGATACCTCCCCCCCAGGAAACGAACTGATCACGATGGGGGTGGGAGCATTTTCGAAGATCGAGTTGAACTTCAACGACAGGCTTTGTTCCACCTGCACGATCTTCCGCGTGCTGCCGAGCACGAAGAAGTACAGGAAAACCACCAGTACCGCGAAGCCCCCCACGAAAGCCGTGAGGTACAAGGTACTCAACTGGTTGACCGACGCGAAAACCTCGGTTCGGGGTCCGGAAAAGCGCGCCAAGTGCTTTAGCCCCTTCACCGGTTTCAAGAACTCGACGTCCTGGTCTTGCACGAACAAGAAGCCATCTTGTCCTGCTGACAGGCGATTTTTGGATGCCACGAGTTTCTCAGCGGCGGCGGAAGCTTCCAGCAGCTCGAAGGAACCCAACCTGTCTCCCAGGCTGGTGAGTGACCGGGAAATATCGAACACCACCACGTCCCATCCCAACCGCGTTTCCCCCTTCTGCACCGGGGAAAAGGCCACCAGCAAGTGACGACCATTGCTTTCGAAAAACGAAATCGACAACCCGGAAGAACGTTCATCCGGAAAAGGAACCTGGGTCGGAACATCACCCACCTGCACCAGCACCTTCCCCTCCACGAGCCGGGAAGCAGACAACACGTTCTCCAGGGCATTCACCCCATCGCTGTACTTGTCGGAAGTGTACGAAACCAGCTCCTCCCAGGACACCTCCCCGTTCTTGTACGCCTCGATCTGGTCCCGGATCATCGAACGGCTGGAAACAGAGGCCGCACCCTCGAGGCACCCCTCCACGAGCCATTCCAAGGTCTTCACCCGGGATTGGGCCACGAGCGAAAACTGCTCCAACGCCGCTTTTTCCAGCTGCCTCTTCATGGGAAAGAACAACCAAAAAATGGACACCACCAAAAGCCCCACGAAACACAGGAACACCGCCAGGCGCAGCCTTGCAGAAAGCCCTTGAAGGCCATCCCTCGCCCTTTTTTTCCGATCGACTTCTCGCATCATCCCCCTCCAACCGAAAACAATCTTTCCCCTATTATAACACTCCCCCCAACTGGGACCGCCGCACACCAGTGCGGCT
>DAOPKN010000188.1:0-2097 GCA_035391225.1 Thermotogota bacterium
CACTCTCTTTCGAAAGGGAAGGCAAAAACTTCGAAACTTGGAACAAGGAAGAACCATTCAACGTTCCCCAGGAAGGGGAAGAGCGGGAAACGCTGGAGATTTCCCCCAAGGCGGTGTACGCATTGATGCCCGGGAGGGTGAAGGAGGTTCTAAAAAATGGCGATTGAACAAAACGCGAAAGGACTCCCTTCCAAAAGGGCTGAAAGGGGAAAAAAGCAAAGTGCGTTGAGTGGGCCAATTGATGATGCGCATCCCACCGACTTCGATCCAAACGAAGAAGAGTTCCAGCGCATCGATGCATCGGAAATCGAGCCTTCGCCCGTGGAGGAAGGCCCCAACGACAAGGAACTGGAAAAGGATCCCTTGGAAAAGGACACCAGTTGGAGTGACCCGGTTGACCCCTTTGAGTTTCTTTTCGAGAAAGATTGGGCCTCCAGGGGTGTTTCTTCACGAAGCGTGGTTCTTTCGGTTCTCTGGTCAACTTCCCACATCACCGTTTTCCCTACCGGGAGGTTCTTTTTCCTTCCGACGAGTGGGGGGAAAAGCGCTCCCAAGTACCACAAGAAGTGGGATATCACCCAGGAAACACGGTCCTTCCTGGAAGAATATTTGAGCGGCTTTTACCCGGGGGAACCGTTCCTCGAGGAAAACTTCCTGGGAATCTTGAACCAGCGTGATCTCTTGCCCGTAGGAACGAAGAATGAACGACACCTTTTTAACAACATCGCCCTGCAGTTCGTTTTGCCGGGGGGGTCGATCCGGGTTTTTTCCTTGGGGTGCCTTTCGCACTTGAATAACCCATCCGAACTGGTACAAGGATACGTAGGGTTTCGAAAATGGCTGGGAGGAAAACCCGAAGAGAAAAAGAAATTCCAAAAAGAAGGCCAGAAATTCCCGGGAAGGTCTAAAGTGGCCGAGTTCCTCGTTTCCAATAACTACTTCACGGCCATTTTACAAAGAGGAATGCCAGGTTTTGGTTCCTTCCGAAAAGAACTTGGCTCATTCTCTCCCTTTCTCGAACTTGTTTCCTTCTTGAAAGCGGGACAGCATGGGGAGGTGCTCCGATCGTGACACGAACCTTTTCCTTCGAAATCGAGAAAGGACTCCTGGGAAAGTCACTGGTTATTCGGGATCTCCTCGAAAACCTTTTCAAGACGAAATTCCAGCAATTCGGGGGTAAGGAAACGCTGGCCAAATTGGAGCTCCTGGAATTCGATGAAAAAAACGAGGGACGTGAAATCGACTTTTTACTGGGTTCGGACCAAAACAACGTATTCATGCGCATAGACAAAAACCCCGGGCTAAAATTTTGCTTCTTCTACGAAAGAGGGCTCCCCGTCGATGTTTCGGAAGAATTGGGGCCAAAAATTCCCCTTCCTGTTGGCCTCTTTGACTTGGGGAAATTCCGGAAAGGAAGCGAGGAGTATTCGGAACTCGCGCGCCTGGAAAAGGTGGTGAAGGATCACGTTCGCCGCTCCCTTTCCACCACCACCCGGGAGGCTGACCTTTCCAAGTCCATCGACTGGAAACTGGTTTTCTCAAGTGATGAAAAGGGAAAAAAGGAAACCCCACCGCAGGTATCGCTTCTTTCCGACCCGTCAATGCGCGAACTCATGATCTTCGCCATCAGGTTGGTGGAGAAACTTAAGCCAGCGGGCAAGTCCCTCCAAGAGATCCGAAAAAAAACAAGCTCCCGCCTAAAAAAACTCCAGGCCATCGAAGGCAGCGATTCCGAAGAACCTTTCAAGGTTTTTTCAGCCGAACTTCCCGATCTCTCCAGTATCGCCAGGAAGGAATGTGAAAAGGCGAACTTGCGCATGATCCCAACCGTCCTGATCGAAGGTTCCACGGGTACCGGAAAATCCTTGCTGGCGCGCTTCCTTTACGAGCGGTTATTCAAGGAGACGAAAGGAGAAATCCCGTTTTCCAAAGTTCCGCTTGTCAACTTGAGTGAATCCATTCTGGAAAGCGAATTGTTTGGAGTGATGACCGGAACCTTTACCGGGGCCCGGTTGCGGTTGGGGAAGATCCTGTCAAACATGGGGGGGGTCGTTTTCTTAGACGAAATCGGGGACGTTCCACTCTCCATGCAGCCAA
>DAOPKN010000189.1:0-2084 GCA_035391225.1 Thermotogota bacterium
AAGAATTGTACGATCCAGCGGGGTAGGTGAAAGAATGAAAGAAGTGAACGAGTTATTCCTGCAATTCACGAAAGATCGGGAATTCTCCACCATTTTGGCGGATCCACCCTGGCAGTTCAAGAACCGGACGGCGAAATGGCTCCCGAACATCGCCGGCTCGCCCGGTACGAAACACTCAAACTTCCAGATATCATGGAAATCCCAGTGGCCGATTGCACTTCCACGACCGCACACCTGTACCTTTGGGTTCCAAATGCCCTGCTGGCAGAAGGGCTCAAGGTGATGGAAGCCTGGGGTTTCTCCTACAAAACCAACATGGTATGGTACAAGATTCGAAAGGATGGGGGGCCCGACCGCCGGGGAGTGGGCTTTTACTTCCGCAACGTTACCGAATTGGTGTTGTTCGGGGTAAAAGGCAGGATGCGAACCTTGGCCCCGGGAAGAAGCATGCCCAATATCATCGTCGCTCCCAAGCGCGAGCATTCCCGCAAGCCCGAGGAACTGTACGAAATCATCGAGAAGTGCAGCCCTGGCCCGTACCTGGAGATTTTTGCCCGAACCCAGCGCCAAGGGTGGGATGCTTGGGGAAACGAAACGGAAAAGTTTCCCGAACCCACCCCGCTGCGCATCTTTTCGGAAAACCCACTGGTCCTTCCTTCCCGGGATTTGCCGTGATGCTCACCGGCCGCACTGGGGTGCGGCGTTCCCAGGAAAATCGGGTTTCTTCAGCCTGTATGCACGATCTTGAAGCTCAGTGACTTGAACGAAAGCGAGATGTTCACGTTTTCCACTTCCAGGCCTTCGGGGAAGGTGAGGAGGCAGGTGGAGAAGTTCAGCACGCCCTTCACCTGGGGCACCGGCAAGCGGTTCAGGATGGATTGGGCGGAAACGGGGGGAACCGCCAGCACCACCACTTCGATGCGGTGTTCCTCGATCAGTTGTTCCAGGTTCGCCACGTCTTGGATCTCCAAACCGTGTTCCAAAAGCGTGCCGATTTTTTCCGGGTTTCGGTCCACGATCGCGCGCACGAAGAAACCGTCTTCTTGCAATCCGGGGAAGTTTGCAAGCGCACAACCGAGCTTTCCAGCACCCACGATGAGCACGTCCCAGCTGCGATTGATACCCAGGATCTTTTCCAGTGTTTCCAATAAGCCATCCACCGAGTAACCCGTTCCACGCTTGCCGAACCCACCGAAGTACGAGAGGTCTTTGCGGATTTGGCTGGGTTTGAGATCAACAAGTTCTCCAAGTGCGCTCGAAGAGATGTTTTCGGTTCCGCGTAGATGCAAATCTTGCAGCTGGCGGTAGTACATTCCTAATCGTGCCGAAACGGGCTTGGGTATCTTATTGTGCATGGGTTGACCTCCATTTGCGGTAAATTTCACAAGTGAAATTATACCATGGAATTATCTTTTGTAATATGGAATGAAACTGCTGTCCCTTTCGTCCTGAATTCAGGAACACAGATGCTTTTCGTAGAAATTTGGTGTGGAGGGGCAGCCCGTGTATAATAGTATCGAGGATTCTGCTCCCACTTGAAGGGGCGGGTGTTGTGGAGACATATTGGAGGAAGTTTTATGGGGGGTAAAGGGTTTCTTTCATCTGTGAAGGTGGTTGGTGTTTCTATTCTTTTCTTCGGGGGGTTGATGCTTTTCTTCTCTTCTTGTGCTCCCTCGAAAGGCCAAATCCGGCCTCCGGATACGCGGTTCTTGGAAGTTGCGGAACGCTACGGGGCGGATAGGGTTTCTTTTTTGGTGGAAGGAGAAGACGAACGCACCCCGCGGGAAAAGCTCCGCTTTTCGATCCGCGTGTACATTGCCCCCGAGGAAAACAAACCCCACCCTGTTCCTTCTACCAAGGACCTCCTTTCTGGTCTCCTCACCTACGAGGGTTCGAGTACCACGGGCAGCATTTCTTTCCCTTCCGAGGAAATCGGCGAAGGGGAGTTTTTGGTGCACGTTTCCGCCATCAACGAGTTTGGGCTGGCGGACGAATCTCCCGCCGAAGCCCTGTTCACGGTTGACTTTTCGCCACCCGCTTCCCCGAGGGTTCAGGCGCGGCTGGTAGCAGGGAAGATCCTCCTT
>DAOPKN010000190.1:0-2078 GCA_035391225.1 Thermotogota bacterium
CGGCATTCCCCCTGGGACCGCCGCACCCCAGTGCGGCTCTTTTTCCCCTGCGTTCCCGAAATCGAGCCACGGTGTTCCCCAGATAAATTGCGCATTGAACCAACTCCTCAAAGGAAAAGCATTGACAATACCCAAGTTTCCTGGTACAATGTTGTACAATCATACAACAATGGAAAGGCGGGGGTTTCCGTGGCTGACCAATTGGCGGAGCTTTTCAAGGTTTTGGGGTGTACGCACCGGTTGCAAATTCTCCGGGAAGTTTCGGGGCAAGAACGGTGCATGTGCGAGATCGAACCCTTGCTGGATATCGATAAAACCACGTTGTCCCGGCATTTCAAGAAACTCGAATCCGCGGGGTTGCTTCGAGTTTCCCAGGAGGGAACACGGAAAAACCTTTCGCTTTCCTCATCTCGCATCATGGCCCTGCTGTTCTTGGCAGAAGAATTGCTCAAGGAAGTGCATGTTTGCGCGAAGGAAGGGGAATGTGGATGCGGGAAGTGAAGATGTTCCTCTTCCTGGTAGGGGTTTTCGCGCTTTTTTTCTTTCTCCCCTTTGACCATCCTTCCGTGCAAAATGCCCTTCTTTCCGGTTTCTCCTTGCTTTCCGAGTATGCCCGGGAGCATGTTTTGCTCTGCCTGGTTCCGGCTTTCTTCGTGGCAGGCACGATTGCTGCACTGGTCAACCGGGACCGGATCTTGAAATGGCTGGGCCCAGACGCGAAGAAGTGGATCTCCTTTCCCCTCGCAGCTTCGGCGGGCGGGATCTTGTCGGTTTGTTCCTGCACCATTTTGCCCCTTTTTGGAGGAATCTATCGAAGGGGGGCGGGGTTGGGACCGGCGACCGCTTTCCTCTTTACCGGCCCGGCGATTAACGTGACGGCCATTTTCCTCACGGCAAACGCACTGGGTTGGGAGCTCTCGGGTGTTCGGCTTGCCGCGACCATTCTTTCGGGTATTGCAATCGGCGCCATCATGCAAGGGTTATTCCGGGAAAAGGGGAAAGGTGGTTTCCAGCTCCACGAAGAGGAATCCTCCCGCGGGGGCCTGGTTCTTGCTTTCCTTGGGTTGCAGCTTGCATTCCTGGTGATCGGTGGCCTGCCCCTTCCCACTGGTTGGAAAACAGGGTTTCTGCTGCTTTCGTTTCTGGGTGCACTGCTCCTTGCCTTCCGCTTTTCCCGCGAAAAGAGGGGACAGTGGCTTTCGGAAAGCTGGGAGTTCGCGAAGAAGATCCTTCCCTTGCTATTCGTGGGTGTTTTTGCCGCGGGAATCATTTCCTCCAGCCTGCCAGAGTCGGTGGTGCAACCCTTCCTGGGAGGAAACCGGTTGTTCTCCACCTTCTTCGCCTCGGTGTTTGGGGCCCTGATGTACTTCGCCACCCTAACTGAAGTACCCATCGTGCAGTCGCTCATGCAGCTGGGAATGGGGAAAGGCCCGGCGTTGTCCCTTTTCATGGCGGGGTACACGTTAAGCATTCCCAACATGATCGTACTCACCCGCCTCCTGGGGAAGAAAAAGGCGTTCACCTACTTCGCCCTTGTCATCGTCTTTTCCACGGCTTGGGGTTGGGTGTACGGGAACGTGTAAAAATTTCGAAAAGAAAGGAGGTATGCCCCTTGAAAGTCGAAATTTTCGGTTCGGGTTGCCCCAAGTGCAAGCGGACATTGGAAATGATGGAAAGGGCTGCCCAGCAGCTCAACAAGACAATCATTCTGGAAAAGGTGACCGACATGAACGATATCCTTGACCGGGGAATCGTCTCCACTCCCGCAGTGGCAGTGGATGGGAAACTGGTTTCTTCGGGAAAGGTTCCTTCCCTTGAAGAGGCGAAGGGATTCCTGCAAAAATCCTGAAATTTGCCCTCGTGCAAAGCAACCCAAAGGTGTGAGGTGGGCTGCCAGAAAAGCACTTTCGGCCACAAGACGCTCCGTCTGTGGGTGGTTCCGGTGAAAAGGAGGGTGCCTTCGATGTAAATGAGCCGCACTGGGGTGCGGCGTACCCAGGAAACCCAAACCACGGGGTCCTGCCTTTTGGGACCGCCGCAGCCCACTGCGGCTCCTTTCGCCTTGCCTCACCAAATCC
>DAOPKN010000191.1:0-2070 GCA_035391225.1 Thermotogota bacterium
GGATCTTTGAAAAATGCATAGGAACCGCGGGAAACGAAGAAACAAGAGACAAGAAAGAAAGCAAGAGCAAGAAAGACCGAATAGGTCAAGGTAATCGAAGCATACGGAGGATGCCTTGGCAGCAGGAGGCGACGAAGGGCGTGGCAAGCTGCGAAAAGCCACGGTAAGGTGCAAGCGACCGCAGAACCGTGGATGCCCGAATGGGGAAACCCGGCTAGTGGAAACACTGGTCATCTCGAAAGAGAGGCGAACCTGGCGAAGTGAAACATCTCAGTAGCCAGAGGAAAAGAAAGCGAAGCGATTGCGTGAGTAGTGGTGAGCGAAAGCGCAACAGCCCAAACCAGTATCGTGCCAAGGGTACGGCCGTTGCGATACTGGGGTTGCGGGGCCGGACTGGGGCAACCGTAAAAAGCCCACTTGCAAGAGCACGGCTAGCCAAAAGGCCTGGGAAGGCCTGCCGAAGAAGGTGAAAGCCCTGTAGGCGAAAGCGGTGTAAAGCGAGGACCGGAACCCGAGTAGCGCCGGGCACGTGGAATCCGGCGTGAAACTGGGGGGACCACCCTCCAAGGCTAAATACGACCTGCTGACCGATAGAGAAACAGTACCGTGAGGGAAAGGTGAAAAGCACCCCGGGAGGGGAGTGAAAGAGGACCTGAAACCGTATGCTGAAAAGACGAGGGAGCGAAAGTGACCTTGTGCCTTTTGATTAATGTGCCTGCGAGTTATCGTATCTGGCGAGGTTAAGCCGAGAGAGGCGGAGCCGAAGGGAAACCGAGTCTGAAGAGGGCGAACAGTGAGATGCGATAGACCCGAAGCCGGGTGAGCTACCGATGTCCAGGGTGAAAGTGGGGTAAGACCCAGTGGAGGCCCGAACCAGTTGACAGTAAAAAGTCATTGGATGAGATGTGGGTAGGAGTGAAAAGCTAACCGAACCCGGTGATAGCTGGTTCTCCCCGAAACGTATTGAGGTACGGCCTTACATGTTCCGTACCGGGGGTAGAGCACTGGATGGGGTAGGGGGGCGACCTCCGAACTCAACCAAACTCCGAATACCGGTACGCGAAGTGTAGGAGACAGCCTGTGGGGGATAAGCTCCACAGACGAGAGGGAAACAACCCAGACCGACAGCTAAGGTCCCAGAGAAGTGGCTAAGTGTGAAAGGAAGTGGCGTGTTGAAGACAGCTGGGAGGTTGGCTTAGAGGCAGCCATCCTTGAAAGAGTGCGTAACAGCTCACCAGTTGAGACACGCTGCGCCGAAGATACAGGGGGCTAAAGCCACTCACCGAAGCTACGGAACGAGCGATTGTTGGTAGGGGAGCATTGCGCGGTAGGGAGAAACCGAGTTGCGAAGCTTGGTGGACGAAGCGCAAGAGCGGATGCAGGCATGAGTAACGAGAAGATGGTGAGAATCCATCTCCCCGAAAGCCCAAGGGTACCTGGGGAAGGGTCGTCCGCCCAGGGTAAGCCGGTCCTAAGGGGAACCCGAAAGGGGTAACCGATGGGAAGCTGGTAAAGAATCCAGCGCCAAGGGGTGTGGAGCGTCGAGCGGGGACGCAGGAGGATAGGCTCTGCGAGGAAATGGCAAACTCGTCCAAGCGTCGAGCCGAAGACCGGGGTAGGGAAGACCGCCCTGGGAGGTAAGGCGTGAAGGGGAGCTCACCGAAGGGTGAGCAACGGAGTTGAATTCACACTGCCAAGAAAAGCCGCGCGATGTAATGAAGCACCCATTGACCGTTCCGAAAACCGACACAGGTGGGCAAGTTGAGAAGACTAAGGGGAGCGGGAGAACCTCCGCTAAGGAACTAGGCAAAATGACCCCGTAACTTCGGGAGAAGGGGTGCTCCTGACGGTGTCAAAGCTGTTGGGAGCCGCAGTGACAAGGCTCTGGCGACTGTTTACCAAAAACACAGGACTCTGCGAATTCGAGAAGAAGACGTATAGGGTCTGACGCCTGCCCAGTGCTGGAAGGTTAAGGGGAGTTGTTAGCGCGAGCGAAGCAGCGAACTGAAGCCCCAGTAAACGGCGGCCGTAACTATAACGGTCCTAAGGTAGCGAAATTCCTTGTCGGGT
>DAOPKN010000192.1:0-2056 GCA_035391225.1 Thermotogota bacterium
CCCAAAATGATCTCCACTGCTTTCTTCCCTTCTTCCCCACTAACAAACGGTTCTCTACCTCCCTGGATGGCTCCTACGAAATCTTGGAAAAGCGGAACATGGCCATTTCCGTACACTGTCTTTGGATCGGGTAATTCCATGAACGGATGCTGCTCTTCCCCATCAAACCTCCAAGTTTGGATGCGATTCACCGCAAGCCCACCAATAACAACGGTTCCTTTTTCCCCAAAAATGGAAAGCGTTTCTTCCAGGTTTTTGGGGTATACGTTTGCGGTACCTTCGATGATTCCCACCGTTCCGTTCTCGAATTGAAGCAATGCGCTTCCGAAGTCCTCGCATTCAATATAGGGGTGGTTGAAGTTCCGCGTAACGGCGTGTAGTGAAGACACAGGTGCACCCACCATCCACTGTAGAAGATCGATGTTGTGGGAACACTGGTTCATGAGTGTCCCACCATCCAGCTCCCGCGTTCCTCTCCAGGAGGCCTGGCGGTAGTACTCCTCGTTTCGGTTCCAGAGAATCCTGGCGGTGACGTGGAAAATGCGTCCGAAAGCCCCCGATTCGATTTTTTTCCGCACTTCTTGTATGGGAGGGTTGAAACGATTTTGGAAACATACTCCCAGCCGAAGGTTTCGCTCTTTGGCACTTTGGATCATCTGGTCCATGTGTGCAACGGATAAAGCCATGGGCTTTTCCACCAGAACGTGTTTGCCGGCACCAAGGGCATCCATCGTAACGGCATGGTGGTAGCCGCTTTCTGTAGCGATGGTAACAAAGTCCAGTGGGAGTTGCAGCAACTGCATATGGTCGGTGAACACGCGAGGCAGCTGACCTGTTTTTTCTTCGACAATGTCCGCTGCTTTTTTCGCTTTTTCTTCCACGAGATCGCAGACCGCGACGAGTTCGATGTCGGAACGGTTTTCCACGAAAGCCTGGATGTGTTTCTGCGTGCCGATGCGACCACATCCGATTAGTCCCGCCTTGAGTTTCCTTCCGTTCTCTCTCATAGCACGAAAATGTTGTTTCCGGTTATCCCAAAGGATTTGAGGATGTTCTTGGCATCGAACACGAAGGGAACGTTTTCCACCACCAGGTTGTAGTCCATCTTTTTCTTGTGGGCCGTCACGATGATGGCGGCATCTGCCTTTTGCGCTACTTCTTTCGAAAGCGGAATGGTTTTCCGTTCCGCGCCATTCCACTGGAAATGGGGAATGTAGGGGTCCACCACTTGGACATTGGCTCCTTCGTTTTCGAGCTGTTCCAACACCTTCAACGCGGGGGATTCCCGCATGTCATCGATATCTCCCTTGTACGCTATGCCAAGGAGCAAAACCTGTGATCCATTGAGGCACTTTTTCTGGCGATTTAGCAGGCGCGCAACCCGATCCACCACGTATTCGGGCATCGCATCGTTGATTTCCCCCGCCATTTCGATCAACCGGGTATGGTAATCGAATTTTCGTGCGATGTAGGTGAGGTAGAAGGGATCGATGGGAATGCAATGGCCCCCCACACCTGGACCTGGGTAGAAAGGCATGAAGCCAAAAGGTTTCGTGGCCGCCGCGTCGATCACTTCCCAGAGGTTGATGCCCATGCGGTTTGCCACAACAGCCATTTCGTTGATCAGGGCGATGTTCACGATGCGGAAGGTGTTTTCCAGGATCTTGGCCATTTCCGCTTCCTTGGGAGAAGAAACCACGAAAACCTCGGCTTGCAGCACGGATTCGTACAACTTTTGGGCCATTCGGGTGGATTTTTCCCCCACCCCCCCCACTACCTTGGGAGTGTTCTTGGTCTTGTAGACCAGGTTCCCGGGGTCCACTCGTTCCGGGCTGAAAGCAAGGAAAAAATCTTCCCCGCATTTCAAACCGGTTTCTTCCAAGATGGGTTTCATCACGTCTTCTGTTGTCCCGGGATAGGTAGTGGATTCCAGGACTACAAGCATATCCTTGTGCAAGCGTTTGGCCACTTCTTTCGTGGAGGCTTCCACGTAGGTTAGGTCTGGCTGCTTGAAAACATCCAAGGGAGTGGGAACACATATGGCCACAACATCGCA
>DAOPKN010000193.1:0-2023 GCA_035391225.1 Thermotogota bacterium
CGCTGGACGGTTTCTTCGTGTACTTCGCGAAAGACGGGCAAGCCTACCCCGGGCCGCAGTGGGTTACGGCAAAAGAGCTGGAAAAGGAACAGTTGGCATACGGCACCACGTACAAGTGGAAAGTGGTGGTCGTGCAGTCGGACGGGCAAAGCGCGACGAGTACGGAAAGGACCTTCCGCACGATCGAAATGATCGGGGTGCCGGAGATCGAGCTCGTGGGGCCCGCTGATTTTGCGACCGACCAAGCCACCTCTTTGACTCTCACCTGGGAAGCTACCCCGGGGTCGGAAACGAGTTCCAGCCGGGCAGAAAACCTCACCGGCTACGACGTGTACCTGGCGAAAGCGAGCGAAGCGTACGGGTCCCCGGTGGCGGTGACGGAAAAAGAGCTTACCCGGAGCAACCTGGAATACGGAACCCAGTACAAGTGGAAGGTCGTGGCCAAGCAGTCGGATGGAAAGAGTTCCGCCAGCGAGCAATGGGTGTTCACCACGGTAGCCCCGGAGTATACGGGGCCCGAAATTGCGCTGGATGCTCCGGCGGATAGCGCAACCGACCAGGCGACGTCGTTGCTCTTGACATGGGAAGCAACGGCTGGAACCTTTGCAAACACCGGTGCTCGTCCCGCTTCTCTCCAAGGATACTTCGTGTACGTGGGTCAAGACGGACAAGACTACCCCGGGCCGCAATGGACCACGGCAAAAGAGCTGGAAAAGCAACAGCTGGCATATGGCACCACGTACAAGTGGCAAGTCGTTGCCGTGCAATCGGACGGGCAAGTTGCCACAAGCACCGAACGCACCTTCAGCACGATCGAGAGTAGCGGGGGGCCGGAGATAGAACTCGTGGGGCCGGCAAGCTTCGCCACCGACCAGGCGACCTCGCTGACGCTCACCTGGGAAGCCACACCCGGAGCCCAGGCGAGCGGAGCAAGGGCACTGAGCATCACGGGCTACGACGTGTACCTGGCAAAAGCATCCGAAACCTACGGCTCCCCCGTCGCGGTGACCGACAAGGAGCTGGCAAGGAGCAACCTGGAATACGGAACGCAGTACAAGTGGAAAGTCGTGGCCAAGCAGTCGGATGGAAAGAGTGCCGCGAGCGAGCAGTGGGTGTTTACCACGGCAGACCAGGAGTACACCGGACCGGAAATTGCGCTGGATGCCCCTGCGGACAGCGCGACCGACCAGGCGACGTCGCTGACGCTCACCTGGGAAGCAACGGCGGGAACGGTAGCCAACACCGGTGCTCGGCTTGCTTCCCTGCAAGGCTACTTCGTGTACGTGGGAAAAGATGGGCAAGACTACCCGGAACCGCAATGGGCCACCGAAAAGCAGATGGAGAAGTCCAACCTGGAGTACAACGCCACGTACAAGTGGCAAGTGGTGGTCGTGCAATCCGACGGGCAAGTAGCCACGAGCACCGAACGCACCTTCAGCACGATCGAGAGCAGCGGGATTCCGGAGATTGAACTGGTGGGGCCAGCAAACTTCGCCACCGACCAGGCGACCTCGCTGACGCTCACCTGGGAAGCCACGCCCGGAGCCCTGACGAGCGGAACCCGTGCGGTGAGCCTCACGGGCTACGACGTGTACCTTGCGAAAGCGTCGGAAGCCTACGGATCCCCCGTCGCGGTGACCGACAAGGAGCTGGCAAAAAGCAACCTGGAATACGCGACCCAGTACAAGTGGAAGGTCGTGGCCAAGCAGTCGGACGGCAAGAGCACCGCGAGCGAGCAGTGGGTGTTCACCACCGTGGGAGAAAGCTACAACCTTCCCCAGCTGACCCTGGAAACCCCTGGGAACGCCTCGGAGATGGTCTCGCTCAACCCCACGCTGACGTGGGAAGCCACACCTGGAACGCAGAGCAACACTTCTGCCCGGGCGGTCAGTATCGAAAACTACGAGGTGTACTTCGCGAAGGTGGGAGATGACTACGCTTCTCCCACGATCGTAGAAACGAAAAGCCTTGCCAAGGTGAACTTGGACCCCTACACGCAGTACAAGTGGAAAGTGACGGCAAA
>DAOPKN010000194.1:0-2013 GCA_035391225.1 Thermotogota bacterium
GCTGCATGTTTCCTCCTTCGTCACGGTCTGATCTCTTCTATACCGTTTTTCCATTTCTCATTTGGGTACAACCCAAGAGGGGAAAGCCTTTTTCCCCACTTCATTATACTCACCCCGGCGGGATGATGTCAATACGATCTACCTGTTTTTCCCACATCGTCCGCAAGATCTGCCAAACCCGGTTGGGGAAAAATCTTGGAATCCGCCCTGGTCAACGAGCCCTACCGCTGGCTTTCCGAAGTCAAAACTTCAACTTTTTTTCCTTCGGTTCCAATCGCAACCAGGAATAACTCCTTGATACCCTTGGAAAGGAGTTCGCGGGTGTACTGCTTTTCCTGGATTTGTTCCAGGGCCTTTGGGAGGTCGTGGGTTCCGGCTTTCACTTCGATCACGATCCCGGGGAGAGAGGGATCCCTTGGCTCGAGCAGGATATCGTACCGGCCAAAACCTGATTCGCGGTTTGAGCGGATACAGAAATGGGATTGAAGTTGCGCAAGCAATCCCAGAAGCAAAACGTGGAAGGTATTCTCGGATTGGATTTGCAAATCGTAGTAGCTCAGCGTATCCAACGCAAATTGTTGCAAGCTGTTGGCAAAACCCGGGGCATTGCCCTCCAATAGATCTTGCAGCATGCGGGAGAGGTTTTCGGGATTTGGGTGGGTGAGCCAAGTGCTGATCGTATCCTGGAAAAACAATTGGACTTCCTCGTTGGGAATTCGGAGGGTGCAACGGTACTTTCCTTGCTCCAACGTTGCGGCTTCGGGGGTAAGGTACCCACTGAAAAGGAAAAGCGTCCAAATCGCGCTCGGGGATTGGTCGATCTCTCGTAAAGCTGTGGCATCATCCAATACTTTTTCAATGGAATCCCCCGAGAGAAGCCGTTCCATTTCCGCACGGAACGTGGGATGCCTGCGAAGGTTCTTTTCCACCTGTTCGATGACCAAGTCATTCGAGGAGGAGTGGATCCAGTAGGGTTTCAAGCGATTGGCCTTCAGGAAATTGATCACCGACCAGGGATTGTACACGGTTTGCTGGCCGAAACGGTAACCGTTGTACCATTCCTGGAGTTGTTGCAATTGCTGGCTTGCCTTTTCCTGTTGTTGGGGCCATTTTTGGGCCACCAACCATTCCACTTCGCGCGGGGAAAAACCGAAATACGCGCTGAAAGAATCTTCCAGCACCGTGAAGGGAACCAGGTTGTTCAACCCGGAAAAGATGCTTTCCTTGGCTACCCGGAAGATGCCGGTTAGCACCCCCTTGTGCAACTTGGGGTTGTCCTTGAGTGGGGCGGAAAGGAAGACCCGCATGAAGTCGATCATTTGGTCGAAGTACCCGTTGGTCCAAGCGCTTTGAATGGGAACATCGTACTCGTCGATCAAAAGCAAAACCGGGTGTTGGAACTTGTGGAAGAGAAGGTCGATGAGCGTTTTCAAGGCATTCTTGTACTGCACGACGTGGGCTTCTAGGTTCACGATCGACTGGAAGCTTTTTTCCAGGAACGGTTCCCCCAGCACATCCAAGAGAATGGGTGAAAATTCTTGGAAAAGGCTGGAAAGAACCATTTTCAAGTGGAAAAGGGCACTGTCCCAGTCCGAATCCTTGATGTCCTTGAAACTCAAGAAGATGGTAGGCACCCTGTTCATTTGTTCCATGAGAAGAGAATCGGAAGCGATTCGTAAATCTTTGAACAGCCCCGCGCTTTTCAACCGGATATCAAAAAAATGGGAGAGCATGCTCAAGTTCAAGGTTTTCCCAAAACGGCGGGGTCGAGTAACAAGGATCGTTTGCGCATCTTCCTTCCAAATCTCCGAGATGAAGCAACTCGTATCCACGAAAAGGTACCCCTCTTCTCGGATCCTTCGGAAATCGCTGATGCCAATGGGCCATCTTTTCACCGGAAATCTCCTTCCTTTCGTCCCCACCGTTAGGGAAAGTATAGCACAACCCCAGGGTTAATTATCCCGCGCCAGCAGCCGGGCGGTGCTTTTCTTCAACAGGTTCCAGAACACGAAA
>DAOPKN010000195.1:0-1988 GCA_035391225.1 Thermotogota bacterium
AGCTATTCTTGAGATTGGGGCCCAAGCGGGAGAAAGCGGCAATGAACCCTTCCAGCGAGGGTTTCTGTGGAAGTTGCCACATGCTGGCCATGCTGATCTCGGCAAGGGGTTTGAAACTGGTGGCGATGAGCATGTACACGGGCACCAGGTAGAAAAAGGCGAAGACCACCAAGACCACGTACACCCAAAGAGACGACCAATTCCTCTTCATGCTCAAGCCTCCTTCCGGAAGGTACTGATAAGGTAGGGTATGATGACCACGGCCACCATCAGCAACATGATGATGGAAATCCCCGAACCCAGGGCGTACCGATTGGAGCGGAACGTCAGCTCGAACATGTACACCGCGGGCATATCCGTGACGTTACTGGGCCCACTTCCTGTCATGGCGTACACCAGATCGAAGATCTTGAGCGAAAAGTGCCCCAGGATGATCATGGCGCTCAGCGTGATGGGGCGAAGCAACGGCATCTTCACGCGCCAGAAGGTTTGCCAGGGGCTTGCGCCATCCACGCGTGCCGCCTCGGTCAACGCCGTGGGAATCCCGCGCAATCCGGCGAGGTACATGGCCATGGTATACCCGGAAAGTTGCCAAACCGCGGCAATGATCACGGGTACCAGCGCGAGGTTGAACTGCCCGATTTTGTCCGTGACGGTGAACCACCCCCACAGAAGCCCATCCAGCCCAAGCTGGTGGAACAGCAGGTTGATACCTGCCGGATCCTTTGGAAGACTGCCCGGGGCGAAAAACCAGTTCCAGATCGTACCGGTCACCACGAGGGAAAGGGCCATGGGAAACAGGAAAATGTTCTGGAACACCCGTCCCCCTTTCAACTTCCGGTCGAGGAGGCTGGCGAGAACCAAGCCAACGGCAAGGCAACCCAGCATGAAGAACAGGGTGAAAAACAGCGTGTTCCACAGGTCCGTCTGGAATCGCCAATCCCGGAACAACCTCTGGTAGTTTTGGAGCCCCACGAACTCGAATTTTCCCGAAACCAAGCGCGAAAAGCTGTTCCAGTTGGAAAACGAAGTGCGCACCGTCCAGGAAATGAAACCGTAAACAAAAATCCCGATCGCAACGATCGTGGGTGCCACGACCAGGAAACCCAGGAGTTTTTTTTGCCTTTTCATTTCTCCTCCCTCTCCCATTCTCCCCAAATGAAAAACCCCCGCACGGACCGTGCGGGGGAGTTGTGTAAAACTTTATTCCAGGTCTTCAGCGGCAAAAAGGATGTCGTCGTAGGCCTGTTGCACGTTCGGGTAGGAAATGAAGCGGTTCAGCACATCGTGCAGCGAGGTGATGAAGCCTTCCGGTGCAGCGGACCCGTGTGCAATGGATGGGCACAGGGACTTGGTGCTGAAATCGGCCATCGACCATTGCAGGTACACGTCGTACTTGCTCTTGTCCGCATCCACGCGGGCAGGGATGGAACCCTTCAGGGGGTTGAAGATGTCCTGGGCTTCCACGCTTCCAATGGTCTTCAGCCATTTCAGTGCATTTTCCGGATTTGGCGCACCCTTGGGCAGCCCAAAGGTATCGGACACGATCATGAACGCCACGTCGGTTTCGGGAACCGCGAACCAGCCGAAGTCCTCCCCGGGAACCCAGCCGAGTTCCTTGAAGTAGCCTTCCGCCCAGTCGCCCATCACGTTACAAAAAGCCTTACCCTCGTAGACCAGCCTGGAGGCGTTCTGCCAGTCCAACGCAGCATGGTCGCTGTTGAAGTAGGGAATCAACATCTCCATGATTTCCAGCGATTCTTCCATTGCAAGGTAATCGAACGATTGTTCGCCGGTCCAGAGCATGTTGTACTTGTAGGGGCCAAATTGGCTGAGCATGATGTCTTCGAAAAGGTGGGTGGCGGTCCACTTGTTCTTGTCACCCAGGGAAATTCCGATGTATCCAGCATCTTTGGCCTTATCCAACATCGCAAAGAACTCGTTCCAGGTCTTGGGAGCTTTCTCCATCCCAATTTCCTTGGCAATTT
>DAOPKN010000196.1:0-1969 GCA_035391225.1 Thermotogota bacterium
ATTTTTTGGAAAAGAACCTCCCTCCAGGTTTCCTGAATGCGGTTAAGGGTTTGAAATCTGTATTCAAATCTGCCTTCTCATCTGTGGTTAAAAAAGGCTGCTGGCCTTGGCTGTTAAGCCTTCCTTTCGTGATTTTTCGTGATTTTCGTGGTTTAACCGGCTGTTCCGGCTGTTTGCCTTGGCTGTTCCTTCGTGGCTTCGTGCCTCCTGCCTGCCGGCAGGCAGGTCGTGTGAGGCACCGGCTGTTCCGGCTCTTTGCCTTGGCTGTTTCATCTTTCAGCACTCAGCACTCATCTCTCGGCACTCGCCCCTTCCCAGCTCCGCCACTTGGGGCGGCCCGATCCCTGGGCTGACCGACTGCACACCTGTGAAGGCGGTGTAAACACAGGGGTTTACACAGCCCAGAATTATTTGTCCTCTCCTGTTGCGCTTCTATAACTTTTATTCCTCTTGCGGAAACTGGAATCAAAATTGCTAGAGAATACCGAGGGATTCCCAACGCGCAAGGACTTTAGCATCCCCCCTTTTTTTTCTGGGCGTTCTTTGTAAAAGCGCATAGAAAGGGGGTTTGTGAGGCGTTTTGGGGTTTATAAGAGGGGCTTTTTCCTCTATAATGGAATTGATCAAAAAACCCTATAGAAGGAGAAAAGCCCCGTGACCATTTTAGCAGAAAACCGGACCGAAATGAAAAGGCTGGCGAAGAGCCTCGTCAACACAAAGCAAGCCCCTCTGAGCAAGCCCCTTCAGAAGTTCGTCATGGAGATGACTCTGGGCATGGCTGTAACCGGTACCTGTTGTGTCACGGAAATCGGGCGCAAACTGGGCGAGGAGACGGCCCTGAAGCATACCCTCAAGCGTCTGTCCCACATGCTTGCCAGGCATGGGGAAACCGTTCTTGAGCACGCCAACCATGCTGGTCTGAAGACCATGGTCCCCTACCTGAGCGATCAGACGGTTCTGGCTGTGGATGGGGGCGATCTGATCCACATGCACGGTAGGACGTTCGAGCATCTGGCAACGGTCAAAGACGGCAGTACCGGGCAGCTGGAGCAGGGGTACTGGCTGAATCAGGTCACGGGTTATGATCCGGCCTCCCAAACCGTATTCCCCTTGCTCCTGGACATCTACAGTACCCGGGAGAAGGGTTTTCAAAGCGCCAATACCGAAACGCTGTCGATGATCAGGCGTGTCCGGGCCGAGACACAAGCCCGGGTACTCTGGGTCATGGACCGGGGGTACGATTCTGGCATCATCCTGCACCACCTCCTGCGCAACGAAGAAGAATTCACAGTGCGCATGACCCGTTCCCGCAATCTGGTGCATAAGGGGAAAACGGTCTCCATAACCTCCCTTGTTGAGGGTGTGAACCGCCGTTATGCCTTAGGGAAATATGCTCGATTTGGAACCTGCAAAGCTCAGATTTGCCTGCGTAAAACCCTCTTTGATGTCACGCTGATCGTTGTCAAAAACAAGGGCAGCAAGGATCCCATCTTTTTCCTGGCGAACGGCTGGATCAAATCAGGAAAAGAGCTCAAGAGGCGCATAAACGGCTATTTTCATCGCTGGGGGGTCGAGGAGGCTTACCGCTTTGAAAAGCAGGGGCTGGGGCTGGAACGAATGACCGTTCGCCATTTTGGCAGGACCAAGGGGCTGGTTGGGCTCAGTCTTCTGGCCTGGCTCCTCCTGGCCAAGGCCAACCAGTCCCTCAAGATGAAGAACGTTCTGGAGAAAGCCGCCAGGCCTGAAAAAACCTCTGCCCCAAGACGACCGAAGTTCCTTTACTACCGCCTTCAGAAGGGGCTAAAAGAGCTGTTTGCAGGGACCAAACACCTGTTCGGTTTTCGACTTCGAAAACAGGGTGGCCAAAGCAACGACTCTCCACCACAGCAACCCCTTCTCTTTCCCCAACTATTCACTCATCCCGAATGGAGCCTCGAATGGGTCGGCTGAAAAACGGGGGGATGCCAGA
>DAOPKN010000197.1:0-1968 GCA_035391225.1 Thermotogota bacterium
TTTCAATCGCCGCCAGCAAATCCCCCACGTTCTGGAAGGTCATCAGTTCCTTCTGGCTGAAAGTGATGTGGAACCGGGTTTCTACGGCGAGGATGAGGTTCACATGGGAAAGGGAATCCCATCCATCCACGTCGTTTGCGGTGGTTTCGGGGGAAATTTCCAGTTCCGGGTCATCGAACACTTCTTGGAAAATGGCTTGCAGTTTTTCAAAGGGGTTCATTCTTCTTCCTCCATGGTCGAGATGTCGCCGATGTCTTGCCCGAGGTAGCTTGCCTTGAGCACCCGGCGCATGATTTTTCCGCTCTTGTTCTTGGGGATGCGATCCACAACCCGGATTTCCCCCGGCGTGGCGATGGAGGAAAGCTTGTTGCTGAGGTACAGCCGGATTTTCAACTCCAATTCCTTGTCCATTTCCACGCCCGGCTTCAACCGGATGAAGGCCACGACTTTTTCGAACAGCATGGGGTCGGGCACTCCCACCACCCCGGATTCCACGATTTGGGGAATTTCCAGCAGCGCGCTTTCGATTTCGAACGGGCTGATCAAGTGTCCCGCCGAGTTGATCACATCGTCGCTTCGCCCGCCAAACCAGAAGTAGCCTTCCTCATCGATCCAGGCGGTGTCTCCAGTTTGGTACCAGCCGTGTACGAACTTCTCCCGGTACACATCGGTGTGGTTTCGATAATTTACGAACATCGATTCCCACCCCGGTTTCAACACCAACCTGCCTTTCTCGTTGGGTGCACACGGATTCCCCTTATCATCGTGCACGCTTGCCTCGATGCTGTCAACGGGTTTGCCCATGGAACCTGGCTTAACGATTAGCCCTGGGTGGTTGGAAATCATGATGCTCCCGGTTTCCGTCTGGAACCAGGTATCGTAGATGTCCATGCCAAACACTCGCCTACCCCAGCTGATGATTTCCGGGTTCAGTGGCTCACCCACGGAGTAAATGCGCTTGAGATGGGGGAAGGAAAAGGAAGCAAAGAACGCGTCGGGTTGCTGCATCAGCATGCGCAGCGCGGTGGGGGCAGTGTACCACACCGTTACCTTTTGTTCCGAGAGAAGCAGCATCCATTTCTCCGGATCGTATCCCCCCGCGTAGTGCACCTGGGTCACTCCCAGGCTCCAGGGACCGATGATGCCATACGATGTGCCCGTGACCCAGCCCTGGTCCGCGGTGCACCAGTACACATCGTCGCTTTCCAGCCCCAGAACCTGTTGGGTTGTTCGCTTCTGCAGGGCAAGGCTACCATGCACGTGTACCACGCCCTTGGGTTTCCCCGTGGATCCGGAGGTGTAGTGCAGCACCGATGGGTCTTCCCGGGAGGTAGGAGGGATTTCAAACGAGGATGGCACCCCCTCTCTCAAGAGAGGAAGGCTGAGTTGGTTTTCCGAAAGGTGATCCAGGATGTCGATCACCAGGATTTTCTTCAAGCGTGGCAATTTGGGAAGGATGCGTTTGAGCTTCTTGAGGTAACTCTTGCGAGTTACTATTCCCGTAGCCCCGGAATCGGAAAGGCGATCGAGCAAGGCGTCCTCGCCAAACGAGTAGAACAGTGGACTCACCAGCAACTTGGCTTTTAGTGCCCCCAGGAAGCAAAAGAAGGTTTCGGGGGTCTTGGGGAGGAAGAGGAAAAAGGGCTCTTCTTCCTGGAAACCCAGTTGCTGTAAAACGTTGGCGAAGCGGTTGCTTTCCTCTTCCAGCTGCTGGAAAGAGAAAAAGGTGGATTGCATCTGGGAATCCAGGAAGACAAAGGCGTTCTTCTGCGCGTTTCCTTCCTGGCAGATTTTTTGCGTGCAGTGGTAGGCTATGTTGTTTTCCGGTGTGGAATGCAACCGATTCTCACCTCCAAGCGAGAGTCAATGTTTGTCAAAAAGGGGTTCCAGCTCGTGAAACACCTTTTGGGTGAACAGTTTCCTTCCGGTTAGGTTGAGGTGGTCCGTATCCAAGAACAAATCCATTTC
>DAOPKN010000198.1:0-1961 GCA_035391225.1 Thermotogota bacterium
GGGGCCTTTTGGCCCCCCCTCTTTTTTTGGTTGGATGGGTTATAATACAGGTGATCATACTGCAAAAAGGTCTGTTCGGCAGGAAACAGATATTGTAAAGAATAAGAGAAACAGCCTTTCTTTATTTTTTATCGAAAATAGTGTTTAATGGGACAGAATCCATTCCAAAGGCTGGTGATTCCTGTGTTCCGACAGAATCAAGCACACCTTCAACAGAACCTCTTTTCCCTGGAACGGCGATTTCCGCAAAAAGTGGTGCAGCGATTGCACAATACCATTTACCCGTTGTTCTACGAGATGGTGTTTTGCAGGATCGACGAGTCTCTGTTCGAAGGGATGTACAGTCAAGACCAGGCATCTCGACCCAATTGCCCAGTGAACGTGTTAGTGGGAATGGAGCTTTTGAAGGCGCTACTCGATCTTTCGGATGTGCAACTGTTGGAGTCCATGGACTTGGACCTCCGATTTCGGGTGGCCTTGGGGTTAAGCACGTTGGAAGAGGAAACTCCCTGCGATCGAACGTTGTACAACTTCCGCAAGCGTTTGCGTATGTACCTGCACCAGGAAGAGGGGAAGCCACTCCAAGGGCTTTTCGATGATTTGACGAGAGCATTTTTGGACAAAGCCAAGCTCAAAACGGATATGATCCGCATGGATTCCACGCAGATTTCTTCGAAGATGCGCAGCATGTCGCGTGCGGAGCTGATGATTCAAGCCATGGCAAAGGTGATCCGCGAATTGCGTTCCGAGGAAAAGAAGGCATTGCCCGAAGCCTATGCACCGTTTGCCACCGCAGAGGGCATTCGCACGACCTTGGGGAACCTTCGCTGGTCCAAAGAAACACTGCAGCACATCGCAGACATGATGAAGGAGCTGCTGGAACGATTCGAGCACACTCCCGTTGCACAAACGCCTTCCTATGTGCTGATGCAACGCATTTTCGCGGATCAAACGATTTCCATTGCGCAGCAAGCCGTGGTCAAGGAGGGAAAGCAGATCGAACCGAGCGCCTGCCAATCGACGGTAGACCCAGATGCCACCTATACCAGAAAGGGAAAGAAAGCCTACCAAGGCTACAGCGCCAACTTCAGCGAGACCGCTAATCCAGAGAACGAGGTACAGATGCTCACCAGCGTGGATGTCCAGCCCAATACCCATTCGGACCGGAGGTATTTCCAAGAGAGCTTGTCCCCCCTCAAGGAAAAGAAAGGAATGGACACACTGATCGTGGACGGGGGATATGGCGGACAGGACTCGGCCAATGCAGCACAATCGGAAGGGGTCACCCTGGTGGAAACGGCGATTAAAGGGAAGGTTCCCCTCAAGCACACCGAAGAATTCGTCTTGAACGCGCAGGGTATCGAAAGCTGCCCAATGGGGTACCAACCCACCCAAACCCGGATACACAAGGAACAGGTACAGGCTCTCTTTTCTTCGTCCGATTGTGCAGGATGCAACTATGCCGAATGCCCGGCAAAGAAGGTGGCCAAGGGAATGAAGGTTTCTTTTTCGCTGGAGAAGCACCAGAAAGACAAACGGCGTGCCGCGATGAAGCAAGTATCGTACAAGCAAGTGGCACGGCTGCGCGCGGCGATTGAAGGCAAAATCAGCGCATTGAAGCGTTGTGGGCTCAATCGCTTGCAAATCGTTCGATTGACCAGGGTACAGATGGTGGTGACCTATTCCGCCATTGTCAGTAACCTGAAGCAACTCTTCCGCCTCATGTCGGGGAGAACGCGGAAAAGACCGAAAGAACTACTGGGTTGTGCTGCTTGAAGCAAAAAGCAGCACGAGAAGCACCCCCAATCCAGGGGAAGAACCTTTCCCTTGGAAAAATAGGAATGGATTCAGCTGTCAAGGACCAAATCACCAGGATTTCTTACGAAAAATCTGTAAATCTTCGAAAAAAATCGATTTCGATGCAGTTTACCACACCTTGCGCGTCACTGCTTTTTTCGGGG
>DAOPKN010000199.1:0-1944 GCA_035391225.1 Thermotogota bacterium
CACCAAATCCCGAGATAGCAAGAAGAGGATACATGGATAGGAGCAAAGAAACAGGAAAAGCAGGAGGAAGGCGCGAGAAAAGTAGTGGCAGTATACCTTTTGGTTAAGTGTTCTTTACCTTTACTAATAAGTGTTTTACTTGAATCCTGTCTTTCTCCGTAGTATAATAAGGTATGTTCCTCAAAAAAACCAAATCCAGTGGGCACACCTATCTGCAAATCACCCAGTCCTACCGAGACGGAGACACTCCCCGTCATAAAGTGTTGCTCAATCTCGGGCGTTTGGATCAATTGCAAGATGACGCGTCTTTCAAGGGGATGGTGGTGAAGCTGGCCGAGTTGGTACAGCTGCAGATGTCGGAGAACGAAGATGTGTTCTCCCTGGGGCAGGTGAAAGGGCAGCAGGTGTTGAACTGGGGATACGTGGTGTACCAGAAGCTGTGGAGGAAATTTGGGCTGGACCTGTTTTTTTCCAAGCTGCAGGGGGTGTTGAACCTGCAGTACGATTTGGGAACCACGGTGTTTTTCGAGGTAGCGAATCATCTTTTGCAGCCGTGCAGCAAGCGGGCAGGGTATTGCAAGCGGGAGCAATACGCGGGATTGGAACCCCCGGAGGATTTGAATGCGTATTACCGGTGTTTGGATGTACTGGCCGAGAACAAGGAAAGCATCGAGCAGCACATCTTTGAGCGGAACCTTTCGCTGTTCAACATGCACGTGGATGTGGTGTTGTACGATGTGACGACGTTTCATTTTGAAAGTGTGCAAGAGGATGAACTCAAGCGGTTTGGGTTCAGCAAGGCAGGAAAACCCAATGAAGTACAGGTCGTGCTGGGTCTTTTGGTGGATACGGAGGGAAGACCGGTGGGATATGAGCTTTTCAGCGGGAATACCTTCGATGCCAAGACGCTGGAGCGGGTGTTGGAGGGGTTGAAAAGCCGTTTCCGATTGGGGAAGGTCATCGTTGTGGCGGATCGCGGGATCAACAGCAAGATGAACTTGAAGATGCTCAAGGACAAGGGGTATGGGTATGTGATGGCCTCGCGGTTGAAGAGCATGCCGCAAAAGGTGCAACAGGAGGCAAAGGATCGCAGCCAGGGGTGGATCAAGGATGCGAGCGGATTGGAATACAAGGTGCTCTCCTTCACGAATGCGGTGCGGGATGTTCCGGCCAAGCAAACGTACGCATTGGCGGAACGCGTGGTGGTGACCTACAGCGAAAAGCGGAGGAAGAAGGATGCATGCGATCGGGAACGGTTGGTGGCAAAAGCCCAGAAGCTTCTTGAGAAGCCATCTTCCATTCAGGCGCAGTTCAAAAGAGGGGGAAAGAAGTACCTTGCGCAGGTGAAGGAAGCCAAGGGATCGCGTTGGTTCTTGAACGAGAAAGCGATCGCCCAGGATCAACAATGGGACGGGTTGTATGCTATCCAGTCGAGTGAGTTGGAATTGGATGCCAAGCGGATCGTGGAGATCTACCACGAGTTGTGGCGCATCGAGGAGTCTTTCCGCGTTATGAAGAGTACCCTGGAAGTGCGCCCCATCTTTCATTGGACACCCAAGAGAATCGAAGGCCATTTTGTGATGTGTTTCCTTGCCTTCCTGCTGGAAAGAACGTTGGAGTGGCTGGCTCGTGAACACGAGATCGAAGCGACTCCGGAGAAGATGAAGGAAGCGTTGAACAGCCTTCAGCTGTGTTCGGTGAGCTACCAGCACCAGGACTACTACCTGAAAATGCAGGGGGACAAGCTGGGGAATCAGCTCGTTCGAATGCTGCGCATAAAGCCACCCGCAAACGTGAGCCGAAAGAAGGATTGGAAGATTTAGGCCATAGATTCAGAACGGAAAATCGGAAAAAGGAAGTGCTTGTAGTGACAAAATGTCAACGCGCACTTCCTTTTTTCGCTCTATTACTGGGTTCATAGAGTTCCGCGTGACAAAGTCAGGA
>DAOPKN010000200.1:0-1924 GCA_035391225.1 Thermotogota bacterium
ACCGCGGTGAGCGCCGAGGCCACGTTCGCCACGCTGAACAACAAGGTGCTGCGCTTCAACCAGGCAGGGGTGTTCCAGGCGGGGTACGATAGCATAGGAGAAGCGGTGGCTGCCGCCAGCGATGGGGACGTGATCAAGGCCCAGGGCGGCGATACCTTCACCAACGAAACGGCGCAAATCGAGATTACGGGGCTGGAGGTCAAGATTACCTCCACGGATGAGCGCGCGGTGACCCTGGATATGAGTGGGGACGGAACCAGGGCTTTCCATCTCAGCCAAGGTGCTTCCGTAACCATCGAGAACTTCATCATCACCAACTGCAATCTTCCCAGCGATTCCCCCGGGGGTGCGGTACTCGTGGAGGGAACGTCTCCCCAGGATACCCGGTTGATTACCCGGAATTCCACGTTCTCGAACAACGAAACCCTGGGAGATGGTGGAGCCATTGCGCTGGACGGGGAAGCCTATTTCCGCGCGGAAAACACCGTGATCACGGGGAACCAAGCTGCAGTCGGAGGGGGAGTAGTGCTATCTGCCAGTGCCCTCGTTCCCTTTCCAGAGTACCCCGCTTTCGAATCACGGGATTCCACGATTTCCCAAAATGTAGCCACATCGGAGGATGTTGGCTTTTTCACCGGGGGAGGGGGAATCTTTTCCATGGGTGGCCTGGTTTCCGCAAGCAATACCGCCATCTTGCAGAATTCCGGGATATTGGGTGGAGGGGTGTATACCCTTCTATCCCCTTGCTACCTCGAGAGTTCGGTTGTTTCGTCCAACACGGCAGGGGCTATTGGTGGAGGGATCCTGGCTTTCAATCCGTGGGAAGCTTCGTATTCTTTCCGTTGTACAAAGACCGTGGTCACCTACAACCAGGTTTTGTCCAGCGGTGGTATGGGGTTTGGCGGAGGAATTGCCAGTTCAAATGCAGATTTCCGTACCGAAGAATCCACCATATCTTTCAACACCGCTCCTTCAGATGGAGCGGGTGGCGGTGTGTACCTGGCGGACATTGAAGATGGTTGCCTTTGGACGGCAACGGATACCGTTATTTCCCAAAATTTCGCGGGAAATGGCGGAGGAATCTTCGTCACGGACGGAGCAACGTTTTGCGCCGCAAGCAACGTTTGGGTGTACGGAAACACCGCGGAAGCAACGGGGGGAGGAATCTGCCTTCCAGATGGCTATTTCCTCGCCAACAGCATGGAAATTTTCGACAACACGGCACAGGAGGGCGGCGGCATCTACTGGTTCCGAGACCAGAGTTCCACCGAAACGGTCGCCTCCAACATCTTCACAAACGGCAATCCCTGGAACAATCCCCAATCCCTTGGGAATCCCTTTTCCGTCGATTCATCCGGGGACATTCACACCACTCCGGAAGCAGGGGACCCCGTGCAGGTTTACGGGAATACTGCCAATCCCACTTCACACCAGATGTATTTCCAGCTAAGGAAATACGACGCACCCACGATTTCCTTGAAAACTCCCGCGAGTGGAAGTACCGACCTTGCCACCGAAGTTTCCCTTACTTGGGAAGCCACACCTGGTACCCTTTCCATTACCAGTGGCATTCGGTCGGCGGACATCTCGGAGTACCAGGTGTTCTTCGCCACCTCCACGTCGGCGTTCACCACCCCGCACGGCACGACCACACTCAAATCCTACGACGTAACCGGGTTGGGATATGACACCACCTACAAGTGGAAAGTGTACGCCGTGCAGTCCGACGGCGCCACCGCTACCTCGAGCGAGTGGACCTTCACCACGGCAGAACGAAGGTACGACCAGCCCCAAGTGGCAATCTCCTTCCCCGCTTTCGGGGCAACCGGGTTGGAACTGTCCATCGAGCTCACCTGGAACGCTACCCCCGGTGAGCAGAACAACGCTTCGCCAAGGGCGGTGAGCATCGACGAGTACCAGGTGT
>DAOPKN010000201.1:0-1923 GCA_035391225.1 Thermotogota bacterium
CTCGTAGAACACCTTGAGGATGTACTCCATCCAGGTGGAGAAAATCTCGCCGGAGCTGACCTCGGCTTCGTAAGCCTGGACGATGTTTTGCTCGTGGGTGAAATCCCGGGAAGTGTTGGCCTCGCTCAGCAAAAGTGCCCGGATGTACAGCGGGTCACCTTGGGTAAGGTTCCAAATGTGCTGGATGGTATCGGGGTTCAACCGGGTGTGGTTGAAATCGGCGTAACGCACGATAGCCTGGCGTGCTTCGTCCTCCGGAAGGTTACCCAGGGTACGCTCGCGAAAGCGCGCGGTCAATCTACGAATAATGCGAATCAGTCCATGCACCTCGCTTCCGGAAACGATGAGAGGGGCTTGCCTCTTTTCGGCGAGGTCCAAGTACGTGCCACTCATGGAGTCGATGAGATGGTCGTGCTGGTCATACACGAAGGAATCGATGTTCTGGAACTCGTCGAAGATTTGGACGACTTTAGGGCCGAAAGTGAAAGCGGCGAAGGAAGGGGCGCGACTGGCCGTTCTCCACATGGCGTTCCAATCGTTGGAGTTTTCCGAGAGTTGAATGGAATCGTAAAGGTCCCGAAAAAAGGAATCGGACAAAAGGGGACGTAGCATGGCAAAAGCTGGGGGTGTGGCAACCAACTGGGGATTGCGGGTCAAAAAGGAAAGGTACTGGGTGGAAAAAGCGGTGAAAAAGTCCTTGGAAAAGCTCGCGAGGGTGGCTTTCGTCTCGGGAACAGAGAAATAGAACGGAACCACGTTCCCTTCGGGTTGACTCCAGAAGATGTTGAACAACCGTTGCAGGAAAGCAGTTTTGCCCTTCTTGCGCCGCGCGAGCAAGGCTTGGCTTAAGGCGAAGTTTTTTTGCAGGTAATCGTACCAATCGCCGAGGAAGAAATCGAACTCCTTCTTTCTGCCCACGAACAAATCGGTGTTGCCAATCTGCTCGGGAAGGGCAAAGGTAATTTTTTCGGGCAGTCGAAACATAGCCTCACCGCTTTCCTCCCAGGATACGACAAGTATAGCACAAAAAAGCGGACCTGGCGGTGTTTCCTGGGTACGCCGCAGCCCACTGCGGCTGTGTGGAACTTTTTTTTGAAGGGCAAGAGAGCCGCACTGGTGTATGCCGTTCCCAAAGGACAAAGCCTTGGGCAACCACGGGGGGTTGCCCCTACAAG
The DNA here is from genome assembly GCA_035391225.1 of Thermotogota bacterium. GTDB lineage: Bacteria > Thermotogota > Thermotogae > MWEM01 > MWEM01 > DAOPKN01. Next base: position 1,176 of record DAOPKN010000201.1, read on the forward strand.
ACCTGGTGCAAACCAACGAAAGGATTATGTAGGGGCAGACCCCCGTGTCTGCCCAAAGTGTGTCAAGAAAGGATGAAAGCCCCGTTTTCCACGAGGCGTTGCTGGGTGCCCTGGGTGTACCCCTCCTGGGAATACAACAAGAACACGATGTCCTTGTTCTCGTTCTTGGCGGCTTTCATGATTTGAATCCAGCGGTCCGCTTCTGCCTTTTCTGCTTCTTGGGTACGCCGCAGCCCAGTGCGGCTCCATAGAACGATTGGGACCACTGTGGCTCGGTCGGGGGGAAAGGGATGTTACACGAAAGGTCAAAAAAAGCCGCACTGGGGTGCGGCGTACCCAGAAGAGCTTTTCCCGATTTCGGAGAGAACTCTATCCTTTTGCAGCGTTGGAGCTTCTGCCCATTTGCCGCTTGATTTCACCGCGGATACCCGGAACAAAATGGTCGATTTCCTTCTTCCGACCGACGAACAAGTCGGTGTTGCCAATTTGTTCCGGCAAGGCAAAAGTGATCTTCTCGGGCATACGACACATGGCCTCACCCCATCTATTCCAAGTATAGAGCAAGTATAGCACAAACAGCGGGCAAGAACGGGTTTTACTGGGACCGCCGCAGCCCACTGCGGCTGTTTTTTTGTGCCTCAGGAGAAAAAGGCTACGGAAAAAGCCCGAAAAAAAGAGTACAATGAAATGGGGGAAGGTATATGTTAAAATAAAGAAACGAGGCAAAAAGAAAAATGCAGGGGTGAAG
>DAOPKN010000202.1:0-1909 GCA_035391225.1 Thermotogota bacterium
CTGGCACCGTGGATGTGTTCGTTGGGGATTCCTTTGGCGATGCCAAGTTCGACGGGGTCTTTCTCAATGACCCCCACCAAATTTCCATCTACTACTACGGGGTAGATGATTTCTCACTGGACTCCGACTTTTATTCCGGGGACTTCTACATTCAAAATTCGGGGATGACCATGAACGGTGGGGAAATTACAGGAGCATTCTATTCCGCCTCTTCGGAAGGTATTAGTGTCAACGGAAACGCCAACCTCACCGCCAAACTGTATGCCCCTCTTGCAGAAGTAACCCTTTCCGGAAACTGCAACACCCTGATTTCGGTCTGTCGTTCCGGGGACTTGACCGGTACCACGCGCCTGGCTTACCCGGGCGCCTCGGACGACGAAGTGCAGGAAATTCAAGTCAGCTACATCTCGGACGGGGAGCTGGGACTATGGTTACAATGAAGAAGCGAAACGGCTTCACTTTGCTTGAATCCATCGTGGCCATCGGGTTGGTGCTCATGGTTTTCATGGCGTTCTACCCGCTGATGTCCATGGTGTACCAGATGATCGGCAACTCGCGCGAGGTGTTGTTCGAAGTCACGGAGAACCAGTTCGTGGTGGAACGGGAGACCCAGAAGCTGACCTACCTCACCATTCCGGGGATGATCCATCCCGTTCAGTGGGCCCAGGACAAGACCATCACCATCAACGTGGAGGGGGATAGCGCCTCCACCCCCGTTACCCTGACGGGTTTCGTGCTGTACGGAAACGATTTTCAATCTCCCGTGGAAGCACTCCGGGACAACGTGCTGCTCTTCAGCTTTTTGACGGAGAACACGCTATGAGGCGTCGCTCTGCTTTTTCCCTGGTGGAAACCCTTTCCAGCATCTCCATCCTGGTGATCATCTTTGGCATCATCTCGGGTTTCTTCCTGGTGGTACACGTCACGTCCAAGCGCTCCCAGGTGTTCATGGAATTGCAGTACGAATCCCGAATCGTGGCACGTATCCTTTTCTACAACTTGCGCACCGCGGATTTCCTCGATGTCTTGGAGGAAGACGACCCCACCAATTTCGCGGAAGGATTCCAGTACGTGTACCTGGATACCAGCACCAAGCGGCTGATGCTCAAGGATAACGGAACAGCCCGACCGGTGCTCCACCACGTGGTGTCCTGGGACGCAGAGTTCGTGTACGAGCAGGGGCAGTACCTTCTGCGCTACGCGTTCGACGTGTCGAAAGAAGAGCAAACCTTTTCCTACGAGGTTTTCGTCCGCCCAGAGAATTTCCGGGTTTCCCGCCTGGCTACGGGCACGGCAATCCAGTACACCACACCATGAACCCCGTTACCCCTCTTCCCTTGGAGGAAATCATTCCGTTCTCCTACCCATCGGAGTGCACACGCAAGATCGCCAGCCTCTTCTTTGCTGCTTTCGAGCAGAAACTCTGCGCGGTTTTCCAGGGAAAAGAGAAAGGACTGGATTTCGTGCAACAAAACCTCAACCCCGAGCGCATCGTGCCCCTTTTCTCGGGGGAAGAACTGGTCGGGGTGATGGGGTTGGAATTCGGGGGAAAAACCTGGATCGATCCATCCTGGTCGCAGCTTTGGGGCTTCTACGCCTGGAAAGCCTTTTCTGTGGCTTTCTGGGGACTTCCACTGATGCACCGCCCCGACAGCAAAACCTTGTGCATCGATTCGATCGCAGTACATCCTCTCTTCCGCGGAAGGGGTGCGGGGTCACACCTGCTGGAATGGGCTTTCGCGTTCGCGCAAAAAAAGGACTACCGCTCCGTGAGTCTCTACGTGGTCCATTCCAACGACAAGGCTCGAAAACTCTACGAACGCCTCGGTTTCCAGGTGAAAAAGGAACGGCACGTGCCTTTCCCCTGGTCCAAGCGCCTTGGCTTTTCCTCCGCTTTTCTCATGGAGCG
>DAOPKN010000203.1:0-1909 GCA_035391225.1 Thermotogota bacterium
CCCAGGAACAAAAACCGGGTGTACGCCCTTGGCATCCGCCCGCTCCTCTACCCCCTACTCATCCTACCCGAAATGCTCCTTCGACGCCTCGCTCCCGCCAAGACCGACCAGCTCAGCTTTCCATTCAGCGTCACCGGGGCCTTTCAACTCATGGACGTGCAAAAACTCTTCAAGGTAGGGTACCTGGACGAAAACACCTTCCTCTTCGGCGAAGAATCCATCCTGGCGCATCGCCTGGCGGAAAAGAACTGGCGGGTGGCCTACCTCCCCTCGGTGGAAGTGCTCCACCTGCACGAACAATCGGTGCGCGCACTGAACAAGAAAGAGGCAGAAAAACACTTCCTGGCATCCAACCACTACTTCTTCCAACACGTTGAAAAAAGGGGAAAGTGGGCCTACGCTCTGGTCTGGGTCGGCCAAAAAAGCTATCGGAAACTCTGGAACCCCGTGAAAACGTTTTGTATAAAGCACAAGTGCCACGCGAAAAGCGAACCGGAAAACAGAGAAGCAAGCCTGCAAAAGAAACTCTTCCTCCAAAAGAGAGGGGAGGGAAATCCCCGAGCCAGCGTGGTGTGCGTGTTCAACAAACCCGACGTGCTGCAAAAATTCCTTCTTGACACCCTGGACACCCAGACCCTCCCCCACGAAAGGATCCTGTTGGACAACACCACCGGTACCTTTGCCTCCGCTGCTTCGGCACTAAATTTCGGGGCAAAAAAAGCCCAAAGTCCCCTTCTTCTTTTCGCCCACCAGGATATCGCGTTCCAAGATCCCCACCAACTGGAAAGCATCGTGGAACAAATGGCCACCCTTCCCCCCGGATCCATCGCCGGAGCGGCGGGCACCGCGGATTCTCGGGGAACCCTCACAGCCATCACCCACGGTATTCCGCCCCGTTTCGCGGGAAAGGTTCACATCCATTCCCCCCAACCCTGCCAAACGCTCGACGAGTGCCTGGTCGCTGTTCCGGCCAAAACCTTTGCACAAATCAACTTCGACCCGGATACCTGCCCCGGATGGCACCACTATTCCACCGACCTCTGCCTGCAAGCGCACCAAAAAGGCTTCCAAGTCTACTCCATCCCTTTGCACCTGTACCACCGCTCCCCGGGTAGTTCCGTGGACCGAAGCTACTTCACCATCCTTCAAAACGTGGTGAAAAAACACCGTTCCCATTTCCCGGAAATCTTCGTTTCTGGAGGAGGATGGCCCACCTCTCGAATGGCTTTCAAAAAGCTCATGGCAAACAGGCGCTTCCGTTACGAAGCCCAACGCCTGGTGCGAAAAGTGCGCAAAAAAAAGTAACGTATCGCTGGAAAATCCCCCCTGGGAACCCCCCACCCCAGAGCGGCTTTTTTCCTCAGTCTTCCTCATCCACCAGGCGCAGAAGGTACTCCCCATACTCCGTCTTTTCCACCTGCTTTGCCAAATGAAGCAACTGTTGTCGATCGATATACCCCTTGCGGAACGCAATTTCCTCCAGGCAAGCGATATACAACCCCTGCCTTCTTTGGATCGCTTGCACGAAATTGGAAGCTTCCAGCAAACCATCGCACGTTCCCGTGTCCAGCCAGGCAAACCCCCTGCCCAAAAGCTCCACGCGAAGCAGGTGGTGCTGCTGGTACCGTACCAACAAATCCGTGATTTCCAATTCTCCCCGAGCCGAAGGCACCAAATCTTTGGCATAGGAAACCACACGCGCATCAAAGAAATACAACCCGGGAATGGCAAAATGGGACCGAGGGTTCCGGGGCTTTTCCTGGATCGAAACCACCTCCCCCTGTCCATTCCACTCCACGACCCCGAAATCTTGGGGATTCTTCACGTAGTAGGCAAAAACCTGGGCTCCTTCTTCCAAGCTACCCGCTTTTTCCAAAACGGCCGAAAAACCCTGCCCGTAGAACAGGTT
>DAOPKN010000204.1:0-1907 GCA_035391225.1 Thermotogota bacterium
TGGGACCGCCGCACCCCAGTGCGGCTCCCTTTTCACTACGCTTCTGCTGGAAGGATTTCCACGCCCTCGCGGCGCGCCAGCAACACGAAGCTTTTCACTTGCGTGCCTTGGCTCGAACGCAAGAAGGCCGAGTCCTGCAGGTAGCGTGCCACTTGTTTCCGGGCCTCGGCAACCTTCGCACCAGCGTCTTCCCCTTGCTTCACCACTTTCAACTCCCAGATCTGCGAATTGTGTATCGGGTAGCGGGTATCTGGTACCAACACGATATCCGAGTATCCCCCGTTCATTTCCAGCTCCGAGTACGGGATGTACAGCCCGGTGATGGACAGGAAGGATAGCAGGATCATCTTCACGTGTTTTTCTTGCATTTGCCTCCAATCCCGGTTGCTGGCATATCCCATCACGCTTTCGTAGCAGAATCGGATGAATTCCGTGGGATCCCCGGTTCGCGCCATTTCTTGGCTCACTCGGCTGAGCGTGGAGATGTCTACCCCTTTTTCCAGCGAGTCTCGCAGTCGGCGAAATGCGCTTTCCCAGAAGACCCCGTGGATGGCAAGGTTGGGCACTTGCAGCACCACGCTCGAAAACGGGGCTTCTTTTATCGTCAGCAATCCCATGTAAAACAGCAGCGATACCAACGATTCTTTCTCGCGCAAACTTTCCAGTGGGAACATTTCCACCAATTGCGTCAGGATTTCCCGCTGTTGTAGCACGGTTTCGATGGAGGACTCGCCCGTGGAGCTCCTATCTTCCCGGAGCAGTCGTTCCAGCTTGCCGTAATCGGTGCGCACGTTCATGTCGATCATGCTTTCCGGGTAGGCTCCTCGGGAAAAAGCATCCAGGAAGTGCCACACCATGTCCGGGTTGTATACCTTTTCGTCCCCCTCCCGGCTAAAACGGTAGCCGTTGTAGTAGGTTTTCATGTCTTGGAGGGCTTGCTGCTTTCGCGGTTCGGACAGGACGTTGTAGCAATCCACCAGGTGGTCCACTTCCCCTTGCGTGAATCCCAGCGCGGTCTGGAACCTCTTTTGCGTGGTGATGTTCCGGGAAATGTTGAATCCCGATGTCAGGTCATCCAGCATGATGGGACTCACTCCGGTCAGGAAGATGCGCGAAACAACTCCGCTTTGCGCACCTTCTTTCACCGCTTCGTAGAAGGTGCGCACGAATCCCGTGCGGCTCAGCACCTGGTAGTACGTTTCATCTTCGTTGGCCCCAATCAGGTCGTTGGCAAAATTGTCGTACTCGTCGATCAACAGGTACATTTTTGATTCACTGGTTTGCAACACGTTGCAAAGCGTGGAAATGATCAAGGAGGGGTCCTTTTCTTTGTCAATCAGCGAAGTCATGGTCCCGGGAAGGAACTGTTCGTACTTTTCCAAGAAAGAAAGGACTTTCCCCCTCACTTTGACAGCAAAGGATCGAAAAAGCTCTTCACTTCCTTTCCCCGTTTCAATCCCGGAAAAATCCAGTGACAGCACGAGGTACGCATTTTTCTCCCGGGTGGGGTTCTGACCGATCCACAGTTCCCCGAAAAGCTCTTCGAATTGATCCGCCTTGGATATGTCGTAGTAATGCGCCAGCGTGGACACCAGCAGCGACTTGCCAAAGCGCCGGGGGCGGATGAAAAAGGGATAGCGGTACTCTTCCAGAGCAGGGATCACCCTGGTCTTGTCCACGTAGGTATAGTTTTCCCTTCGGATGGTGCCAAAGTCCCCGATCCCATACGGGATTCCTCGTTTCATCGCTCTTCCTCCATTCCTACCTCGATCCTTTTCCCAAAATTATACCACCCTTTGCCTTTTGGGACCGCCGCACACAAATTTGGCTCTTTTCAGACCCTACAGAAAAAGAGCCGCAGTGGGCTGCGGCGGTCCCAAAACCCAAGGGCAGGCACGGGGGCCTGC
>DAOPKN010000205.1:0-1897 GCA_035391225.1 Thermotogota bacterium
AACCGATATAGCTATATCGCTATAATACACCAAGTTGGCTGTCTTTGCAAAACCCCCTGATTGTAACAAAAAAATGACTGGCCGCACTGCGCTACTGTGGTCCCAAGAAACCCTGAAAGAATCCTTGCGATGGCTGTTGGAAAAAAACCCGGGCACCTTTGAGGCAAGGTGCCCGGGAATCGTGGGTTGTTTGGCGGGAATTCTCCTCTCCCGCGAAGGATGTGCATCCGGACGGTTCATGGACGCGCCAGGCATCCGTACACACCTGCCCGCGACCGCCCCCCCTCGCGCCATCTGGTAGAAACCGGTGACAGGGCAAATGGGGCTCGTTTGACTGTTCTTTACCGAAAGTACAGTTTCAAGTTGTCGTAGAAAACCTTTGAAACATATGTTCGGGCTGATCCTTGCCCGTTCCCGAAGTAGGGCCGACCCGCGAAGTTGACCTTGTCCTCCAGTTGACCTTCCCAAACCAAGGCCCCGTCGATTTCCACCCTCAGCCAGTTGGTTGCAAACAAATACTCCATGGAAAAATGGTGCCACGCATCGTAAAAATTGAAGGGAACCGAAAAGTATTCTATCGCATTGTTTTTAGGAGAATAGATGCGCATCTGGTCCCCCTTACTCGAAATTGCAAAAGAACTATCATTATCCACGGAATTATGGATGAAGGAATGGATGTTCTCTCCCGGCATTTGCTCCAGGAAAAAATCATACGCCAGGGCAATATCCCTTCCCTCATTTTCCGTGAAAACCTTGTCAAAGGTAATAAACCCATGGTAACGGGATGGACAATCGTACAACAGGGCATGCCTGCCGTCCTTTTCCACTAACCGCGGGGGGACGGAATATGAGGAATACTGGTAATATGCAACTCCCTGGTCCGTGAAATGTTTCGTACTTCCCATCCCATGCGTAAGGATCAATTCCTCGCTGATTTGATTGGAATCAAAACTTTCTTCAAACACCAGTTGAAACCCCTTTTCTTCAGGAGTCTGACTACGGTTTTCCTCGACCGTGTAGGTCCTGGCCAGGCGAAACCCCATGTGGTTAAAGCTGCTTGAGGGAGGTGTGTCGTAACGGCGAGAGGCTATTCGACAGTTGATCCCGGTGTAGCGCCAACTTCCCCCACGAGCACACCGGAAGGCTCCATCTTCTGGGCCCAAAGGGTTTTGCTGATTCCCACTTTGGTAGCTTGCGTACCGATCGTGGCACCATTCCCACACGTTTCCACTCATGTCGTACAACCCGAGCTCGTTCGCCTTTTTTTCTCCAACCAGATGCGTTTTGTTACCACTGTTTTCCTCGTACCATCCCACTTCATCCAGCTCATCGCTTCCGGCAAATCGCCAGTCTCCGGTTGCCTGACTTCCCCCCCGAGCGGCATATTCCCATTCCGCTTCCGTGGGCAAACGGTATCCTTCCACTTGGGTGATGTCACTTGTCATTTGTCCGTTGCTGTCCAACAAGTTCCCCTCACTGTCGTACGCTACAGCCAGCCCTTCCCTTTCGCTCATCCAGTTACAGTATCCAAGAGCATCATACCAGTTTACGTTTATGACGGGCCGGTTTTCTCGCCCCCAACCACTGTCGCCTGGCTTGCTTTTCCCTGTTTCCTCGCAATAGGCGTCGTATTCCCCAAAAGTGACCTCGTACTGGCCTACCAGGTAATCGTACGTCAGCGTGACATCTTGCACGGGAAATTCATCGGTATCCCCTTCGCTGTCTCCGCGGGTGTTCCCCATCTGGAAGATTCCTTTGTTAACCAATATCATTTCTCCAGGCCCATCGTTCGCCGACGTCTCTTCTTCCGAAACTTCTCGGAAAGTTGATTCTTGTGGAAACTCCGTAATCCCCGGCTGCAACGTGATCAAGAGCGGACCCAAGTCGGGGATGGACC
>DAOPKN010000206.1:0-1883 GCA_035391225.1 Thermotogota bacterium
TCCATCGCTTACTTCGTCAAATGCAACCGGTGAAGCTGGATTCCACGTGCCGAATCTTCGCGAAACGATTCATGCATCGTGGGATAGCCAATGGTTGCCTGCAGCCTTGATCCCCACAGCCCCCAGAGGAGCGGTCACAAGGATGGAGAGCACCGCGATTGCCAGGATTACCTCCCCGCTGGCTACACCCATGGCCAGCGGGATTCCCCCTATGGCAGCCTGAACGGTAGCCTTGGGGATGTAGGCAACCACGCAAAAAAGCCGCTCCCGCAGGTTGAGAGCGGTCTTTTTCAGGGAGAGCAAAACCCCAGCGCTTCTTGCGGCGAGCCCGAGGGCAATCATCAACAACCCGATGCCCCCGGATTCCAAGGCAACCCGAACGTTAACCTGGGCCCCCACAAGCACAAACAGCAGGATTTCCGCAAGCACCCAGATTTTCTGGAACTTGGTAGATAGCCTGTCTGCCACTTTGCTTTGCTTTTCGCGCAGGAAATACCCAACGGCCATCACCCCCAAAAGGGAGGCAACCGGAAGGAAAGGCTTCACAACCTCTTCGCCCCAGGTCATGAGAATGGCGAAACTCAAGATCAGCAGCGCTTTCTTTGTATCTCGCATGTGGTACTTTTGGAACAGGAAGCGCAACAAAAAACCTACCAAAGCACCGAGCAAAAGGCCCAACCCAATGGATACCGGGATGGATACAACCTGGAAGAAGAAATGCACCTTTGCCCCACCGGAAAAACCCAGAAACGAAGAAAAGAGCGTGATGGCTACCACATCGTCAATCGATGCCCCTGTCAGTACCAACGTTGGGATTCCTTTTTTTCTTCCCCTTCCCCTCTCAATGAGCTCCAGCATCTGTGGCACAACCACTGCAGGGGATACCGCGGCCACGATGAAGCCCATCATACCCGCCTCATACCAGGGCATACGGAAGAAAAAAACCCCCAAACCGAGAAGCGTTAAACCCTCCAAAAGTCCCGGTAGAAAACTCAGTTTCACCGCTGGTACCCCCACCATTTTGAGGGTTTCCCTCTCAATCCCAAGCCCGGCGCGTAGCAAAATCACAATCAGCGCGATTTTCCGAAGATCACCCGATATCGCCAAGATTTCCCCGTCGATAACGTTTAGCCCGTAGGGGCCCAGTACAACTCCCAAAAGCAACATCCCCAGCAATCCGGGCAATTTCAACTTGTGGAAGAAACGGCCAAGTACCAGCCCAAAAAGGATGATCAGCGCTAGGCTAAATGCCATGAAATCTGCCTCCAGGAAAAAGCCCCCTTGCCATCAACAGCAAACTACTTCTGTCGACGCAAAAGGGGCCATCATCTCCGAATTTCCGAGCGGTTTCCGGTGAGCTCCATCACCTATTCCATACTTCTTGGAAAGTATACTACGATTCCGCTTGCCCTGCAACCTTTGTCCTTGGCTTTCCTACGGGTGAAAGGTACACCGTGTACTCGTCTTCCCCGTCCACCCCCAGCAACGTGTCAAAGCCCTTCTGCAGGTAAGCAGCGATGGCACAGGTTCCTAACCCCACGGCCTCGCAGGCGATGTACAGGTTTTGGCACACGTGCCCCGCGTCGAGCAACTGGGGTTTGTGCGCTCCCATGGAGTAGCGCCATTCCCCGCGGTAAGGCACGGCAGTCCAGATAAACGTCACCGCGGCATCTCCCACGAATTGCTGCCCCATGGCGGCATCCCCCACTTGCTTGGAAAAATCTCCCACCTGGAGTTGCGCCAACTCGTGCTCGATGGCCAGGTAGCGGTACATGCCCTGCTCCAAACCCTCCACGCGGTTCACCCAAAGGTAAGTTTCGAAAGGATGCCGGGCGCCAGCGGAAGGCACGGTGCGCATGGTCACGTAGTTGTTGCCCACGATT
>DAOPKN010000207.1:0-1876 GCA_035391225.1 Thermotogota bacterium
GAAAGGGTATGATATAGCGAAACCGATATAGCTATATCGCTATAATACACCAAGTGCCCCACCTTTGCAAAACCTCCGAATTGTAACAAAAAAATGACTGGGCGCGGTGGGCTACACTTCACCCGAAAATCCCGAACCCTCCCGCCCCCAGCGCGGCGTTCCCAAGAAGCAGCAAAGGCAGAGGCGGACCGCTGGATTCAAATCATGCAAGACGCCAAGAACGAGAAGAAGGACATCGTGTTCTTGGTGGACTCCCAGGCAGGGTACACCCACGGCACCCAGCAACACCTGGTGGAAAACGGCACCTTCATCGTTTCCTGACACAGCTTCTATTGGATGATCCTTCGCTTTCGAACAGAGTGCATTTTGTGCTACAATTGAATTGCGCAATCGATGGAGGTGGCTGCAATGAAACGAGCATCAACGGTCTTTCTTTTCGTGTGCCTTGTTGTCGTCAGCCTTTTTGGGGTCCAGACGGTTACCGCAAAGCTGGATTTTGCACCGAACGGACCAGACATCGTGCTTTCCGACGGAGGCACATGGGAATGTTCCGAATCCCTCCAATTCCCCCGTTCAAAAACCTTGCTGGCCATAGCCCGGGATGGTTCCATGGCTTCCCTATTTGAAAACGGAACCTGGCGCTAGGTTGCGATGAAAAGCTCCTCAAAAAACGTCCACGGAACGGAAGCAAATGACCAACCACTCGGGAAGTTCTCGTACACGGCTTCGAGTCGCAGCAAGACGGCGAACGTTGGAAAGGTGATGCAATTCGAGGGGCAATTCTTGCAGGAGAAGAACAACGCGGATGGCACGAAGAACCTCGTGCTGGATGCCAATACTTCCGGGGGCGCAACGTACGATCAGAGCGTGGTGGTGAAAAACGTTCCCGTTTCACTTCCCGCATTGAAGCGATGCGTGATTACCGCCCTTTTCAACGGCTGGGAACGCTACATGATGAACTGCGGAACCTGGCGAAACGTTCCGCTTTTCGTGTTTATCATCGGGATGGCACCCTTCAGCTTGGTGGAAATCAATTAGGTTGCACGACTTGCCGTAGGGGCAGGCCCCCGTGCCTGCCCGCAGTAGCCCCTTGGGAACCTACGAAACGAGGAAAGCACCGTTTTCCAGCAGGCGTTCTTTCGTTCCCTTGGTGAACCCCGCCTGGGAGTACACCAGGAATACGATTTCCCCTCGCTGCTCCCGAGCCGCTTGCATGATCGCGATCCAGCGGTCTGCTTCCGGCTTGCCGTACTTTCGTTGGGTATCTTTCACGTCCACCCATACTTCTGGCTTTCCTTCCACGATGAGGTCGATCTCGCGGTCCGTCATCCCAAGGCGAACCGTTTTCCTTTCCACGATGCTGCGCGGCTTCACCTGCCGGTCGGGGCCATTTTGCGTGATGTGCTGGAGGTTAAACGGTTTCTTGAGTTTCTCCTTGAGCAGGAACTCTCGAAACTTGCCCTTCTCGTAACTCGTCTTTCCCATCTGTTTTCGGATTTCTGCCCGGATGTCCGGCACGAAATCTTCGATTTCTTTCTGGTAGTGTTGTCGGAAAACAAGTTCGTAGGTTTTGTCCGGTGAAATTTGGTAGTCGTACGAGGTTTCCCCACCAGAGATGAGGTCAGCTCGAACCAGCTGCTGCAGCTTTCCTTCCAGTTGGAAATCGCTGATGTCCAGTTTGAGGTCTTTTCGGATTTGCGCACGCGTGCGTTCTTCCGCTGCCTGGAACAGGTAGAGCATGATGCGCTTGGCGTTGACTTCGTTTACCTCGTAGAACACTTTCGCGATGTATTCCTTCCAGGTCTTGAAAATTTCCCCACGCGTGGTTTCTTGCGTGTAGGTGGAAATGATGTTGTCTTCGTCGGTGTAGTCCTTG
>DAOPKN010000208.1:0-1850 GCA_035391225.1 Thermotogota bacterium
TAGGCACCCCTACAGCGGGTGTTACGGTTGGTCCACGAAACCTACTGCGTCCAGCCAGCGTTGGACCTCGGGGTTTTTTCCGAACCATTCCCATACTTTTCCGGTGCGGTAGTTCTCGATCATCAGCAGGATCAATCCCTGGTCGATGCCGATGAATTGCTCGGAGTACCAGTTTTGCTCCGCGTTGATTGCGCTCACGAAACCATACTTTCCCCACACCCGATCGCCGTAGGTCTGGAGCATCGCCCGGATGCACTCCATGCTTTCCTCCGGGGTAAACACGATGGAACCGATGGAGCCGTGGGGTGCGATGGTACCGTCGTGGTTTCTTTCCGAAGCCCCGTACGCGCGGTAGCCGTAGGGGCCGTCGCTTGCGCTCAATCCCCAGACGCTTTCGTCGTAGGTAGCGTACTGCGCCCGACGTGAACGCGTGAACTGGCGGTTATAGCGGGAAGCGATCACGGCGTTCTCGAAGTAGTTGGTGTAGGCATCCCTCTTGTTGCGGTAGTCCACGAACACCTGGGGATACTGGTACACGAAAAGGGTTTCCTCGGGCAACGAGATGAACGTTCCCTTGCGCGGACGCTCGATAGCGTCCCAAGCTGAAGGATCCAGAGGGTCGGTGAGTGAACCGATGGCCAGGGTGTATGCCAGTAGCCCCTCGTTGAAGGCATTCCAGTGCGCATCGATGAACCCGGTTTCTGGGTGCCACCCCATGCTCAGCGTTTCTTTGCCGTTTCGCATCCAGTGCCAGTCCACTTGTGACAGTAACTGGCGGGTGAGTTGCTCCACCTCGGTTCCCTGGAAATACCCGGCTGCCACCATGGCTCCCGCCAGTAGCAGCGTGGTGTCGATGGACGAAAGCTCGCTGCGCCCCACCCTTTCACCGGAAAAAAGGCTCACGAAGTGGTAGAAAAAACCGTTCCTCCCTTCCACGTTTCCCCCGGCAAAAGTGCGCAGCGTGGTCAACACCCTTTGCAATCCCTGCTCGGGATCGATCCACCCGTGCTCGATGCCCACGGGGATGGCGGCCAGCGCGAACCCTACCGCCGCGATGCTGCAGGGAGAGGTCACCGTACTGCGATCGCGAACCAACCCGTTTTCGGGGTTGGCTTCTTCCCAGAAGTACAAGAACGTGCGCCGCTGGATCTCTTCCAATAGCGCTTCATCCCCCAGTTGCAGCAGTGTCTGGATCGATTGGTTCGTGGTGGCTCCCTCCATGTTACTTTCCTCCTGTTCTTTTTCGATTCCTTCCAAGCGAATTTCGTCGATCCAAAACGGATGTTGCAGCGGGATCTTTGCCCCGGAAGCATCCGAGTTGAAAAAAGCCAGGTACAGCCGGTACTTCCCCGTTGTTTTCACCCGCAGCAATTTCTCCGGGAGGAAAAATCGAACGCAAAGCGTTCCCGCCTTGCCCTGCTCGGGCGAGAAGATACCGTCCACCCACTGCCAACCGTTGGTGATATCTGCCATGCCCAGGAAAAAGGTGGTGGGAACGGGGGAGGAATCCGAAGAAACGTGCAGGTCGAGAACGAGGGTTTTTGCCTGGCGAAAAGTTTCCAAATCAGTCCCAGAAAGCACCGTCGACACCTTGGTTTCCTCCGCCTGGCCGGAGGGAACGATTTGCAACGAGCTTTTGCCCCCGCTGGACCATGCATTCGAAAGCGAGAACTTCGCACCGGTTCCATCCGCGTCCAGCGAGGGCAGAGTTTCGAAATCCAAAAGCACGACGCCCAGTACGGGAAGTGCACACAAGCACAGTCCAAAGAGAACGAGCACCCCTTTTTTCATTCGTTACCGTCCTTTCCATTCCAGGTTTGCTGGAGAATGTGCCGCCCCTTCTCCGTTGT
>DAOPKN010000209.1:0-1836 GCA_035391225.1 Thermotogota bacterium
AATTTTCAGGGAACGTAGAGCAAAAGAGCCGCAGTGGGCTGCGGCGGTCCCAGGGCTAAGGGAGGGAGCACGATGAAAAACCAATTTCCGCATTTTTTTGAACACTTGCTGGGGCTGGTGGAACCCTGGTACATATCACGGATCGGGCAACAGGAGCTTGAGGTACACATCCACGCACGGGTTCCTCGGATCCTGACACCGGATGGCATCAAGCAAGTTGCGGTTCCCTGGGCACGTGAAGGATGGAACCCATCGATACCCTGTGCATGGATGAAGTGGCGCGAAGCAAGGGGCACAGGTACCTGACCAACTTCCTGGACTTCCAGCGTGCGAAAGTGGTGTTTGTCGCTCCAGGTAGGGGAAAACACACGGCCCAAACGTTCCGGGAACGCTACATGGAAAAGGCTGGAAAACCCGAGCTCATCCAGACCGTGGTGATGGACATGTCCCCGAGCTTCATCGCCAAGGAAAATCTGGAACAGTTCTTGTCCCAAGCCAACCTGGATACCGCCAAAGCCTATTCCCTTTTGCCAACCCCAAGCTGGAAGGGTTACATTCCAAGCTCCGGGCAATTACCAAGCGCTCGTACGGATCCAAGGAGTTTCCGTATCTCCGGATCATGATCCTTTCGGCCTTTGGTAAGCTTAATTTGAACTTTCTTAGTTAAGAATTATTTTGTTCCTACCCACATAATTTGGGGGAGAACCACCATTTCTTCCGAGGCGAGGTGAAAGCAAATGAAGGGGAAAATGCTGTTGTTGGGATGGCTGTGCCTGGTGGCGGTGCTATTGGGAACGAACTACGCGGTTGTGGTAGGGATCGACGAGTACCGACACCTGGGAAATCTGAAGTACGCGGAAAAGGATGCAGAAGAGATCGATGAAATGCTCCGTTCGATGGGGTATATCACCAGCCTGCTCACGGGAAGGGTGGATGAATCGGACATCCTGGAAGAGATCAAGTACATGTCCAAGTACACGGGACCGGGAGACCAACTCTTTTTCTTCTTTTCGGGACACGGAGCCCAAGGGGAAACGGAAGGACAAAGGGGGATATACACCTACAACAGCGACCCAGCCGAAAGCAGTTACGTGGTGAGCCAGGCGGAACTGTCAAGTGCTCTGGGACAATTCGGTGGGACGACGGTCGTGGTCTTGGACGCATGCTTCCAAGGAAGCGAAAAAGACAGGTCGAATATGGTGCGCGATGACCCGGCGCTGGTGCGGAAACTGGCGCAAAACGTGGACGTACTGGTGACATCGAGTGGGGCGAACCAAGAAGCGAGCGACGGGTTCTACCTGGGAAACCGGTTCATCGAAAACGGGGTATTGGGGTACTACCTGTTGCAGGCGCTGAACGGGGAAGCGGACATGCGGCCAGATTTCCAGCTCACGGCGGAAGAATTCCAGCAATACTTGCTGGAATACGCGGAAGTCATGGCACGCAACAACGGCCAAAACCTGGAAGTGTACGTGAAAGATCCGGAAAGAAAGCTGTTCAAGCTAAGGATGACGGCAGAGAAAAAGCGGGTACGCATCGAAAGCGTTCCGAGTGGAGCGCAGGTGTGGGTAGACGGCGAAAGCATGGGCATAGCACCGGTGGAAATAGAATTGAAAGAAGGGGACCACCAGGTTCGAGCCAGCAAAAGCGGGTACGAGGAAAAGGAGGAAACGATACGCGTGGGAAGTGGCTCGGGCGAACAGTTGGAGCGGGTGGTGCTGACCAGGAGCAAGGGAGAAGTGACCATCACGACGAGCCCGTATGGGGCTAGCATCTACGTGAACGGGGATGACAAGGGAACGAGCAGTTACACGTACGAAGGGCCGGCAGGGAACA
>DAOPKN010000210.1:0-1835 GCA_035391225.1 Thermotogota bacterium
ATTCCCGACGGACCTTGACAGCAGAATAGAGGAAAGAGTAACCGAAAAAGGTGAGGAAAAGGTATAAAGGGCACACGGTGGATGCCTTGGCGCCTGCAGCCGACGAAGGACGTGGCAAGCTACGAAAAGCTCCGGGGAGACGCAAGCGGTCTTTGATCCGGAGATCTCCGAATGGGGCAACCCGACTGGAGCAGTCCAGTCACCCTCTTATGAGGGAGGAACCGGGTGAAGTGAAACATCTCAGTAACCCGAGGAAAAGAAATCGAAGAGATTCCCCGAGTAGTGGTGAGCGAAACGGGAAGAGCCTAAACCAACTCAGTGTCAAGACTGCGGTCGTTGCTGAGATGGGGTTGAGGGTACATAGAGGAGAGTCCCGCAGGACTCTCGGGGAGTGACAAACCGACCCGCTAGTCGAAATGTATTGGGAAAGCATGCCGCAGAGGGTGAGAGCCCCGTAGGCGAAAGCGGGAAGGCTCCTTGTTTATGGAACCCGAGTAGGCCGGAGCACGTGAAATTCCGGTTGAAACAGGGCCGACCATGGTCCAAGGCTAAATACTGCAGGCGACCGATAGAGAAACAGTACCGAGAGGGAAAGGTGAAAAGCACCCCTGGCGGGGAGTGAAAAGACCTGAACCCGTGTGCCTACAAGCAATCGGAGCCGGAAGCGTTCGCGAGGACGTGGAAGGTGACGGTGTGCCTTTTGTAAAATGAGCCGGCGAGTCATCGTTGGTAGCGAGGTTAAGGTCCGTATAAGGACCGGAGCCGCAGGGAAACCGAGTCTGAAGAGGGCGACGAGTTTCCAGTGATGAACCCGAAGCCGCACGATCTATCCATGAGCAGGTTGAAGCCCCGGTGAAACGGGGTGGAGGACCGAACCGGTGCCTGTTGAAAAAGTCTCGGATGACTTGTGGATAGGAGTGAAAAGCTAATCGAGTGCGGTAATAGCTGGTTCTCCCCGATATGCATTTAGGTGCAGCCTCATAGAATGACAGCCGGGGGTAGAGCTCTGGATGGACGCGGGGGACTGGGGTCCTGCCAAATTCAACCAAACTGCGAATACCGGAACTGTTGAATCATGGGAGTGAGACTGCGGGAGAGAAGTTTCGTAGTCGTGAGGGAAACAGCCCAGACCGTCGGCTAAGGCCCCAAAGGATATGCTCAGTGTGGCAAGGATGTGGAAATGCCCAAACAGCCAGGAGGTTGGCTTAGAAGCAGCCACCCTTTAAAGAGTGCGTAACAGCTCACTGGTCGAGGATTTCCGCGCCGAAAATACAGGGGGCTAAGCATATCGCCGAAGCCGCGGGATGGATAACTAGGTTATCCATCGGTAGGGGAGCGTTCCCTGCGGGGAGAAGTCGAACCGTAAGGTTCGGTGGACTGCAGGGAAGTGAGAATGTCGGCATGAGTAGCGCAAAGTGTGTGAGAAACACACTCACCGTAAGCCCAAGGATTCCTGGGGAAGGCTAATCCACCCAGGGTAAGGCGGGACCTAAGGCGAGGCCGAAAGGCGTAGTCGATGGACAGCAGGTTGAAATTCCTGCCCCGCGGAGCGACCGTTTGACCGAAGGGGTGACGCAGGAAGCTAGGCGGATCCGGGTGATGGAAGTCCCGGACCAAGGGAGTAGGCGTGCGCGGCAGGGAAAACCGCTGCGATGAGCCGAGACCTGATGGGGAGTCTTCGTAAAGAAGACGAAGCCGTTGACGCTCGACTGTCAAGAAAAGCCTCTAGGGAGGGAGCTTTGCGCCCGTACCCGAAACCGACACAGGTGGGCTGGCTGAGCAGGCTAAGGTGAGCGGGATAACTCTCGTTAAGGAACTCTGCAAGTTGACCCCGT
>DAOPKN010000211.1:0-1790 GCA_035391225.1 Thermotogota bacterium
GCGAAATGGAAAGCCAGCGGGCCATTGATTTGGGGCAGCACCTGCCGGGCCACCTCGAAACCGGTGCGCAAGAAAAGCGGGCGAGGAATCAACGTGGGGGAAGAAACGGGATCGAAGTACACCAGCGCCGTTGCCCCGGCTTCCAGTTGCGCATTGGCCCAACGGACACAGAAGGGGATGTTCACCTCCATCAGTGCGTGGTAGAATTCCGGCTCAGTGGTTAACACTTCCAGGTAACGGTCCAACCCCAGCTGCATGGCAGGCAACGAAAAAGGCGAAACCACCATTCCCATCAACGGAATACGATCCCCCACCGCGCGCTTCAGGATACGCGTCACTTCCAGCACGCGCACGAGGGGCTCTTTTTCCGGGTCGGGAAGAACCACTCCCTTAAGAGAACGCATGTCCGAAAAGATGGGAGGACCCGAATTGGGGGGAAATCCCGGCCGGAAGAGCGACGTTCCCCCGAAAGCCTCGATTTCCAGCGAACCGTAGAAGAAAGGCACCAGGTTGTCGTGGTGGAAATGGCGTTGCAACTCCAGCTGGGTACGTGCCACGAGCGCGGGATCGGAAAAGTAGTCTTCGATCGAGCAACCGCAAACCTTTGCCCCGTAAAAACTGAAACCGTACACGAAGGGCACGCGGTCTGGGACACGATGCTCCAGCGCGGCCATAACCCTTTCCATGGGCGTCATCGTTTCCATGTTGCCTCCTCCTCCCAGCCTCGCAAGATCTCCATGCCACGGGTTGGGTCCGGTGCCCATGCATGGGCCCCCACCTTTTCGGCCAGCTGGCGATCGAACAAGAAGGGTGCACCCCCCGCAAGGATCCTGGTTTGCAAGCCATCGCGGTCGATCCAGTCCCGCAACTTGCGGATCTCCAGCGCGGCAGGATACATCAATACCGATACGAGCAGGAAATCCAGCTTGTCGTGTTGCACCCTTTGATAGGCCTGCTCCGCGCTGATTCCATGCCCGTAGTCCTCCAGGAAAACCCCGCTGGCCAGGAAAAAGGACCGCACCACCTTCTTGCCCAACACGTGGAAATCGCTGAGCGTTACGATGGCTCGCCGGGGGGCCGTTGGCGAAGGCTGGGCGATCGACTCCGGAAGGTACGTGGCCACCAGCTCTTCACACAGCTTCCCTGCGAGGAAAACTTGCGAAAGGGCAATTTCCCCCTCGGACCACAGCTCTCCGATTTGAAACAAAACCGGCTGCAGTACCACCTCCAGGAACTCGGGAAAGGCGCCGTTTCGTTGCACGAAACCCGCCACCAAGTCCATCGCGCGTACGCGATCGTATTCCATCACAGCATCTTGAAACTGGCTTTGTGTTTCCGGAAATGCCAACGACGTAACCGATCACCTTCCTTCCTCAAAATAGGCAACCAAAGCTTCCTTCATGACTTTCTTTTTCTATTGTATCACATAACGGGAGGTGCGGGAACTTTTTCCCACGGGGTGGAACCAAAGAAGTCATACCCGATTTCATGACCCCAGTCATGCAAAAACGCAATCCAGAAAGGTTATACTTTTCTTACATCAAATGCTCAAGGGAGGTTTTCGCATGTTCCAGAGATTTGGAAATCGTTGGATGTTTTTGCTGTTCCTCGTTCTCTCCACCGTTGCCGTTGCAAGCAGCACGGTAGACGCATTCTACCACCAACTTTTCTTGGAGTACACCGCGCTGGTCCCTGCAGAATTAGACTACCTGGGAGACCTTACCGTTTTCGGGGTGGAAGAATACCGGAACACCCTACGTCCCTAAATCCCCGAGCAAGTGGCAGCTTTC
>DAOPKN010000212.1:0-1778 GCA_035391225.1 Thermotogota bacterium
CAGCACGCCGTTGTGGTTCTCCGGGGACCATTCAATCCCCTTTGCCTTCTGCTATAATCAAAGAAAAGGGGAGTGATAGACGATGGAACGCTTTTTCAACACCGCTGTACCCGTGGATTGCAAACGCCATTACTGCCTTGACCCGTTGCAGAGAATGAATTTGCAAGAGGTGCTGGAGCTCATTGACCAGTGGAAATATTTCGTGGTCCATGCTCCACGGCAAACGGGAAAGACTTCCTCCCTTAAAGCACTGCAAGGATTTCTCAACACCCAAGGCCATTACAAGTGCTTGTACGTGAACATGGAAGCCGCACAAGCCGCCCGGGAAAAGGTCCCCCTTGCCATGCAAAGCATCCTGTACGAAATGGCACAGCGGGAAAAATTCCACCTGGGAGAAACCTTTTTCCAACAAAACTTCCGCGAAATCTTGGCTTCTGCAGGAGCCTTTAACGCTCTGAACGGAGCCCTTTCTGCCTGGACATTGCAGTCAGCCCAGCCCACGGTGTTGCTCGTGGATGAGGTCGATTCGCTGGTGGGAGACACGCTGATTTCCGTGTTGCGGCAGTTGCGCTCGGGGTACGATCGAAGGCCGGGGGATTTTCCCCAGTCGGTCATCCTGTGCGGGGTGCGGGACGTGAGGGACTACCGCATTTACTCCGACGCAGAGAAACAGGTGATCACCGGTGGAAGCGCGTTCAATATCAAATCTGAATCGCTGCGCCTGGGGGACTTCACCCGCGAAGACATCCGGGAACTGTACGCCCAGCACACGCAGCAGACGGGACAACGTTTCGAGGAAGGCGTGTTCAAGCTGGTGTGGGAGTACACCGAGGGTCAACCTTGGTTGGTGAACGCCCTGGCATACCAGGCGTGTTTCCGTGACTTCGAGGGAAAGGATCGGAACAACCCGGTCACACCGGAAATGATGGAACGTGCGAAAAATGAGCTCATCTTGCGACGGGATACCCACCTGGACCAGCTTGCGGATAAGCTCAACGAGAAGAGAGTACAGCGCGTGATCGAGCCTTTGCTAAAAGGGGAACTTTCCGAGGGGAACGTACCCGCGGATGATATCGAGTACTGCGAAACCCTTGGGCTGATTAAAACAACCGGAAACATCCACATCGCCAATGCCATCTACCGGGAAATCATCCCCCGAACGCTCACCTACAGCAAGCAGAAAACCATCGTCCAAGAACCCGCCTGGTACATCCAACCGGACGGCCTTTTGAACATGGACAAGCTGCTAACGGCTTTCCAACAGTTCTTTCGCGAACACAGCGAAAGCTGGCTGGAACGTTTCCAGTATCGCGAAGCCGGACCTCAGCTACTGCTGCAAGCTTTCCTACAGCGCATTATCAACGGGGGAGGCCACATCGATCGCGAATACGGCCTTGGTCGGATGCGCACCGACCTGTACATCCGCTGGCCACAAAATGGCGTGCAACGCATCGTGATCGAGTGCAAACTCAAGCATGGGTATGCGTTGGAAACACTGATCCAGAAAGGATTAGAGCAGACCGCGGAGTACCAGGACAAGACGGGTGCACAACAAGCCCACTTGGTGATCTTCGACCAAGACAACGTTTCGTGGGAAGAGAAGGTCTTCAAGCAAACCCGGGAGTACCACGGGAAAAACATCACCGTGTGGGGAATGTAGCCCCTTTTTTCTGGGTACGCCGCACCCCAGTGCGGCATGGTTATTGGAACGAAAAGCACAACAAGCCGCACTGGGGTGCGGCGGTCCCAGAAGGGAATTTCGGATGCCTTTAGGTTGT
>DAOPKN010000213.1:0-1771 GCA_035391225.1 Thermotogota bacterium
CCATCCCTGGTTCCATGGGAATAAACACCGGAGTGCTGAAGTACATACCAAAAACCACTCCCTCAGGGTTGTTCCGCGCGCAGATTGCGATGTACGCCTTGTCCGTTGTGACCGTGAAGCTGCGTTCGTTTTTTCCCACTTGCCCCACAAGGGAGACATGGTTCGTCGTGGGTTCAAATCCCTCAGTACTATCCAACGCGAAAAAGTAAAACGCCTCCTGGCAATCGTTTTCGAATGCTACTTCCCAGCTTATCTGGTACGCGTTTCCCCCCGTGGATTGGGCTTCAACTCCAGTAGGGGCAAACGGGGTGTTTATACTTTCCACCGTGGCTCCGTACGCATTCAGCAGGATGATCAGGTCCCACACATCCACGATCCCATCTTTTCCCGTTTGGTCCAGGTTATGGCTAAATGGCCCCAGGGGTGGGGTGACCACCGTTGCACCCAGCTTTCCCAGGTCTGCAATTGTATCGGTCGCTTCATACCGGTTCAGCAGATAGATCAGGTCCCATACGTCCACGATTCCATCTGGCGTGTTGCTTTCTCCCCCCAGGCTTGAGATGTCTCCCACTTTGCTCAGTTCACTATTCGGGATGAACTGGCGTTGAGAGATTTCCTGCGGCGTGATTGCCTCACCTTTGCCGTACAGTTGTTCCCCCTCCCCCGAATAGATTTCGATGCGTGAAATGTCGGGTTCTTCCCTTCCGGCTGCCCACAAGCCTGCAAGTTCGACCAGCTGGCTTTCCTTGGCCGGTTGCCTGGTGTACCACAGGTAGGCTTGCTCTTCCCCGGTTTTCAACACGGGGAGCTCGTTCAGCGTTTCCGGAACTGCCCCTGTGCTACTGGCCGAAAAGAGCACCACCTTGGCGTTTGCGGGAACGAACAGGTAGAGCGTGAGTGTATCGTCCTTGTTGCGCCAGACAAGTCCTCCGGCACCCGGGTTCTTTTCTTCGGTGAGCTGTAGCATGTAGCGATTTTCCTTGCTATCCAGTACAATTGTTCCGTCGGCGAACAGCAGCTCGTCCGTCGCTACTACGCGGACATAACCTTTTTTGGCGGAAAAATCCACTACACCCTTGTCGTTGCTTTTTCCCGTGAAGAGAAGGCTTCCTTCTTGGTCCCAAAGTTGTACCTGCGCCCGGGGGATGGAATTTCCCCACCGGTCCTCCAACTGCAATTCCGCGCTTTGAGCTTTCTCCTGGAACAGGAAGCACCCGGAGAGCAATGCCGTTACCAGTACCACAACCAGCAACGCGATACCCGTCCCGATCCTTCTCGTTTTTCCGCTTTTATGCACGTCTTCTCCTCCTTTTCGTTTCCATTCTATCATACACGGCAACGAATAGGGCATCCAGCTGGACTCTATGCAGGTCCCCTTCAGGTTGATAAAAGAGCCATTTTATCAACCAAGGACGAAACGCCCTATCCCTTTTCCAATGAGCCTTAAACCCACTTCTCCCTTTCCCGGGAAAATCCAACCCCTTGATTTCGTTGATAAAACCTGCGTATAATGTGGTTATATCAACCAGGATTGAGGAGGGATTTGGATGCCGGGGAAGGGCCGCCAAGTTGTCAAACCCATTCGCGACAAGAAAGTTATCCAGCGGGTGAAAGAGGCTATGATGGCTGACGAGAACTACAAGTTCCTTGCACTTTTCGTGCTTGGAATCAGCACGGGGCTGCGGATCGGCGATCTCCTGCGTTTGCGCTGGGAAGACCTGACTTCGGGTGCTCGTATGAAAACCAGGTTGGTGGTTAACGAGCACAAGAC
>DAOPKN010000214.1:0-1742 GCA_035391225.1 Thermotogota bacterium
CCTCCACCCGGCTTCTGGCAGAAAACGGGTACCATGCACCGTACAGCGTACTGGCCTTCCGCCTGGATCACACCCTTTCGTCTCCTCCACCTCCCCTTTTCCCGGGTGTGGAACACATCGCGGCAAAACCCGAAAACATAAAGCAAATTGCCCGCAGTGTGAAAGAATCGTACCGCGACGAGTACGAAGGAGGGCGTTTCGACGAAAAGCAAGGGCTGGAAGACTACCTTGAGGAACTGCTCTCGCTGGAAAAACACTGGCAGTACTGGCAAGTGGCAACGGTGGGAGGAAAGGTGGTCGCCCAGGTGTTACCGGTTGTGCACGCCCCGCAAGCGGAGATAGTTGAAGTGAGTGTGCTCCCTTCCTGGAGAAGAAAAGGAATCGCCCGAAGCCTGTTGCTCCGAGCGATCCACCTGCTGCAGGCGCAGGGTGTGTCCGATATCCGCCTATTCACGCTTTCCACTTTTCCCACCCGGGCAAGGGATCTCTACCAGCAGGTGGGATTTTCCCTGCAAAAGGAATTTCCCCGTTACCGCAAAAGCCCCTACTCCGCCAATGCCACCGAGTAGCTGTAATCCCAAGAGGTGTAGGACGAAGAGGTGATTCCGTTGCGGGTGCTCCCCGAGTAGCTTACCTGCCCGGGCAGCAATGTGACGGCGATGACCTTGGTCTCCCCTTCCTTAAGCAGCCCGGCATGCACGCAAACCATCGCCAGCGTGGAATCGTCGGTGTAGATGTCCGTGCCCCAGATTTGCCCCTGTGAACTTCCCGTAACCCGGAAACGGAGTTTTTCCGTTCCCTCGTTCCGGTACACGCTCAGGTCACCTGGATCGTCTCGCACCTGTACATCGCCCTCTTCGGAAGAGGTGGCGGCAGTTGTTTCCACTTCCTGGATTCCATAGCTTCCCTGCCAGCTTCCGTACGAGCGCGATTCGATGCCATTTTGAGTGCTTCCCTCGTAGCTGGATTGCCCGGGGAGCACCGTCACTTCCACCATCCCCGTTTCGCCAACGTTCAGGATCCCGGCATGCACCGCCGCCTTGGCAATCGCGGAGTCGTCGGTGTAGACCTCCGTTCCCCACAGCGGCCCTTCCGAGTTTCCCACGACGAGAAAGCGGAAGCGCTCACCATTGCGCCCCCGGAATGATTCCATGTTCCCCGGGTCCGGGAAAACGGGCACATCCTCGCCCTGGAATCCCAACACCTGGAAACTGCCAAAAAAAGCACCCCAGTTGTTGGATTGCACGCCAAAGCGGGTAGTCCCCACGTAATCCGCCTGCCCGGGGAGGATCATCACGCGGACGACCCCTGTTTCCCCCGCATGGAGAACCCCAGCGTGTACCGCTGCCACGGCGAGCTCCGAGTCATCGGTGTAGATCTCCGTTCCCCAGAGTCGGCCTTCGCTTTTCCCCGTCACGAGGAATTCCAACACCTCGCCATCCCTTCCGCGAAATGCGCTCAGGGTTCCCGGATCTCCCAGGGTTTCCCCCAAGCAAACAAAGGATGTGGAAAGAAGAGCAACGAGCAATGCCAAAACAACGTACTTCGTTCGAAGAGCTTTCTTCCGCATGTTATCCCTCCTTCTGGGACCGCCGCAGCCCACTGCGGCTCTTTTGACTTTGCCTTTCTTGCCACCCTCCCTGGACAACCACGGAGGGGTTGCCCCTACCCTTTTCCATGGCTTGCCTGCTCGCGAATCTCCAGCGCCAACTTCAAAGACACCACCGCACCATCGAGGGTCA
>DAOPKN010000215.1:0-1723 GCA_035391225.1 Thermotogota bacterium
TCCTTTCGCTTCTCCTGGTTGCTTTCCTGGGTAGCTGCACCCTCACGCCGCAACAGGAGGCCGTCCAGATCAAACCTACCTTTCCCCTTCCCGGGGAACAGGCCGTTTCCTTAACCCCCGCGTTTTCCTGGGATGCGCTGCTGGGTGCCCAATCTTCCCGGGGTGCCGTGTTCGTGCTTTTCCTCGCACCCGCTGGCCAGCAGCTGGTGGAGGTACTTCGAACCACCGCCACTTCTGCCACCCTGGCTTTCCCGCTCTTCCCCGGTACCCAGTACCACTGGAAGGTGTGCCTCGAAGTCGACGGGGTCATCACCAAGTGCAGCAGCGTGCAAGCCTTCACCACGTCCCGCTTTTACCCCTTAACCCTTTCTTGCGAACCTGCAGCCGGCGGGAGCATTCGCATCGACTCCGGTATCCCCGTCACCACGGTGACCCTTCTGCTGGAAGCAACACGTACCCTTCTTGTAACTGCCTCCGAGCAACCCGGGTGGGACTTTTCCGGTTGGTTTGAAAACGATACCCTGCTTTCCAACCAGAAAGAATTCACCCTCCCTTCCCTCGCAGTTTCGGGTTCCCCCGAAACCTGGGAGGGCCATCGCCAGGTGCAGGCCCGCTTTTCTTCGGGCTTTTTCCGCATCCAGGCTTCCTCGGATCCCCAGGAGGGTGGGCTGGTCCGCGTGTTCCCGGATGGGCCATGGCAGCCATCCCTTTCTTTCCAGGTTTCCCCCAACCAGCAGGTACAGCTCGAGGCCCAGCCTTCGGAAAGCTTCCACTTCGCC
The DNA here is from genome assembly GCA_035391225.1 of Thermotogota bacterium. Lineage (GTDB taxonomy): Bacteria > Thermotogota > Thermotogae > MWEM01 > MWEM01 > DAOPKN01. The sequence goes on from DAOPKN010000215.1 coordinate 780, forward strand.
GGTTGGATGGAAAACGCTTCCGGGGCCCGCGATGTACTGGTGAGCCAGGAGAACCCCCTTTCCTTTCCCGCCACGCGTGACAGGGAACTGGTCGCCCACTTCGAGAAGGACAGCTACCCGCTGAGCGTTTGCGCCAGTCCCTCCGACTGGGGGAAGATCCGCGTGAACGGCGGACCCTGGCAACCGGATTTCGCGGAGCTTATGCAAACCGGCAGCCAGGTCTCGCTCGAACCCCTGGCAACCACGCAGCACCTGTTCTCCCGCTGGACCGAAAACGGCCAGACCCTTTCGGAACAGCCCTCGCTCTCCTTCACCCTGGACGCCACCCGCTCCATCGTCGCCGAGTTCCTTCTCGATCCCCGCTACCAGCCCCTTACCTTGGAAAGCAGCCCGTCTTCGCAAGGGCTGGTCTCTCTAAATGGCTCCACCCCATCCGGAAGTATAAATGTACGAGTCCGCGTGGATAAAGCCCAAGTTTTGGAAGCGTTCCCCAAGCCCGGATTCGTTTTCTACGGCTGGTACGAGGAGCAGCAAACCGGTTCAAGGCCCGTGGGATTGCAACCCGTGAGCAGGGACAATCCCTTTCGAATTGTTCCGGGTGGAGAGCGCACGTTGACCGCCGCTTTCGCCCCCCGTGTTTTCCAAATGGGCAACACGCGCCCGGATGGTTTCTCGGATCCCACCAACTCCTCGACCCCGGTTCACACCGTCCGCTTCACCTACGATTTCTGGGTTTCCCCCTTCGAGTTCACCCACGAGGAAATGGTGGAGTTCCTCAACGATACCGGCGTGGCCTCCGACGGCAAAACCACCGATGGCTACCAAATCGTCGACTTGCGACCTACTTCGGAATCCGCAGGCGAGATCTACCTTTCCTACCAAGGGGATCGGTTCGTGGTGGAAGCAGGAAAGGAGAAGCACCCCTATCCCCAGGTTAGCTTCCG
>DAOPKN010000216.1:0-1718 GCA_035391225.1 Thermotogota bacterium
GCGGGTAAACGATGGGCCTTGGGGCGCTGTCCAGCAGGTAGAGTTGGAGTTGGGAAGCCAGGTGGAAGTGCGTGCCTTGGCAAACTCCTTTTCCAAGTTCGACGGGTGGTACGAGGACGGGCCAGCAGGGAACCGGGGACAGAAAGTGAGCGAGCAAAACCCCTACACCTTCGGGGTGCAAGCGGATCGGGTTCTCACCGCCTCCTTCGTGCCCGACATGTACACGATCAGCGTGGAAGCATCACCGGTGTCGCGGGGGGATGTGCGCATAAACGGCGGGGAATGGGAAAATTCCGAGCAACTGGAACTGCAAAAGGGGAGCAAGGTGGAAGTAGAAGCCCTTGCCAACCCCGGTTCCAGGTTCGATGGATGGTACGAGGACGAGGAACTCCTGACCGGTGATGCAAGCTGTTCTTGGTCGGTGAAGCAGGATCGCCATCTCGTTGCGCGGTTTTCCCCGATCCCGGGAACCGTGAAGTGGCAATTTTCCGCTGGGAATACAATCTGGACTTGTGCTGTCATTGCAACCGATGGTACCCTTTACTTTGGTAGTTTCGATGATTTCTTCTATGCCCTGAACCCGGATGGCACTGAAAAATGGCACTTTCAAGGGAATGATGACATACGCGGTAGTCCCGCGATTGGCGCGGACGGCACCCTTTTCTTCGGAAGCGTTCTCTCCGATTTTTACGCGCTCAACCCGGATGGCACGGAGAAATGGAACTTTGATTGGATAATGGATAGCGTAGGGTTACCGGTCGTGGCCATTGGAGAGGATGGGACTCCTTTCCTGGGGGGATTCGACGGCAAAATGTATGCCCTCGACCCCACCAACGAGGGAACCGTTACTTGGGAATATGACACTGGGCACGTGATTCTTTCCAGCCCAGCAATTGCTTCGGACGGTACCCTTTACTGGGGATCGAATAACCATACTTTTCACGGGTTGAACTCCGCGGATGGCTCGGAGAAGTGGACTCCTTTTTCCTTGGGTGGGGCAATCCTATCCAGCCCGGCCATTGGAGGCGATGGAACCCTCTACGTGGGGAGTGACGACCACAAGGTGTACGCCCTAACCGCAGACGGGACAACGGTAACCACCGGAAGTTGGCCTTTCGTTACGGGGGACCAAATTGGGGCCAGCCCCGTGTTGGGAAGCGATGGAACCATCTACGTGGGCTCTGACGACTCCTTCTTTTACGCGATCAACCCGGATGGAACGGAAAAGTGGAATTTCAAAACGGGGGGAAGGGTTCGGTCCACCGCGGCGATCGGGAAGGATGGTACGATTTACGTGGGCTCGGAGGACGGAAAACTGTACGCTTTCCACCCCGACGGGTCCGTGAAATGGATTTCTTCTTTGGACCATATGGTATTTTCCAGCCCCACGATTGGCGATGATGGCACTATCTACGTGGGAACGTTTTCTGGAACTTTTTATGCACTCTACGGAGAAAGCGGTGGGCTTGCGGACACTCCCTGGCCCAAGTTCCAACAAAACAAACGCAACAGCGGAAGGAAAGAGTAACTCCGAAACGAGAAGCAATCCGGCTGTCCGAATGCAAGGCAAAACCAGTCGCAACCCACTGCCGCTCGCCCATTTCGATGCCTGCGGCTTGTGAGCTTTCGGACAGCTTTTTTTGACCCGTTTCAGGATCTATCCGTGGGTTCGGATTCCCCTTCTTCCCCCTCTTCCCCTTTCCTCTTGCCCTTTGGGA
>DAOPKN010000217.1:0-1694 GCA_035391225.1 Thermotogota bacterium
AGATCAGCAACGCTGCGGTGAATACGTTCCCGGGCCTTGTACACACCGCCCGTCACGTCACGAAAGTCGGTAACACCCGAAGCCGGTGGCCTAACCCGCAAGGGAAGGAGCTGTCGAAGGTGGGACTGGCGATTGGGACGAAGTCGTAACAAGGTAGCCGTACCGGAAGGTGCGGCTGGATCACCTCCTTTCTAAGGAGCATCTGGCCAGGTGGAAACACCCGGTCCAGAGAGCCGGCGAGACGAATGTTCTCAAAGGCTGCTCATATATGTGGAAACATTGACTATTTGGCCTCGCTGTGAAGACAGCGGTTCTAGTACTGCCCGCAAGGGTGTGGAACGGACCAACGCTTCGCACGGGGCCTGGCACGCTGTTGGGTCCTGAGGGAACGGGCCGCTTAGGCGGCAACCTCAGAGTGGATCCGAAAACTCCTCGAGTCGGAGGATCCTCTCGCCCGTACCTTGAGAACTGCATAGTGAACGCGAGCATCTAGAAATATCTGTGGTCAAGTTACTAAGAGCACATGGTGGATGCCTTGGCACCAAGAGCCGAAGAAGGACGTAGGAGGCTGCGATAAGCCTCGGGGAGCTGTCAACCGAGCTGTGATCCGGGGATGTCCGAATGGGGAAACCCGACTGGAGTTATGTCCAGTCACCCATGCCTGAACACATAGGGCATGCGGAGGGCACGTGGGGAAGTGAAACATCTCAGTACCCACAGGAAGAGAAAACAATAGTGATTCCGCGAGTAGTGGCGAGCGAAAGTGGAATAGGCCAAACCGTACCCGCGTAATAGCCGGCAGGCGTTGCGAGTACGGGGTTGTGGGATCGTTCCGAAGATTCTGCCGAGTCTTCAAAGAGTCAGAAATCCAATTTGTAGTCGAAGACCTTGGAAAGGGTCGGCGTAGAGGGTAACACCCCCGTAGACGAAACATTTTGGACTCTTGAACGTCATCCCAAGTAGTACGGGGCCCGAGAAATCTCGTACGAATCTGGCGGGACCACCCGCTAAGCCTAAATACTCCTTGGTGACCGATAGCGGACAAGTACCGTGAGGGAAAGGTGAAAAGAACCCCGGGAGGGGAGTGAAATAGAACCTGAAACCATGTGCTTACAATCCGTCGGAGCGATGACTTCGGTTGTTGTGACGGCGTGCCTTTTGAAGAATGAGCCTGCGAGTTAGCGGTGTGTGGCGAGGTTAACCCGAGAGGGGTAGCCGTAGCGAAAGCGAGTCTGAATAGGGCGATTCAGTCGCACACTCTAGACCCGAAGCGGAGTGATCTACCCATGGCCAGGGTGAAGCGACGGTAAGACGTCGTGGAGGCCCGAACCCACCTATGTTGAAAAATGGGGGGATGAGCTGTGGGTAGGGGTGAAAGGCCAATCAAACTCCGTGATAGCTGGTTCTCCCCGAAATGCATTTAGGTGCAGCGTCACGTGTTTCTTTCCGGAGGTAGAGCTACTGGATGGGCTAGGGGGCCTACAAGCTTACTGAACCCAGCCAAACTCCGAATGCCGGAAAGTTAGAACGTGGCAGTGAGACTGCGGGGGATAAGCTTCGTAGTCGAGAGGGAAACAGCCCAGACCACCAACTAAGGCCCCTAAGCGTGTGCTAAGTGGGAAAGGATGTGGAGTCGCACAGACAACCAGGAGGTTGGCTTAGAAGCAGCCACCCTTGAAAGAGTGCGTAATAGC
>DAOPKN010000218.1:0-1693 GCA_035391225.1 Thermotogota bacterium
TCGTAGGGAATGAACGCCAGAGCCGCCCCGTTGATACAGTAGCGTAGTCCTCCGCTGTCCCGGGGTCCGTCGTTAAACACGTGGCCCAGGTGGGTGTCGGCGAGTTGGCTTTTCACCTCAATGCGACTCATTCCCAGCGAGTCGTCCGAGAAGTAGGTGATAGCGCTTGCTTCGATCGGACGGGTAAAGCTGGGCCAACCACTACCGGAATCGAACTTGTCGTTGGAGGAGAACAGGGGTTGTCCACTCACCACGTCCACGAAAATGCCCCGGCGGTGCTCCTCGAGCAATGGACTGGTAAACGAACGTTCCGTTGCCCCTTTTCGCGCGACGTTGAAGGCGAATTCCCCGATCCGGGCCTTGAGTTGTTCCTCGGTTTCGTCGAGGGTAACGGGGAAGGTGAGTAGTGGGTCATCCGCCATGGCCAGCGAAATGTGGCAGTACCCGTAGGGGTTCTTCTCCAGGTAATCCTGGTGGTACTCTTCCGCATCCCAGAAGCCTTCCAGTGGAAGGATTTCAATCGCGGTTTTCTTTCCTTCCGCGGCTTCAAACATTCCAATCACCCTTCCAACACGCAGCGCTTGCTCCTCGTCGCTGAAGTAGATCCCCGAACGGTACTGAATACCCCTGTCGTTTCCTTGCTTGTTCACCGAGTATGGGTCGACCACGCGCAGGAAATGCAACAGCAGTTCCTCCAGGCTGATCACGGCGGGGTCAAACTCCACTTTCACCGTCTCCGCGTGCCCCGAGTTGCGGATTACCTCCTCGTAGGAGGGGTTTTCGGAAGCTCCGTTGGCATACCCGGTTTGGGTGTCCACGACACCGTCAAGGCGCTTGAAGTAGCCTTCCACGCCCCAGAAACATCCACCGGCCAGGTAAATCGTTTCCGTATCCTTTTGCCGGTTTCTCAGCAAGATTTCGCGCACTTCTTTTCCCATCATGGCATTCTCCTTTGTGTCCGGTTTTTGATTCGCGTTCCCAAACAGGATCAACAAGGGAACAACGGCAACAATGGCAATCAAAAAAGCAATTTTCATGGGAACCACCTCTATCAGAGTTAAACATCTCTATCTTGGCAAATAGACGCAAAGAAGGGGCAAATGCTTCGTTTGGGGTACGGTGCCCTGTCCCGATTTCCCATGGGAGCGGCTGCGGGCTGACTCTTTTCTTCGTTGCACGCCCAAGGGGTTTCCGAAAGATGCGCATTACGGTGCGACCAACACGGGACACCCTTTTTTGAAGGGGCCGCTCTTGCTTGCCGGAAAAACCCCCAAGAAAAAGGGACCCCATCGGGTCCCGAAAACGGGTGGAGCAACTAGAAGAATCGTTCCAGCAGGTACAACACCAGTCCGCCAGTTCCCAGCAATGTCAGCAGCACCTTTTGCACCGTTTCCTTTCGCTTGAGGCGAAGCTGGAATTGTTGGGTTACCAAGGAATCCAGGGTTTCCTGTTGACGGGAAACCATTTCGTCGATCAAGTGCGTTCGCCAACCATTGTGCAGGTCCTCTTGGATGCTTTCTACCTTTCTGTCCAACGCGTTCATTTTTGCGAAGAGGTCCTGGCTCACGAACGCTAAGAATTGGGTCACTTTTCGCGGATCCTTTTCCAGGATGGCCTGGAGGACTTCATCAACTCGCATGCGAAAAAATCCCCCACTCGTGGAACTTTTCCACCATCCAATCCACCAGCGGCG
>DAOPKN010000219.1:0-1667 GCA_035391225.1 Thermotogota bacterium
GCAGTTGATGGAAGTGTTCGCGTCGGTGACGGGCGAAAAGGGAACCATGTCCACCATGGGGGGGGGCACCTACGCCCGGGCGGTACCCACAGGGGTTGCGTTCGGTGCCAATTGGCCGGGAGAACAAACGTATGCGCACCAACCCGATGAACGAAAGACCATCGATTCGTTTATGCTACACGCACGAATTTACGCCCATCTTTTGGCCAGGTGGCTGGGAGCGACCGATTGTTAATTTTTCTTTTCTGAAAGTGTGTTATAATCTACTCAACCGGCAGGCGGGCTGCCGGAATCGGGCGAGAAGGGGTTTTCTGAATTGGCACACGAAGACCTGAAATTGCGGAAGAGCCGGACTTTTCAGCGTTTGAAAGCCCGGCTCCGCCACTTGCAAAAATTCCGCGAGCGGGGGCTATTTTTTTTCGACAACATGGAGCAAGGGCTTTTGTTCATCAACCAGCGCCGGGAGATCATTCGCATCAACTCTTCCGGAAAACGCATTTTGGGCGTTTCCGCCGGGGAGGCCGCCGAGCGAAAGGTATTCGACAAGCGCTGGGTGTTGCTCGATGGAAAGGGAAGGCGGGTACCAGCCGAGGAGTTCCCTTCCGAGGTAGCCTTGCGTTCGGGAAAAGCGGTGCTGGGGCAGGTGTTTCGGGTGTGGAACGCTCCGAAAAAGCGCTTCTTGTGGATCCGCATCTCGGCTTTCCCGCATTTCCACTTCCGCCACAAATCCCCGCATGAGGTTTTGGTTTTCTTCGAGGATGTGAGCGAACTCTACGATAGCCAGCAATCGCTGCATCGCGTTTCCCAGAAGCTGGACCAACTGGAGAGCGCCGGAACACTTGGCACCTGGGAGTGGGACCTGGAGACCCGCGTCTTGGTTTGCTCGGAAAATGTCCGGAAGATTTTCGGTTTTTCCGAGCGCCAATCGCTGGACGAAACGGATTTTTTGCAGCGAATCGATCCCATGGATGTGGCGGATATGTACCGGGAAATCCAGAAGTTGTGTGAGCATCCGGGCAAAAAATATACCCTTTGCTTCTTCTTGCGCGTTGTTTCACCCAGGCAAGGCGAGAAACAGGTGAAATGTACCTGTGATTTGCTGCTGGATTCTTCCCAAAAAAAGAAGCGCTTGGGCGGTGTGGTACAAGACGTAACAGCCCAGGAGAAAATCCAACGGGAACTTGAGGAGAGCAAGATGCGTTTCGCGGGGCTCGTGGAAAGCTTGCCGGAAGTCGTTTGGGAAGTGGGTGCCTCCGGAAACGTGCAGTACATAAGCCCTTCGGTGAAAGAGCTTTTGGGCATCCTTCCCGATGAATTCTTGGGCTTTCCTCCGTGGAAGCCATTTCTTGTCCCGGATAGCAAGAGCCTCCAAGAAACGTTGGAATCGCTCTTGCAGCAGGAGAAGGCCTTTTCCCTGGAACTGAGCTTGCACAACCGCGAAAACCGTACGGTGCACCTGGATTGCATCGCCAAACCCTTTTTCAATGCCAAGGGGGTTTTCCAAGGGCATCGCGGAATCCTTCGCGATATGACGGAAATCCGGGAGATGGCAGAACAGTTACGTACGTGGAACCACGAACTCGAGAAACGGGTGGATGAGAAAACGCAACGACTGGAGGAAACGTACGCCGAGTTGCTCAAGACCAAGAAGGGCTTGGAACTGGTTT
>DAOPKN010000220.1:0-1658 GCA_035391225.1 Thermotogota bacterium
TTATACCAATGATTGTGGAGGTGTGTGTCGGGATGTCCATCGTGAAGCTCAAGAACAAGAAGAACGGGATGACGTATGTCTACGAATCCGAAGGCTACTGGGACAAGGAAAAGCAGCAGGCACGCAACAAGAGGAAGTGCATTGGCAAGGTTGACCCTGAGACAGGAAAGATCGTGTACAACAAGCGCTACCTGGAAGAACAGCAGGGAAGCGCAAAAGCCAAAAGGGGCCCACAACCTTCCACGAGCTATACCCGGCTCTTTTGTGGAGCCACCGCCTTGTTCGATCGTATTGGGGAGCAGTTGGGCGTAGTGGACCACTTGAAGCGATGCTTTCCAGAGAGCTACAAGCAAATCTTGTCGATCGCGTACTTCTTGATCCTGGAAGAGAAGAATGCCATGAGCCGTTTTGAGAGGTGGTCACGCACCCACAAGCATCCCTACGGAAAGAAACTGCCCTCTCAGAGAAGCAGCGAGTTATTCTTGTCGATCCGGGAGGATGCCAAGCAACGCTTCTTCGCGTTGCGAAGCCAGCTGGTTTCGGAAACGGAATACCTCGCGTATGATACGACCTCGATCTCCTCCTATTCCGAGAGCCTGCAACAGGTGAAGTACGGGAGGAACAAAGAGAACGATCCGCTGGCGCAAATCAACCTGGCGTTGCTCTTCGGGGAGAAGACGAGGCAACCGGTTTGCTATCGCAAGATGGCCGGTAACATCCCGGATGTGAAGACGGTCCGAAAACTGTTGCGTGATTTGGCGGTGCTGAATATTCGAAAGGTGAAACTGGTCATGGACCGTGGGTTTTTCAGCGCAGCGAATGTGAATGAGCTGTACCGGGTGCACTTCAAGTTCCTCATGGCGGTTCCGATTTCCCTGCGATTTGTCCGAGACCACCTGGACCCCCTTGGCGAGGAGTGGATTGCGCGGAAGAACTACAGTTCAAGACATGGGTTGTACGTGAAGACGGTGAGGGCAGATTGGGCTTATACACAAACCAAGCCTCGTAGCGGCGAACAGGTAGAAGGGGCGCGTCGGATTTACCTTCACCTGTACTACAACGAGCAACGAGCTGCGGATGAGAAGGTCCGGTTCAACAAGTTGCTGGATGTTCTTGAGGAGGAACTCCTTTCCGATCAGCGAAACCCAAAGCACGAGAGGCTGTACGCCAAGTACTTCGAGCTGAGCCAAACTCCGGTGCGGGGGAAAAAAATCGTGGCCCAACAAGAGGGCATCCAGCAAAAGCTCCGGTACTGTGGAACTTTTGCCTTGATCAGCAACGGGATTCGAGACCCGCTGGAAGCAATCGATATCTACCGTTCGAAGGATGTGATTGAAAAGGCGTACGGCGATCTGAAGAGCCGCCTTTGCCTTCGTAGGACTTCAGTTTCTTCCGAAGAGGGGCTGGAGGGAAAGTTGTTTGTTCAATTCGTGGCACTGATCTTTGTTTCGTTCCTGAAAAAGCAAATGGATGAGAAAGGGCTGTTCCAGGAGTACACCCTCCAGGAGGTTCTGGATGAGTTGGACGTGATCGAATGTTTCCAGCAACCTGGTTCCCGGGTGTTCCTCGGTGAGGTTACCTCGAAACAACAAAAACTCTTTGCGGCTTTTGGATTCGATTCGATCCTCTCATAGGTATAATTTCGCGGGAATTCAGGT
>DAOPKN010000221.1:0-1657 GCA_035391225.1 Thermotogota bacterium
GGTTCTTCCTCTCAGTAATTGAAATCCCACAAAAGGACTTTTCTACGTAATAGGTCGAAAGAAGCTCTCCCAAACATCATGCGCTTCACCATTTTGATTTTGTTGACAAAACCTTCGACCATCCCATTACTGAAGGGAGATGCGATTGCATTCTCTACAGACACGCGATCCCTTTCGATGCCCTTCACGAAAGAAGTCACTTCGGCCACTTGGAGGGCCTTTGCTTTTTCCAACCATGGGGTTAGTCCTTGTTCCTCTTTTTCTTCCAGCAATTGCCTGAACTGGGTCAACACTTGCGCCAGTTGTTGGAGTTGCGGGTTTCTTTGCAGAAAGCGTTGCACGTGTTCCTTGTTTGCTTGGGTTACCTTGTGCATTCCATAGGCAATCCCTCGGATGAGTTGTGCTCTTGGGAAGCGAATGCAATTGGCTTTTCCCTTTCCCCAAGCTTTTCTTCGTTCTTTCTTCCATTTGGATACGGCATCCCGTAGGATGGAAATTCCGCCCGCGTACCCCTCCAAGCGGATCTGTTCCAGGATTGCAGTGCCTTTTTTTCCCTGTTTTGCCATTCGGATAATCGTTGGCCAATAGGGATCTACAAGGCTTGGTCGATTGACTCCCCTTGACGCATGCGTCCAGGGTTCGCTTCTTTTCAAATAGCGGTCGACGGTTGTCCAAGAAAGGTGCAGTTCCCGGGAGATTTGTTGCTTGTTTCTTCCCTGTGAAAAGGCTTGTTTCACCTGTCGAAGCACTTCGTCTTTGGGAGACGGAGCAAACGGGGGACTCGTGTCTTTTTTCTCCGCAGTTCGTTTGGAGAAGGCCTCCTCCGGGAGGTCAATTTGTGCAGCAAATCGTTTGTACAGGAACGCACGAACCGATTCGATCAACCCATGTACCAGGTGAAACCGATCATTGACTTGCCTTGCCATTGGGAATGTCCGGGTAATCGCTTGGGCATAACTTTTCGAGCCATCTCGCGTGACCACTTCCACCCCTTTTATCCTTTTTAGCGCTTCCTCCACGTCTTTGGTGTCGCGCGAGAAGAGAATTTCTAAAATGCGGTGTGTTTCCAGATCGACAAGCACTGTACCGTAGCGAAGACCTTTTCGAAACGCAAAATCGTCTATTCCGACGTATCGTGCAAAGCGTGTTGGTTCGATTCTTTTTTTTTGATCAATCGCAAAATCGAATCATCGGAAATGTCCACGATATCGTTTCGAAGAATTTTCTCCAACCCATGCGCGCTGTGGTTCGCTGCAATTTTTTCAATGAGATTGTCCAGCCTACGGGTGCGTTTCCCTGACCAGTTCAAGTATTCCATGGGTTCGGAAAAGCGTTTCTGGCTGCAATCCGGATTGGTGCAGAGGAAAAGGCGGCGTTGTACCTCCAAAATCACCATTTTCCCCATTGCCGGCAAGTCCGCTACATGTTTCCAATACCAGGAGTGTACCTTTTGTGTCAATTGCCCGCAGACCGGGCACTTGGCCCATTCGCTCACCCGCTTGGTTTTTAAGATGATTCTCTTTTCTCCTACCCTACTTTCCAGCAATTCCAGTTCTTCATCCAACGTTTTCAGTATCTCTTCCATCGCCTTCCCCCCAGTGAACTTTTTTCCTTCATAGGATATCGTAACACAAAAATATCCCTTTTCAAGCAAGCT
>DAOPKN010000222.1:0-1650 GCA_035391225.1 Thermotogota bacterium
ATTATAACACTACCCAGGAAAAACTCCATGGCATTGCCTTTTGGGACCGCCGCACACCAGTGCGGCTGTTTTCCGTTTTTTTTGGTAATGAGCCGCAGTGGGCTGCGGCGGTCCCAGGAAAAAAAACGGTGGCCCAAGGCCACCGTTTGAAAAGCAAATCGAAAAGTTCCGATCAGCGAACGCTCGCGTTTTCCGCGATGCCGCCGGAGAACTTGCTCACGGCGATGTTGCCATGCACGTCGCGTGCCTTCACTTCCAGCTCCACGGTTCCACCAGTTGGAAGCGTGAATCCCTTGGTGTCGATGCGGAACCCGGTCTTGTCGGTCATATCCAGTTGTTCAATCTCATCCTGGCTGTACACCTTGATGGTCGCACTTCCTCCATTTCGGATCGTGAGGGTCGCCGCGAAGCCGTCGTAGTCCGGATCGACATCTTCGTCGAACACGAAGTCCACGAAGTCGTCGTTTCCCGTCGCGGTGCCATCCGTGTATCCCTGCACGTACGTCAACGTGGGTGGCTTGGTGTCCATGCAGTAACCGAACTCGTACACGTAGGTGTTGCCTTCGGTATCGGAAGCCTCAATGGTCAACGTGGCACAGGTGGCGTCGGTTGTGATTTCCGTGGAAGCGTACATCAGAACCTGCACGTGCCACTCGTCTTTCACGTCGTACCCCGTACACACGATGCTCTCGGTTCCTTCCTTGCTGGCCGTCACACTCGTGTAGGTGGCCACGGTGGCTTGCTGGAAGTCGGTCATCGAGGCACCGTCGATTGCGCGATCCCATAGCTTGATGGTCAGCGTGGCGTAGGCGGGGTCACCCTCGTTGAGAGCAGGCACCGGAAGCCAGAAACGGCCATCCTCATCCTGTATGGCTCCCTCGAAGTCCACGAACACGCGGTGGTTCTCGTACTGTTCGTTTTCGATGTCTTCCGAAAGGAACACGTTGTCCACGAAGTAGCTCAGCTCTTCCTCGAACTCGTGGCCCACACCGTAGTCACAGCAGTCGTTGACCAAGGCGTGCAACGTGAACGTGGCACCGTCGATGCCATACTCCGAAAGGGTCATGGTGAACGTGGCGATCCAGGTTTCACCATCCGCGGAGCTATCCTTGGCGTACGTGGCTTCGCCGGACACCGCGTGGTCGGAATCACCCAGCACGAATTCCTCGTCGCCCCAGTCCACGTCAAGTTCCCAATCGTCTTTGCCCTTCTCCACGTAGAAATCGATCTCCACGTCATCAATGCACTTGGTGTCGGAAGCTATCAGCGAAATCGTTGCAACGCCGGTCGTGATGTCCAGATCGACAATCGTGATCGTTGCAAAGGGATCTTCCAAGTCGAGGATGAACGAGTGGTTCGTGATCCATTGCAGGTCTTCCGTCGCCTCTTCGGTGGCCACGTAGGTGGCGCCAAACGTTGCCGTGGCCCCCTTGGTACATTCTGTGGCAAAGAACACATCCGTCGCGAACTGGAAAACCGCATCTCCAAGGTCCTCGAAATCGTCGATGGTCAGCTGTTGCTGGTTATAGACATATGCTTCTCCATCCCTACCCAGGAAAACCTTGAAAAGCACGCCCCAGTTATGCATCTTGCCCAGGTTCTCCGAATCGGTGAAGTCCAGCGTGAGCGTGTAGTTCACCGTGGCTCCAT
>DAOPKN010000223.1:0-1649 GCA_035391225.1 Thermotogota bacterium
GGCCCAGCATTTTCTTGAAAAAGGAATCGTGGGGGTTCTTCAGGTTCCAATTCAACGAATCCCTCTGTTTTTTGTCCATTTTGTCTTTCTTTCCCCCCCTTTTTTCGAGAACTGCCTGTAGAACCGGTATTTGCGGAGGAATCCTCCGGTCCTTGCTACTCCATTTTATCATAAACGGGGGATGTGTGGGGCAGATGGGGTGGGTGGAGGAGGAAGACGGGCCAGAAAAGCCGCACTGGGGTGCGGCGTTCCCAATCCGGTTGCTTTTGTCCCTGGGGAAAAAGGTCTACTTGCGCAGCGAAGTGTACACTTTTTCTTTCTTTCGGGATATCGGGATACAACTGTTTGACACCATACGATTACTGGACGACGCGGACGAGGGGTTCTTGGAACTGGATCCTGAAGTTGCCCGGGAAAATGCCCGTGTGGTGCGGGAGTTCTTTTCCCCCAAAAAATGCGTGGAAAACTGGCAAACGGTTTTCGATGCTTGAGATGGTGGTGGGGAGATGATTCCGTTCAACCGGCAAAACCTGTTTGGGGAAGAACTGGAATACATCCGGGATGCTTTTTCTTCGGGGAAGGTTTCGGGGGATGGCAAGTATACCCGGTTGTGTTCAGCTTTCATGGAGAAGCGCTTCGGGGTGCCAAAAGTTCTACTCACTACCTCTGGTTCGCACGCGCTCGAGCTTGCCGCGCTGCTGTTAGACCTGCACCCCGGGGACGAGGTGATCATGCCCTCGTTTACATTTGTTTCCACGGCAAACGCGGTTGTTTTGCGGGGAGCAAAGCCGGTTTTCTGCGACATCCGGGGGGAAGACTTGAACATGGACGTGTCCTTGCTGGAAGGATTGCTCACTCCCCGAACGCGGGCCCTTTTTCCGGTGCATTACGCTGGCGTGGCTTGCGACATGGAGGGGATAATGGAAGTTGCTGCCAAAAATAACCTGTTCGTGGTGGAAGATGCTGCACAGGGTTTGGATGCCAGCTACAAGGGAAGGCCGCTCGGAACGATCGGGCACTTGGGGTGTTTCAGCTTCCACGAAACCAAGAACGTTTCGATGGGCGAAGGGGGGGCACTGTTGGTCAACGATCCTTCCATTGTGGAGAGGGCAGAGATCATCCGGGAAAAGGGAACCAACAGGGCCAAGTTTTTCCGGGGAGAAGTGGACAAGTACACCTGGGTGGAAGTGGGTTCGAGTTTCCTTCCCTCGGAGATCAACGCCGCGGTGTTATGGTGCCAGATGGAGCACTTGGAAGAAATCCAGGAGCGAAGGATGGCGATTTTCGAGGCGTACTCCGTGGGATTGGAACCCCTGGAAAAGAAGGGGTTTTTGCGACTTCCCGCGTTTCCGGAGTATGCCGGCCATAACGCACACATGTTCTACGTGCTACTGCCTTCCGAGCGAGAGCGCGATGGGCTGATGGATTTCTTGAAAGCCCACGGGGTGTTGGCGGTGTTCCACTACGTGCCGTTGCACCAGAGTCCCTTTTTCCGAAAAGGGTTTGGTGAAGTGAGATTACCGGAAACGGAGCAGTTGAGCGGCCGACTTTTGCGGTTGCCGCTGTTTTTTTCGCTGTCCGACCAGGAAGTGCAGGAGGTAATCGGGTGGGTGAAGAGGTTTTTCACGGATCGCTGAGGCGCAAGAGGG
>DAOPKN010000224.1:0-1644 GCA_035391225.1 Thermotogota bacterium
AGCCCCTGGGGGCCCTGCTCGCCAGGTAAACATGAAGCTATATGGCGTTCCTTTCCTGTGAAGTTGGGAATACTGCATACTCTTCCTCCTCGAATGTGCTTTTATAGCACAAAGATGGGGTGCAAGTCAAGGTTTCTTCGAAAGAAACCGGAGGCTTCGGAAAAACAAGGCCGTGATTCCCAGCGCGATGAGGCCAAGGACCCCGAATAGGGCGAAAAGGAATCCATTCATCTCCCCGAGTTTTCCGAACGTGGGAATAAACCATTCACCCAGGGCAACGGACGCACAAACCGTGAACGCTTTGAGCAACGCGACACCAGCCAGAAGGATGCCAAAGGGGTTTGCCCTTGCCAGGAGCCAGATGATGATGGCAATCGCGGGGAAAACGATGCCAAGGTCCAACACGTACACTCCGTAGGTGTTCCCCGGATAACGGTTGGCGATGTCCAATGCCACTTGGGACAACCAGATGGGAACAAGAGAGACAAGGAGCAATGCCAAAAAACCAATGGCTGACCAGCGAGCACCTTTGGCCAGCGAAGGAACCATGCTTGCCATCTTTTTCAGCGCCACGATACCAAATACCATTGCGTACAGCGATGCTCCCAGCAGAACAAGGTATAGCAAAGCATGCGCGGAGTACATGCCTTGGATGCTGTACAACGCGTAAGCGTAGAACAAGTAACTCAAAAGCCCCACGATGAGCAAGAAAAGCTTGTTTCCACCCCGCACAAGGAAAAGGATCGTCGAAATGGCCAGCAACAGCGCCACTCCCAGGGAAAAGATATCTTGGGCCATGGACCCCCAGCGCAACACTTGGGGGATGTTGCCGCTTACCACGATATCTTCGTAAATGGAGGGGTTGAAGAGTCCCGAAGCAGCAGTGAAAAGGGTGAGCACCGACACCAACAACCCCATCCACACGGTGATGCGTTCCAGATTTGGTTTCATTGTTCTCCTCCTGTCATCAAGAACAGGCAATTTTCCACGACCTGCTCCTGGTATTGTTGCCATTGTTCCACCGGAACCCGTTTTTTCAGCATCTTGCAGATACTCCCGTGCAGGTAGCCATGGATGATGTCTGCGGGCCCTCCCCCGAGCTGTTGAACGTACTGTTGGAACTGCGCCGAGGCAAATCCCAGTTTCTCGACCACTTGTTGTGATGGTGCACCTTCGAGCGAGTCGAGCCAAATCAGCGAATAGATTCCCGGGTTTTGCATCGCGAATTCCAGCTGGCTGGAAAAGAAAACACGCGCGCGCTGTCGGGGGTGTTCGGTGTTCCGCAATTTCTGCGTGGTGTACCCGGTTAGTCGCTGCAACGCGGGGTACATGCACTCCCAGAGCAGCGCATCGTAGTTGGGAAAGTAGTTGTACAGGTTCTGGTGCGAACACCCGATTCTGCGCGCGATCGCCCGCAGGTTCACACGAGTGGATGTTCCCTGTTCGTTGATCAATTCCAGTGCAGTATCGATGAACTGTTGCCGCATGTCCATGTTAGCCATTCCTCCTTGTATTACCAGTGGTAATTGCCACTGGTAATTTACCACATCTCCCCCTGGATTGTCAACCCACTCTCTTGAAAACCCTGGGTCAATATTGCAGCAAAAGAATGCTATAATGGAGCTACTTCACATGTTGGGGGGA
>DAOPKN010000225.1:0-1636 GCA_035391225.1 Thermotogota bacterium
TTGAAATAGGCTTTCCGGAACACTCCTGGCTTGGGAAAGTACCTGTCAAAACAGCTACCCCCTTCTGGGTACGCCGCACCCCAGTGCGGCTCGTTTGAACCTTGGGACATCCCGGAAAAGCCCCCGACCAGTTGGCATAAGCACCACATCACTGAGATGGGAAAGAATGTTCCAGGGGAGGAAAAAATGGATTTTGACGAGTTAAGGGAATTAATTCAAAAAGGAGAATCGGATCGGATCGAATTCAAGAAGTCTACTGGCCAGCGAACTGCCGGGACAAAAGCGGTTTGTGCCATGTTAAATGGATTGGGGGGATTCGTTCTTTTCGGGGTTAACGATAAGGGCGAAATCGTTGGGCAGGTGATTTCTACCAAATCCTTGGAAGTTCTTTCAAATGAGCTCCGGAAAATCGAACCACCAGCCTTTCCCCAATTGGAGACTTTTCCCATTCAAAAAGACAAGGGGATAATCGTTCTTGCAGTTCCTGGGGGAGGGGGCCCTTTTTGCTTTGATGGCCGCCCCTACGTTCGAAATGGCCCCACTACCTATCTTATGCCTCGTGAGGAATATGAAAAGCGCTTAATGGAAAAACTCTACGCCAGTAGGCGATGGGAAAACCAACCGGTTCCGGAAGGGGTAACCATCAACGATTTGGACCACGAAGAGATCCAAAATACCTTTGAAAATGCCATTCAAATTGGACGGCTAGAACGCACAGTCCATCGCGATGTCGAGTCCATCCTTCGTGGACTGGAACTCATTCACGATGGCAAATTGCTCAATGCAGCGCTCGCCCTTTTCGGGAAATCAGACCGTCTCAAGGTCTTGTTTCCCCAATTCGAAATCCGGATGGCTCGTTTCCGTGGAGAAAACCGACTTGCTGATTTCGGGGATAATCGACAATACTGGGGTCATGCCTTTTCTCTCCTTAGGCGTGCCGAATCGTTTCTACGGGATCATGTTCCAATTGCGGGACACGTGGTTCCCGGGGAAATGGTTCGCTATGAGCAACCCCTTTACCCATTCCGAGCTACCCGTGAGGCAATCGCAAATGCCATTTGCCATCGGGATTTTTCCATCCCCGGAGGCGCAGTTTCTGTTGCGATGTACGACAATGCTTTGGAAGTTGCTAATCCAGGCATCTTTCATTTCGGAATTTCCCCAGAAAAACTAACCCAACCCCATGAATCAAAACCCTGGAACCCCATTATCGCCAATGTTTTTTACCGCTCTGGCATTATCGAACGATGGGGTTCTGGAACACTCAACATGCTCAGTTGGTGCAAGGAAAATGGGAATCCATCCCCCGTATGGAGGGAACAGGCAAATTCCATATACGTGATCTTTCACCCTCCCAGCTCGAAAAGGGACCAAGTCGGGACCAAGTCGGGACCAAGTCGGGACCAAGTCGATGTGTTGCGTGGATGCCTTGAAGAAAGGGGGATTTCCGAGCTGATGACCTTGTTGGGCCGAGCCAATCGGACAAAGTTTCGGGACCAAGTCATTCGTCCCATGTTGGACACCGGATGGGTCGAAATGACCATCCCGGAAAAGCCTCGGAGCAGTAAACAAAAGTACCGCACAACGGAGAAGGGGCGGCACATTCTCCAGCAAACCTGGAATGGAAAGGACGGTA
>DAOPKN010000226.1:0-1627 GCA_035391225.1 Thermotogota bacterium
TGGTTCATCCCCCCTTTTCTTGCCAAATAATTATAGCAAATCCAGGGAGTTTTTGTCCCTTGGGAGCGTGAAAACGGAAAGTCCCACCGGTTTTCAGCCGCACTGGGGTGCGGCGGTCCCAGAAGAACTTTCCCCTTCCCGAAACAACGAACAATTCACAAAATGAAAGAGAACCCAATGAGATACACCAAGTTCTTCAACGAGCTTTATTCAGGGGAATCGATCTGGTCTATCCAAAAGTCCAACATGTTTGTCAGGGCGGAATAAACAGCGATGAGGTCGCCATTTTTTAGTTTTTCGGGAATATACCCGTCCTTAGGATAATGAACACTATTATTCCCTGCGATCCGGATAATATCGAGGTATCCTTTAAACCAAGGGGCCAGTTTCAGACGCTTCTCCAGCTGCTCAATGGTTTCACGTAGGTCTTTCCCCATCCGAAGACCATTTTTTTGCGCTGTGTCTTTCAAAAAACCTTCCAACACTCGCCGAGAAAATCCCAAGATAGTCTCCAGGTAGGGGTTCGCGGATTGGATTTCTTTTTTAAGAGGTTTGAGCGTCGAAAAGATAAAAGTGTCAGAGTGGGATTTACTGGCTAACTGTTCCAACTGTTCTAGAACCTGGTCTTGCAGGATTTTGATTAGCTCGTGGTTCTTCGATTCCAAGATCTCCCTACCCAGAACTTCGTTCATCGCTTGGTTCCAAAGAGGGACTTGGTCTTCTTCGTACACGAAAAGGTTCACGGTTTCCGTGTTACGGGAAACTTTCAACCACCTGCTGGTTTCTTCGATGATGATTCGTAAAGCCCTTCGATACACGTCCAACCCTTTTTTCATAAGCCTTTGTCCGGCAATAACCGGCATGGAAATCCTTTTGAATGGCAATCCGAGATGCTCTTTGGAAGCCACCGCGGAAAAAAGAAGGGAAACGGCGAGTTGGAATCCATCAAACGATTCCGGGAGACCTGAAATGGCGGAATACGGCACACGGATCAAAACCCACTGCTTTCTTTTCTTTTCATCCAGGAAGCCGGGGAAAAAAACCTCCGTCGAGTCCTGCATCAGGAAAGGCTTTTTCTGCTCCAGGCTCGCTTCCACCGAGAAGCGGTTGTAGATTTCATCCAATACCTTGCCGTGTACGGAATACATGGTTTCATTGTGCGTGGAAACAACGAAAAGATCCGCTTCCCACGAAAACATGTCTCCCGAAAAAAGGTTAAATTCACGGCTTTGCCCGGAATCGGATAAGATGGAAACGGTATTGATCCATTCGGGATTTTTCATTTTCTTCTTCTTTCTTACTTGACTGTCCAAAACAAATGGTTCCTCCTTTGCTTTCGGTTCACGGAAAAACCGGCGACTCCATTGCCGGGGGCGAAAGGTACAGGGAGCAAAATGTCGGTCCAACCTCCCCCGAGGTTGCCCGGGGTTTTATGGATGATCTTTTGTTTTGGAGGACTTTCCTTACTCTTTACCTGCTTGAAAGAAACGCGAGGCGACCGGGTCCACCACGAATTGGCCATCGTTCCCAGCCTTGGTGATCAGGGACATCAGCCAGGCCCAGCGTTGCAGATCCAATACCTTTTCCGGGGTCATGTCCAGGATGTTGGCCAAGTCCCGCAGGTCGG
>DAOPKN010000227.1:0-1624 GCA_035391225.1 Thermotogota bacterium
CCATGCGTCTTCGCAATCGCTTTCCATTCCTTATCCCGGTCCCCAGCAACCCCTGGCGGTGCATTCTTCCTTGCAGAAGGGAAAAGTCACCCTCCTGGTTCACAGCGATCCGGAGGATAGCAAGGTTTTTGTGGATGGGGTAAACATCCCGGGTGGCTCCGTGGAACTGGACAAGGGGACGTTCCTGGTTCGCGTGGAGAGGCAACACTACCAGCCGCAGCAAAGGGAACTCGAGCTGACAGCCGATGACCTGTTTTCCCGCAAGGAACTTTTCTTTTCGCTGGAAAAGACGTGCCAGGACGTGTCGTTGTCCAGCACCCCCGTGGGCGTAGAAGTGTGGGTGGAAGGGCAATCCCTGGGGAAGACGCCCCTTTCCCTTTCCCTGCCCTGGGGGAGTTACCGCCTGGAGGGAAAGACAACGGGGTACGATTCGGTGCAAACCCTCTTGGAGATTTCCCCGGAGGACGTACACCAACCCCAGCAAATCCAGTGGGACATGCGCAAAAAGCCCATCCAGTGGTCCTTCGATTCGTCCCCATCCGGGGCACAGGTGTGGATCGACGGGAAGAACGTGGGCACCACACCGTTTAGCCACACGGTGTACGATGGAACCTTCCGGGTGGAGATGCGGAAAGACCGCTACGAGTCGCAAACGCGAAGCTTCGAGTTTGACCTGTGGGACCTGGGGGATAGCAAGAAAACCACGTTCACCCTTTCGCCACGCCCCGCCTCGCTCGTTCTCTTGCCGTACCTGGGCGACAAGAGCGTGACCCTCGCAGATGTGCGGGTTCGTGTGAACGGGGAAGAAGTCACGCGTTCCCCGCTTTCGCTGGAGCCAGGAACCTACACGCTGGTCGCGGAAAAGGCGGAGTACATCAGCCAGACCAAGGTGATCGAGCTGGGGCCGGCGGATAACCAGGCGGTGGAGTTCCGCCTGAAGAAACCCGTGGTTACCGTGGAACTCAAAGGATACAGCAACCGTAGCGTGTACATCAACGGTGGTTTCGTGGGGTCTGCCCGCCCGAAACAAATCGAGGTGGAAGTGGGGCCCGCTCCCATCGAAGTTAAGTACAAGGGACGGGTGGAGAAGACAATCCCGCTGGTCTTGCACGAGGGCTACCGCTACATCGTGGAGACCGACCGCATCGTGGCGCAAGATGCGCTGGGGAATTCCTACGAGGTGGACCTGCAAACGGGGCAAATGAACGTTTCCCCCGGTACGCTGCAGGTGACTTCCTCCCCGGACCGGGCGACGCTTTTCCTGGATGGCGAGTCGCTGTTCCGGTACACCCCGGATACGCTGGAGCTCGAACCCGGGAGTTACCTTCTGAAAATGGTGAAGCCCGGGTACCAGGACTTCGAGCAGCAGGTGCGGGTGGTGTCCGCCACTGTGGAAACGGTGCACCACGTTTTCCAGCAAGAGGTGGAAGACGTGCGGGTTCGGAGTTCGTACGTGAGCGAGTGGGGTTCCAGCCGGGAGGAAACGGTTTTTCGAAGCGAGGATGATGGTATCCAGTTTTCCCTGGTGCTGGAAAATTGTTTCGATGCCCATTCCATTGAGGTCCAGTGGATCGATCCGGATGGGGAGATGTACAAGGTCCAAACGATTTCCCTTTCCGGGGAC
>DAOPKN010000228.1:0-1621 GCA_035391225.1 Thermotogota bacterium
AAATTGCCAAGGAAATTGGGATGGAGAAAGCTCCCAAGACCTGGAACGAGTTCTTCGCGATGTTGGATAAGGCCAAAGATGCAGGATACATCGGAATTTCCCTGGGTGACAAGAACAAGTGGCCTGCCACCCACCTTTTCGAAGACATCATGCTCAGCCAGTTCGGTCCCTACAAGTACAACATGCTTTGGACCGGGGAACAATCTTTCGACTACCTTGCCTTGGAAGAATCCCTGCAAATCCTGGAAGACCTTCTTCCCTACTTTAACAGCGACCATGCCGCGCTTGACTGGCAGAACGGTTCTCGCCTGGTTTTCGAGGGCAAGGCTTTCTGTAACGTAATGGGTGACTGGGCGGAAGGATACTTCAAGGAACTCGGATGGGTTCCCGGCGAAGACTTTGGCTGGTTCGCAGTTCCCGAAACCGACGTGGCTTTCATGATCGTTTCCGATACCTTTGGTCTGCCCAAGGGTGCACCCAATCCGGAAAATGCATTGAAATGGCTGAAGACCATTGGAAGCGTGGAAGCCCAGGACATCTTCAACCCCCTGAAAGGCTCGATTCCCGCCCGCGTGGATGCGGACAAGAGCAAGTACGACGTCTACCTACAGTGGTCCATGGCCGACTTCAGCACCAAGTCCCTCTGCCCCTCCATTGCCCACGGTTCCGCGGCCCCGGAGGGTTTCATCACGTCGCTGCAAGACGTTCTCAACCGTTTCATTTCTTACCCGAACGTGCAACAGGCCTACGACGACATCCTGTTTGCCGCCGAAGACATGGAATAATTGATCCAACCATTCCCCCGCACCCTCCGGTGCGGGGGTTTTTCTTTTCTGGAGCTTGGAGAGGGAGGGAAAAATGAAGAAGCGAAAAAAACTCCTGGGATTCCTGGTCGTGGCGCCCACCATCGTTGCGATCGGGATTTTTGTTTATGGTTTCATTTCTTGGACCGTGCGCACTTCCTTTTCGAATTGGAACAGTTTTTCGCGGTTGGTTGCTGGCAAATTCGAGTTCGTGGGTTTGCAAAACTACCAACGACTTTTCCGGGATTGGCGCTTTCAAACGGACCTGTGGAACACGCTTTTCTTTACCCTTTTCTTCATGGTTGGGTGCCTGGTGGTGGGTTTGTTCCTGGCAAGCTTGCTCGACCGGAAATTAAAGGGAGGACGGATCTTCCAGAACATTTTCCTGTTTCCCATGGCGTTGTCCCTTGTGGTGACCGGGACCATCTGGAACTGGTTCTTTGCCCCGGGAACCCTCCCCAAGGATCCCGCGGGGATCAACTTGCTGTTTCACCAGCTGGGGTTGGATAACCTCCTCTGGGGTTGGTTCACCGTCACCGACAAGATCGGGCAGTTTAACCTGGCGCTGATCCCCGTGATCATAGCCGCGGTTTGGCAACTTTCCGGGTACACCATGGCCATGTACCTGGCGGGGCTTCGTGGGATTCCCAGTGCGTTGACCGAGGCGGCACGCGTGGATGGTGCCAGCCCTTGGCAGACGTTCTGGCGCGTGAAGATGCCACTTCTTCGCCCCATCACGTTGAGTGCCATGATCATCCTGGGACACTTCTCGCTCAAGATCTTCGACTTGGTGTACGCCATGACCGGAAGTGGACCCA
>DAOPKN010000229.1:0-1614 GCA_035391225.1 Thermotogota bacterium
GGTTCTCCTTCGAATTAAGTGGGTAGGAACAAAATCAGCGTAAACGAAGAGCATTGAAATGGAGCTTACCGAAGTTCAAAAGGATCATGATTCGTAGATACCGGAACGTCTTAAATCCATTGCACCGTTTGGTATTCGCCCGGAGCTTGGAAAGCACAAAACCTCGGGCAACCACGGGGGGTTGCCCCTACAGAAGCCCTCGCGCTCTGGCCCGCAAGCGAAACGGTTCCCGTAGGGGCAGGCCGGGAGTGCCTGCCCTTGCTCCAAGGCACCCTGCCGTGGATGTGCACTGCAACCCTTGTTTTTCCTGCGCAAGGGTTTTAGCACGCAATTCCCACTTCTTGCAAAGCTAACTTGTTTCAACCCACACGAAATGAAAGAGAACCCTATTTTATCTATTTCCGGGGGAAATCGAAAACTTCCCCTGGAACTTGTTACCCATCACGGAATTCTCAAATGAAATGGTGTAAGAGTTGGAGGGATCGATAAACTCGGATACTACACAAATGGGTTTTTCAAGATCGGTGGAACCATAAAAAGTACTACCGGGTTCCCTAAAATAGTCCCCTTCGAAAAAGCCGCAATCATAGTCCCCGGATTTGGAGGCAAACCTCTTGAATTTTTCCACCAAACTCCCACGGACGGTGTAGTTTCCCAAGGAGGTTGAAAGGTTATCCGTGGATTTGAAGGCAAAATACTCGTCATCCACCGCCACTAACATCAACACCAGCAGAGTGTGTTCCTGCAGAGGGATGTTTTCTTCCTCGGCTACCTTAGGGTGGAGTACAACGAGACTGGCCACATGAGGCTCTGAAACCAATTCCTTGTCCTTAATGGCAAATTCCTGGAGTACATTCGCAAATTTTCTTCCCATAATTTCTCCTTTCTTGAGAAGGTTTGATTTTTGGTGTAGCATTCAGTGCTATTCAGATAACTATTGCTTTATTATACCATGGAGGGAAATCATTTTGCAGGAAATATATTTAGTTTTCCAAAGCGTGTGGGAAAAAAGGAAAACTTACTTCCTCCATTTCCGGAAAACACTACCCATAAATAATCCAAAAGTCTTTCCAGAGCCTATGACACGACTTCCATTTCCTCCTACTCCGAAAGCATGAAACAAGTGAAGTACGGGAAGAACAAAGACCATGTTCCGCTGGCGAAACCGAAAGCGCGAGAAGCTTCTCAACAGGTACTTCCAGGTGGCCCAAATTCCCGTGAGAGGGAAAAAGATCGGGGCCAGGAAAGAAGCCATCCCGAAAAAGCTCCGATACTGTGGAAATTTTGCGTTGATCTGCAACGGGATTTCCCATCCGCGGGAATCCATTTATATCTACCGATCAAATGATGTGATTGAATGCTTTGGGAAACTTGGCTCAAGGCGGTTTTCGGAGACGTTACCTCGAAACAGAAAAACTCCTTGAGGTTCTTGGATTGGATATCGATCTGGCAGAGGAATTGTTGAGCGGAAATTTGGGTTT
Source organism: Thermotogota bacterium (assembly GCA_035391225.1). Classification (GTDB taxonomy): domain Bacteria; phylum Thermotogota; class Thermotogae; order MWEM01; family MWEM01; genus DAOPKN01. Next base: position 1,482 of record DAOPKN010000229.1, read on the forward strand.
CTTTGTATTGAAAAATGAAAAATCCCCTTGGCGAGAACCTCTAGAAACCGAGCCGCAGTGGGCTGCGGCGGTCCCAGAAGAGCGTTTCGAAGTGCAACGGACCGGGCACACCTTCCCGGGGCATAAGCGTTCT
>DAOPKN010000230.1:0-1589 GCA_035391225.1 Thermotogota bacterium
CTGTTTCAAATGTAGGTCCAAAGAGCCGCAGTGGGCTGCGGCGATCCGAAGGGGCTTCGTAGATTCCCATGAACCGATAACCAAGGAGAGGACGGGCTATGGTATCATCTACAGCACAGAGGGTTACCCTCTTGTTGTATGCTGGACAAGAAAGAAGGGGTAGGAATGGAAAAGCGAAAGGTGGAAGTGGTTGGTTACGACGGAGAATGGCCGCAGAAGTACCGCGCGGAGAAGCGCGAACTGGAACGGGTTTTTGGACCCGTTGCCGTTTGTTTTCACCATGCGGGAAGTACATCCGTTCCGGGATTGGCTGCCAAACCCGTGATCGACATCTTCGTGGAAGTGTGCGACCTGAACCGCGTGGACAGTTTGCATCCAAAGATGGAGCGGTTGGGCTACGAACCCATGGGGGAAGCGGGAATTCCAAACCGCCGCTTCTTTCGAAAAGGGGGGAACCAGCGAACCCACCACGTGCATTGCTTCTTGGTTGGGGGCAAAGAGATCCAGCGCCACCTGGCGTTCCGGGATTACCTGCGCAACCACCCCCATCGCGCGGAGGAATACGGCACGTTGAAAACAAAACTGGCCAAAGAGTTTCCCAGCGATATCCAAGCATACATGGACGGGAAAGCCGGGTTGATTGCCCAAATCGAGCGGGAAGCCCTTCTGTGGGAGCAAACGCGCCCATTATGGATGAAAGCGCAATTGCTCCAACAAGTTCGCCAAATCGGCATCCTTCCCAACGACACCTTGATGATCCATTCTTCGATGAGCGCGCTGGGCAAGGTGGAAGGGGGAGGTGAAACGGTGCTTGACGTGTTCATGGAATACCTGGCCCCCGGGCTGCTCGTGTTCCCCACCCACACCTGGGACCGCGTTGGGGTACAGACCGACGTGTTCGACCCGGAAACAGAATCTGCCTGCGTGGGAATTTTGCCCAACCTTTTCCTGCGGCGCCCCGGTGTTATTCGGTCGTTGCACCCCACCCACTCGGTGGCAGCGGTGGGAAAGGACGCGAAGGATTTCGTCTCGGGCGAAGAGCACTTCGACACCCCCTGCCCGCGCCAGGGGTGCCATGGGAAGCTTCTGGACCGGGACGCGAAGGTCCTCTTCTTGGGATGCTCGTTGCGGTCCAACACCCTCATCCACGGCGTGGAAGAGTGGAACCACATCCCCGAACGCCTGCAGAGGACGCCCAAGCAGCTGAAGATCAGGATGGCGGACGGGACGCTACTTCCCCGAACCATGTACGGGCATCACAATCCCACGGGAGACGTTTCGCGCAACTACGGCAAACTGGAAGAGCCCCTGGTGGCGTGTGGCGCGGCTGTTCGTGGCAAGATCGGGGACGGCAAATCGGTGCTGTGCCAGGTCCGGCCGATGGTGGAATGCACTTCCCGTTGGCTGCAACAAAACCCCGACCTGTTCTTGGATGGAAAGCCTATCGAAGCATGAAGGGGCACCGCCGCGCCCCAGTGCTGCTGAGGAAGAGCCGAAAAGCAAAAGAGCCGCAGTGGGCTGCGGCGGTCCCAGGAGAGCGTTTCGAAGTGCAACGGACCGGGCACACCTTCCCGGGGCATAAGCGTTCT
>DAOPKN010000231.1:0-1576 GCA_035391225.1 Thermotogota bacterium
CCATAGAACGATTGGGACCACTGTGGCTCGGTCGGGGGGAAAGGGATGTTACACGGAAGGTCAAAAAAGCCGCACTGGGGTGCCGCGTACCCAGAAGAGCTTTTCCCGATTTCGGAGAGAGCTCTATCCTTTTGCAGCGTTGGAGCTTCTGCCCATTTGCGGCTTGATTTCACCGCGGATATCCGGAACGAAATGGTCGATTTCCTTCTGGTAGCGCTGGCGAAACACGGGCTCGTAGGTTTTGTCTTGAGAGACCTGGTAATCGAACGCGAAGGTGCCCTGGGAAACCAGGTCGGCACTCACCAATTGCTGCAGCTTGGCTTCCAATTCCGAATCGCTCATATCCAGCTTGAGGTCATCGGGGATCAGCTGCAAGCTGCACTCTTTCCCTTTCTGGAAGAGGTTGAGCATGATACCCTTGACGTTTCTCTGGTTGACCTCGAAGAACACCTTGAGGATGTACTCCATCCAGGTCTTGAAGGTTTCGTCACGCGTGGCCTCCAGCTCGTAGGTGTGCACGATGTTGTCCTCGTTGGTGTAGTCCTTGGAAGAGTTGAAACGGGAAAGGAACAGCGCTTTTATGTACAGCGGATCACCTTGGGTGAGGTTCCAGATACGCTGGATGGAGATTTGGTCGATGCGCGTACGCGTGAAGTCGGCGTAGCGCACGATGGCCCCGCGTGCTTCATCCTCCGGAAGGTTGTCCAGCGTGCTCTCGATGAAACGGTCTGTCAAACGCCGGATGATGCGAAGCAGTCCATGCACCTCGCTACCCGAAACGATGAGAGGGGCTTGCCTCTTTTCGGGGAGGTCCAAGTACGTTCCACTCATGGAGTCAATGAGATGGTCGTGCTGGTCATACACGAAGGAATCGATGTTTTGAAACTCGTCGAGGATCTGGACGATTTTGACATGCTGGGTAACCGCGAGTTGCGAAGGGAGACTGCTTGCGGCTTCCCACATGAGATTCCATTCGCCTTCTTGCTTGAAGTGTTGGAGCGAAGTGTGCTTGGAAAGAAGCCTGGGGTAGGGCTGGAGAATCGTGAATAAATCGTCAAAATCAACCGGGAAAGCGATCAGCCCTTCTTTCCTTTCCACGAAGGAAACGAACTGGTCGGCAAACGCGTGGAAAAAAGACAGGGAAAAGTCCGCGAGGTTGGTTTTCAAGGCCTAATGGTGAGAAAAAAGGGGATGACACCACCGTGCGCGGCGCTCCCAGGGGGGAGGTGCCGTCGGGGTAGGAAAGGCTGCGGAAATGGGCGCTCCCTTGGGTACATACTGCTGGGGGTGAAAACTCCACACGAATGAATGTAGGAGGTAATCGATTTGCAGAAAGTATTTTTGGTGGTTTCTGTTTTGATCGCATTGAGTTTCGTTGGTTTTGCAGCGGGCTTCGCGGAGGATTTCTCGGATATGCAATCCGTAAACCTGCGTTGGGAGCCTTTTGGAGACCCTTCGCCGTCGGTGCGGAAAGTGGTGAACGGCCGCGAAGACGTGTTCGAGAACAATGGCGACGGCTGGTGTGAAAGCGGCGTGTACTCGGAGGAATGGTTCGATTTTTCCAACGGTGGGGTCA
>DAOPKN010000232.1:0-1565 GCA_035391225.1 Thermotogota bacterium
CGATTCGTTCGATACCCGTGGCATCGATCACCAGGTCGTGCACCCCGGGCGAGATGTTCGGAAGGAAAGTCCCCCCGCTTTGGGGGCTTGCCATCTTCCCCATCTCCACTCCATCCAGCCAGATGGTTGCTCCTTCCACCAGCGAATTCAAGCTGATCAACTGCAGCCAGTAACTTCGAGAAGGCTTGCCCTCCTCCACGGAGATCGAGGGAGCGGGGGAAACGCTTCCTTCCAGGAAACTTTCGCTGGAGGCAACAAGCCCTTGGAGGTCGCCGTTTTGGAAAAACGGACCAAGAAATTGCGCAGCGCGGAATCTGATGGAGAATCCGTGATAGGGACTTGCGAGAGAACAGTGGCGAAGCGGTTGTACAGGGACGTGTTTTGCAGCTTGCCCTCCTGGCGCAATTGGAACAACTGCTTTTTCAACGCGGAACCGACCACCAGGAAATCAACGGTCACGGGCCACGAATCGTCTTTCCCCACGAACAGGGGAACCTGACGTCCACTCGACAACTCCACGACCCGTGTTTCCACGAAACGCACGAGTTCACCCAGTTCCAGCACCCCGTTCCCGTTTGCATCCGCATCGCCCTCGAGCCCCTCCACCAGGGAACGAGAAAAGCAACTGGCACCATCGTCAAGGGTTTCGGAACGCTGGCTTTCCCCGGCAGAAACCCAGAACTGGAAGGTGGAAAAATCAAGGCCCAGGTCATCAAGCGAAGCACTCCCCAGGTCAAGATCCCCCTCGAAGGGATCAAGGACCAGAAGGAAGCCTTTCCCAGGGCTACCCGCCTTCAGAAGGGGAAGCACGTCGCGAACCCAATCCAGCCCCTGCAGGCTCCCTCGGAAGAACAGGATGCACAGGTCACCGTCGGAACCCTCCGCTGCCCATTGCGGAATGGACTTCACCAGCTGTTCGGCAAGCGGATCCAGCAGCAAGCGAAGCGAGCCATCCGCCTGCGAAGCCATCCCGGCCCTTTCCATCGCTGCAACCACTTCCCGAACGTCCCTTTCCACCGTGGCTCCCTGGCTCCCAATCACCAGCACACGGGTGTTTCCCAGCACCAAACCGCACGAAAGCAGGACAGCGATAAGCCCAAGCAAAACCCAGTTCCTTCCGTTCACGTCCCTTCACCCCCAAGAATCGAAAAACATGCCTTTGCAGAAACAACCGAAAGGGGGCCAACCGGGAAACCCTCCGGAAAAGCCCCCTACACAAAGGAAAACTCAGCGAGGATCAATGTACAGCACGAATTCCCCTCGTTCGATCACCATCGAAATCGTGGTTTTCTTGCCAACGCTCAAATGCTCAAGTGATGCATTGTTCACGGTCATCCCCCCGTCTTGGGTGGTGGCCGTTATCCCTTCCATCTTCACCACCGCGTTCTTCCCCAGTACCATTCGGCCCACGAGGGTCTTGTAGGTACCGTCACTGGAATAAGTGGGAAGCGTGAAATCCGTGGCGATGTCAAACGTGTAGTAGATGGAGAAAAGCTTGAAACTCTTCGAACCCGGCTTCAAAACGAAGTACTCGAAATCCTCGCCATCCGGGTTCGGCTCGAACA
>DAOPKN010000233.1:0-1561 GCA_035391225.1 Thermotogota bacterium
TTCAGACGGTGACCCTTCGGGTTCTCCAACGTCCCTGGCGGAAGAAAAGGAGGTAAATGACGGATTCGGCCACATCGGAGAACACGAACGATAACCACACCCAGATCACTGGAAGGTGGAGCACCCAAATGGTGAGGACCAGTATGGGGATTTGTACAGCCCACCGCGCGGCCATTCCCCCTACCACGTAGGGGATGTTGAATCCTGAACCGGAAAAGACGATGCCCATTCCAAAGCCGTACGCGAGGATGGTGAGTCCAATGGAGCCAAAACGCAAGAATTCCGCGCCAATTTGCACGATACCGGGATCCGACGTGAACAAGCGCATGATATGTCCACCCATTGTCCAGCAAAGCACAGTAAAGAGGAACATGGAAGCCATCCCGAGTACTCCCGCGTTCTTTGCCGCGTGGTGCGCCCTCTCGACGTTTTCTGCCCCAAGGTTTTGACCCACGATGGTGGCCCCCCCGGTGGACAACCCTACCAGTGGCTTAAAGGCCAGGCTAAAAATGCGCCCTGCTACCCCGGTGGCTGCAATCACTTTGGTTCCGAACACTGCCACGAAGCCCAATATGATCGTTTCCGCGAAGGTGCGCAGGAATTGCTCGATTCCGTTGGGGAGCCCGATGGTCAAGAGCTTCTTGTCGGTGGCCCAATCCAACCGGAATAAACCTTTCAGCCGGGGATGTACCCCTGCTTTCCCCCCGAAGAGAATCACGAAACCCACAATCAAGGCGAGGGTTTGGGAGATCACTGTGGCAAGGGCAGCCCCGAAGATGCCGAGTCCCAGCCCGGGGAGGGAGGTTCCCGGAATAGTGGAAAAAATGAACAGGGGATCCAGCAGGATGTTGAGAAAGTTGACCAGGAACATGATTTTCATCGGGGTTTTCGCATCTCCGATACAGCGCAGCGCGGTGTTCACCGAGAACGAGGAGAACATGATCGGAAGGAAGAGCAGCCGGAGCAACCCGTAGTCCATCGCGCTTTGCAATACCACCGGGTCTTCCGAGAAGAGGGAGAGCAAGGGGCGTAGCAAAAAAACCAAGGCTGCCACGGTCAGCAATCCCACGAAGAACTTGAACGTGAAAGTCTGCTCGATCGCGCGGTTGGTTTTTTCCGTGTCCCCTTTGCCGAAGCTCTGGGAAATCACAGAAATCTAGCTTTGCCCGATGATGGAATTTAGCGTGCAGATCAGCCCGAAAAGAGTGGAGAAAATGGTAACCCCAGCTACCGCTTGCGCCGAGATCTTGCCGATCCAAAAAATGTCCACCAGGTCGTACACCATCTGGGCACTTAACCCCAGCATGGTCGGGACGCTCATGCGCACCAGGTGACCTGTGATGTTCCCTTTCGTCAAGTCGTGTTTCATATCACCCTCCCCTTGGAAAACAACCTTGGAATGGAAAAAGCATACCAAGTGGTTGTTGGGCGATGTCAAGGGGGGGGAATGTTGGAAGGGGAGTAACAGGAGGGAAAAAGGTGGAGGTTAGTCTAGCTCAAGTCGTAACCCTTCGGGTTCTCCAACGTCCCTGGCGGAAGAAAAGGAGGTAGATCGCAGATT
>DAOPKN010000234.1:0-1530 GCA_035391225.1 Thermotogota bacterium
AAATGAAATCTCCATCCTCGGCATCCCCGGAAATCTTGCTACTTCCCGTCAGGCTAAAACTGTCGTTCACGAAAAGGAAGAGCCTGCCTGTGCCGTTCCGCTCCACCTGGAATTTTCCATTATTTGGAATCTCCAGCGAATCAATATCGAGCACCAGGTCGTTGTCACCCACCTGCACGGTTAGCTCGTTTTGCACGCGGATGGAATCGTAATGGCCACTTCCATCCGGGGGGATGACAAAACCTCCTGGGGGGGGCGACCAACCCGCATCGATATTATCCTTCTCAGGCAAACCTTCGGGAACATCGGGAAAGGAAAAGTTCAGCCAATCCGGGAGCGGGAAGGAAAGGGTTTCAGACAGGTTGTTGGTTCTTTCCCGGTATTCGGAACCGTAGGGAGGATAGGTCCCCGGAACGTACACCACGTTGTACGGATCTGCCCCCGGACCAATCCAAAGGTCTTCCGGCGCCACGTAGGCCGAACCACTCATTTTCACCGGATAGTCCTCTCCGATTTTTCCGATTGCATTGGATCCCGTTTTCCCATGAATCCCCGAAGAGCCGGGCATAATGATTTTCCCCTCGATGGAAAAGACCACCCATTCCCCACCCCCGGGGATTTCCCAGCCTCCGCTGGGGTTGGGAGGATCATCGGGCCCAGATCCAAGGTTCGGGAAAGTGCTCACGGGCGTTCCGTCACTCGGACGGTACCAGAAAGAATTGTTTCCTGCGCACAGGGAAAGCAGGAAAACAAATGCCAAAACCAGCGAAATCCACCTTTTTTTCATATTCATTACCCCCTTCTTTTGGTTCCTGCAGTTCAAATAAGCCGCACTGGGGTGCGGCGGTCCCAGGGAATACCTTTCAGTCCACTTGGATAATGATTCCTTCTCCATCTTCGGGTCTCCCATGTTCGGTAACCCTGGAAGGTTTGGTAAAAATGTCAAACACTTCCACATCGTTGTCATCGTCGTCCAGAACCATCGTTGCGGTGGCGGCGAAAGTGACAACCTGGGTTTGGTTTGCACCCGCTGTGAAGGGGTTCAATCCCGAGCCGAAGGCAAAACGGAAATACAACGTGGTGTGGGAGTTCAGGGAGGGATCCTCATGGACACCCAGGTCTTGTCGGTCGATCGCTTCCAGGCCATTCACCATGGACTTCATCACGATGCGGGAGTAGCGCTCTTCCTTCCCCATGTCCAGTTTCCGGATGGAAGCCATGAGGTTGGCGGAAAGGTTATAAATCACGGTTCCCGCGATTAAGGAAAATAGGAGCATCCACATGGCGATGCCCAGGCTCATCATTCCCTTTCGCTTTTTGTGCATCATGCTGGCATCACCATTTGAAAAATCTCCTGCTTTTTACAAGTTGAATGCCCGTACTTGCCCCGCTGGGAAGGGAAAGCGAGCAGGTTGCGGTGACGGTGAAAAAATCATCATTGTCGGAAATGCTAAATTCTTCGACCTCATCTAGAAGGTCCATCGAAATCGTGGCGTCCACCGTGGGAATATAGCGTTCCATCTTCACCGT
>DAOPKN010000235.1:0-1523 GCA_035391225.1 Thermotogota bacterium
GAGACCTTGTAGGGGCAACCCCCCGTGGTTGCCCGCACTGCCCCGGGTACCCCGCACCCCTGCGCAGTTTGGTTCCCTTTTGCCATTTTTGACCGCAAGAAGGAGTGGGAAATTGAGCACCTCCAAGTTCTTTCCGAGAGCAGTTCATAGGTAACCCCCCCGGATGAAAGGGTTTTTTCGCACAATCCTTCTCTCCGGGACACAAGTGGAAGCTTTCCGAGCCCTTTTTCCAAAAGGATACCAGGGTACCTTGCGGAATGCGGGTTCCACTTTCGAGGGCTTCTGTTGCGGAACCTACCTGGAGGGCTCCCCGACGGGTATAGCGTTGTGCGTTCCGTTCCCCGATCCCAAACGCTGGAAAGTTGACTTCCTAAACGTACGCCTTCCCCTGGGAACGGCACAAGCGATGTGGAAAGATGCGCACACCAATCTCCTTCGCTTCGCGTGCACCCAGGCTCGGGAACGGGGTGCCACGCATCTTTTCGTGCTGGTTCCCGATGGCGCTCCGGACGAAAGGCACTTGCTCTCCAGCCTTTCAGAGCTCGCCTTTTCTCCCAGCGGGTACGCGCGTTCGGTCTTCGTGTTGTCCACGGAAACCAAAACACTCGTGCAGCAGGAGCTTGCCCGCACGTACCGAAACCACCTCACCCTTCCCCAGCGTTTTTCCCTTCTTCCCCTTTCCCAACTCGGCGAAGAGCTGATCGCTCCTTTGCATCACCAAGCGGGGCAACACTTCCCCTGGCCCTTTTTCCCCGCCATCTATGACCCACGCAGCCACCCCGAAAGTAGCTTGTTCCTGGTGGACCACGCGCAACAACACCCCTCCATCGCCGGCTGGCTCGTGCTCAAAAAAATGGACACGCACTCCTACGAGCTTGACCCGTTCTTCCTCTTTCCCGCCATCCGCAACAGCGGGGTTTTCCTCCCCTTCCTGTACGAAAGCCTGGTTCGCCTTTCTCCGGAAATCCATCGCTTGGTGTTCTTCGTGAACGAGGACAACTCCCCCATGCAACGGATCCTGCAGCTATTTGCTCCCATGCTGCGTTTCCGCCAGCGCAAGATCGAGTGGGGCAAAAAGCTACGTTGCTCCCAGTAGTGCGAATCCCGAAATATATGGTAGAATATCAAAATCGGGAATAGGGGGTGAATAAAATGGAACACTCTTCCCATGAAACCCTCCAACAAGCGTTGGCCAAAGCCAGGGTGTTGGAGCAGAAGTTGGGAAAGAGCTGGAGGGAGCATTTCCAGCACGTGGCATCTCCCGAAGAACTGGCGGAGAAATGCGCGGATCTTGGGGTCGTCCTTACCCCACATGAGGCGCAAGAAGGATTTTCGTGGCTGCAAACTTCCGAGGAAGAACTCTCCGAGGAGGAATTGGCTCAGCTTGCCGGGGGACGCGCGGGCGTGAAGTAGTCGTTTGGGTTCCACCCAGGTTTTCGAAAACCCCGCACAATCGTCGCAAAAGTTGCCGGAAGGTGTTTTGGGCAAATCAAAACGGGGAGGAAAAAAATGGAGAAAGAGAC
>DAOPKN010000236.1:0-1519 GCA_035391225.1 Thermotogota bacterium
CCCCTTTTTTTAAGTTCTTTCACAAGAAAGAAGTATACCACGAAAGAAAGGGAGGTGCTTCAAGCAAGTGACAACCCTAAAGAGTGCTTTCGGGTTTTTCGTCTGCGTTGCGGTTGCTGGTATCATCTCCGGCCTTCCCCACTTCCTGGGAACCCTTTCCACGGTTTCCTAACCCTGCTTCGTCAAGGTGGGAAGCGATGAGGTGCATCTACTCCACAGCGTTTCGGTGGAAAAAAAGGCCGTGCTCTGGGTTGGAACTGGCGGTTCTTGGTGTATGAGGGTTTCTTTTCCAAGCGAACAAGATGCTGCCCGGAGGTTTCACGTTCCCAGGATAAACCCTTCTCTTGAATCCTTTCTTTCCCTTTGCCGAATGTGGTATTCTATTTTTTGAGAAAGGAGGGAATTACCGTGAAGGTGAAATGGTTTTTGGTAATCGGAGTCGCGTGTGTAATCCTGGGGCTCTTTGCGCTGATGGGATGCTTCAAGAATACTGGAAGGCTCGGGGTTTTCCTTGAGTTGCTGGAACCCGTTTCGGACGAAGAAGAGACCGGGTTACAACCGGAATTTTCGTGGGAACTGGAATGGACACCCCGTGGGGAGCGCTCCGGGGGTTTTTTCCGGTTGTACGTTGCACGGGTCGGGGAAGAATTTGATGCGAGTGTGCAAACGATGGAGCCCCGGGCTTCCTGGCACGAAAAGCTATTACCGGGTGCGCAGTACTTGTGGAAAGTGGAAGCCTGGATTGACGGGAAGCTGGCTGTTTCAAGCGAACACCGGGCTTTTTCCACACAGGATTTCTACACCGTTGAGGTTTTCGTGGGTGAGGTTCAGGGAGGTCAGGTGTGCGCAGAAGGCACAGAGTGGGGAGAAAGCATCGTGGTGGAGGCAAGCGTGAACGTTCCCACCCGCTTGTGGGCACGGGCGAATCCCTCGTATCAGTTTGACGGGTGGTACGAGGGCACGGAATGCTTGGGCCAGGCGAACCCATTCGATTACCTTCCCGGGCAACCCGCTGTTTCTCCCCGTGTTGCGGAATGCGATATCCAGCTGGAAGTCCGCTTCTCCCAATTGCAGTACACTGTTACCACCTCTGCCAGTCCTTTAGAAGCGGGCGATGTGCGCGTGAACGAAAGCGAATGGGGAGACCAGCGATGCGAAACGGTCCATTCCGGGGAGCAAGTTACCCTGGAAGCATTGGCGGTGGAAGGTTTTTGTTTCGATGGCTGGTACGAGGAGGGCCCGGGTGGCACACGTAGTACGAAGGTGAGCGAAGATAATCCCTACGAATTCCGACTCCAAGGGGACAGGGACTTTTGGGCTTCTTTTGTACCGGAAACATATTCCATCACCATCGTGGCTTCGCCTGCTTCCCTGGGAAACGTCCGGTTGAACAACGGGCCCTGGGGTGCGAGGCAGCAGGAATCGGTGGAAATCGGGGATCTTGTAGAGGTGCGTGCGCTGGCAAAATCCGAAGCACGTTTCGAAGGGTGGTTTGAAAACGGGACTACGGTGAGCGAGG
>DAOPKN010000237.1:0-1479 GCA_035391225.1 Thermotogota bacterium
ATTTGCCGCGTTTTGACGAGGTTCCGCGACCACCTCGACACGCTTCCCGAAGCGCATGCATTCCCGTCGATCCCAATACGCTCCCGAATCGACGTATCCTAACACAAGAAAAAAGGTGCTATTCAAGAAAATGTCAAAGAACAAGCAAGTTTTTCGATTTTTCGGCCATTGGACACGTGAAATGCTTGAAAACCCAATTCTCGTGCCACTTTGATGTGCTGCCCCTGCCAGGACAGGTTGGATACAGGCTGAAATCTCAAATTTTGGGGTATGAGGTAGATTGCGGTATTCAGCCTAAACGAACCTCTCCAACTCTGCCCAGGTAGAAGCAGCACTCTCGCTTCCTGCTTTTTTCTGCCTTTCGAAAACAATATACCCGCCAAAAATTTCTTTTCCGCAGCCTAGCATTTTGCTCCGTTTTTCCCCGATTTTGCCTGCGGGGAACGGTGCCACCCTCCGTGTCTTCCCATGGTTCGTTTTTCGGAAACGCAAAGGGTGGGACATCATATGGCACACCCCCTGGCGTAGAATCGTAGTATCACAAACCACGAAGGAGGAAAAAAGCATGGTGCAGAAGAAATTGGACAACGTACAGACGCTTCCCAGCTGGACATCGTACATGGCAAGCGTGGGGGGGTGCCTGCTGAAGGCGGGCATGTTTTCCGGGGACATCGTGGATCTCATGGGACAAACGGGCATGGCCTTCCATTTCATCGTCCGAAACGACGTGTGCCCCTCCGGCCCCACCGTGTACGACTGGCACCAGGAACACTTCATGATGCTGGATCGCCTCGGCATCCATTCCAACCAGCTTGCGGTGTTCAACAACGGCAAACTCAACACCTACGGGTTGATCCGCGAGCAAGCCATCCAGATGGTGCGGCAGTCCATCGATCGGGGAGTCCCCGTGGTGACCTGGGCACCTACTCCCATCCTGGAGTTCGGTATCCTGACCGGGTACGACGACGCGCAAAAGGCTTTCTCCGTGAGCACCTGCGTGGACGAAAATCCCGACCCCCTGCTGTACGACAACCTGGGGATTTCCGAGGTGCCGTGGCTGTACATGCACGTTTTCCTGGAAAAGGTGGATGTGCCCGAGGAACGGAAAATGCGCCAAGCGCTGGAGTGGGGTGTGAAGGAATGGAACTCTCCCGCGGAGTTTTTACCAGGGTACGCTCGGGGAAAGATGGCCTACCAGTTCCTTGCAGCTGCGCTGGAAAAGAAAGCGTTCAACCCCTTTGGGCTCACGTACAACCTGGCGGTGTACGCGGATGCCAAAAAGCACCTTGCACAATTCGCGGAACGCATCGCTCACAAGTACCCGAACATGGCAAACGTGAAGGAAGCACTGGAACCCCTGAAAGAGGTGGCCTCCCTGTTTGAAAGCATGGCACAACGCATTCCCTTCCAGGGACCCAACCCCAACGTGCGCGTGGAAGCCGAAAAGATCGCTCCCACCCTGAAAGAGGTGCAGCACGC
>DAOPKN010000238.1:0-1474 GCA_035391225.1 Thermotogota bacterium
TTCGAGGTGGAGGTCGGACATGTCCAGCTTGAGGGCATCACGAATTTGTTGCAAAGTGCGCTTTTCCCCTTCTTGGAACAGGTAAAGCATGATGCGCTTGGCGTTGACCTGGTTGACCTCGTAGAACACCTTAAGGATGTACTCCATCCAGGTCTTGAAGATCTCGCCGCGGGTGGTCTCCTGCTCGTAGGTGCGCACGATGTTGTCCTCTTGGGTGTAGTCCTTGGAAGAGTTGAAGCGGGAAAGGAACAGCGCCTTGATGTACAGCGGATCGCCTTGGGTGAGGTTCCAGATGCGTTGAATGGATGTTTCATCGACCCGTGTACCCGAGAAGTTGGCGTACACGCTGATGGCCTGGCGAGCCTCGTCTTCGGGAAGGTTCTCCAGCGTGCTCTCGATGAAACGGTCGGTCAGCCGGCGGATGATGCGAATCAGCCCGTGCACCTCGCTGCCGGAAACGATGAGGGGAGCCTCCTTGGATTCGGCGAGGGTGAGATACGTGCCACTCATGGAATCCAACAGCCGATCGTGCTGGTTCAAAATGTGCAGGTCGATGTTTTGAAATTCGTCGAAGATTTGCACGATTTTCACTCCCTGTGCCATGGCCATGTACAAGGGGGTGTGACTTGCGGTGGACCACATGAGACCCCATTCCAATTCTTTCTTGCTTCTCTGGATGGCGGTGTATCGCAACTTCAGCTCGGGATAGCTTTGCACCAGGGGTTCGAGCTCTTCGAAAGGAAGTGGGCGAGCCACCAGCTCTGGTTTTCTGTGCATGGCGGAAAGGAACTGGTTGGCAAAGGAGGTGAAGAAAGATTTGGAGAAATCCGCAAGGGTCATCTCCTCCTCGGGAATGGGGAAGTAAAAGGGAATGACCTTTGCACCGGGGTTGCTCCACAGGATGTTAAAAAGGCGCTGGAGAAAGGCGGTTTTGCCCTTCTTGCGCCGTGCAAGAAGAGCCTGACTTTGCGCCATGTTTTGCACCAGGTAGTCGTACCAGTCGCCGAGGAAGTAGTCGAATTCCTTCTTTCTGCCGACGAACAGGTCGGTGTTGCCAATCTGCTCGGGAAGAGCGAAGGTGATTTGATCGGGCATACGAAACATAGCTTCACCGCTTTTATCCCAGGATACAACAAGTATAGCACAAACAGCTTTTGCTGCGTTACGGAAAGAAAGAGAAAAGTCAAAAGAGCCGCACTGGGGTGCGGCGGTCCCAAGGGGCAGGGTGTGTCACGAAACGATGTAGGCGCCGTTTTCAACCAGGCGTTGCTGGGTGCCCCGGGTGTATCCTGCCTGAGAGTACACCAGGAAAACGATGTCCTTCCTCTCGCTTTTTGCTGCTTGCATGATTTGAATCCAGCGGTCCGCCTCGGCTTTGCCGTACTTCCTTTGGGTATCCTTCACGTCCAGCCACACCTTGGGCTTGGCTTCAATTACCAGGTCGATTTCCCGTTGCAGCAACCCCAGTTGCACG
>DAOPKN010000239.1:0-1453 GCA_035391225.1 Thermotogota bacterium
ACTGGCGTAATCGGTATCCTCCAGAAGAACTTGAACCTTCACGTGGTACCGGACCCCGAATAACCAGTTTTCTCGGGGGTCTACGCTTGGATTCATGCTACTGACCACGTCTTCGAGGTCTTTCCAGCCGGACTGCCCGACGTTCACGAGAATCCTCAGGTCCGAGATGGCTTCGAGCAATTCATCCGTAGCATTCACGGTGAATTCCAGGGGAACACCTTCACGGTAGTCTTTCCCCGAATCGGTGATCTGTACCAGGGGGTCAAAGGTGTCTCCGAGTGCCTGGATGTTCCAAACGTAGCGAACGGTTACCTGCCGGGCGAAGTTCACGACTTCCAGCACGAACCACTTGGAGGTATCGAGATCTTGCTGCCTCCAGAAATTGACCATGTCAAGCTTCAATTTCTTATCAGCATCGATGATACCTTCCGCACGCCACACGTCCGGAACTCCGTCGAAGATTTCGCTGGGGGTGGTGAAGATGTATCCCCTTGCGCTGAAACCTGGTTGGACAAACTGGTCGCTGTCCATCAGGCTGATGGTCATCTTGGAAATTCCGAATTGCAACGGAAGCCTGTCACCTTCGGGGAGTTCCACGATAGTGTTTTGGGCGGAAGGAGGAACACGGTAATGCGAAACCATGTGCGGAGAACTTGGAGTGCGCACATGGTCGATGGTTTCAATCAAGGCAATATCCATGCGTTTCGCAACCAGATTTTGGTTGTCCAACCTGGTAGTGTTTCCTTCCAGGTCTTTCGCGAGGATAAAATACCGGAGGTTTTTCTGGAAATCCTCTACCCCCATGTGCAACATTTCCTCCGTGACAGTCACGGGGAAAGAAAGGGCGGTGGTTCCGGAGGCATTTGTCACTACCATCCTCTCCACGACTGTGGCGGTGTCCGAAACCATGTAGAAGTCCAGGTAGCTAAGGTCGCCGTCGATATCGGTAGCAGAAATGGTTCCAGAGAATGGAATGCCAACGAACCCACCAGATTGGGGGGTGAAGTTGGGTATTGGTACTTGGGGATTTCTCCCCTGAGTCCTGTGAACGGAAAGTTCAGGATTAACAGTAGATGATTTTGGGGATGCTTTATTCCCCTTCACGTCTTGTACTAGGGCGGAAACCCCTACGGAATAAACCCCGTCACCACCGGGAAGGTCCATTCGTGAACCGTCTTGCGGAATGGGGCTAAGGGTAAAGACGTGTGATACAGTTCCAGTCTTTGCTGCTGCAAAATTTACGAGTGTTGTTGCTTGCCCCGTGAAGTTGTTGTCAACTCCCGTCACGGTCAGCGTGAAAAGGGCATCTTGCAGGTTACTGGCAGCGTCTTCAGCGGAAACGCTTACCGTAACTTGAACCACAGTTCCCTCGTCAACGTCTGTCGAAGAAAGCTGCACCGTCGGCGTCTGCACCACGGGTGGCGTGGTGTCCGGGGTGGGCTTTGGGAAACAT
>DAOPKN010000240.1:0-1452 GCA_035391225.1 Thermotogota bacterium
TGGTGATGACCGTAACCCCACAAAGCCCCACCTACGTTGGGGAAAACATGGTGGTCCGCATTTCCACCTCCCCATCCCGCCGGCAAGAATTTATTCGCCTCACGATCACCAACCTGATCACGGGGACTTCACAGGTTTTGGAAGAGAACGAGGTGTCCTCCGCGGAGTTCACCTTTTCCACCCCCGCCTCCAACTTCACCGTGATGGCGGAAATCCCCGGCTACGAAAAACGCTTGGGAAAGGAAAAGGACAAGAGCTGGAGCGGGCTACAGGATTTTACGCCACCAAACGTAACCCTTTCCGTGGAACGTGTAACTCCAAGCGGAAAAGACTTCCTCGTGGAAGTTTCCGTGGATGAACCCCATTCTTCCATCACTTCTGTAGGGTATTCCCTCGACGGCCAGACTCGTAGCCTGAGCCTTTTTCGAAATGGAGCTCGTGCTGTGGCATCGGAAGAGGTCGCCATGGAAATTGGCCAGCACGTGTTCCAGGGTTTTGCGACGAACCAAAATCAAAAGAAAGGTTACACTCAAAACACGTACCTGGATGTCACTCCCCCGGAAAGCGACGTTCCCCCCAGCATTATCCCAAATTCCTCGCTGAATCTCTCTTGCTTCCAGGATGAAATGGTAACCATCAGCGCGGATATTCGGGACACGATTTCGTACTTGCAAGAAGTCCGCGTTTTTTCCAGCGCGGGGGCAAGAAGGACCTTCGAATTTGACCCCCTTCAAAAAGACTACAACCTGAATTACCGTTTCCGCGTTTCGGAATCCCAGGTCCTAACCGTCATGGGAATCAACGGGAATGGCCTCACCGCTCAGCAAGACTTCACGATCGACGTGATCAACCACCGCGCCCCCCAAATCACCCTATCGGGTCCAGAGGGTGAAACGGCCGCGGGCACTCAACTTACCTACAATTTCACGGTCACTTCACAAGACGGGGTCAACCTGAGCGAGGTGTATTTCCTTGCGGATAACTCCACGGTCCGATCCTTCCAATCCATTGGCGAACCCACTTACTCGGGTTCAGTACGCTACACGGTTCCCAAGAAAGACCATTTCCTCAAAGTCGTTGCCATTGATGAGATGGGAGCAAGGGGAGAAAGCGATGAGATCCAAATCACGGGAATCGTGGAAGATAACGATCCGCCTGAGATTCAACTTTTCTTCCCCTCTGTGGCTTACCAAGGCTTTGACACTGATCTTGGGTTCACCTGCAGGGATACTGGATCTGGTTTGGATGGATACCCCAGCATTTTGATCGAAGAAACCGAAGAAACATTCATTCCGATGACATTCGATAATCAATTTTTCTACACCACCTGGAGACCAGACACCGTGGGTTTGTTCACGTTTACCGTTTCCGCCGTTGACAAGGCGGGAAACCAAGCCACCCGGCAGTCCACCATTGAGGTCAAAGATCCTACGGGAGTTCTCCTTCCCACCA
>DAOPKN010000241.1:0-1445 GCA_035391225.1 Thermotogota bacterium
GCTGCATGTTTCCTCCTTCGTCACGGTCTGATCTCTTCTATACCGTTTTTCCATTGATCATTTGGGCAAAACCCAACACGGGAACACCTTTCTTTTTCCCTCTATCATTATACTCACCCGGCTAGCCAGATGTCAATATCGCGAAAGATTATTCACGCATTTTCCCAAGGAAGTTGTCGACGCCGTTTTGGATCGCGGCTAACGCCCGGAAAAAAACCCCTTGAAAATCGACTGGATCGTTGAAGAAAAGCTCGATGCCGACCCAAACGTAGTCCCCGATGGAGAAAACCTGGGAAACCTTGGAGACAGCGTTGGAATAGTCCATGGCTTGGAAAACTTGGAGACGTTCCGTTTCGCTCTCAATCCGCCAGATATTGGGCATGATAATCTGGAAAAACTCCAAATCATCCTCAGAAACAAGAATGACGAACGTTTTCCCTTCGTAGGGAAACACTACGTGCCCGTCGCTGTCAATGGTTGGTCGAAATCCGTTGTCTTCGAGAAAGCCAACATAGAGCCCCTGGAGTTGATTTTTCGACCAGCTTTTCGCATCGCCGGTGCCGGCAAAAACGGCTGAAGAAAGGAAAAAACAAAAAAGCAGAAATACAGCTCCCGGAAGTGCAACGAACTTTCGAAAATTAGACATGAATATCCCCTCCTTGATGAAAAAACATTGTTCGAATTCAAAAAAACACACTTCTAGATTTTACCACGGAAGGGAAATGTATTTCCATCATTTTGAAAAAAAGAGGAGAATTCCTCGATTTTTCACCATTTCTCCCAGGATTGAGCCCCGCTGCTTCTTTCCCCTTGCAACGTTTGCAAGATCTCCTTCTCCTTGTATGGAAGCAGCAGAAGCCCGCCCAGCGCGGAAAAGGCCATTGCGACGATGGCAGTGAGGCGCACCCCGAAATCGTTCCCGGGTTCCATGCCCAGGATGAGTAGTGAGGGAAAAACGATACCGGTGAACATTTGGCCCATCTTGGACATGAACGTTCTTGCACCGAAAAAGATCGCTGCCTTGAAATTTCCCGTTCGAATACCGTCCGCCTCCGCGATGTCGGCGATCATGGCGTTGGGAAGGATGCCGAAGATGGCAAGGGGGACGGCGGCCAGCAGCACCAGGTTCTTCTTGCCCATTTTCCGTGGCAGCCAGTTCACTGGAAGGTAGAACACGAAGGAAAGCCCGAACATCAGAAGTTGCGAGAACAAAGCGGTTTCCTTGGGTTGCTGGAGCAAGATGGTCACGTAGTAAATGGGGCCGGTGGAGACTCCCGTGAGGGCCAGCCAGTAGGACAATTCCGAACAACGGATACGGTTGGTAGGCGCAGGCCCGCGTGCCTGCCCGCCCTTGATCGTTGGGACCGCCGCAGCCCACTGCGGCTCACTTGTGCGCCCAGCAAGGGCTGTCACTTGGCGGTGAAAGTCCGCTACAGGCTTGGCAG
>DAOPKN010000242.1:0-1440 GCA_035391225.1 Thermotogota bacterium
GTGGTGGAAAGCCCCGTTTCCATTTTGGGGAAAAACTGGATGGGAAGTTCCGAAAAGGGTCTTTGCCTGAGTTTGGACCGCGGAGCGAACACGAGGACTCGAAAAGTGCGGGAGAGTATCTTGGCCAGGTTCCAGTCCAGCGGGGTATGGCGGTAACTCATGTCGATGCAAATGGTCTTCTTGTCCATGGCCTTTTATCCCTGTGAACCTTCAGAAATCGCTTGCATGATTTTCTTTGCCGAGATCTCCCAGGTGAGGTTTTTCTGGATGAATTCCCGTTGTTCCTTGCCCTTGTTCCAGCTGTCTTTTTCTTTCCACGCCCTTTCCAGGCAGGTGTTCATGCTGCCTTTTTGCAGGTGGTTCCACAGCAGGGGGTCAAAGCCCTTGGTTACGTCACGGAAGCCGGGGATGTTGGTGACCAGTACCCGCCGCTCGCAGGCCATGTACGCCGGTAGCTTGATGGAGAGCTCTTCTTTTTCCGGAAACTCCGGAACCCAGGGTTGGATGCAGATGTCGCTGGCACAAACGTGAAGGGGAACTTGGTCGTTTGGGACGTGGCCGATGAATTGGACTTTCGCGGCCATTCCCCATTTCTGGATTTTTTCTTGAAGGGTTTTCTTGCCTTTCCCGTCACCCACGATGCGCAAGAGGGTGTCGGGGTGTTTTTCTTGGAACGCAGCGAAAGCTTCCAGGAAGGCGTGAAGGCCCTTGAGGTAGGTTTTGAAGTTGAGCGAACCCACGAAGGTGAAAAGAAACGTGTCCAAGGGGAGTTGCAGCCTTTGCCTGGCGTTGGTTTTCCCCAGGTCGTGGTAGAGGGTGGGGTCGGTGCCTTGGGGGATGCAGAACACCTCGCTGGGTTTTCGCCCAAAGCGCTGGACCAGCGTGTTTTTCTGCTGGTTGGTCATGACGCGAAGTAGGTCAGCTGAAGCAATGGCTTTGTTTTGACCGCGTTCCAAGGGGAAGAGCCGGGCCCGTTGGAGCAGGGTTTCTTCCCGCAGCAATCCGTTGATTTCCACCATGTGGGGAAGGCCGCTTCGATGCGCCAGGTGGGAGATTTGGGGAACGTTGAGTAGATCCCGTGAGTACACCAGGTCGGGGTGGTAGCGGTCGAGGAAGCATGGGAGTTTTTCTTCCAGGAGGCGGTGGAACTTCCAGAAATGGGAGAAGTCTTTTTTCTGAAGGGAGATTTGTTCATCCGTGAGACCGTAATGGAAACGTGTTCCCGTGTTCTGGTAGAAGGGAGCGACCAGGATGACCTGGTGGTGCAAAGCTTGGAGTGCCTTCCCAATTCCAAGGAAGTGTACCTTGTTGCCTGCGGTTTTTTCTTTTTCCAGGCTCATACTGGTGATAAAAAGGATCACCATGCTTTTGGCTCCCGTCCGAGGATACTTTGAATGTATCACTTTGGATATTGCGATTCAAGGGGTTTTCGGATTGCGG
>DAOPKN010000243.1:0-1429 GCA_035391225.1 Thermotogota bacterium
TTGATCACGTTCAACAGCGAATGCCCACTCGTCTGGATCAGGCTGGCCAATTCGCGCTGCTCGGGTGTCAGATCGGAGTGCAGCAGTAAACCCGCCATGCCCAGAACCCCGTTGAGGGGTGTTCGAATTTCGTGGCTCATGTTGGCCAGGAATTGGCGTTTCGCGATGTTTGCCTGCTGCGCCTGGGCAGCGAGCAACTTGGCGTTTTCCAGCGCTTCTTGCAGCTTCTGGTTGGTTTCCAGCAACTTGGTTTCCTGTTCCTTTCGCTGCAAGATTTTCCACGCGGAATCCAGAAGGAGGGTGAGTTGGCGCACGTCGCTGGCGTCGTAGTCGGTGTCCTTGTTTCCCACTCCGACGGTTGCCACGATACTGCCGTCGGAAAACACCGGGATAGCGAGGAATCTTTCCAGGGGAAGGTGCCCTTTTGGGAAACCCTTCTTTCGCGGATCGGGTAGTCGGAAGTCGTTGATCATGATTTCCTTGCGCGTGCGTGCCACTTCCGCCCATATCCCTGCTTCGCGAAGCTGGAAGCGAGCGGGTGCGGAAAGGGAAGGACAGCGCTTCATCGCTTCGCGGGACCACTGTTTCACCGTGAACACTTCGGTGGCTTCATCGTACAGGAAAAAATAACCGATTTGGCTTCCCGTGAGGCGGATGGCTTCTTCCAGTGCGAACGAAATCAAGTCCTGGGATTGGTCCGCCCGCTGCTGGGAAATTTCCAGAAGGCTTTGTAGACGTTCTTCGTCGAGGCGGATCTTCTCCAGCGCCCGTTTTCGCTCCGAAATGTCGCGCACGAAGACCAGTGCGCCGTTGTTGCCCTCGTATTCAAGGGGTACGGCGGAAACTTCCACATCCACCGGGGTTCCGTCCATCTTGAGGTATACTTCTTCGAGCACCGGGACGTCCTGCTCCAGGTCATTCAACTTGTGAATGCGTTTGTTGACTTCCTCTCTCATATCCGGGTGGAAGCGTTCCATCACAGGTTGCCCGATGAGCTCGGAAGCATCGGTAGCCCCGAAAAGTTCCACAGCGGAAGGGTTCAGGTATGCAAAACGAAAGTCTGTTTGAACAAAAATGGCTTCTGGTGCGTGTTCCACCAAAAGGCGAAAGCGTTGTTCGCTTTTTCTCAACGCCTGTTCCGCTTCCATCCTTTCGGAAATGTCCCGGGCGATGGACAGAACGGTGTCTTTCCCCTCCAACTTGAAAAAACGCGCGCTGATTTCCACGGGGATGGTGGAACCATCTTTTCGGCGATGCCTTGTCTGGAAAACAGAGCGCCCGGTTCGCATCATTTCTTGGAGAATGGCCGGGATCTTCGGAACCTGCTCGGGGATGTCGATTTCGGTTACGTTCAGCCGGAGGAACTCTTCCTTGGTATACCCCAGTAGCTGGCAGGCACGGTCGTTGACTTCCAGGAAGTACCCCACTT
>DAOPKN010000244.1:0-1427 GCA_035391225.1 Thermotogota bacterium
GGAACATGCGGACTCCGATGGTTTCGTTCCCCGGTGAGTACAGGAGGATGGAAATGGGAATTTCCCGCAGGACAAACAAGAATCCCAAGATCCACCCCGCTCGAATCCCAGGGGATAGTTGGGGGAGGGTGATCCTTCGAAATGCCTGGGCCCGAGAAGCTCCCTGCACCATGGCCATCTCTTCGAAAGTGTAGGGGATGTGGTGAATGAGCCCGGACAAGTTCTTGAAGGCGAAAGGGATAGCGGGTACCAGGTACCCCAAGAAAAGGATCCAGGGGGTGTTATACAAGCGAAGAGGTGGATTCATCCAGGCGAAGATGGCTGCCATGGCCAGGATGATTTCAGGGATGGCTGCGGGGAGGGTACAGAGCAACGAAAGAAAAGGACCCACGCGGGCCCTGGTCCTGTTGACAACGAACAAGGCGCCAAGGGAAAGGACAACGGCCCCGGAGGCCGTGAAAACACCGAAAAGCAGGCTATTTTTCATCGCAATGAGGTAGGGACCGTTTCGATCGAACAACTGGACGAAGTGGGAAAAGGTGAAATTCCCCGCTTTCCAGTCCATTCCCCAACTTTTTACCAGGGCCGTCATGGTGGTGGAAAGGAGGGGAAGGAAAAGGGTGACCAAGAAAAAGATGTTCACCCCCAGGAAAACGGGAACGCGCCATTTCTTCAGCTTGACCGTAGTTTTCCCCGACTGTCCAAAACCGTTTTCGGAAGAGACATTCCGGGATAGTTTCCATTCCACCAGGAAAAGCAAAACCGTGAGGGTCATCATCACGACGGATACGGTGACCGCCTTTTCCAGTTCCAACGTGCTCAGCGAACGGTAGATAAACGTGCTGAGAATGTATTCCCGGGATGGTAACGCCAGGAGGGCCGCCACCCCGAAACAGGCAACGCTCCGGGCGAAGATGAAAACCGCTAAGGAGAGAACACTGGGCAAGATCACGGGAAAAACCACGCGGGAAAAAACCTGGAAATGGCTACACCCATCCAACCGAGCTGCTTCTTCGCTGGAAAAGTCAACGCGCTTCAAGGCACTGGAAATACCCAGGAAAGCCATGGGGTAAAGGTGCAAGGCCATCACCCAACCCACTCCAGGTAACGAGTAAATGGGAAAGGGAACAAACGAAAGGAGCCCCTTGTTCCCCAGCAATTGGATCCATGCCACGCCCATGATGTACGAGGGGATGGTGAAAGCCAGCAAAACCAGCGCCCGGATGGCTTTTCGGAAGAAGATATCGGTTCGTTGGCTGAGGAACGCCAAGGAACCTCCCAGGACCAGGGAAAGGAGGGTTGCACCCGTCGCAAGCCAAAGCGTGTTGCCCAGCGCTCGAAAAAAACCGCGGCTCGAAAAGGTGTCCCCGTAGTGCTCGAAGGTGGGGGAAAACTGCTTGGGGTTGATCCTCACGCTGTTCAGAACG
>DAOPKN010000245.1:0-1420 GCA_035391225.1 Thermotogota bacterium
CTTTTTTCGCTCTATTACTGGGTTCATAGAGTTCCGCGTGACAAAGTCAGGAAAAACCCTCCACGGAACCAGTCGTCGAGCATGTCACCTGCAATTACCAGTTCATCGATGTCACTTACCGCAAGGGGCTGTAGGAAATCAAGCTCTGGTACTTGGGGATCCGTTCACATTTCATCCCATCGAGTTTGGATTCCTTAGCTGTTTTCACTGGATTGGGCGGACTTGCACTCATCGAGGCGTTCCAGGCTTTTTCACAAGTGTATCCCTTCTCCCTAAAAAGCCAAATACAGCAACTCGTTCTCGGTGGAAACCGCGGTGTCCCCGTAGAATTGCACGGGATCCCCCACCACGGGTGTCGTATGGATGCTTCCGTCCAAACCTACGGAAAAAGGGTTTTCCAGTGACTGGGGGGGAGTCCATGGATTGCCGTTGGTGAAGATTTCGGTGTTCTGCTCATCGCTTGGGTCCACCGTGTCACCCCAGTATAGGCCCCCACCATCTTGGGCCGAATTGTTAAACACGTCCATTTCCTCCGCGTAAATCGTCCCCGCAGCACCCAAGGAGATCCCCCCCCCCGTGCCCGCGGTGTTCCCCGAAATGGAAACGTTGCTGACGGCAGTAAAGGTGGCAGACATTACGCAGATCCCCCCTCCCGAAAGAGCTTGGTTTCCCCAAATCTGGGTATCGATGGCAAAATAGTCTGCTTCACCGGAAACATAACCGGGAAGGGCAACTCCCCCCCCATACCCATCAGGGTTGGAATTGGAAAAAATGGAGCATCCGTCGGTGACAAGCGCCCCTTGTGCCAGGGCAATCCCCCCTCCCCAGGCATTTTCCGTGGAAGCCTCGTTGTAAGAGAACTCGGAATCCTTGCAGAGGAAAGCATCCTCAAGTGTGACAGGATTGAAGAGCATCATTCCTCCCGCCCACATTGAAACCGTGTTGTAAGACACAACGGAATTCTCCATTCCTCCCCGCGAGTTCAATATGTACAGTCCCCCTGCCATCGTAGAGGTATTGTGCACGAAGAAAGTTTCACTGGCGGAAAAGGTCCCGTATCTTGCGTGAACGCCACCTCCTCCTCCATAGAAATTTTCCATTTCGCTGGCCTCGTTATGGGAAAACGTGCTGTTGCGGGATATAAACGTGGGATTGGGTGAGTTCGTGTTCACCGCAAAAAGGCACATTCCCCCTCCCGAAGCTGCCTGGTTACCCGTTACAACCGTGTTTCGGGCGAAGTAGTACACTTCCTTATCCAGGAAGATGGCACCCCCATTTCCATCCGTGCCGTTGCTCGAGAACGTGGCGTCCAAGGTGGTTAAGGTGGGAGAAGTTCCCGTTAGGAAAAGGGCTCCCCCGTCCGCACCCGTGATGCTGCAATTGGTGACCACCAAGCGCTGTAGTGTCACCGAAGCGCCAT
>DAOPKN010000246.1:0-1414 GCA_035391225.1 Thermotogota bacterium
TCAGTACGTGCTTTCCCACTTCTAGGTTTCCCGTCGAGAGTCCTTCTTTTCCCATTTTCCCTATGTATTCCCCGTCCATCCACGCGTGTACCTCTCCTTGGACTTCTTCGCTTCCGTCTCCCACGACCACTTTCAGGATGCATGTGCCCGTTTTCTCCCCTTGAGTTGGTTGGGATGGAAAGGAGGGTTGGGGTTCGGGGGATGCCATGGTTTCCGGTGTAGGTTGTTGCGGGGGTGAAACGGGATCGGGCGTGGAAGAGGATACAGGGCGGGAGGGGAAACCGGGGTCAGGTTGCCTAGTTGTGTCTTCCAAGGCGATTTGAGTCATCGCACTAAGCGTTTCCAGGTCACGGTTCTGGTAGTACTGTTCCAGGTACTTGCGGAGTTTCTGCTGGCCGGCCGTGTCTTGCACCGCCTCTTGCCCCAGGATCTTTCCGTATTCCACGAAGTGTTCCTGCGGGATCTGTCCCTGCCCAAAAAGCAGCGTCACCATTTGTACAAGCTCCCGCGTGGTTCGCATGGGGTCTTGTGCCACCACCATTTCGGGGTCGCTTCCGAAGTACACCGGGTTTTGTTCTCCCCTCGTAGTCTTTTGCACTTCTCCCCGCACGAACGCTCCCAGTTCCCCCATCTGGATGGTTTCGTCTCCGTTCGCGTTGGCCCTCCCTTTCAGCCCTTCGAGAAGCGCGTCGGTGAAGTAGCCTCCCCCTCCAGGTTTTTCTTGGGATTTCTCGTTTTCCCCCGCGCTCACCAGCACCTGGATGCCTCGCTGCTGCGCCAGCATTTCAAAGCCCGAGAGCTCAATTTTGGGCTGACTCAATGGTCGGCTTTTGAGAATGCTTCCGCTGTAACACGCGTCCAGGATCAGCAGCACTTGCTTGCCTTCCATGTTTTCTTCCAGCAGCGGTTCGATCTTTTCTTGGAATCCCAGGCAGGTTTCCGCCATCATCGCGGAAACCGAGTACCCGTCGCGCGGAACCAGGTAGGTTTGGGTGCCGTTTCGGGTCACTTGCGTTTCCGCGTGGCCCCCGTAGTATAGGATCATGCGGTCGCCTTCTTGTCCCTTGTTCGTCCAGTTGTACACCGCAAACAGCAGTTGGCTCCGCGTGGGGTTCACCAGCAGTTCCAGGCTGCCTTCTTGCTCACTCGCCAGGCTTAGGCGTTCGAACAGTCCCGCCAGTTGCTCCGCGTCTCGGATCGCTCCCGGTAACCTTTCGATCTTCGGGTCATCGAATTCCCCCACCCCGATCACCAGCGCGTACGTCGCGCTTCCCCAACCCACAACCGCTGCGATTACCAGTATCCACACTCCCAGAACCAGCTTCTTTTTCCCCATTCGCACCTTTCCGCACCTCCACCCGTTCCTTGGCTTTTCTTCTTTTCATTGTATCATTTTTTCCTCTTCTTTATGTAC
>DAOPKN010000247.1:0-1412 GCA_035391225.1 Thermotogota bacterium
CAAGCTCAAGTTCAAGTGGGGGTTCATTCCCTATCCCCATACCTGGCACGACGCCGATGGAGTGGCGGATTTCGACATGGGGCTGAAGGTGGTGAAGCCCTCTTTCAGCATGCCCGAGGACTTGAGCATTGGATTCGGGTTGCAGGTTTCGCCGGGGCTGAAGTTCTACGAGTGCATCCACACGTACCTTGCCATCCCGCTGATGTTCGAAAACCACCTGCGGCACGAGAACGGCAAGTACCTCTACTCGCTGGATTTCCACCTGAAGGGAGACTTACATTTTGCATTGGAAATCCCCTTCCTGGGAACCAAGGACTGGAAAATTGGCTCCATTTTCAACGAGAAATGGAACATCTACAAGAAGGATCCCAACGAGATCGACGAGCGGGACATGGGGAACGTGGTGACCGGTGGGGAAATCCACTCCGCGCCAGCCGTTTCCGAGGGTGGGGCGCTTTTTGGGACCTCCAACGACGGCAAGCTGTACCGGATGGAATACTCCGAGGAAAGAGGCCTGGAGAAGAAAAGCACGGAATTCTTACCCAACACCTACTCCGCCCGCAACATCGAGGTAACCTCACCGCTGCTCAACAAGTGGGCCTTTAATTGCGTGAGTGCATCGTATGTCGATCCCGCCTCAGGGGAAAAAATCTACAACATGTACGTTCTGGGGAATTGGAACCGGAATTTCCCGCAAAAAATCACCGCAATGGCCATGGGGAAAAGCGATGCGGGAGAAGCCATCGTGTTCGTGGGATTTGCAGATGGCCAGGTGCATTGCTACGAGGTCCTTTCCGGGGAACGGTTGTGGACGAATTCGTTCATGGAGGGAAGGAATGCAATCGTGGGAATCACGGTTGCCTCGGACGGGGCATTGGTGATTTTGGCGAACTCCATTGAAACCGGCGTGAATTCGGTCTTGTTCTCCCTGGACCAGCAGGGTACCATTTCGGGTCCACAAGTGAATTTCGCGGGAGCAACACGTTCCATACCAACCATCAACGCACAGGGGCAGATCATTTTCGCCACCGATGACGTGTTGCACCTGTACGAGGTGGACCCTGCGTCTGGTTCTTCCGAACGAAGCGATACACGCTTCCAGGCGGGAGGGGAGATTACCACCGATATCGTGGTCGCAAAGGACGGTTTGCTGTATTTCGGGTGCGCGGACCACAAGTTGTACTGCGTGAATACCACGGGCCACAAGCAATGGGATTTTGACGCGGGTTCCGCAGTGACATCCACTCCCGTCGTGGGTGCGGATGGCAACGTGTATTTCGGCACCACTGGTGGCATGGTGTACGCGGTCGCTACCTACGACGAGGAGGATACAGATGGCAACGTGGTCAACCGAAAGGGGGACAAGATTTGGCAGTCACCCGTGGACCCAAGTGAACACCGCGGGCCACTGG
>DAOPKN010000248.1:0-1411 GCA_035391225.1 Thermotogota bacterium
CCTCCCCTGTTGTCCCTTCCCAACAATGCAATCATATCACATCCACGTTTCCATTTCGATGCTTGGCTCGAAATTGCCCGGAGCTTCTACACATTGGGGCCCCGAGGCGTTGTCTTTTTTCACCCGAATGCGCCAACAGGCGTGGGTACAACCAATCTCCGACTTTTGGTACCCTTTCATTTCGTAGGGGTTGAAGAAAGTATGCATAGATTCAAGTGGGGATTGCGTGCCACGATCCTTTGCAGGAAGGCAGGGAAGGCAGCAGGTGTACCCCATCGAACCCTGGGCATGCACGAAGGAACGCGAAGCAAACAGCACCGGTACGTGACCCGCTTCCTGCAATTCCCGCGTGCAAAGCGGGTGTTCGAAGCCCCCGGAAAGGGAAAACACACCTACCCGACGCTTTGCATGCTTTCGTAGGGATACGAGATCTTTGGGTACGCTGAGTAAATTCCTGCCCACTTCATTTGGAGGTGAACCAAACCATTTCTCGTTCCGGTCGTGCTATAATTTGGAGATACCTTTTCTTTGAAAGGAGCGATCATGTCCAAAAACCTCTTGGTCTACTACTCCATGGATGGAAACACCCGTTTCCTGGCAGCGGAAATCGCGCGAAACATTCCCTGTGACAGCGTGGAAATCGAACCCCTCAATCCGCTTGACCGGCTGGGATTTCTCAAGTACCCTGTGGGAGGGTTCATGGCCATCTTCCAATCCACGCAGGACATCAAGCAAATCACGCAGAAGGTGGACGATTACGACACCATCCTTGTTGGCTCGCCGGTATGGGCGGGAAATGTCACTCCCGCGGTACGCACCTTCCTGGTGAGAAACCCCTTCCGGGGGAAGAACGTGGTGATTTTTGGCTCCTACGCGGATTCGCCGGGAAGCTGTGGCAAGCAAATGGCAAACCTGATGAACGGAAACAAGGTACTTGCCGAACACTTCTGGAAAAAACCCCTGGAAAACCGGGAAAAAATCGCGACAAAGATGCCGCAGTGGCTCAACGCGGGCGAACTTGCAGGATACTTTACCCCCAATGCAACCCCGCAAGAAGAACCACCCGAAGAAACCGTACAAGAACCCGAAAAAGGCCCCGATGCGTTTTAGTTGACCGCCCTGTTTTTTTGTGCTATAATCGCTGCTGCTGTCGGGGCCGTAACTCAGCGGGAGAGTGCTACCTTCGCAAGGTAGAAGCCGTGGGTTCGAATCCCATCGGCTCCACCATTTTTCCTGAAAGCCGGGATGGCGGAATTGGCAGACGCGTCGGTCTCAAAAACCGAAGGGGTGACACCTCGGTGTGGGTTCAAGTCCCACTCCCGGCACCAACGGAGTACACTCTCTTTTTGAAAGGTACGGAAAGAGAGTTCGTGAAAAAAGGCAGGAGGCAAGTTTTTTCCTGCCTTTTTTT
>DAOPKN010000249.1:0-1401 GCA_035391225.1 Thermotogota bacterium
GTCGAGCTTCCAGTTTTTCTTGTCTGGCTCGATAGAGAAGGTGACCCTGCGCACGATTTCCGCTTGCAGGTCTTCGGTGCTTTCGGTTTCGGGGTTGAACGAGCGCAGGGCTTTCACCGCGTCATCAAAGGGTTTGGCAAACTGGTGGTCGGTGAGGGATTTCCAGTTGTTCGACCTTCCCAAGGCCCATAACCTTGCCAGGGTGGCCATTGTTTTCAAGTGCGTCATTTTTTCACCTCCAAATTCTTGGAAAAGCTTTAGTAATCTTTTGTTCATTTTTGGGTCTTTCTTGAATTCCACCATGATTTCCGAAAGCCGGGTTTCCGTTCCCTTCTTCCGCGCAAGGTACACGAGGAACGAGGGGTCGATGAACTTTTCCAGGTAAAGTTCGAAAACGTTTGCCCAAAGCTCCTGTTCCACCAGGATGGAGGAAAAAGCCGAGCTCAGGTCGGGGGCATGGATGGTTTCGGGGGTATCCATCTCGCTTTCGGTGAGCGTGGGGATTTCGCTGATGAGTAGGCGGACAGGAAGGGAACGGGTCATGAAACTGGCGTACATTGCCGCGAAGGCGGTCATCTCCGAGCCCGACTTAATGAAAGGGGCCAGGAATGGATAGAAGAAGAAACTTCCGAACTCCCATTCCACGCTTTCGTACAGTTTCTGGTTTATCTTGGACGGTATGGGGAGGTACCGGCAGAATTCTGGAATGGATTGGGGGGTCTTGGGTTCCTCCTCTTCTTGGGGTGAGATCAATGCATCCGCGGCTTTCTCCATTTCGCGCAGGAGTTCCCGGGGGAAGAAGGTGTCGGGGAACACGTAAATGGCCACGGGATTGAGTTTTCCCCGGAAGGTGTAGCCCATCTTTTTGCTGAGAAGGTATTGCATCTTGCAAAGGGGGCACACGCGGTGCCGGGGTTCCTTGATCTTGTGTGGTTCCAACCGGTTGGAGAACATCTGTACCTTGATGTGTTCCGGAACTTCCACGCTCTGGATCTCGTCAGTGGGATACTGTTCCCCGCACACCCCGCAGGTGGTGCGGTTTTTCGCTGGGCGATCGGGATCGATTCCCTCGAGGTCCAGTGCTTCGTGGCAGTAGCCGTTGAGGTCAAGGTTCCTTTCCACCCAGCTTTCCAGTGCGGTTCGAAGCGTGGAGGGAAGGGCCTGTGGATGCCAGGTAATGGCGATTTCTGCGGCTTTTTCCCGGATCGTGTCCGTGGATAGGGCGTGTTTGCGTACCAAAGCCCCCAGCATTTCGTACCTCTCCGCAAGTTTCGAGGGGAATTTCTCCGGGAGGGGGACCTTGAGGGCTTCAAACAACTCTTCGGTGAGTTTCTTTTTCCTTGCTTCCTTGTTTTCCTTTTCCATGGTTCCCAGGTAGATGCGCACGCCGTCCAGGAAGAT
>DAOPKN010000250.1:0-1396 GCA_035391225.1 Thermotogota bacterium
TTCCCCTCACCTATCTGCCACATCTACACCACGGGATTCGGGCAGTATTGGACTTTGCTTTGTTCCGCAAGCTCTTCCATCCCGCATATGCCTCACATGCGGTTCCTGTTCGTCAGACCGAGGGTTTGCCTCCGGCTTCCTTCAGATTCCGCCTCACGATTCACATCATTACCTTTGGCGGCAAGTTCCTACTGCCAAGCCTGTAGCGAACTTTCACCGCCAAGTGACAGCCCTTGCTGGGCGCACTTAGAAAGCCGCACTGGGGTGTGGCGTTCCCAAAAAAAGCGCGTCGCCGCTGATGCGGCGAGCGGAAGAAGGGAGGAAGAGGGCAGCTCTCGCGCTTGCTGAAAACCACTGCGCTCCGCCTTCCTCTTCCTCCCTTCTTCCGCAGGTCAACTGCCAGTGCCTGCAAGGGGGGTACCCCCCTGGAAAAAGGTAAAAAGGGTAAAAAGCAAAAGTTAATAGGTCCTGGATAGGCGCAGCCCCGGGTGGTAGTAGCTATTGGACGGGCCGTGGTAGAGGCGATTGGCCACGCGGCAAAAGTGGGCCTTGTCGTCCCAGCCACCGCCACGTCTGACCCGGTAGGAGCAAGCCTGAGACGGTCCCACGGGGTTCGTTTGGCTTCCTTGCTTATACCAATTTTTATCGTACCCGTCGTGGCACCATTCCAACACGTTCCCGCTCATGTCGTACAATCCCAACTCGTTTGGATCCTTTTGCCCTACTGGGTGCGTTTTGTTCCCGCTGTTGTTCCCATACCATCCCACTCTGTCCAAGTCGTTACTTCCCGCGTACTTGTAATCCCCCTCGCTCTTGTGCCCCCCTCGCGCCGCATACTCCCATTCCGCTTCCGTCGGTAATCGGTACCCTTCTACTTTCGTGATGTCTCTTGTCGTTCTTCCATTCCCGTCCAACAGGTTCCCGTTTCCGTCGTACGCCTTCGCCAGCCCTTCTTTTTCACTCAGCCAGTTGCAATATCCGATCGCATCAAACCAGCTTACGTTCATCACCGGCCGGCTCCCTCGGCCCCAGCCTTCGTCACTTGGAGGTTTTTCCTTCATTATCCGGCAGTACTGGTCGTATTCTGCAAATACAACAGGGTATTTCCCCATCCAGAAATCATATGTTAGGGTTACCTCGTGGGGTTTTTCCTCAATATTCCCTTCCGGGTCATTCCGTGTATTCCCCATTCGAAATGTTCCTCCTCTTACCCGCACCATTTCCGAGGTGCACCAGAGTACTGTTTTCAACCATTCTACCCGCTCTTCAAACAGCTTCTGGTCCACTCCTCCCTTTTCGCGCACGATTTGTCCCAGGAGCCATTGCATGTGGTTGTACGTCAGCTGTACTTCCCCTTCCCTGAACCCCGGTATCCAGTACGTTTCCTCGTTTGCCA
>DAOPKN010000251.1:0-1392 GCA_035391225.1 Thermotogota bacterium
CTTCGCTGTCCCAAAATCGCGTTTTCCAGTTCCTCGGCAACTTCGATCCGGATGGAGTCACTGCGAAGCGCCAAGAAATGGTAAATTTGGGATCGGTCTTCGAAGGCGTGGGAGAGCGAAGCTTTTTTCAACGAGGACACGAGTTTTTGCCGGCTGTCTTCGAGCGAGGAGCCGAAAATTTCCAAGAGCACGTTTTCTCCCAGGTTCAAAAGGATGAGCAATTCTTTCTTCTGGTTGGGGTTGAGTTGAAGCAGGGATTCGGATACCGATTTTCCCAGTGTTTCTGCCAAAACGATCCCATCCGCGCGATGTAGGCAGGTTGGACCCCACCAATTCTTCAAGTCCTGGATATCTCGTTCGACGCTTCTGACGGTGACACCCCATTGTTCTGCCCAGGCCTTGGGACTGACGTTTTCTCCTGTCAGTAGGGATCGCACGAGTTCCACCATGCGCTGTGCCTTGGTCAAGTTTCTTTTTCCCCTTTCCGCGCGCGCAAACCGTAGAAAGAGAGGTCGGGTTGCACTTCGCGTACGATGGTATTTCCCATGCCGCGCGCGGTGGAATAGCCTGTTCCGAGGAAATGCAGAAAGGCAAAAACCTGGGGGAAAGGGGTCTCGATTTGGATGGAGCCGCAATATCCAACCAGTACGTGGCGCGAAAAGTGGATGGCCCGTGTTTTCCCTTCCAGTCTTCGCAAGAGCGGAGGATATATTAGTCCATCGTCAAGCAATTTTCCCAAGCTTGCCGCAAGTTGCTCGGGGGCGGGGAAGGGAAGGTTCACTTTCTTGTCGATGCGGAAGGTGACCGGGGTGAGGAAGTGAAGGTTTAGGATGTTTGGAAGGTTGGCAAAGGAATCGTAGCTGGCTTGTTTTTCTTCCAACCCCGTTACGTCAAACTCTACCCCCGCAAGGTTCAGCACCGGATGGAAAGCTAACGCCGCGGAGAAAACGTTTGCCAGTTCTTTTCCCCATCCCGCGAAGCGAAAGAAGTAGCGCTGGCCTTTTCCAAATTCCCGGGGGAATCCCGCACCGGGAGAAAGCAGGGTGGAAAGGGAAAAGGAAACCCGCTTGTTGGATGGGTGCAGATCCAGCGAGGGTTCTTCCGCCGAAAGGGTTGCTAAGATCGCTCCGTGCAACCGTTCCGAGGGGTTGGTGATCGTTGCGGTTTTCCTACAGCAAAGGTTCACCCGAAACTCGAATCCCTTTTCTTCGCGTAACCAGGCGAAAAAGCTCATCTGTTTTTCCCTCCCTGTTCCGTACTGAGGTGAAGAATATGAAGGTGAAGTTCCGGAGGAGTATACCATTTTTCAGGGGGTTAAGGCTATTCGAGGAATCGGGAGTGAGAAAACTCCATTTTCCTCATTGGTGGTTTGAACCAAGAAACCTGCTAATG
>DAOPKN010000252.1:0-1383 GCA_035391225.1 Thermotogota bacterium
CTGTCGTTCGCGCAGTACGAGCAGTTGGAAAGCGCGATCGAGGAGAGTGGAAAGAAGCTTTTCATCTCCGATTCCTACGCCACCCGCAAGGGAAAGGGAACGCATCGTGCCATCCGAAAGGCGCAGCAGCTGTTGCAACGCAACGAGTGGTACCTGAAGATGGACATTTCCGGGTACTTCGCCAGCATCGACCACGCCATCCTGCTCCAAACGCTGGGGAAGAAACTCAAGGACCCAAAGATGCTGCAATTGGTGAAAACCATCGTGGACCACCCCCAGTTTGAGACGGTGGGACTGCCCATCGGCAACCTCACCTCGCAGTTTTTCGCCAACGTGTACCTCGACCCCTTCGACCACTGGGTGAAAGACGGTTTGGGAACCAAGGGATACATGCGCTACATGGATGACTTCGTCTTCTTTTCCCAGGAGAAGGAGGAATTGAAGAAACTCCGAAAGAAGGTGGAAGCGAAACTGGACACGTGTTTTCACCTGCAAACCAAGGCCAGCGCGACGCAGCTCAACACGCGGTTGCACGGGCTGGGATTCCTGGGGATGCGGGTGTTTCCGGCCATTCTTCGGCTGCGGGGGAAAAACCTCCGGCGAAGCCTGGGCCATTTGCGACTTCGCGAACGGCAATGGAAAGACGGCTCGCTCCCCGAGCCAAACTTCTTGCAAAGTGCCCAAAGTATTATGGGCCATCTGGGCGGAGCAAACACGCTTCGCTTGCGGAGGGCTCTATTCGGGTGAACACCCAAAGGCTGGCTCCAACCGGGTCAAACGTGGCGGCAGCTGGAACAACAACGCGAGCAACTGCCGCGTGGCCAATCGCAACAACAACTCACCCGGCAATAGCAACAACAACCTGGGGTTGCGCCTCGCCAGCACGGTTTTCGGCAGGGGGCAGGCGTTCACGGATGCCTGCCGAGTCCATGAACTGTCCCGGGGTTCATCCTGCGCGGGAGGAGAATGCCCGCCAAAAATCCGAAGGTTCCCGGGGGCCTTGCAGAAAGGTGCCCGGGAATTTTCAGGGAACGTAGAGCAAAAGAGCCGCAGTGGGCTGCGGCGGTCCCAGGGGGCAACGCGTCTTTGGTGTGGGGAAAAAACTCCTCGGCTTCTGCTATAATCAAGGGAAAGGGAGGTGCGGGGTATGGAACGTTTTTTCAACACGGCCGGACCGGTGGATTGCAATCGCCATTACTGCCTGGACCCGTTGCACCGGGTAAACCTGCAAGAGGTGCTGGGACTCCTCGAACAGTGGAAGTACTTCGTGATCCACGCTCCGCGGCAGACGGGGAAAACCTCTTCTCTGCGGGCGTTGGAACAATACATCAATGCCCAGGGGAAATACCGTTGCCTGTACGTGAACTTCGAGGTTGCCCAGTC
>DAOPKN010000253.1:0-1361 GCA_035391225.1 Thermotogota bacterium
CTTGATCCAGAACAGCTTGGGAGATATCCATTCCTTGTCTCCGGCGGAGTTGTAGCGGTAGTCCATGGAGAAGAAGCCGTCTTCCCCCATTTCCAAGGGACCGCACCAGTCCGAGAACGCTACGGGGATCGAGTCTACGCTTCCATCTTGAAAACCCAGATCGATCCAACCCGAATAACTTCCGTGGTCGCAGCTGCCCAAGATCCAGAGTTCACGTGGGGAAATGGGGTTGCTGATCTGGATGTGCTGGGATTGGAGAACCAGGTTGTCCATTCCCTCCTCGTTTTCCGCAATGGAAAAGGAGATGCCGTTTGCCACGAGTGGCAGCTCTTGTACCCGCTCCACCGGGTAATACGCCCCGCGGGTGCCGGATGGATTGTCGAAGTTTCCTCCTCCGCGTAGCGTGCCGATGCCATCGTTGTTGAACAGGGGGCGAAGGTCCAGCAGTTGGGCACCTTCTTGGGTTGGTACGAGCGATACGACAACCTGGTTGGTTTCGAGTACCTGCTGGGACGTTGGAAGCGCGAGAGAATCCACGGGTTGGAGTTTCCACTCCTGGGGTTGGAAGTCGAACTGCTGTCCTCCCGAGAAAAGGGTAGCAGCGGAAGACGAGGTGTTCCACCCCCAAAAGAGCTGGGTTTTCCGGAGCTGCAGGAATTGCCCGAAAACCGTGGGCACCAGCAAGATTTGGTCCACGCGCAACGCAGAGGGAGCACGGAGTGAGAAGAGCAAGCGTCCCACTTTTTCCTCATCCACGGGATCAGCTGGAAAGGCGGGTAAAAGCAGGAATCCCTCCAACTCCGCGGTGGTTTGCGCTTCGGAGAGGTTGTCTCCGCGGCTCACGCGGGCGGTGGTGTTCGCGGGGAATTGCCCGGAAAAGGCGGGGTAAAAAAGCGTTTCCAACCGTTCTTGGGCCACGCGGAACTGGATGTATTCGCCTTCCAGGCCTTCTTGGCCGCGTACGAGAACGTCCTTGGCGTCCGAGAGCCCGGTGTTTTGCTTCTCGGCCTCCAGTACGATGGGGCCCACGGAATGGAGTACACTGGCAGTTTGCAAAGCCTGTACATCGGGGGGAAGCTTCTGTACGGCGTTCTTGGCCAGCAGGAAGCAAATGGTGGATTCCGCACCGGAATTGCGGTTGATAAACGCGGATTCCATCCCGTCGTAGCCCTCGCCGTTGGGTCCTGCCATTGGAAGTTGCAACGGGTTGTTGCCGTAGTAAAATCCCATCGCCAGCGCCGCCAGCAGCGCGAAGCGGTTTTGCCCGGTTTGCTGGTAGAGGCGCACCAACCCCGTCACCAGGCATTCCGCGGCGTAGGAATGCCTGGTGACGGGGTTGGTGCGCCAACCCCGTCACCAGG
>DAOPKN010000254.1:0-1343 GCA_035391225.1 Thermotogota bacterium
GTTGCAACAGTCCCCCGGGGAGTTCTGCGGCAGTGCCCTGCAGTTCGTGCTGTCCACGCAGGGCGACGTGTACCAGGCCTACCTGCAGCTGGAACGGGACGCGTGCCAGAAGATGAAATGGTCCAACGAGGTGGAAAAACGCAAGTTTTCCCGGGGAAAACCGGTGGAAGACAAGAAGGCAATTGACAGGGGGCACCTGGGCAGGAAGTCTGCCAAGCTGGCAAAACGCGCCAAGCTGTCCCAGAAGAGGGCGCAAGCGAAGGTGGAGGAGTTGAAAAGCACGCGTCCCTTCGTGCCCCGCCCCTTGCGATTGTGCTTCCCAGAGTACCAGGTGCAGTCCCGCCCATTCCTGCAGGCACACGGGCTCTCGTTCGGTTTTGACGGCACGCCCCTGTTCGAGGGGGTCAACGTGGAGCTTACCACGCGCAGCCGCGTGGGGCTGGTGGGACCCAACGGTTGCGCCAAGACCACGTTGCTGCGGTGCTTGCTGGGCAAGCTATCCCCTTCGCAGGGCGAAGTACACCGCCATACAGGGGTGCGGGTTTTCTTCCTGCCGCAGAACCTGCTGGGCTTTTTCCGCGCCCGGGTTCTGCTCGACAACCTGCTGGTGTACGGGGTGGACCAGGCGAAGGTACGCAACATCTTGGGAAGTGCGCTGATCCGTGGTGAAAGCGTTTTCCAGCTGGTGGAAACGCTGAGCGGTGGTCAACGCATGCGCGTGGCGATCGTGGCTTCCATCCTGGCGAAAGCGGATTTCCTCGTGTTGGACGAGCCCACGGCGCACCTGGACATCGAATCGCGCCAGGTGCTGGACGAAATGTTGGAAGCGTTTCCCGGCGGGTTGCTCTTCGTGAGCCACGACCGCCACTTCATCGCGCGGCACGCGCAAACCACCTACACGATGTACCAAGGGCAATGGCAACGGCTTGGCTTTGAATGGACCCTTCCCCCGGTCCTGGAACCGTTGGAGGGAGGAAAAGACGATGACACGGAGGTACAACATGAGTGATTGGAGAAAGCATGGAAGGGATTTTTGCAAGTCATTTGGATTCGAACAGACCACCAACTTCGAGTCAGACCAGGGAAAGGGTGTGCCCACCCCACCCCTGGAAAAAGCCGTACCGGAGGATGCCAAGCACTTTTCGTTGCCAGCCTACCATGAAGCGGAACTGGTGAAAAACGACGTGTTCCAGCTCATCGAGCAACGCGTGAGCCGGAGGGCGTTTTCCGAGGAAGCTTTGAGCCTGCAACAACTATCCTTCCTGCTCTGGGCAACGCAGGGCGTGAAGAAAATCGTGGGCAACAACTACGTGACCATGCGCACCGTGCCTTCCGCTGGCGCC
>DAOPKN010000255.1:0-1332 GCA_035391225.1 Thermotogota bacterium
TACATGGTTTCCGGGGAGTTTCCGCAGCCTTTTTCCAGCGCAAAGCCCAATTCCAGCCACCGTGTGGTAAAATCTTTTCAGAAAATTCCATTGCATTTGGGGGGATTCCATGTTTGAAATCAAGCGTGTTCCAGCCGAGCACCAGCAAGCTTTCTTCCGGCTCATCCGCGGGGCGTACCCCGATTGGAAGATGCGGGACCAGAAGCATTTCGAGGAAATTGCGCAGGAAGACTTGCAGTCGATGAGCGGCGATCCGCAGCGGCACAACTTCGGGTACTACCGTGACGGTGCCCTGCTGGGCGCCATGCGCTTTTTTGACTTCGAGATGAACGCGTTCGGCAGCAAGGTGCCCACGGGGGGCATCGGCATGGTGGCGGTGGACTTGCTGCACAAGAAGCAGAAGATCGCAAAGGAGATGCTGCACTTCTTCCTGCAGTACTACCGCGAGCGCTCCTTTCCTTTCGCCATCCTCTACCCTTTCCGACCGGACTTCTACCGCAAGATGGGCTTCGGTTTCGCCACGCAAGTGAACCGCTACGCCGTACCCCCGGAACAGTTTCCCAACCGGTTTCCCGGCAGCGAGCTGTCTTTCGCTACGCCTGCCGACCTCGAGGACGTGTTTGGCTGCTACGACCGGTACTGCGAGCAGACCCATGGCATGGTGTACCGCACCAACTACGAGAAGGAACAGCATCGCAAGTATTTCCAAAACCAGGTGGTGCTGTACCGCAAAGAGGGCGAACTGAAAGGGTATCTCACGTTCCACTTCGAGAAGCAAGAGGGCTACACGGGTTTTGGGAAGAACAACATGGTGGTGTCCGAGCTGGTGCCGCTCGACCGCGAGGCGCTGTGGGTGTTCTGCAGCTTCTTCCATTCCCAGAAGGACCAGGTGCACCGCGTGATCATCGATACGCAAGACGAGAACCTGCACCACATGTTCAACGACCCCCGCGACGGCAGCGATTTCTTGATTCCCTTCCTTTCGCACCAGACCAACTTGCAGGGAAGCGGGTTGATGTACCGCGTGCTCGATGTCGCCGATTGGATGGAACGCAGCAAGGCACGGGTGTTTGGCCGGCAAACGCTCACGCTGGGTTTGCAGGTGGACGATTCGTTCCTACCGGAAAATGCCTTCCACGGCACGCTGCACTTCGAAAACGGCCGGTTGCTGCGCGTGGACCAGTCGCAGGCCACCATCCAGCTGTCCATGGATATCGCCACGTTCTCCGCCTGGATCATGGGGGTGGTTCCACTCAAGCCGCTGTTCACGTACGGGCAGGTGGAGGTGTCCGATGAGGTGTACCTGGGGGTGCTCGATGAGCTGTTCCACGT
>DAOPKN010000256.1:0-1330 GCA_035391225.1 Thermotogota bacterium
TGTACGAATTGGAATTGCCCATCCACCGACTTCTTGAGGAACAGATGGCTGCCCGTGAAGTTCCCGTCTGGTTGGCAGCGCAAAACCCCGGTAACGGCGGGGAAGTGCTGGGTCTGGTGAAGTTGATGGGCGATGGCTTGCTGCGAGAAGGACTGTGCCCTTTCAATGGCGTCGGCCAAGAGCATGACGGTGTCGTAGGTGAGAGCGGCCCACAGGTCTGGTTCCACCCCGAAAGCCTCGCGGAAGGCATCCACGAAGCCTTCCACGCCTGGATCGGGGAAAGTCGGATCGAAGTGGGTGGGGATCCAGACATCGTTGGCATTCAATCCCAGGCTCTCGAAAAAGCCGGGGAAATCCAACCCGGAGACACCCACAACGGTGTCTCCGAAACCCCGGTTGCGCACCATTTGGATCACTTCCAGCGAGCGGTCGAAGGCTTCGGCCACGACGAGCGTGTTCACCCCGAATGCTCTCCAGCGATCGAGCACGTGGGAGATGTTGGACTGGTTGATGGCATTCAGTCTATCCAGAACTTGTACATGGTAAGAGGGAGCGAGTTGCTCCATGGCAAGCGCACCGCCCCTGCCAAAATCGTCGTTGGCGTAGAAAATCGCCACGCGGTCCAAACCGCTTTGCTTCATCATGGGCAACATTCTTTCGACCACGGAGCGATCATCTGGGATGGTGCGGAACACCAACGAAAAGTTGGGTTGCATGAGGTCCGGTGCCGAAGATGCCGGGGTGATCATGATCAGTTCCTGTGCGTTGTACACCGTGGCCACGCGCGTGGTGACGCGGGAATTCAAGTGCCCCACCACTGCGACCACCGAGGGGTCTTCCACCAGTACTTGCGCCGCCTTGAGCCCTCCGGTAATGGATCCCCCGTCGTCAAGCGGGAGAAGGCGCACCGTCTTCCCCCGGATCCCCCCGTTTTCGTTCAACTGCTGCACCGCCAGCAACGCTCCTTCGCGGTAGTAGATCTGGGAATCCATCTGGAAAGGGTAGGGGAAACCGATCACGATTTGTTCCGATTTTTCCAGGGTGTGTTCGCGGGAACGGATGGGTTCACACGCGGTGAAGACCAACAGGGATAGCAGCAAGATGGTGAAAACGGTTTTTTTCATGGCGGGTTCTCCCTTGCCAAAACGGAATGGAAACACCAGGAATTATATCACAGCAGGGAGTTTCTGGGGCGGGGCGGTCCCAGGGGGCAAGGGCGGGCAGGCAGGGGGGCCTGCCCCTACAGCCCGGCGCGCTTGCTGGGGAAAAGGGGTGGATTCAGGAGCGTGAAGAGTTTGTAGGGGCAAACCCCCGTGTTTGCCCGGGTTAC
>DAOPKN010000257.1:0-1328 GCA_035391225.1 Thermotogota bacterium
AACGTGAAAGACGAGTGGCACGTGCAAGTTCTGATGTACGCTTCCACGGAAATCACAACGGATGCTACTTGCGCCACGCTCACCATCGAGGCCTCCGACACCGAAGGCAACACCTACGTGTACGAGTTTGGCTACTGCATGGACACCAAGCCACCCACGTTGACCTACGTGCAGGGATACACCGATGGTACGGCAATTGGAACCGACGACTTCGTGGACTTCGTGTTCGATGAAGATGTCGACCCCGATTACGATGACTTCGCTGCCACCCTCACCATCCGAAACGGGGGAAGTGCGACCCTCAAGGTGTACAGCAAGGACGATATTAAAAAGCAGCTGGAGACCGACAAGACCGGCTTCCGCATCGACACCAAGGGCTTCACGTTGCCTGTTGGTGGAACCGTGGAATTGGAAGTGAAAGCACGCGACGTGCATGGAAACATCGCCGTGAGCAAGTTCTCCGGCGGAATTGCAGAAAACGCGAGCGTTCGCTGATCGGAATCTTTTGAGTTGGTTTTCAAACGGTGGCCTTCGGGTCACCGTTTTTTTCTGGGGTGCGGCGTTCCCAAAAGGCAAAACCTTTTTGTCTCTCCGGTTCCATCCACATACAGTTTCCGTACTTTTCCCCCTGATAGTGCTATAATGGAGTGAGTAAAGGTAGGTACAAGGGAGGATGAGTAGGGATGAAAAACCGGAGTTGGCTGGTTTGGATCGTTCCGTGTGTCCTTGTCTTTTTGATAGTTTGTTGCGTGAAAGGTTTTGACCTTCCCGCCCCCACGTTTGGTCCCAATGCGGTGGTGATGGGTGAAGGCCTGGTGACCTTGAACTGGAACG
The DNA here is from genome assembly GCA_035391225.1 of Thermotogota bacterium. Classification (GTDB taxonomy): domain Bacteria; phylum Thermotogota; class Thermotogae; order MWEM01; family MWEM01; genus DAOPKN01. The sequence continues at coordinate 835 of DAOPKN010000257.1, forward strand.
AGGTTGGGGGAGCCACGGGGTACAACCTTCGTCTGGTGTGTGCGGAAGTACAGGGTTCCAGGGCGGTTCTGAACCTTCCCGTCCCGGGGAGCCCGTTTGATTTCATCCCGCCCGACCATGGAATGCCGTACGGGAGCTACAGCTGGTTTATCAAAGCGTTGTGCGACGGCAAGGAATCTTCCGAGGCGCAGGGACCCGGGTTTTCCCTACTCTCCCCGGATGGTGGGGTTCCATTTGTGAGCACTGGGGTTCCCGCGCAAGGGGATAGGGTGTTGCCAAATCAGGAGATCCGGTTTACCTTTGCGGCCACCCCCGGGGAATCACCCGATTCTTCCCTCGAACGAGGGGGGCAAATCGATTCGCTCACGCTGCTTGTGGGAAACTCGGATGGAAACTGGGATGTGCTAGAGCAAGACGTGACGGGGGAATCGGAGTACACCTGGGAAAACCCGGGGCTGGCATGGGGGCAGGAGCTTTTTTGGACGGTGAAGGTG
>DAOPKN010000258.1:0-1305 GCA_035391225.1 Thermotogota bacterium
GTTGCAACAGTCCCCCGGGGAGTTCTGCGGCAGTGCCCTGCAGTTCGTGCTGTCCCCGTTGCGCTACGCCCAGGCCATCGGCGATTACCTGCAACTGGGAGGTTTCGAGCTGGAAGAAAACATCCGTGTCCAAGCCGCGCGCCTTGGGATGGATGGAAACAATCTCGATCGCGCGTTTTCCCGGTTTTCCGGTGGGGAAAAACGGTTGTTGCAGTTCCTGGGGCTAGGGGAAGTCGGCTGGTAATCAACGTGAGCTGGGAAGATGCCGCGCGATACTGCAACTGGTTGAGCGATGTTTCGGGACTTCCGCGTGCCTACAGTGAGACGACCTGGGAGTTGCTGGACGAAGACGGGAATCCTACCACCGATATCAAGAAGGTAAAGGGATGGCGGACATCACCGACGGAGTGGAAAGCAACGATTACCTGTACGCGGGGAGTGACACTCTGGCTGACGTGGGGTGGTACACTGGCAACAGCTCTCAGAGCCATCCGGTGGGAGAAAAAGCCCCGAACGAACTGGGGTTGTACGACATGAGCGGGAACGTGTGGGAATGGTGCCACGATCGGATCGGTGACTACGAAAATGGAGCGCAAACGAATCCGATCGGTCCAGGGACTGGCTTCTACCGGGTCAGGTGAGGCGGCTGCTGGAACTGCAACGCGATCCTCAACCGCGTGGCGTATCGCGATTACAGTTTTCCTGGTAATAGCGCTTCCAAATTGGGTTTCCGCCTTTCCAGAACCGATTAGCTTCTGTTTTTCTCCACATTTTTCTGGGGTCGCCACACCCCAGTGAGTTTTGGTGATCCCAAGAGTTAAAGTGGTATACTCTCCTTGCCGAAGCCCAAAAGAGGGGGCAAAGAGCATGGGAGGGAAAAAAATGCGAAAAAAGCTTGCCTGGAGAACCGTTTTGGGTTTTGGACTGGTGGGGTTCCTTCTTTTGAGCGGATGCGTGGTCACCGAAGCAAACGACCAACCTCCACGCGTGGAATTGCTTGCCCCGACGAACGAAGCGGCGGACCTGGAGCTGGACGTGGTGCTGCAATGGAATGGGCAACCTGGGCAAGCGGCTGCGGCGGCCCGAGGGGAAGCGCTGACCATCCTGGGCTACCTGGTGTTCTTCGCGGTGGCCGACCAGCCTTACGGGCAGCCTGAAGCCACCGCGGAAGAAAGCCTCGAAAAAGCGAGCCTGGCATACGGCACACGCTACAAGTGGAAAGTGGAAGCGGTGCAATCCAACGGGCAGCGCACGGTCAGCCGGGAAAGCTTTTTCACCACCAAGCAGCTGCAAAACGAAGCGCCA
>DAOPKN010000259.1:0-1294 GCA_035391225.1 Thermotogota bacterium
GCACGCTCGTTTCTTCCCCCAGCGCTTTTTGCGTCATCGTGTTCAGCGTTTCTACGTCTCGTACCTGGTAGTACTGTTCCAGGTACTTCCGGATTTTTTGCTGCACCGGCGTGTCTTGCATAGCTTCTTGGCCAAGGATCTTTCCGTATTCCGCGAAGTGGTCCAAGGAGATGTTTCCGTCCGAAAAGAGGTCCATCACCATTCGTTTCAATTCGTTGGTGGTTTTGGCAGGGTCTTGCGCAATCACCATTTCCGGGTTGTTTCCGAAGTACCGCGGGTTTTGCTTGTTTTCCGTGCTTGCTTTCACTTCCCGCTGCACGTACGCTCCCAGTTCCCCCATTTCGATGGTTTCGTTGCCGTTGGCGTTGGCCGCCCCTTTCATTCCTTCGATCAGCGCGGTCGTGAAGTACCCTCCCCCTCCCGGTTTTTCCCGGGAGAGTTCGTCTCCTCCCGCCGATACCAGTACCTGGATGCCCCGCGCTTGCGCCAGTACCCCGAATTCGTTGTACTCGATCTTCGGAGCGCTCAACGGCCGCGTTCCCAGGATGCTTCCGCTGTAGCACGCGTCGATGATGAGCAGCGTTTCTTTTCCTTCCAGGTTTTCTTCGAACAGCGGCATGATTTCTTCTTGGAAATCCACGCAACTGCGCCGCAGTAAACGCGGTTCGGAGAATCCATCGCTCGGTACCAGGTAGGTCCGCGCTTTTCCGTTTTCTTCCAGCGTTTCACCGTGGCCCCCGTAGTACAGCACCATGCGGTCCCCTTCTTCTCCCTTGGTCGTCCAGTTGAAGATCGCTCCGTACAACTCGTTTCCCGTGGGGTTTAGCAGCAATTCCAGGCTTCCATCCCCCGGGCTCGCGATGCCCAGCCGCTCGAAGAGCACCGCCAGTTGCCGCGCATCTTCCAGCGCTCCCGGCAACGCCTGGATCTTCGGGTCGTTGAATTCTCCCACTCCGATCACCAGCGCGTAGGTTTTGGCCCCCATTCCCAGGGCGCATGCCAAAACCAACAGCACGTAAAGTATGAACATCCCTTTTCCCGTCACTCTCATTTCCCTCACCCCTGCAATATTCTTTTTGCCTCGTTTTTTTATTTTAACATATTCCTTCCCCCATTTCATTGTACTCTTTTTTTCGGGCGTTTTCCGTAGCCTTTTTCTCCTGAGGCAAAAAAAAACAGCCGCAGTGGGCTGCGGCGGTCCCAAAGTGCGATACACGGTGCAACTTGGTCTGATGCAACAGGAAATCGACAGAACCAGCACCCCGGTGCCAAGTTAAAATTTCCTCGGAGACCT
>DAOPKN010000260.1:0-1266 GCA_035391225.1 Thermotogota bacterium
TTCCATGCTTTGACCTTTCCATGGCTTTTGCGAAACCGGTTTTCCCGAGGTTCCGAAAAACGGGCCGCACTGGGGTGCGGCGTACCCATAGGACAAACTTTTTCCACTTGGGGGGCGGTTTTTCCTTGGAGGGCTTTGTGGAAGTTGGATTTGGAGGTTGATGAAATGCGGTACCTTGTTACCGGTGGATTGGGGTTCATTGGGAGTGCCTTTGTCCGGGGAATTCGGGCAGAAGAACCGGAATCCCAGATCGTGGTTTTGGACGCTTTATCGTACGCGGGGAACCTGGAAAACGTGCAGGGTTGCCTGGAAGATGGGAGGCTTTTCTTTCCGTCCCGGGAAGAGGATTGGAAAGAGCGTTTCTTGCGGTTTTTGGGACTTCCCGGGGTTGTGGTCGTGATTGGTGATGTTTGTGACACCGGTCTTGTGGAAGAGTTGTTGCCCCAAATCAACGCGGTTGTCCATTTTGCCGCCGAGAGCCATGTGGATCGCTCATTGCTCGATCCGGAGCCTTTCTTCCACTCCAACGTGCGTGGTACGTTTTCTTTGCTGCAAGCTATGCGCAAGGTGGGAAATGTCGGGAAATTCGTGCACGTCTCCACCGATGAAGTGTACGGGGAAGCATCGGAAAGAAGTTTTTCGGAAGAGGACCCCTTGCACCCCCGGAACCCGTATTCGGCAACCAAGGCAGCAGCGGAGCAATTTGTGCTTGCCCAGCACCATTCCTTTGGGCTTCCGGTGAACATCATCCGGCCCACGAACAATTTTGGCCCATTCCAGTACCCCGAAAAGCTCATTCCGCTGATGATTTCCCGGGCCATGCATGACCAGCCCCTTCCCGTGTACGGGGATGGCAAGCAAAGCCGGGATTGGCTTTTCGTGGAAGATACCGTGCAAGCCATTCGCTTGCTGGTTCAGCGGGGGAAGAACGGAGAGGTGTATAACCTTGCTGGGCACAATGAAAGGCAAAACATCGAGGTGGTTCGCCGGATTTTGCGAAGGCTGGGGAAGCCGGAGTCGTTGATTCGCCACGTGGAAGACCGACCTGGGCATGATCGGCGTTACGCGCTGGATGATTCCAAGATCCGGTCGGAGTTGGGTTTGGGTTCCGGTGAGGCTTTCGAGGAGCGGCTTGATCAGACCATTGACTGGTACGTGAACTCCCAGGATTGGTGGAGGAGAATCCGGGAAGGGCAACGAGAATACCAGGATTTCATGGGGCAATGGTACAAGGATCGAACGTAGAACCCTGGGAAAGAAGCCGCA
>DAOPKN010000261.1:0-1265 GCA_035391225.1 Thermotogota bacterium
TCCAGGCTGGTCTGCCGGTACGAAGCGCAGCAACCGGAACGGGAAACGAAGGGCTGGCCATTCAGCGAAATGGAACTGGATTCCCCGTTGTCGTTGGCAGCGATCGCCATCACGAACACCGGGTTGGGCGAACGAATGTCCAGGTCGAATCCCAACGTACCCTGGCCGGAATTGCGCACCACGCCATCTGGTTCGAAATCCGGGTAGGGAGACCAGCGACGTGCCACCGGAAGGAAAGTAGCGGGGTAGTTCACCTGGTCTTCCGGGTGCAACCACAGGCGGTTGCCGAAAATCTCCGCGTGGACGATGGTCCAGGTTTCCTCGGTCTGGTTCACGACCCGGACCGGGATACGGTCACTGTACTTGGCGTACCAGAACAGCGAGTAGCGATCCATCAAATCATGGTCCTGCAACCGGATTGCCCCCGACTTGGTTTCGTCGGCGATCATCCGCCCCATCTGGGCGATGAACAAGTCCGGGGCGTCCACGGTCCGCTGGTTGGCTCCCCAAGCAAGAAAAAGCTTGAACGAAAGTGCATCGGCAAACTCCGCCACCAGCTTCTTCTGGCGGGTATCCAGCGTGACCTGGAAGCTGACCTGATCGCTGTCCAACCGGTAGGAGTTGTTCGAGGAACCCGAGTAGCGCAACGTTTTCTCCCAGGTGAACACGCCGTCGGAAACCATCGTTCCCGGCAAGCGTTCGGTGGAAATGGCGGCAATGGCCTGTGCGCAGTCCCATTCGATGGCGTAGGGATAGGCACCCCCTTGCTGGGAGGGTTCGGAGAACGAAACGTCCAGCCAGTCCACGAACACGCGTCCACCGTAATCCGAGGAACGCCCACCCAAGAAGATACGCACATGCTCGCGTTCCTCCAGCGGGATTGCTTTATCGGAACGTGCCACGAACTTGCCGTTGACCGAAAGGTCCACCCAGCCATCCGGTTTCACGAGGATGGAGAACGGCACCCACTGGTTCACCAAGTGGTCCGCGTTCTGCCGGGGGATGCCGTACCCGGAGAGCCAGGTATGGCCGATTTCCTCCTCGGCAGAAGCCCAACACGCCTCACCGATAAGCCGGAACGCGAACAAGCTGGAACGCTGCACGGAATCGTAAGAACTGTTGGAATACGGTTCGCCTCGGGTGAAACCCACGACCTGGTCGACCCAGCAGCCGTTGGTATGGTCCATCTGCAGGAACACTTCACCTTCGATGACCCCACCGTTGGAAAAATCGAACCATTCCTCCGAGTACACGCCGCTTTCACA
>DAOPKN010000262.1:0-1262 GCA_035391225.1 Thermotogota bacterium
CGTTCCCCCTCTTTTTTCATCCTCCCTCCACCCCCTCCCGTTCCCCCCGAAGCAATTCCCTCTCACGACAATGCATCTTGACCCAATTTCGCTGACAACACCCCTACATCCTCTCCCCAAACCACTCAAAATTCCCCCAAAAGACAGACCTCTCCCCGGTTCCCGAACCAATGACATGAAAACCCTCCCGAAAAGAACTCTCTATACTACGGCGACCGCAGCACCCGGGTGACGAACAGCTCGCAACCCTCCAGGAGCCTGCGCGCCCCGATGTGCTTCCGACCCAATAAACGCTGATGCTGCTCGATGAACTCCCGGCTCCCCAGCGCCAGCCCCTCCGTCAGGTTCCGGACCCGGTAGCGCAGAAGATCTCCGATCCCCAACCTCCCGTGGTACTCCTCCACAGACTTCACGATCTCCGGATCGATCTTCGCCTTCCCCGGCGCATCGATCCCGCCGCTGTGATAGAGGTACTGCCGGTACCAGTCGAACAAACCTTCCGGACGGTCCCTCTCTCCAGGAAGCGGAGAAAGAAGCTTGCCCCAACTCTTCGGACTCCGCACCCGGAGACCGATACTGCTCCAGCGATAGCCCTCCGGAAGCCCGCAAATACCCGCTCGAATGGCGTTCAGATCAATGTAGCTCCGGCACACCAGCTCGTGATCCCCACGCTCCAGAACCTTGTCTCCGTAGCGGTCGCTCCACAGGTACCCCTTCCGTTGATGGGTCTTGTTGTACCACCGTGAAAAACTCTGCTTGAACTCCTGCATGAACCGGCTGATGGACCCCAACCGCGCCCGAAGTCGCTCCACTCCACCGTCCTCGTCCACTTCCACCCTCCCGTCCGGCTTGTGGCTGCCCAACGGAGGCTCCGCTTTCCGGCCCATGATCCGGTGGTACCGCTCCAAAAGCTCCGACTCGCTCGCCAGCCTCGACGCCTCCTCCTGCTCGGTCACGATCAGGTGGATGTGGTTGGACATGATGGCGAATCCGTGCACCTCCACGAAAAAACCCGACGTCAACCGCTTCAGGATCTTGAGCAGCTGTTCCTTCTCCCGACTGCCGAACAACAGCTCGGCTCCCACCGTCTGGGAATAGAGATGGTGGGATCCGTGTTCCCGTGAAATGAAAATCCGTTTCGTCCTCGGCATGCTCTGTGCCCCCCTGTTGAAAAAATTGCCTGTGTTATCCAATAAGCATATGTAATTATTAATAACCCAGCGAAACCGTAATGTCAAGGGGAAAAACGGTTTGGTTGCCTG
>DAOPKN010000263.1:0-1253 GCA_035391225.1 Thermotogota bacterium
CGAGGTTTCCCAAGAAGGTATTTGAGATGGGCTGATCTTGCTGGTAGATGTGCAGCGAAGCCCCTTGCTGTTCCAGGTTGACAATGCTTCCCGCGTACTGGGTGCCCACGTCCACCATGCGGTTTTGGTATACTACCTTGCCCTCGCTGGTAACCTTGCGGGTTTCCAAGCGGCGTACGGGGTACAACCGCACAAGCGGGAGCAATTGGTCTTTCTCCACCTGCAAGAAACGCTGCAGCGGAATTTCTTTCAACCCGCTATGCAGCCGCTTACTGGTTTTCTCCATCCAGTGGAGGGTGGCCTCTTCAAGCTGCTCCCAGTGGGTATATTCCTTGCCATACAGGCAGTGGCTCCGGTAATAGGGAACGATCCGTTCCACCTTGCCCTTGGTTTGCGGGTGATATGCACGATGCGTTTGCACCGAGAAACCGTAGAAGTCCGCGAAATCCATGAACTTGGTGTTGAACGTTTTCTTGCTTTCCAGCAAGTTCACCACCGTTTTCATGTTATCGTACAACCCTTTGCGGGGGTAGCCTCCAAAGTACTCGAAAGCCTGGTTATGCGATTGCACCAGCGTGGCGAGTTTCTCGTTGGGTACCGGGCGTACGAAAATCAGTCGCGAGTACCCCAGCACCATGCAAAAGAACCGCACCACTTGAACCTCTCCACCGATCACGCACTTCCCCTGGCCGAAATCCACCTGGAATTGCTCCCCCGGCTCGGTCTCGTAGCGTTCGGTGCAAGGGAGTGTTTTTGGAGGGCGCAATTTGCGCACCAGTTCCCGAAGAATGGAGATTTGCCCGAGAAATCCCTGGGCACGCAGTTCCTCGAGCAGAACCACCGAGCTCAGCCGTGGGTATTTCTCCAGGCGTTGCTGCAAGTATCCGACGAATGGGTCGAGCAAAGAACTCTTTTTGGGCATTTGGTTTTCCTCCTGTTTCAGGATTTTGGTGACCGTGTTGGGATGTATCCCCAACGTCTGGGCTATGGCCACATGGCTATACCCAATGTCCTTCAACACATGGATCTGGTTTCGTTCCTTCTTCCCCAGCATCTGGTTACCCTCCCTTTTTTGGTCGTTCACCAGATCTGAGTCTACTCCAAACCCACATTTTCGTCGGTGTTTTTCCCCTTTTCCTGTCGGGTTTTCCTCACTCTTTTTGTCGGCTTTTTCCTTAGTTTACCACCGGTGTTGACACTTGGATCGCAACCCGGTGAATCCCCTTGGAAAGGCCTACCAGCAATACACCACC
>DAOPKN010000264.1:0-1249 GCA_035391225.1 Thermotogota bacterium
TCACGAACATCTTTGGGGATCTTTTCCTGGTTTTCCATACACCGCTCCTTGCCCAGGATTGCGCAAATGTTGTGCGCATTTTGCTTGCCTTGGTTCACGATTGTACCATGGGAGCTCTCCGCAATCCCTTACCTCACGCGCGAAAAGATAGGGGGCAAGTGCCCGATGCAACATGCAGCGACACGATTGGTGGGAATAGCCCTGGCAAGGATAGTTTGCTGCCACGGGTGTGGTGGGAGTTGTCTTGAGGGAGGGGGAGAGATGGGGTTGCTGCGTCATCTTGGTCGAACTTTGCCGTAACGTGTTATAATTTATAGAGGCTTGGAAATTTGGAGGTGGTGACATTGGAGAGAAAACCCGCTGTTTCCGGGATTTTTTACGCTTCGAATCTTGTGAAACTGCGTGAACAAATCCAGAATCTTTTCCTGCATGTGGAAGGGCCAGGGAAAATCCCCGAACCCGTGCACGAACCACTCAAAAACAGTGTGGGCGTCATGTTACCCCATGCGGGTTACGTGTGCAGCGGCCCAATAGCAGCGGATGGGCTTGCGCAAGTTTCCCAGCATGGGGTTCCCAGCACGATTGTTTTGCTCGGCCCGAGCCATACCGGAATGGGGAAACCTGTGAGTGTTTGGGACCGGGGAGAGTGGCAGACACCCTTTGGAACGGTGCAAGTGGACCACGAACTTTCCCAGAAATTCCTGGATTTGTACGACTACGCTCGGGTCAACTACGATGCCCACGTGGGGGAACATTCGCTGGAAGTGCAGCTCCCCCTTTTGCAATTCGTGTATGGGCAAGACTTCCGCATTCTTCCCATCGCCATGATGGACCAGCGAAAAGAGACTGCCCGGGAAATGGCAAGCGTATTCCAGGAACTGAAAAAGGACAGGCCACTTTTGTTCGTAGCCTCCAGCGACATGAACCATTACCAGGCGGAGCAGGAAACCCTGGAGAAAGACGACCATGTGTTGCAAGCAGTGCTAGAGATGGACGTGGAGAAGATGTACGCCGCAATATCGGAGTATGAGGTATCCATGTGTGGGTTTGGACCCGTGGCTACGCTTCTGCTGAGCGGCTTGGGAACACCGCGCTTGGTAAAGCACGTAACAAGTGCCAAAACCTGTACCGACCAGCGTCACGTCGTGGGCTACGCCTCCGTGGTTTTCGATTCCCATACCCCATAGTCCTTCCCCGCTTTCACTGCATCGGATAGGAAAACCCCGGGAAACCCCGGGGTTTTTTTTCT
>DAOPKN010000265.1:0-1231 GCA_035391225.1 Thermotogota bacterium
GGAAACCGAGAAAGCATGTGAAACGACACTTGCGCTTCCGGTTTTTCCGGAAATGTGCCAAGAAGAGGTGGGATTTGTACTGGAAACTTTGGCCTGCTTCTTTTCCAAAGGCACATCCCCCAAAACGTTCCTGTTTTCCCCGCCTGATGCAGCAAAAAAAGCAGGGCTGGTTCCAAGGGCCGAAAACGTGTTGCTGGGAAAAAATGTGGTGATCGGTTCGGGAGTTGTCTGGGGCCAAAACGTGATCATTGGACATAACGTGGTCATCCACGATGGAACCGTCATTGGAAAAAACGTTATCGTGGGAGATGGGTCCATCCTGGGAAAGAAACCGTTTCGCTCTGCGGTGAGTGCCACAACTGTGCAAAAGGAATGGAAACCCCTGGAAATTGGCGAGGATTCCAAGATTGGCGCTAGCTGTATCCTGTACGAGGGCTCCATTTTGGGAAAAGGTTGTTTCCTGGGAGATATGGCAAGCATTCGTGAAGGGGTTGTTGTCGGGGAAAGCACCGTGGTGGGAAAAAGTGCAAGCATCGAAAACTGCTGCTCACTCGGAAAGAAAGTGAAAATCGAAACCGGGGCGTATATCACAGCCTTTTCCACGGTGGAAGACTACTGCTTTATCGCGCCGGGAGTGAATTTCAGTAACGACCATTTCGTGGGACGAACAGAGGAGAGAAAGACACATTTCAAAGGACCCACCCTTCGAACCGGGGCGAGGATAGGTGTAGGAGCTACCCTTCTCCCGGGTGTGGAAATCGGCGAAGATGCACTTGTGGCAGCGGGAAGCGTGGTAACGCGGAATGTGGAAAAGAAAACGATCGTGATGGGAATTCCCGCAAAGCCCGTTGGGGAAGTCCCCGAGGAACAACGTTTAGAGAACCAGGATTTCTTTGAAGAAAGATAATGGGGGGGAATGTTACAATGCTGGAAAAGAAGATTCAGGAAAAAAGAGCCCGGATCGGGGTAATCGGATTGGGGTACGTAGGCCTTCCCTTGGCCGTGGAGAAAGCCAAGGCGGGATTCGAGGTTTTGGGTTTTGAAATCGATGGCGCAAAAATCCAGAAAGTCAATGCCGGGAAGAATTATATCGGGGATGTTGTTGACGAAGACTTGGAAACTCTGGTCAAATCAGGCAAGCTAAAAGCAACCGGGGATTTTGATTCACTTGGGAGTTGCGATGTTGTGGCCATATGTGTTCCCACTCCCTTGGATGTTTTCAAGCAGCCAG
>DAOPKN010000266.1:0-1224 GCA_035391225.1 Thermotogota bacterium
TCTCCAACCGAAACGGGGAGGCATCCGTGGAGGTTCCCGCGCTGAACCTTTCCGTCGTGGGGCACTGCGCGCCAGGGCTACAAGAGGGTCAGCAAGTGAAAGTGGTGCTTCGTCCGGAATCGCTTTCCGAGGATACGGAAAACCGGGAGAACAGCCTGACGGGGAAAATCGAGAAGTTCGTGTTCCTGGGATCCAGCGTGGAATACGAGCTGCGCCTGCCAAACGGCGAGCTCTTCAATGCCGTGACGTTCAACCCCGTGGAACGGAAACTTCCCACGGTGGGAAAAAACACGCAGCTGCATTTCTCCGCCCAAAGCGCCTGGGTCATTCCCGCGTAGCCAACCTCCTGGGATTGCCATACCCCCTGGGAAAGCTTTACATTTAGCCGAGTTACCGCTTTTCCAGGGCCAGGTGATTCTCTTCCCCCTTGAGCATATCGGAAGCGATCCGGCTTAGCTCCTGGAAGAACGTTTCCCGGTTCGGAGGTTGCTGCCATTGCACCTTTTCAAAAAAGGGGATGGGAAACCCTTTCAAGATGCAGGCCGATTCCTCCGGCGTGACACCAAGATCCTTTTGCCTTGCCTGCAAAAACCGTTCCTTCCAGCAAAAGGAACTGTTCTTGGCAATGATCCAGGTATCCGCCACATCTTTGGGTTCGTACCGCCCCAACGCGGTCAGCTTGTTCACGAGGATATTCTCCAGATTATCAATGGTCCCCAAAACAGGGTGTTGGATTATCTTTCCAAGATGCTTGCCCACATCGTTCACGAAATCCATTTTTAGCATCGGTACCCCGAAGGAAGGAACCCTTTCCAGGAAGACCCGGGAAAAATCGCTGTCCAATTGGAACGGAACCTGTTCGGAAACCTTGCACCATCCTGAAAAATGTACTTGGTCCAAGATTCGTTGTACTCTTTCTTGGAAATCCGGCTCCTCGTGGCAAAAAAAATCCAAGTCATCGGAAAACCGATGGTGAAAGAATGCCCGGCTAAGGACGGTACCACCGGTGAGATAAAAACCCGTGTCGAGCCCTTTCAGCATCGAGATGATCCCATCTTGGAAAGGGTAAAGCTTCTCCACGTAATATGCTTTTTGCATTTGCAAGGTTTTCTCGCCTTCTCTGCGAACGAAGTTTTTGCAGGCGCTCGGAAGTCAACAACTCAAGGAGTGTTTCCAGCGGGATCAGCTGGATCAAATCGAACCAGTGCAAGGTATCCAAGATAC
>DAOPKN010000267.1:0-1222 GCA_035391225.1 Thermotogota bacterium
TTTCACGAAATCCACGATGGGTTGCATGTGAACCGGGGCATCGTTTCCTGGGAACCGGAGGTGAAAGGGGAAGTTTTCCGGGAAATCTACATCCTCAAAGGCATAGAAGAAAGGGATTCCCCGGGAACAATATTCCCGGTTTTTTAAAATTGCCGCCTTTTGCATGTGGATCCTATGGACCCCCAGGCTTCCAACGGCCACGTGGTTTGCCTCGAAAAAAGTATCCAAGTCTTTCCCATTTTTCACCCCGTGAAACTTGACATTTTGTCCCAAGCCTTTTTCGCGTACCAAGCTTTTTAGCTCGGGGAGAATTGCCCCGTCCCCCACCACGTTCAAGAAAATTCGGGTGGAACCTGTGTATTCCGCCATCCCTTTGATTACTCGATCCAAAGCATGCCAAGTGTTCACGTGCGCCACACACAACATGTTGAGTCGCGTCCCGTCAAACGGAGGAGGGGTTCGAACAGGGATTTGGTTGGGGTCAATCCCGTTTCCCAGGCAAAAACTGGGAATGGATCGGGGAGCAATTCGGCTCATTTCATACTGGATGATTTCATCCGTGACACCTACAATAGCAGCGACTTCCCGTAAAACCCTTGGCCCATACACCTTTTCCATCCACAAACGGATCTTTTCTCCCGTGGCTTTGAGTTCGTTTTCTTCATTCGTCTGGTGCTCGGTGATGATCCGCGAGCCATTCTGCTTTGCGAAAGCCAAAAAGGAGGGGTCCCCGCAGGAATACCGGGTGTAAAAGAAATCCACCCTTTGCTGCGCATCCATGTCGCTGGCCTTTTGAAAGATAGCTTTCCTTCTCTGGAAAGTTCGAAAAGGGTTACGGGAGGATTCGGAAAACCCGGCCGAAACGGAATCCACCAGCTCCATTTGGATTCCCGCTTTTCGAAAACCCTCGATTTGCTGCATGATTTTCTTCTGAACACCTGTATTCGGGCCCAAAAAGCGCTGGAGGTTGATGTATAACCCTTTCAATGCGGAACCTCCCGGGATTTTTGCTGCAAGAAAGACGCGATTTTTTCGGAAGCATCTCCATTTCCATAGATCCCTTTGGGAACCGGAACAGCCTTTCCCAGCTGCAAGGCCTTTCTGACAATTTCGGCTTCATCCGTTCCACACAGCAAGTTCCATCCTGCGTCAACAAGCTCTCTCCAACCGCTGTCTTCCATCAAGACGAGGGCGCGTTTTCCCGCAAAGTACGCCTCTTTTT
>DAOPKN010000268.1:0-1218 GCA_035391225.1 Thermotogota bacterium
TCCAAGCGGCGTACGGGGTACACGCGCCTGAGCGGGAGCAATTGGGCCTTCTCCACCTGCAAGAAACGCTGCAGCGGGATTTCTTTCAACCCGCTGTGCAGCCTCTGGCTGGATTTCTCCATCCAGCGAAGGGTGGCCTCTTCGAGCTGCTCCCAGTGGGAATACTCCTTGCCGTACAGGCAGTTGCTCCGGTAAAAGGGAACGACCCGTTCCACCTTTCCCTTGGTTTGGGGATGATACGCACGATGGGTTTGCACCGAAAAGCCGTAGAAGTCCGCGAAATCCATGAACTTGGTGTTGAACGTCTTGTTGCGCTCCAGCAAGGTCACCACGGTTTTCATGTTATCGTACAACCCCTTGCGGGGATATCCCCCGAAGTACTCGAAAGCCTTGTTATGGGATTCCACCAGCGTGGGGAGTTTCTCGTTGGGCACGGGGCGTACGAAGAGCAATCGCGAGTACCCCAGTACCATGCAAAAAAAGCGTACCACTTGCACCTTTCCACCGATCACGGTCTTTCCCTGGCCGAAATCCACTTGGAATTGCTCTCCCGGCTCAGTCTCGTAGCGTTCGGTGCAAGGAAGTGTTTTGGGCGGGCGCAAGGTGCGCACCCGTTCCCGAAGGATGGAGATTTGCCCGCGAAATCCTTGAGCCCGTAGTTCCTCGAGCAGAACAACCGAACTCAGCCGCGGGTATTCCTCCAGGCGTTGTTGCAAGTATCCGACGAATGGGTCGAGCAGAGAACTCTTCTTGGGCATTGGCTTTTCCTCCTGCTTCAGGATGTTGCTCACCGTGTTGGGGTGTATCCCCAACGCCTGGGCTATGGCCACATGGCTATACCCTATGTCCTTCAACACATGGATCTGGTTGCGTTCCTTCTTTCCCAGCATCTGGTTACCCTCCCTTTTTTTGGTCGTTCACCAGATCTGAGTCTACTCCAAACCCACAATTTCGTCGGTGTTTTCTCCTTTTTCCTGTCGGGTTTTTCTCACTCTTTTCTTCGGCTTTTTCCTTAGTTTACCACCGGTGTTGACACTTGCAAGGCAACCGGAAACGGTTGAACCCACGTAGTGATGCGTGGCTCAATTGCAAGAAGTCAGCAGAGGCCATAGTAGGTGCAAAAGCGCTGAAGGGCCGAACAGTAGTGGATTCTTCGAACGAAGGGAAGGTGAGGCAATGCGAAGAGAGCAGAAAACTGGGAAACCAGGCTACACTTGC
>DAOPKN010000269.1:0-1215 GCA_035391225.1 Thermotogota bacterium
GCACCTACAATGCAGATTCGCAAGGCGATGGCAAGATCACCTTCCGGGAATTGGTAGCCTACGTTTCCGGGGAAGTTTCGATTGCCACGCTGGCCACCCAACACGTGCAATCTGCCCTCGATCAGGAATCTTGGCTTTTCGCGACATATTAGGCCCATTCGCGTGTGAGCGAAAAGCAGCATGATTCCTTTCCTGTTTCTGGGTGTTTTGTTGGTTCTTTTCCTCGGAGCCCTTTGGTTTGGTCTCCTTTTCAACCGCAAAGCCTTTAACCCAAAAACCTTCGACTACGACCGCACCTTCCACATCGAGGTGGAGGCGGGCTACATCGACCCTGACCGCTATTCCCGGCTGGAAAAACAAGAGGTTTTCCTTCCCAGCTCGAAGGGATACACACTCCATGCAATCTGGTTCCCCAACCACGATTCGAAGAAAACCGTGTTGCTCGCCCATGGCCACACCTACACGTTGTACGGGTCCATCAAGTACATGGACCTTTTTTTCAAGCGGGGGTGGAACGTGCTTGCCTACGACCACCGCTACCACGGAAAAAGCGGTGGTAAGAACTGCTCCATGGGATTCCACGAAAAACACGACCTGGTCGACATTTTGGATTGGGTGATGGAGAAAACGGGTGAAGGATCCACGGTGGCCACGCACGGAGAATCCATGGGAGCCGCCACGGTTTTGCTGCACGCCGCCATCGATCACAGGGTTGCTTTCGTAGTCGCCGATTGCCCCTACCAAGGCATGTGGGAACAGTCCCGCCACATGCTCCAAATCGAGTACCATCTTCCTTCCTTTCCCCTTCTCCACTTGGCAGATGGGCTTGCACGCTTCCAAGTGGGGGCATCCCTCAAGGCGATGTCTCCGCTTCGCGAAATTCAGAAGATCCGTAGCCCCGTGCTTTTCATCCACGGGGATTCGGATGCATTGATCCCCAAGGAAGATTCCATCCGCATGTTTGAAGCCAAGACGGGGCAAAAACGTTTGTACCTTGCCCAAGGTGCAGGCCATGCCCAGTCGCTGCGGGTGGATCCCGATCGGTACGACCAAGAAATCCAAATCTTCCTCGATTCCATCTTCCCCTCGGAATAATCCCTTCGGAACACCCAGAATCTCCACGAATCGCTTTCCCTTTCGCATTTTTGATTCCAGACAGAGAATGTGGTAAAATGGATTTCACCTTTGTGAATTGAATGGGGGGATCCGCTTGCA
>DAOPKN010000271.1:0-1206 GCA_035391225.1 Thermotogota bacterium
ACCCGCTGATGTCATACGTTTTGAGGGTGGTTGTTCCGTGTGGGGTGGTGAACGCCGAGGTGGAGGTGGCAAAGTACACCCAGTACTCATCGATGGTTTCCACCCGGGCCCCAGCGTTTGCATGGGTTCCCGGCGTGGCCTCCCAGGTGAGCGTGAGTGCGGTGGCCTGGTTCGTGCTGGCATTTGCAGGGGTTTTGAGCACGAGTTGTAACCCGTCGAATGGCCTCTGCAACGTAGAGAACGTGGCCTCATCGGACGTAGCCGTAGCCCCATCGGATTGCAGCGCTTGCACCTTCCACTTGTACTCTGTCTCGTAGTCCAGGCCCGAAATTTCATAGCTTTTGAGCGTGGTCGTTCCATGCGGCGTCGAAAGCGCGGACGTGGCTGTGGCGAAGAACACCTGGTACTCCTCGATGCTTGCCACCCGTGCCCCTGTATTGGTCGGGTTGCCCGGCGTGGCTTCCCAGGTAAGCGTGAGTGCCGTGGCCTGGTCGGTGGCGCCGTCCAACGGACTGACCAGCTCCACCTGCGGGGCGGAGTAGCTTTGCGCGCCCGTGGTGAACTTCCACTCCACGCTGGTGGCCGACTTTCCATCGTTCTGCTTCGCGGTGACCTTCCACTTGTACGTGGTGCTGTGCTCCAGCCCGGTCTTTTCCAGTTGCTTGCCGATGGTGATCTCGGGCGAACCGTAAGCCTCCGTGTCCTTGGCAAAATACACGATATAGCCCAGGATCGCGATGTCCTGCCGGGAAATCGCGGTTTGCACCGCACCGGGTGTGGCATCCCAGCGGAGCGTCACGTTCGTATCCAACCCGGTCGCGTTGTTTGCAGGGCTTTTCAGTGTGACCTGCGGGGGAAGGTAGGTCTTTCCAGAAAATACGAAGCAAGAACTCAGAGCAAGGAGCAAAGCCAGTGTAGCTAGCGCAAGCAAGAAAAGACCCATCCCTTTTTTCATGGGGCACCCCCGTGGAGAATTTTTCCTTCGCAAAACAAATCAAATTATAGCACTAAATTGGTTTAAAAGAATCTTGAGGGGAAATGTAAGGATTTGGTGAGGCAAAGCGAAAGGAGCCGCAGTGGGCTGCGGCGGTCCCAAAAGGCAGGACCCCGCGGTTTTGGTTTCCTGGGTACGCCGCACCCCAGTGCGGCAAGGATTTGGTGAGGCAAGGCGAAAGGAGCCGCAGTGGGCTGCGGCGGTCCCAAAAG
>DAOPKN010000272.1:0-1203 GCA_035391225.1 Thermotogota bacterium
GGCGAGGCCCAGCGAGTGGTGGAGTTGGTGGAACAGCACTTCGAGGTTACACCGCACAAGAGCCTGGGAATCGTGACGTTCAGTCTCCCGCAAGCGGAAGCCATCGAGGAAGAGCTCGAGCGGTTATGGAAAGAACATCCGGAGATCAAGCAGAAGGTTCCCCCGGAACGGCAGCGCTTGGACGGTTTCTTCGTGAAAAGCCTGGAAAACGTGCAAGGCGACGAGCGCGACGTGATGATTTTCAGCGTGGGGTATGGCAAGGATCGGCACGGAAAGATGACATTGAACTTTGGCCCGCTCAACCAAAAGGGAGGGGAACGCCGGTTGAACGTGGCCATCACGCGTGCCCGGGAGAAGGTGTTGCTGGTTTCATCCATCACGTCGCGGGATTTCCCCCGGGAGTTGGAAAATGCCGGTGTACGGGCATTACGGGACTACTTGGAGTACGTGCAAAGCGCTGGCAAGGGTGGAGAGTGGCTACCCCGCCCCGGGGAGGGAGTTGCCCATGAACCGGAAAGTCCCTTGGAATTGGACGTGGCTCAGGAAATCCAGAAGATGGGTTTCGAGGTTCACCACCAGGTGGGATGCATGGGTTACCGCATCGACCTGGGCGTGGTGGATCCCGAACAACCGGGCGAGTACCTTCTGGGCGTGGAATGCGACGGGGCAAGCTACCACTCTTCGTTTTACGCCCGCGAGAGAGACCGGTTGCGCCAGGAACAGCTCGTTCGGCAGGGTTGGCGCATTCACCGGGTGTGGAGCACGGGCTGGTTCCAAAACCGGCAAAAACAAGTCCGACTGCTCCAGCAGCAATTGGAAACCGCGAAAAACCAACCGAGGGCTTTAGGGGCAAGGGAAGTTCCGTTGCCCCGGGAGCGGGAAGTGCAATCTCTGGATGCACGAGATGCAAAAGGGACAAGCGGGTTCCAAGCACCTGCCGTGGAATTCGATAGCATCGACGATGTACCGGAAGGAGTTATCGACGACATGTTGAGAAGGCTGCAGCAGCTCCAAATCGGTTTTTCCAGGGATTCGTTGGTGAAAGAAGTCACGCGAAGGTTGGGCTGGAAACGCACGGGAAAAAGGATCCGGGCACGCATCGAGTGGAGAATAAAGGTGTTGGGCATCCACTGCGAGGAACACTGAGATGCAAACCGCCCGCTGGCTACCCCGCGTGTACCGCTGGTTCCTCTTTCTTTCCCT
>DAOPKN010000273.1:0-1201 GCA_035391225.1 Thermotogota bacterium
TCGACGTGGTGTACTACGTGGAGGATGCGGATTACCGGCATTTCATGGACATACAACAACAGATCAACCTCGAGATGAAAGAGAAAGTGGAAGCCGTGGGAGCAGAATTCGCCTTCCCCACGCAAACCATCTTCACCGTTTCCACCACCACCAAGGAATGAACTTTGCAGGAGGTGCAAAAATGAAGCAAGTACCCCACATCCTTGTTCCGCTCCTGTTGACCGTTTTGCTCTTCACCACATCTCTTTTTTCCGCAACCCTTTTCGTGGGACCGGCGCCTTCCTCCTTTCGAACGATACAGGAAGCCGTGCGCGCGGCACAAAGCGGTGATACGATCGAAATCGCGCCGGGGACCTACGTGGAAAACATCCGCTTCCAAAAAGCCCTGCACTTGAAAGGACAGGACCGCAAGAAAACGCTGATCCGTCCCGCCAACCCGGGAATCCCCACGATTTGGATTGAAAACAGTACCAAGGCCACCGTGGAATCGCTGTCCATCGAGGGGGGCACCATCGCCATTTCCCTGGCGATGAGCAACGCGGATATCCTGAGCAACACCATACAAAGCCAGGGAGATGGCATCCGCGCGGGAAGCTTCGACCACGTCCTTCTCGTGAGCAATAACGTGATCACCGGTTCGTTAACACGCGCCGAAATGGACACCGTGCAAAGTAACGGTCTGTTCCTCGTGGGAAGGGGGAAAACCCAAATCCAGTTCAACGAGATCCGCAACTTTGGTTGTGGGCTCTTCGCCTCCGGAAAAAAACCCTGTAGCGTGGAGCGAAACGTATTCGTGGGGAATTCCCGCGGCATCTACAGCGTGGGTCTTACCGAGGCGACGATCCTTAACAACTCCTTCCGGCAAAACTTCAAAGATGCCCTGTTGCTGGCCTCCAAATCCGTGTTGACCATCACCCAAAACACCTTCGAGCAGAACGATGGCTTCGATATCCGTGCGGCAATCGGGAGTTGCAACGCGGGAACGGGTCAACTTTTCTCCGGAAAAGTGTTTGGGGAAGGCAACCAGGTAGAGTCCCTCCGGAAGGTATGCCCGACAGATTCGTTGTGGCCGGAAGGCTTTTTTGTGCAGCCGGGAGCCACGCTTCCGTGACGTGCACGCCTGGGAAAAGGGTGCGGATTTCTCCCGTGGTTCTGGCTGCGGGAGGCGCAAGGCGGTTCGGCAGCAATAAGCTCGCGGCAA
>DAOPKN010000274.1:0-1201 GCA_035391225.1 Thermotogota bacterium
CGGTACTTTCGTTGTATGCCCGGGCATATCCTTGCTGCTCACTTAACCAATTGCAATATCGGAGAGCATCCCACCAGCTCACGTAAATAACGGGTCTGGTTCCCCGCCCCCATTTATTATCAAACGGATAAGTAGCCCCCGTATCCGCGCAGTAGGCGTCATAGTCATTGAAAGTGACTTCATACGGGCTAATCCAGAAAGTGTAGGTGAAGTAGACCCCATGAACCGGTTCTTCATTTGGATGGCCATCACCATCCCCCCGCGTATTGCCCATCCAGAAAGTCAAGTTTTCCTTGAAACGGGCGGAATAGGTTTTGTTGGAGGTGGCGGTTACTTGGTATGAGGCGTTTGCACAAACAAGCGTGCTCCCCGAGTACCAGCCATCGAAACGCCAGCCGTTCGTAGGGCTTGCTTCCAGGGTTACCTGGCTTCCTTCTTCTACGGTGGCGCTTTTGTTGTCTCCCCAGGTTCCGCCGTTTACTCGCACGTCTCCGCCATTTCCCGGATCGCTTTGCGCCGTGATCGTGTACCAAACGATTTGTTCGCGAAACTTGGCGGAATAGCTCTTATCTTCTTCCGCGACCACTTGGAAGATCGCGTTGTCACTCACTTTCGTGCTACCTTCGTACCAGCCGTTGAAGTTCCAACCGTTGGCTGCATCCGCTTCCAGGGTTACCTCGGTGTTCCTTCGCACGGTTACACTTGTTTCATCTTCCCATTCTCCTTCGTTGATTCGCACATCTCCCCCACTTGCCGGATCGCTTTGTGCGGTGATCGTGTACGTGGGGATTTCCGTGAACTTTGCCTGGAAGGTTCGATTTGCTTGCGCTTCCACCTGGTACAGAAGGGTTTCGCTCAATTGCGTTTCTCCTTCGTACCAACCGTCGAATTCCCAGCCATCTTCGGGTTGGGCTTCCAATTCCACGAGTGTCCCTCTTTGTACGGTCACGCTTTTTTGATCCCCCCAGCTGCCTTCGTTGATTCGCACATCCCCCCCGCTTGCCGGATCGCTTTGGGCAGTAAGCGTGAAATCGGGGATTTCACTGAATTTGGCAGTGTACGTTTTATCTTGCGTGGCTTCCACCTGGAAAAGAAGTGTATCGCTGAGCTTCGTGCTTCCATCGTACCAGCCTTCGAATGCCCAGTCTTCTTCCGGTTGGGCTTCCAGGGAGACTTGGTTGTGGCTCCCCACCGTGACGCT
>DAOPKN010000275.1:0-1186 GCA_035391225.1 Thermotogota bacterium
CCGATTACGCCAGTGGACTGGTGGACGACGGCATCGACTACCTGGTGAGCAACGCCGTTGCTTCGCTTGATGGCGGAAACACGCACTCCCAGATCAAGTGGTTCGATGTTTTCCACGGCTTGATTCCCGGAATGCCTTCCACCGCAGCAGGAAGGTCAGAGTACTGGTGGAAAACCGATGGCCGCGGAGACATTTTGCGCGAAGACGATGACAACTCCATCTGGAGTCCAATGCGCACACCGGGGGAAGAACCCTACGATCCTACACCCAGCTTCAACACGGATGAACTGGACCACAGGAACCTTCCCAAAACCTCCTACGTGTACGAGTTCACCGATCTGGACACCACGCGCGTGCAGGAAATCAAGAAGGAAGCCTTCGTGGAACGCTCCACCTTCAAGATTTGGGTGTACCCCGAAGTGGTTCGCGTCAACCGGGAGCACGTCCTGTCCAACGTGACCAGGCCAGAAGTACTGGATGTGGTGGACGTGTCCATCGGACCTGGAACCTGGCGTGACCAGCACGTGGACTACCAGATGCAGATCGAATTGGCCGACTGGCGCTGGGGAGGTCCCAACCCCGACCTCGGCAAGGTAACGCAGTTTGCCAACTTCACGATTGACGAAGACGAAGAAACTCCCATGGTGGAAATCACGGGTTTCGATGCATACGACAACTTCCGCCAATTTACCCACCTTTTCAAGGACCAATGGCAATGGTATAGCACCGCCAAGAACTACGCGGTACCCAATTTCTTCATTCACAGCATCGAAGTGTTCTCTGGTGCAGAAATCACCATCAAGGGGCATGACGATATCGCGTTGAATGATATGCTTGTTTTCTTTGATTCGGAAAACAGCACGCTCGACTTTGAAAGCCTCCTGGGCAGCCCCAAAGCTTCCTTCGTGGGTCGTGGAGATGCCTTCTCCTACCCCCAAACAGGCTTTGATTACGTGTACGATCAGGGTATGGAAGCTTTCAAGCTCATTTCTGGGCAAGAATCCACCGGAAATGCCACGCTTGTAGATCTCGTGTACGCTCCTTCGGGCAGCGAAGCGGTACGCTTCCCCATTCTTTCTCCCCGCCGCTTGAAAATCACCGGACAAGACTTCGCGATGAACGGGAATAGCATCACACCCATTTTCCCGCTCGATGAGAGTTACGAGTACTACGTTTCCTTCACCAA
>DAOPKN010000276.1:0-1182 GCA_035391225.1 Thermotogota bacterium
AGGTCGGACATGTCCAGCTTGAGGGCATCACGAATTTGTTGCAAACTGCACTTTTTCCCTTTCTGGAACAGGTAGAGCATGATGCGCTTGGCGTTTTTTTGGTTGACCTCGTAGAACACCTTGAGGATGTACTCCATCCAGGTTTTGAAGATTTCCCCTCGGGTGGTTTCCATCTCGTAGGTGTGCACGATGTTGTCCTCGTGAGTGAAATCCTTTGGGGAGTTGAAGCGGGATACAAACAGCGCCTTGATGTACAAAGGGTCTCCCTGGGTGAGGTTCCAGATGCGTTGGACCGCGGTTTCATCGATGCGCGTGCCGGAGAAATCGGCGTAGACGCTGATGGCCTCGCGAGCCTCATCTTCGGGAAGGTTCTCCAGGGTGCTTTCGATGAAACGGTCGGTCAGTCGGCGGATGATGCGAATCAGCCCGTGCACCTCGCTTCCGGAAACGATGAGGGGGGCTTGCCTCTTCTCCGCCAGCGTCAGGTAGCTTCCACTTACAGAATCGATGAGCTGCCCGCGGTAGTCATACACGTACGCGTCGATGTTCTGGAACTCGTCGAAGATTTGGACGATCTTAACATCCTGGGAGACGGCGAGCTGAGAAGGTGCACTGCTTGCGGTTTCCCACATCAAACCCCAGTTCCCTGTATTTTCGTAGGCAAGCAACGAGGAGAACTTGGATTTTAGGCTTGGGTAAGGAGAGAGGATCCCTTCCAAGTCATCGAAACCCGGAGGGTTTGCCACTCTTTCCTTTTTGCGTTCGACGAAGGCAACGAACTGGTTGGCAAACGCGGTGAAAAACGACTTAGAAAAATCCGCGAGGCTGGTTTTCATCTCGGGTAGGGAGAAGTAGAACGGAACAACGTTGCCCTCGGGTTGACTCCAGAAGATGTTGTACAAGCGCTGGAGAAAAGCGGTTTTCCCCTTCTTGCGCCGCGCGAGGAGAGCCTGGCTCATGGCGAAATTCTTTTGCAAGTAGTCGTACCAATCGCCGAGGAAGTAGTCAAATTCCCTCTTTCGTCCCACGAACAGGTCGGTATTCCCAATCTGTTCGGGAAGAGCGAAAGTGATCTTTTCGGGCATGCGAAACATGGCCTCACCTCTTAATTCCAAGGATACAGCAAGTATAGCACAAACAGCTTTTGCTGCGGTACGGAAAGAAGGGGGAAGGGCGAAAGAG
>DAOPKN010000277.1:0-1159 GCA_035391225.1 Thermotogota bacterium
AACGCCGCAGCCCACTGCGGCTCTTTTGACCTACGTTCCGCTAAGTGAGCCGCACTGGGGAGCGGCGGTCCCAGGAAGATTCCGTTTCCGGTGAAATGGTCTTCAAAGGAACTTATCCAAGTCCTTCCAATCTTGGATGTCCCATAACTCCATGCCCAGCACTTCCAACCGATCTCCGGAAAGTTTCATGAGCTTCTGTCGAATCTCATCCGGTACCTTGGGGAAACGGGCAAGGATCAGTTTCCACAAAAGGTCCGCTTTCCCTCTTTCCAGCCCTTGCTCCAGCCCCTGTTCCAACCCTTGCTTGCGGCCCTTTTCCACACCTCTTTGGATCAAATCTTCCGCTATGGTTTTCAACTTGTCCCTCCTTTCCGGGGATACGTCCTGGATCACGTCAACCACGTTTTCCCACTTCTTGTCGTTGCGTATGTTCATGACGTAGTGAAGCAGCAATTCCATGATTTGCGTTGCTAGTTCAGTCGTTTCCAGCGCATCCAACACCCCAAAGCCTTCCCGGGCTTCTTCGACGAATTTGGTCCAATCATCAAACAGGATCGAGCGAACCATCTTCACGTACACCCATGCAATCCCTTTCTTCCGAATCGTTTCCGGTGGGATGTGCGATACGTCGATGAAAAAAGGACGAAAATCCGGCTGGGCTTGCTGGATCGCTTCTGGCAAATGCTCGAAACCCTGAATCATCCCACTGATTTGTGGAGGGTAGTTCCAGGAACGTTTTCCCTGGTACACCAGCAAGGGAATCCCAGGGAATATCTCCGTTTCTCCCAAAACGTTTTTCCGTCGCCAGATTTGCCCAATGTAGCCCAGCAATTGAACCAGCGCTCCGGGATCTGGGTAACTTTTGTGCTCGAAGAGGAGGTAGAGGTAGCCTTCCTTCCCGCAAATCTGTACTCGAAAAAGCCGGTCAGCCGAAAATTCTTCCCATTTCGTCCCGATGAAGCTGTCTTTCTGCGGCTCCAGCGATTCCCAGTCCACCTCTCGAACAACCTCGGGCGGAAGCGTTGCTTGCAGCAAATCTGCAACTACTTCCGGGTGCTGGAACGTCTCACGGAAAAGGGCATCGTGGTAGCTGGGCACAGCTGGCCTCCTTGGTTTCCTGGCGTTCGGTTCCAGGGAAATTATACCACTTGGGGAAAGG
>DAOPKN010000278.1:0-1153 GCA_035391225.1 Thermotogota bacterium
TAGTCCCCTGTAGTTTCTTAAAACCCTGTAGTTGGGGCGGCGAAATTGTGAGCAACTTTTCGCGCCCGATTCCGGCAGGGGTTTGCAAAAGGCGTTCGCTTCGCTCACAGGGTTGTTCAGAATTGGGGGCCAGCCCCCAAACCCCCTAGCCTTCGCTTCGCTTGCCCGTCAAGGCTCAACCCCTTCGGGGCGTGCTGCGCACGGCCTTGACGGACGCGCCGCTACGGCTCTTGGGTCGCCAAGGCCAAACGGGTCAACCCGTTCGGCCTTTCGGCGAACGGGTCTCAAAACCAGAGGAACCAGAAACCGGGCCTTGCTAGGGAAGACCGGGCAATAGGAAAGGAAAGTGGATTATGGCTTTCCAAGGGGGGAGCGTTTGCAGAGCCGTGCGCTAGTTGAAGAACAGCTTGACCGTATCGGTAATCGTAAACAGAACGCCTCCAAGCTCTAATACGGAAAACGCAACCCCGAACGATCTTTTCATTCTCGATGCCGCGTGCCTCATTTCCAAAAGCGGCCCAGAAATCAACAACGCGGCTCCGATGATCGATATGAAAATACAGCCGAACGACAGGAAAAACGGATCAAGCACGTAGAAGTTTTCCGCGAACGCATAGGTCAGCAACCCTATGGCAATGGTCAGAAATACCATGACGATGAACAGGATCACCCCTGCCGCCAAGGGGATGAGCAGCATTTTGAGAAAGATCCCCAGAAAGTCCCACAGATTGTAAAAGCCGATCCTGACCTCCCGGACTAACAGGACAATCCAGATCCACACGACCGAGAAAGCGCAAATCCGGTTCAGGGGGGACAGGTTGGCAATCAGGTTTCCCGTTTGATAGTGATGCGTTGCGTTCGCCCAGAAGAGCGGCGTAACCACCTCGTAGGGAAACGAACCCTTCTCCGAGCTATACAGCGTTTCCACGCCGCACCCGGAGAGCAGCATCAGGCTCATCAGGATCAAGCCGATTTTCTTGAGAGACATTGTGCGGTCTCCTTCCGGCAGGAGGGCGTTCCGGGGAGAACGGTGATCCTTCCCCCCGGAACGGCCATTAAAGCCCACAGGGGCGCGTTCAGGGGCCGGGAAGGTATCTACCTTCCCAATGACGCGGAAACACCCCCGCGCCGCCTGTAGCGGCTTTGGAGGCGG
>DAOPKN010000279.1:0-1148 GCA_035391225.1 Thermotogota bacterium
AGTACCATGCTCATCTCCACGCACCTGATCGAGGAAGTGTCCAGCGTGTTGGAAGAGACCATCGTGTTGAAAGCGGGAAAGGTGATCTTGTTCCAGAACGTGGAAGAATTGCTCGCTTCGGCCTACATGGTGTACGGGGAAGCAACGAATGTCGACCGTTTCCTGGATTCCCGCAAGGGCATGGGTGAAGAAAGCATGGGGAAATTCAAGTCCGCGATCGTGCTGCAGCGCCTTGGGGAAAAGGATATCCAAGAGCTATCCGAGTTGAACTTGGAAAGTGGAAAAGTGGAACTGCAAAAGCTCTTTATTGCACTGACAAACGGTTGAGGAGTGATGGAAATGCATACAGCGAGAAAAGTGTGCCGGTACATGGTTTCGGAAACGAAGGTGGCGATGGGGTTTTACTACCTGTTCTTGTTTGGGGTCGTGGCTCTGTTCAGCATTCTCCACTACACCAAGATTGCGACCCTCGATAACGTGGGCGGATTCGGAATTTCCAGTGCCATTTTCCTGTTCGTCACCGGGTTGACCAGTTTTCGTTCTCCCTTCTTCTTCCTGCAAGCCAACGGGATTTCGCGCTTCATGCAGTTCAAGGGCACCCTGCTGGCTTTCAGTGGATTGGCGCTTTTCGTGGCCATCGTGGATCTTGGGACCAAGTACCTGCTGCGGGTGTTCTTACCCTACCAAACGGTGTACATGTTGATATACCAGAGCGATTCTTTCCTGGGGGAATTGGCGTGGAAAGTAGGGTGGTTTTTCTTGACGATCGTTCTGGGCTGGTTCCTTTCCTTGCTTATTTACCGGTGTAACAAAACGACGCGGATCCTGCTGGGGCTTTCGCCGGTGTTCTTGCTCACGCTGATGCTCGTGGTCCACAACGCCACCGGGGGAAAAGCCACCGCCGCATTCGTGGATTTCTTCCTGTGGAGCATGGGGGTTCCCACCCAGAACGGTTTTCTTGGATTGGCGAGCTTCGCGGTGTTGAGTGGATTGGGAATCGGGGGGAGTTTCTTGCTCCTCCGGAAGGCTCCGATAAAAAGCTGAACCGAACGAGTAGGGGCAACCCCTTTCGGGGCTTTTTGGATCTTGGGTCAAAACAGCCGCAGTGGGCTGCGGCGGTCCCAGGAAACCCGGGCAAACACGGGGGT
>DAOPKN010000280.1:0-1121 GCA_035391225.1 Thermotogota bacterium
GGCCAACAACGGTCGTTCGGGTTTCACCCCAGAAACACGGACAGCACCGAACAACAATTAAGAACCGGGCCCCCTATGTTTGGAATCTGGGAACAGCTCAGTAGTCCAAAACACTTCAACCTGTTTCTTTTCGGGGTCGAACTCCACTCGCAGAATGCAATCCTCGTCAACCGGCCCAACAGGTGGCACGGGGACCGCCATAACCTGCTCTAAACTCTCGTTTTGAACGGTCCAGAAAATCTTGACCTCCTCAGGTGGTGTGCGAGGAATGTCATCGCTATAAATTTTTGTTCCTCGAGGTGGAAGAAATCCCCACGACCATGTGTAGTCGACAAACTGGACGCCAGCATCTTCTATCTCGTGAACACCAACATTGCGGCCAACCAATTGATAAACAATCTTGCCGGACTCTCCAGACCGAAGAGCAAGCCCAACGGTCACCGTTCCCACGATGCCTATCAGCCCCAGAACCAAGGCAGGAATCATTTTCATCGCGCTTCGCTCGCCACCTGACCATTGGCGTCTTCTTTGAGACGTTCAGGCAAACTGCGTTGAGATCGCCACACCCTGTTCAATTGCTCACCTTCCAGGTCAAGCGTAGTGCCATCGGCGTAGTGGATCGTACGTTCACGACGACCAAGCGGATAGTCAAGCACACCCGAGACTGCAACACGCGAGTCATGAATGTACGGTGCCAACTGCCGATTGGACATGCCGCGCGGGTCGATTCCGGTGCGATCCCTCACATTCGGCAAACGGAGCGGCACTCCTGCCCTTCTGGCACTCTCCCACATTAATGACAAGGCGAAGGCGTCCAGTCCACCTTTCTTCACATGCAGGTTGATCGAACCTTCCAACATCTAACGTGGATAACCACCACCGATATCGCTATGAGCACCCGGCAAGAGAATCTCTTCAATATTGGGCACGCTTGCTCCAGGCGACGGTAACGCAGATACAAGATCGAACGAACTTCGGTACTCGTTGGCCGCCACCAAGTGCGTGGTGTTACGCACAAACTTGGGTGGTACGTCCCCGGTAGTGTAGACAGCGAAGGACCGATTTGGGTCGGGTAGGGCCTGTCGACGAGTTGGTGTTTTGGCTTGGAACGGGCGAGTTGA
>DAOPKN010000281.1:0-1110 GCA_035391225.1 Thermotogota bacterium
TCAACTCTACTTCGTGTACTGGCTTTTCGTCACTGTCTCCCCCAGTGCTCCCCATATCGAAACTTCCCGTCTTGACCAGCACCATCCCTTCCGGCACCCTCGAACTCCCCGAACTCGAAGCGGCGGGCGGACTCACGACCGGCCTTTGCGGTTGCACCGCTCCCGTTCCCAACACCAACAATCTCTGGTTCCGGTCCTTGTACTTCACTTCCATGTTCTGGCCGTTTTCTTTCGCCATGAAGTCCGCGTATCCCAACAGGTACCGGCTCATTTCATCTGCGCTCAGTGCTCCGTCCCGGTTTAGGTCCGCTTCCCCCGCAAGCGCTTGTTGCAGGTAGTAGCCCACGACCCCATTCTGGATGAATTGGTTCCCTAACCAGAACCCGTCGTGCGCTCCTTGGTTCGCCGCGCTCGAGGTCACCAGTAGGTCTACCTGCTGTCCCAGCTTCCGGTCCAGCAGCTCGTTGTCTCTTGCCAGGTTTCTCTCTTCGCTTCCCTGGTAGCACGCGTCCAAGATCACGATTTTCGTCCCCGCGAAATTTTCCAGCGCTTCCTTGAGTTGCTGCTGCGTCACCACGTAGCTTCCCCTGTCCGGGTCCGTGTTGTACGTGCATAGCCCTCGCTCGCTTTCGCTGTCTCCTGGCATCCCGTGTCCCGAAAAGTAAAATAGAAGCGTGTCGTTCCGGTTCGTGTACATCGACATGTACCGGATTTCTTCGATGATGTCCGAGTCGCTTACCCTTCCCGTTAGGATTTGCGCGTTGAACCCCAGCTCTTTCAGCTTCTCTCCCACTTGCTCCGCGTCCGCTTCCGCGTAGCGCAGATTATTCAACCAGCGGTACTCGTTCATCCCTACCACAATGGCATAGTCCGTGGCATACATCATTCCCACCAACAACACCATTCCCACCAGCAAGAGTTTTTCCTTCACCCGTTCCCACCTCGCTCTTTTTTTGCTTTCGTTTCCATTTCTTCTTTCTTATTTTACCACATGCATCTGGGTCTGAACCGCAGGTAAAGTCAGGCTTCCCCAGGGGAATTTCTTACCGGTAGGGCTTGAGCTGTTCTTCGCTCATTCCCAGGGCGCTTTGTACGGTTATGGTTCCTTCC
>DAOPKN010000282.1:0-1110 GCA_035391225.1 Thermotogota bacterium
TCAGCGTTTTCTAACTACGAACTTGAACGAACAACCTTTCTGCTACCGGAATCGAGCTAACACCTCGGTTCCGGATTTTTTTTGCCAGGCGCAACGCCCATTCCATTTCCGGAAGTCCAACCTGTATCACCCTTTCATCCATCCCCCGCTCGAAGCCGGATTTGCTGGCAATGGCATACACCTTCTTGCGCGGGTCTTGCAAGTATTCCCCCTTTTGCAACAGCGCCTGCCCAACGCTTGGATTCACCGGTCGATTCTGCCACTTGCATTCCATCACCAGCAACTCCGAAGCCGTTTCCCCAAGAATGTCAATTTCGTAAGGCTGGTCCTTCGTTCCGGGAACCTTGCCCCAGTTTTTCCCCACGCGATCGGGCAACACGGGAAGAACCTCCGCGTTGTGAAGCCCGGGAAGCAACCGATCCCAAATCCCGAAGGGCTTCACCGACCCATCTATGTACTTCATCCCACAAGAAGGGATCGCATAACTGGGGTTCGCTTTCGCGATCGAAGAATTCCAGAGTTTTCTCTTGGAGTTTGTATACTGGCCAGTAACTTACTCCGTAGTATCCAATTTCTTCCACGAAGGAAAATTCCCTCCCCTACCCGGAAAAGGCTTTGCCTCTTGGGACCGCCGCAGCCCACTGCGGCTCTTTCTGCTGTGCGTCGCAAGCCAGAATCAGATGGTTTCCCTGGGATCGCCGCTCCCCAGTGCGGCTCCTTTCAGGGGAACGTTACGGGGTGGAACCCGTGCGGAAAGCCCGAGGCAAACTCTCGGCCCGACGAACCTCAACCGCATTCGCTGGGTGGCCTCCTACTCTATGGGACGTAGCAAAACAAGTCCCAGTGGTGCGGCGGAGTGTTCCAAAAAAAGCAAATCCCGCCTTTCCCGAGCAATGCAGCAATACAGGGTCTTGGAAGATCGAAAAAGCACTCATTTCAGAGACTTGCGTCTTTTCGTGGATTTTACCTGATCCACTTCCAAATACATTTGATCCATGATTCGCTTTATACATTTCTGGTTTTCGTCCATTTCCTCAATGGGCTTTTTCGCCATCCCTTGAGTTATAGTCAAATTGTGTGGAATGGGGATAAGGGAAGTGGAAAAGGGAA
>DAOPKN010000283.1:0-1106 GCA_035391225.1 Thermotogota bacterium
ATCGTGAACGAGATACTGGATTTCAGCCGCATCGAATCGGGGAAATTGCTCCTGGCAGAAAAAGCATTCGACCTTGCTGCCCTTGTTCTGCAAGCGCTTTCCATGGAAAACCCCCGTTGCCAGGAAAAGGGGGTGGCATTGTTCGTGGAAATCGACACCTGCTTGCCCCGCTTCGTCGTGGGAGACCCCGTTCGCATTCGGCAAGTACTGGTGAACCTTCTGGCGAATGCCATCAAGTTCACGCAGCGGGGAAGCATCACGCTTACGCTGAAACGGGAAACACCGGAAAACCCCAACCGCATCCGGTTCGCGGTAAGGGATACCGGTGCGGGTATCGAAGAGGAGGACATGGCGCACCTGTTCGAATCCTTTTTCCGTTCCTCCTCTTCCAGGATTTCGAGTACCTCCGGCACGGGGCTGGGCCTTCCCATCACCCGCGAAATCATCCAGCGCATGTCCGGGGAAATCCATGTGGAATCCACTCCCGGCTCCGGAAGCAACTTCTGGTTCGTGCTCCCCCTTGAGGCGGACGAGCAGAATCCCAGTCTTTTCGAGGAGGAACACATGTTCCAAGATGCCTTTGCATCGGGACCATGCACGTTCCTTGCATTCCAAGAGGTTTGCGTAGCTGTTCTTCCCGAGAACGATACGCACGTTTTCCCTTCGCCACACGTTCCGTTGGGAGAAAGGAAGATTTTGATCGTCGAAGACAACCCCGTGAACCAGCTGGTGCTGGACCGCATGATCCAGACAATGGGGATTCCCACGTTGTGCGTGGCCGACGGAGGGCAAGCGCTGGAAGCCTGGAAAACAGAGAATGTCGCAATGGTGTTCATGGACATCCACATGCCACGCATGGATGGCTTCGAAACCACTCGGGCCATTCGCAGCTTGGAAAGTCCCGAGCATCGTGTACCCATCGTTGCCCTGACTGCGGGAGCTTTCTTGCAGGACAAGGAAAAATGCTTGCAATCCGGGATGGATGAATTCATGACCAAGCCCTTCTCCTTCCGCCAGGTGGTTCAACTGGTAACCCGCTTTTTCCCCGGTTTCTCTTCCTACGATGCCCCCGTCCAACCCGATGCCTTAGCGGAAAAACACGACCC
>DAOPKN010000284.1:0-1102 GCA_035391225.1 Thermotogota bacterium
CTTCCTTCGAGGTGTGAGGTGTTTCGGGTCTCGGAGGCAAAGGTTTCCCATACGCTGGGCAACGCGCTGGTACAAGCGCAGGTACGCGCCAACCCGTTCACGTGCGCGGCGCTGGAGAACGCATCGTGTGCCTTTTCGGAAGTGCTACGGGAGAACGTTTCGGTGGCACGCGAAACCGGGATGCCACTGTGTCAAGACACCGGGATGGTGGTGTTCTTCGTGGAGCGCGGAAGCCAGCTGCAACTGGAGTTCTCGTTGTACGACGTGTTGCAGCGGGTTGTGAAAGAGGTGTATGCCCACAACCCGTTTCGTTTTTCCACAGTGGCCGACCCGCTGTTTGCCCGGGAAAATTCCGGGGACAACCTTCCCGCGGTGGTGCACGAGAGGGTTTTGAACGGGACGGAGTTGTCCATCCACTTCCTTATCAAAGGGGGAGGAAGTGAAAACCTTTCGAAGTTGTGGATGATGCATCCCGGGGATGGCGAACAGGGGTTGGTGGATGCGGTGAAGCAGCACTTGTACCAAGTGGGAGCCGCGGGATGCCCGCCGTTGCACGTGGGCATCGGCGTGGGCGGAACCGCGGAGGATGCGATGGAGATGTCCAAGCGTGCGCTGCTGCTGGACCCCAGCCAGACGAACCCCGATCCGCGATACGCCGCGCTGGAGAAGCGGTTGGAAAGGGAAATCGAGCAGTTGCACCTCGGGGTGCAGGGATTAGGTTCTGGACCTTCTTGCCTTGGCGTGCACGTGCTGCAGGCTCCCACGCATATTGCCACCTTGCCGGTGGGACTGAGCGCGGATTGTTTCCTGTTGCGAAAAGGAAGCGTGCAATTTCGGGGGGAGCGGGCATGAAGGGGCGCGAGGTGTGGTTGGAGCAACTCGGGGAACTTGCCGGCAGCTTGCAGCTTGGGGAATTGCTGCTGCTGCACGGGAGCCTTTGGCTGATGCGTGATGCGGCACACAAGCGTCTTTTTCCCGGGAACACGAAACCCGAGGTTTCGCTGGATTGGAAAGGGAAAACTGTTTTTTACGCCGGACCTGCCAAAACACCACCAGGGATGGTTTCGGGAGCCATTGGGCCCACGACTTCCATGCGCATGGA
>DAOPKN010000285.1:0-1089 GCA_035391225.1 Thermotogota bacterium
TCCTGGTGGTATACGCCGTTTTCCAACGCTGGTTCGTGGAAAGCGTCGACCGCACTGGGATCACGGGAGAATAACCAATCCCGTTTTCGGGTTTTCCTGGGACCGCCGCAACCCACTGCGGCTGTGTAACGTTTCCTCACGAAAAAGCGTCGAATGCATATGGTAAAATTAGAAAGAAGAAACGCAACCGAAAACAAAAAAGGAGCGAGGTGGGAACAGGTGAAGGAAAAACTCTTGCTGGTAGGAATGGTGTTACTGGTAGGGCTTGTTGTCGGGACGGACTATGCGATCGTGGTGGGAATTGACAACTACAGGTGGCTGGGCACATTGAAATACGCGGAAAAAGACGCGGAAGAGATAGGGGCCCAACTGCGGAAGATGGGCTTCAACACGAAAATCCTGACGGGAAAAGTGAGTGGAGAAGAGATATTGGGAGAAATCCAGTACATGTCGCAATACACGCGAAGCACGGACACGTTGTTGTTCTACTTTTCGGGGCATGGAGCGCCGGGAGACACGGAAAGAACGCGAGGTTTGTGCACGTACTACTCCGACCCGAAAACGGGAAACTTCATTCTCACGCAAGAACAACTGAAGCGAGAACTAGCGAACTTCGGGGGAAAGAAAGTAGTGGTGCTGGACGCGTGCTACCAGGGAAGCGATGTGCGAAACCTGGCAAGGGACAACGCTGCGATGGACCGAAAACTGGGAGAAGAAGTGGACCTGCTGGTGACATCGAGTGCTGCGAACCAGGAAGCCAATGACGGGTTCTACGTAGGGAACCAATTCATCCAGAATGGAGTAGTGGGCTACTACCTTCAAAGGGCGCTTGCAGGAGAGGCAGACTCGGACCAGAACGGGATGCTGACCGCGGGGGAGCTCAGCGGATATTTCCTGGGATACGCGGGCTACATGGCCGAGCAGAACGAACAAGACCTGCAAGTGGGGTACAAGAATCGAAACCAGCCACTCCTCGTGGTGGGAGAAAGCTCGGGAAGTTCGAGGGTGCCGGAAGGGATGGTGCTGGTTGAAAAGGGAAGTTTCGATATGGGAAACACGCGGGGAGACAGCGAAGGGGACGATGACGAA
>DAOPKN010000286.1:0-1078 GCA_035391225.1 Thermotogota bacterium
TGGGCGTCGGAAATCCCAGTAGTCCCCGAATGGTCAAGAAAGTGTATGGCGACCGTGACTACGGCGGACCGTACTACTACGCTGGGGGTCCATACCCCTTCCCAAACAACAAGATCGTGGTAGATATCACCGAATTCCTTCCCATCCAGAACGAAACCGTTTTCCTGAAAGTGTTCGATGGAAATTCCTCGTACCAAACCGGCTCTATCCAGTATTTTGCTGTCGAAACATTCTTGGCCTACCCCTCGAGTTTCCAGCAAACCTTCACCGCAAACGGACTTCCCCAGAGCACGGCAAACGGGACCTCACGGGTCATCTCCATCTCCAACGTTTCCGCATCCACAAGCTCCCGTAACGTTTCAACTGACGGGCTACCCGACGTTCTTTGGCAGGCCAGCGAGCCCGTGACCATGGAAATGGTGCAACCCTTGATCGACCAGGGAAACCAACCCTCTCCACCAGCTCCTTCCGAGGAGCAATCCCATGGTACTGGGTTGAAACATCCCGATGCACAGGAATGGGAAAACATCATCCAAGAAGGTCGTGTGCGGAAAGTGAATTCCACCGAGTTGCTTTCTCTCCTGGGGAACCAAGAGGTGCGAGGAGAAGTAGATCATTCCCTTTCCCCCTATTTCCCACCGATCGGGAACCAAGATGGCAAAGGATCGTGTACTTGCTTCTCCATGGGATATTACATTGCCACTTTCTACCTTGCCCGGGAATTTGGTTGGGACCTTTCCGGGGCTTCTTGGGAAGGGGGATATTACGGTGCACCCTCATCGGCGTACCAGGACTACATCATGAGCCCGGATTTCTTGTACCATCAACTGCTTTCCTACGATCCCTCCGACCCTGAACCCAACGGCGGCACAACGTACGTGGACAACATGGAGTTACTCACCAACATCGGGATCTGTAGCTGGAAAAAGATGCCCTACGATACGGGTACCTACCAGTCCTGGGGATCGGAAACCGCGTGGCGGCAATCGCCTCTCTACCGCATGGAATACCGGTACGAGGGAGGTTCCACCCCGCTATACTGGATCGAAATCGCCTCGGAGCAGGACGTTCAGGCAGT
>DAOPKN010000287.1:0-1074 GCA_035391225.1 Thermotogota bacterium
TTCTACGGCACCCTGAAAGACGCCGATCCGTACCTGCGTTTCCTGTTCCTCACCGGCATCACCAAGTTCACCAAGACCGGGGTGTTCTCCACGCTCAACAACCTCAACGATATCTCCACCGACACGCAATTCGCGGAAATGTTTGGCTACACCCAACAGGAGTTGGAACGGGATTTCGCCGAGTACATCGAGCAGGGGGTTTCGCGGTTGCGCCTTTCCCGCGAGCAGTTGCTGGAGCGCATCCGCCAAACCTACAACGGTTTCTCCTTCGACGGCGAGCACTTCGTGTACAACCCTTTCTCTGTGCTCAACTTCTTCGACAAGTTTTCGTTTGGCAACTACTGGGTGCAGAGCGGTTCGCCTTCCTTTTTGGTGCAGTACGCCAAGCAGCACCAGCTCAAGCCCAGCGATTACCTCGGAACCTACGTGGACGAGAACCTTTTGACGGCGTACGAGATCGAGCAAGCTCCTCCCATCTCGTTCTTGCTGCAATCCGGCTACCTCACGTTCAAGGGCAAGGACGAGCGCAAGGGGTTCTTGGTGGATTACCCCAACGGCGAGGTGCGCGATTCGTTCTCCAAGCTACTGCTGCTGGGCAGTTTCAACCAGTCTCCACAGGTCGAGCAGCAGATGCGGAACCGCATCATCGACGCATTCGCGCAGCGCGACTTTGGAACCGTGTTCACGGAGATGAACCGCACGCTCTCCTTGATTCCTTACGTGTTGTTCGAGAAGGAAAACCACGAGGATAGTGAACAGCAGTGGATTGCGCGCAACGAGAATTTCTACCACTCGGTGATCCTCACGCTGCTGTGGGCGTGTGGGTTGGACGTGCGCGCGGAGCAAATGACCAGCCGGGGAAGAAGTGACCTGGTTTTAACCTTTGATGAGGATGTCTACGTGATGGAGCTCAAGATCGCTCCCGCCGAAAAAGCGTTGGAGCAGGTGAAACGCAAGGGGTATGCAGAACCGTTTGTGGGGAAGAACGTCTTTCTCGTGGGAATGCAGATCGATCCGGATAAACGCTGCCTTTCCCAGTACGTGTTGGAATAGGGGAAAAACAAGAAGATCCCC
>DAOPKN010000288.1:0-1071 GCA_035391225.1 Thermotogota bacterium
TTCACCGTGGCTTGCAGCACCAAGATGTCCGGGCTTTGCGCGTACCCGTCCAGGTACTTGCGCACTTGCCGTTCCAGTTCCGTGTATTGTGCCGGGTTCTTGTAGAGGATTTGTCGGTAGTAGCTGAATTCTTCCGTGCTGATGTCTCCCCGTGCAAGGGGGTCCGCCAGCAGGTACACCGTTTTGCGCGCCAGTTGCGTGTTGTCCGCGAACACCACCGCACTTCCTTCCCCGAAGCTGTCCGGGTGTTGCTTGTCTTGGGTCTGTTCCACTACCCTGTCGTACACGTAGTCTCGCAACTCTCCCAGCTGGATCTCGGTGTCTCCGTTCGTGTTGGCTTCTCCTTTCATCCCCATCACCAGGTAGTGCGTGAAGTAGCCTCCCTCTTCTTCCATCCGCTCCTTGGATGTTTCGTCCCCTCGCGACGAGACCAGCACTTGTAGGTTCTTTTGCTGCGCCAGGATCTTGAAAGGTCCCATTTCGATCTTGGGATCGTACACCGGCCTTTCCTTGATCACGCTTCCGCTGTAGCACGCGTCGATGAACAGCGTGGTTTGTTTCCCCGGGATGTTTTTCAGCAGCGGGATCACGTGCGTTTCGAACGTGACGCTCGTCATTCCCAGCAGGCTTTTCACCGCGTCTTTCGGGATGAATGCCGTTTTCTTGTTGGGTTCTTCTCCCAGCGTTTCCGCATGTCCCGCGTAGAAGAACAGGTGGCTGTCTTCCTCGCCCCCTTGCTTGCTCCACCTCGCGATTTCCCCGATGAGTTCTCCCAGCGAGGGGTTGAGCAGCAACTTGAGCGTGCCTTGCCCTTCGCTCGCCACTCCCAGTTCTTCGAGCGTCCGCGCGAAGAGCTGCGCGTCTTTTTCCGCGCCCGGGAGTTCGGGGATCCCTACGTCCAGGAATTCTCCCACCCCGATCACCAGCGCGTAGGTTTTGGCGCCCATTCCCAGCGTGCATGCCAGTACCACCAGCAAAATGAGTATGAATTTCCCTTTTCCCTTCGCTCTCATTTCCTTCACCCCTGCATTTTTCTTTTTGCCTCGTTTCTTTATTTTAACATATACCTTC
>DAOPKN010000289.1:0-1070 GCA_035391225.1 Thermotogota bacterium
GAAACGTGCTATAATTTTCCCAGAATTCAAGAAACCGAAAGGAGCTCGACCCATGGCGCAGAAGAAACCCGACAGCCTGTTCCGGTTGCTCATGGAAGACAAGCGGATATTCCTACGCTTCTGCCAGTATTTTTTCCCCATGTTCCCGGGATTGAAGCTGGAAGACCTGGAAGTACTGAAAGCAGATTTCGTGGACAAAGACCTGAACGAACGCCGGAGCGACGTACTCTACCGCGTGAGGCATCATGGAGCGGAAGTTTTCGTCTTTATCCTCGTAGAGCACCAAAACGCGGTGAGCTACAACATGAGCTACCGCATGCTGCAATACGTCATGCGCATCCTGGAACATTTCGTGGGGGGACAGAAAGCAGAGGCGAAGAAAAAAAGCTTTCGATTGCCTTTGGTGCTACCGGTGATATTCTACAACGGGGATGGCAAATGGAGAGCATCTTCGGATGTGAAAGAGTTATTCCCGCCAGTGGAAGGCTTGACAGAATACTGTCCCCAGATGAAATCGAAGGTCATCACGCTGTCCCAGATCCCGGAAGAAGAGCTGGACAAACTCAAAAACTTCCTGGGAGTGTACCTCACGCTAACCAGCCCAGTGCTTGCGGAGAAATACCGGGAGAAGATCTTCCAAAAAGCCAGGGAGATGGGGAGGAGCCTGGAGCAAGAAGACCAGGCGTTGATGAAACAATTCCTGGTGTCGATCGCCCAATCGCTGGGAAAGAAACTGAACAAGGAAGAAATGGAAGAAATCCAGAACACCGAAGGAGTGGAGAACATCATGACCACGCTGGAAAAGTTGTACCTGGGGAATTACATGAAAGGAAAAGCAGAGGGAAAAGCAGAGGGAAAAGCGGAAGGAATCGCAGAAGGAAAAGCCGAAGGAAAAGAAGAACTCCTATGGAGGCAGATTCGGTCGAAATTCCCAACGGTTCCAGAGGACTTCCAAAAAAGGCTGTTGGGACTGAGTGAAAGCACCATAGACGCAATGGGAATCGAGCTTCTGCGGGTGAACGACTGGACCGAGTTGGAGAAGTTTTTCCCGGAGAACTGAATACCCCTTT
>DAOPKN010000290.1:0-1069 GCA_035391225.1 Thermotogota bacterium
ACCCAGGAACTCACCCGAATGGGCCAAAAAGACGCAACTGTGGCAAACCGCATCATCTGGTCCAAGCGCAAATCCATCGCCCCCGAACGCCGGCGTGGCCGCGAATTCCTTCGTCACTACAAGATCAGCACAAAACCCTGCAACATCAACGGGGGAATGTGCGGTGAATGCCTGGATTGCACCACCTACGGTTTCGCGGGAACCGATTCCGACAACAAGGACGTATCCGGTTCGCTCAAAAGCCGCGTGATCTCCGAGAACGGTTTCTCCATCCTTCCCGCCTCCAAAGTCACGGGCCAACGCACGTTCAATGCCCTGAGCGAAAACGAAACCATGGCGGACATGGACGACAAAGGCAACCTCAAGCAACGCCAAAGCATCAACTCCAACGACTACATTCTCCCAGGGACCCACTTCTTGGACATCGAATCCTTCCACGACCTGCGCCCCGCAGAATTCCTCTACGCGCTGGGAAACATTCTTCGCACCGCTCGCTACGGTGCCATCAACACCCGGATGGGAAAGGTTGAAAACGAGGTGTTTGCGCTGGTAGTCGCCGACGCCGACATCTTCTCCACCCTGGAAATGGTGCAAGGCGTGTGGGATGCCCTTTCGGAGAAAGACCACCCGTTGCGTGCGGACGAAGTGAAAAAGAACGCGCTCGACCAGGCCAAACAACTCTTGGAAGGCGAAGTGGGGAAAACCAAGCTGGTCTCCGGACCCGAATTGCAAACCCTCCTCGACGGCCTGCGGGATGCCTACCAGGACCCCGAAAACGAACTCGTTCCCTTCCTCAAGGAAGTGCGTTCGTTCAAGTAAACCCAAGCCCACCGTCCGAAAGGGGATGATCGTTTTGTTCCTCTACCGTTGTATCCTTACCGTCTTCGAACCGTTGTTCTTTGCCAGCAAGGAAGTGGGAAACCACTACATCACCGAACCCATTTTGCACAATTACGCCCTGGCATACGCGTTGGGTCTCACCCGCCCCTACCACATGGAATTCACCCATCCCCGGTACGAGAATGACCTCGCGGGTTGCACCTCCTACGTCACACCCGGCAAATTCACC
>DAOPKN010000291.1:0-1066 GCA_035391225.1 Thermotogota bacterium
TCCACAGGGGTGTTCATGGTGTTGGTCATGTGCGAGTGGATGGCGCTCTCCCCCGGGAAACCCGGGCCTCCACCGCACCCTCCACCCAGGGTTTCGTAGTACGCGTAGGGCTGGCCGTTTCGAGGGTCGATTCCCCCAATGGTGAGGTTGTTCATCGTGCCCTGCGAGGCGGCGGGAATCTTTTTGGGCAAAGCCTGGGAGAGGGCCCCGAACAAAACGTCCACGATACGCTGGGAGGTTTCCACGTTGCCCCCCGCAACCGCGGCAGGAAAACGGGCGTTCACCAACGTGCCAAGGGGGCAAATAACGTGCACTGGCCGCATGCAACCGGCGTTTGCGGGGATTTGCCGCTCCACCAGGCAGCGGAACACGTACAGAACTGCGGACCGGGTGATCGCTTCCACCGCGTTGATACTCCCGGTGGCCTGCCCCGCCGTCCCGGAGAAATCCACCGTTGCACCATCGCCATGGATATCCACGCGTACCCGGATGCACAACCCCTTGTTTCCAAATCCATCGTCTTCCATCTCGTCAGCGAAGGAATAGCTGCCATCGGGAATCCGGCCAATCGCCTGCCGTGTCAGTGTTTCCACGTAGTCCACGAGGGCCTTCGCAGCCTGCTGCACCTTTTGCAAACCGAAACTTCCAATCAACCCTTGCATGCGCAACACCCCGGTACGATTCGCCATGAGTTGGGCAGCGAAATCCCCGGCGCGTTCCTCCGGGGTACGCACGTTTGCCAGCAGAAGTGCCTGGATTTCTTCGTCCACTTCACCACCCTTCACGAAAAAAACCGGAGGGATGATGATTCCTTCCTGGTAAAGGCTTCGGGATAGGGGCATGGAGCCCGGTGTCATACCCCCCACGTCGGCGTGATGCGCCCGATTTGCCAGAAAGAACAACGGACCCTTCCCGTCCATGAAAACGGGAGCGACCAGGGTGATGTCCGGAAGGTGGGTCCCCCCTCGAAAGGGGTCGTTGAGCATCACCATGTCCCCCGGATGCCAGCCCTTCTCGCCCACGAACGCAATGGCCGAGCGCACCGACATGGGCATCGATCCCAAGT
>DAOPKN010000292.1:0-1060 GCA_035391225.1 Thermotogota bacterium
AGACATCACGGAAGTAGAAGGGTACCGGTTACCGACGGAAGCGGAATGGGAGTATGCGGCGCGAGGAGGGCATAAGAGCCTAAGGGATTACAAGTACGCTGGAAGTGACGACCTGGAAAGCGTAGTGTGGTACTGGTTCAACAGCGATACCGGAAGTGGAAGGAAAACGCACCCCGTGAGACTAAAGGCAGCGAACGAGTTGGGGTTGTACGACATGGGCGGGAACGTCTGGGAATGGTGCCATGATTGGTACGGAAGCTACGGGAGTAGTAGTCAAACGAACCCCATTGGCCCAGAGGCTGGCCCCCGCCGGGTGATACGCGGAGGCGGCTGGAACACCGATGAACGAAACTGCCGAGTTGCCCGTCGCCGCAACTACTCCTTTAGGAGCTACAATTTAGGGTTCCGCCTCGCCAGGACCTATTAGTTCATGCCAGGACTTACTCAGAACCTCGGGGTTATCTCCTTTGCGGGGTAAAGTTAAGAATTTTCTTGGAACCAGGCATCGATTAGGTGGACTCTTTAAAGAAATTCGTTAGTGCCCCTTTCCCATTACTCCCGCTTCGCAGGCTATGCATCCAGGCTCAATTTCACCCGGATAAGCTCTTGTTTTTTCGCAGTGCAACAGTAAACCGTTTTTTGAGAAAATCGTTTCTGAGTTCTCTGGGTACATCGTAGAACTTTTCCACTCGGTATTTGGAATAATGAGCCTGGAAAAGATACGAGGGGGCTCCGTTTTTCCTGAAAAAAATATTGGGAAATAGCTTCTTGAGTTTTTTCAAAAGTTGGGGAATGGAACAAAAAGGAACGAATCCTACCAGGGGCAATTTTCCGGCAGTTTCCTCAAAAGAGCTCACAACTTGAAAAGTCTCTCCCGTCAAGTACGGGAGAGATTTGCTTGAAACCCGCCATCTGGTCCAGCCCATCTGGGCCTCTTGAGATCAGTTGAACAACTTCGCCAGATTGTTAGTCCGACTCCCACATTTTCGCATCCACTTGGTTCCCAGCCGGATCGTTGCAAGTATCGATCCAATCGGGTTGGATGTGCGAATGTGCTGGA
>DAOPKN010000293.1:0-1058 GCA_035391225.1 Thermotogota bacterium
GGGTCGTGTTTTTCCGCTAAGGCATCGGGTTGGACGGGGGCATCGTAGGAAGAGACCCCAGGGAAAAAACGGGTGACAAGTTGAACCACTTGCCGGAAGGAGAAGGGCTTTGTCACGAATTCATCCATTCCGGATTGCAAGCACTTTTCCTTGTCCTTTTGAAAAGCTCCAGCTGTCAGGGCGATAATGGGTACATGTTGCCCTGGGCTTTCCAACTCTCGAATTGCCCGTGTGGCCTCGAAGCCGTCCATGTGTGGCATGTGTATGTCCATGAATACCATGGAAATATCCCTGGTTTTCCATGCTTCCAGGGCCTGTTCTCCGTCCGTTACACACAATGTTGGAATGCCCATAGTATGGATCATGCGTTCCAGTACCAGCTGGTTCACGGGGTTGTCTTCGACGATCAAAACCTTGTGATCACCCACCGGAAAATGGACGGGGGAAAACGGCTGGGTCTCTTTTTCTGGGAGAACAGCTTCGCACGCCGCTTGGAACGCATGGAACGTGCAGGGTCCCGTTTCAAAAGCCTCCTCGAAATGGGGCTCTTCGTGAAATTCCCGGGGATTATGCCTGTCTGCTGCCAGGGGGAGCACGAACCAGAAGATGCTTCCGGAGCCGGGAGTGGATTCCACATGGATTTCCCCGGACATGCGTTGGATGATTTCGCGGGAAATGGGAAGGCCCAACCCCGTGCCGGAGGTACTTGGAATGCTGGAAGAGGAGGAACGGAAAAAGGATTCAAACAGGTGTGCCATGTCCTCCTCCTCAATTCCCGATCCCGTATCACTTACCTGGAACAAAATGTGGCCGGGATTTTCCGGTGTTTCCCGTTTCACCGTGAGCGTGATGCTCCCTCGCTGGGTGAATTTTAGGGCATTTGCCAAGAGATTCACCAGCACCTGTCGAATGCGGACTAGGTCTCCCACGAGGAAGCGGGGCAGGGTAGTATCGATTTCCACCAGCAGTTCCAACCCTTTTTGCTCGCAACGTGGATTTTCCATGGAAAGCGCTTGCAAAACGAGCGCCGCCAAATCAAAGGGTTTTTCTTCCAGGAG
>DAOPKN010000294.1:0-1058 GCA_035391225.1 Thermotogota bacterium
CAGCCACGGGAATCCCGATGAAAAAAAGGATCTTGGAGAACAAGCGCATCTTTTTCAGCATGTTTTTCCTCCTTTGGGTGTTAGTTTTTTGATTATACCCCAAGATAAGAGAATATAAAAGATAGGATACGAATTGGAAATGTGATTCGGCGCGCTACATTGCAGCCACATACGGGGTATGGATAGGTTGGGAAACTGGGCATGCACCGAATTACGACCGAAAAAGGTCAGGGTTTCTGGCTACGATTGTTCGTTTAACAAAGCATAAATTTACGTTTTCCCGAAAAAAAGGTACAATAGAAGATGGTTCCGGTGATTGTGACAGATTTGTCCTATCTCCGGTGGAATCATAGCCGTTTGTGCAGAAAAGGAGGAAAAAAATGCGGAAAGTGTTTGTTTTCATTCTTCTGGTGATTGGGATCTCGATGGTTTCTTTTGCTTCCGAAGGCTATCCTGCGTTTTCTCCGGAAATTGTCAGTATCGGGCAACAGGTCTGGATGCTTCGCAACTACCATCCCTCGATGTTCGCTTCCCCGCCGTCCATAAAAGGCGTTTCGTACAACTTTCTTCCGGATGTGGATCCGGTGTACGGTACTCTCCTGACATTCGAGGAAGCTCTTGCCGCTTGCCCCCCAGGATGGCACCTTCCTTCCATGGAGGAATGGAACGTGCTGTTTGCGGCCTACGGTGGGATAGAGCAGGCAGGTGGCCATTTGAAAACCCGAGAGTTTTGGAAAGCACCAAACACCGGGGCGGATAACCTCTCGGGTTTTTCCGCGCTTCCAGCCGGGGGGGGAAACGATACCAACCGATTCGACGGTTTCGGTTGGTCCGCCCATTTTTGGTCGAGCACGCTGAAGGATGGCAAGGCAAGCGTTCCTTCGTTGATGCACGATTCGCAGGAAGTCTACGTTCTCGAAATCCCCGTCAAAA
Organism: Thermotogota bacterium; assembly: GCA_035391225.1. Lineage (GTDB taxonomy): Bacteria > Thermotogota > Thermotogae > MWEM01 > MWEM01 > DAOPKN01. The sequence goes on from DAOPKN010000294.1 coordinate 934, forward strand.
TGCGGGCTTCCGTACGGTACGTGATGGATGCCACCTCGATGGGAACCGAATGAAACTCCTCTATACAGGCCGCTCCATGAGAAAAGCGGAGGAAAAGCCAAGGCGCTTGGACCAGGGGAAAGGCA
>DAOPKN010000295.1:0-1057 GCA_035391225.1 Thermotogota bacterium
TCACTTCTACCGTTTGGCTCTTGCTTTCGTATCCCTCTTTCTTCACTTCAACCTGGATGGTCCCTTCCGGCCCTTCGTACGTGTAGCTGCTCGTGGTTTTGTAGCTTCCGTTGATGTAGATGCTCGCTCCACTCGGGCTGGTCGTGATGGTTACTTTTCCCGTCACTTGTTCCAGGCTGATGCGTTCGGTTTTGGTTTCTCCCGCTTCGATTTGGATCGTCTTGCCTTTGCTGTGGTACCCGCTTTTTCGTACTTCTACCTGGATGCTTCCTTCTTGTCCTTCGTACGTGTACCCACTCGTTCCTTTGTAAGTTCCGTTGATGTAGATGCTCGCTCCACTCGGGCTGGTCGTGATGGTTACTTTTCCCGGCGCTTTTTGGAGCGTGGCTTCGTGCGTTTGGGCGGTCCCTACCTGGTTTTGCAGAATGTGGATTCGTATTTTTTGGTCGGTGTACCCGCTTTTTTTGAGTTGTATTTCGATGTCTTTGCCCCATTCGACTTGCGTGTCCAGTGGGGTGCTGCCGATCCGTTTCCCTTCGGTCCACACGTCTGCTCCCGTTGGTTCGCTGTCGATGTGGATTGCCGTGGTTCGTTTCTGCAGTCGCAGTGTTTGGGTTTGTTTTTCGGGGCTTTTCTCCGGGGTGAGGGTTTGTTCCAGTGTTTCGTAGCCTGGCGCGCTGGCCGTTACGTGTAGTTCTGTGCCCCATTCGACTTCGAGGGGTCCGCTCGCGTTTCTTTGTTCTTCTCCGTTCACGTGTATGCTGGCTTCTTGGGGTTCGCTTTGGATCATGAGCGTAACTGGTCTTTTTTCGAGTTGGAGTTGGATCCGATCTCCTCTTTCTAGGTCTTTTGTTCCCCATTGCCAGGTGGTTCGTGCGTCGTGGTAGCCTTCGGCTTTGGCTTGGATTTCGTGCGTGCTTCCCCATGCGAAGTCTTGGTTTTGTGGTGTCGGTCCTTTTTCCTCGCCGTCGATGTAGATCGTGGCGTTTTCTACGTTGGATTGGATTTGTACTCTTTGTGTTCTTTTGGGGAGGGTGACGTGGAGGTGTTGCTCTTG
>DAOPKN010000296.1:0-1047 GCA_035391225.1 Thermotogota bacterium
TACCCCCCCGACCACTTGCAGGAACTCCTGGATCTTGGCAACAAGATGTATAGACTTACCCGGTTGTACGACTACGTGAAGCTGGTGAAAAGCATCACCGTTACGGGGGGCAGCCTGTTCGTGGCTGGTTCAACCGCGGGGAAAGCGGCGAACGTCGTGGAAGCTTTTTCGCAGTTGGGAGTCACGTTGGTACGGCAAAAAAGGCTCGAAATGGTCAACGCGATTTTCAAACGCAACACCCAGAAAGCCTACGACTTGTCACAAGTAGATCCGCGAGGGCTCTCTTTCGAAGAGCTATTGTACCTGGCAACGTATACCAAAAACTACACGAAACTGCAAGAATTGCTCCTTTCCACCTACTACGACTTGATGGGAGATCCAGAAGACCGGAGCTGGCTGCGAAACCTTTGGATTGAATCCAAGTCGCTCTTGGAAGACCTGTCAAAGTTGGTGGGAATCCCCACATCGCGGTTGAAAACAGCGGTGGATATCGGAATCGGGGTGAACAAACTGTACGAGTTCGGAGAAGCTGCCGCAGAGGGGGACGCGGGAAAGATGATCCTGAGCTTCGTGGAGGTCCTCTTCCACGCTATGGATATGGCAATTGGCCGGACGGAAACAACCGGAAAACTAATGAATTCGGTGGAAGAGATCGCAAAAAAAGCTTTGGAATTGTACCAGGAATACGAGTTTGGTGCCAAAACGGCCAAGTCGGTGCTCCAGTTCCTCCTGGAATTGGATTTCTCTGGCATCATGGGGTTTGAGATGGGCTTCCCCACGTACGCGTACGAGCTGTATGGGGTAACCGCTGGTGTCAACTGGGTGAAGGTATCGAAAGAACCGGTTTCGTTCTCCGTACACATCCGAACGGACCCGATCCATCTTGGAGAGGAAGAAACGCTGGAAGTAGAAGAAGGCTTTTTCCTTGAGCGGACGGCCCCGCAGCGGGAGGGGTACCGGTTTCTTCACTGGGACGTGGATGATTCGATTTGTGTCTACGGAGAAAAGCTACGTTGGGAAATCCGGAAAAATACGCAAATTGTGGCG
>DAOPKN010000297.1:0-1030 GCA_035391225.1 Thermotogota bacterium
TTTGCACCAGCCGCTCCACGTCTTGTCCCCTCTCGTTGGCCTTTTCCACGAAAACTGAGAGTTCCTCCACGAGCTCTTTCGCTTCCGCGTCCACCGGTTCGGTCAAGGGAAGAAGCCTTTCCATCTCCAAGGAATCCGCCACCCATCGAAATTCGCGGGAACGTTGCGCGTACAACCGGTCCATCCTGCGTCGAAACAGGAAAATCAACAAAATCCCCAACGGAAGGGGCACCAAAACGGGCAGCAACGCTCCGGAGAGGACCTCGTTGGCGGGGACAATTTCTACCAACCGCAAATCGGGTAGGGAATCGAACTCGGAGAAGCGGGAAAAGAAAAAAAAGTTCCCGTGGAAGAAAACAATGCTCTTGGAGATCCAAGAAACTTTCTCCGAGTGGAAGTAATCCATTTCCTGGAACTGCTCGGGGTCGAAAAACAACCCGAAGTCGAAGCGGTCAAAAAGGAAGCCACGGAATTCTCCCAAACCGTGCCGGTGAAAAAAGGAAAGCAGCGTGGGAACGTCGATCGTGCCAAAGAAAAAACCCTCTGGGGTGTGCAGGGAAACCAGCAACACTTTTTTTCCCAACAACGGGTCATGGAAGAAGGAAGAAACGGAAAAATCACCCATGTCCGGAATTTCTGCAAGGAATCGGGGAGGGTAATCCCCCAGACCTTCGATTGCCCTTCCGTGTTGCCGGATCACCCTCCCCGAATCATCCACCAGCACCACTCTCTGGAAAAGGTCGGGATCTTGCACCAGGTTTGTCGCCAACAGCTCAAACTGGCTTTGGAGGACTTTTGCATGGGCTTGTAAGCGCTCGTGGAACTCCCCGAAAAAGGCATGGGAGGTGTGGAAGCCATAAAGCACCAAGAAAACGATGAAAAAAAGGATCCAGGCCCAAAAAAGGCCTGCCATTGTTCGCGCAGAAGGTGGGTCAAGGGCTGCCATGGTACACCTCCAGTTCCCCTTTCACGGGGTCAAACTGAGCAAAGGTTTGGAAACTATCCGGGGAGATCTGCACGAAATACACCG
>DAOPKN010000298.1:0-1029 GCA_035391225.1 Thermotogota bacterium
CACCACGAACTCCCCGTTGTGCGAAAGGTGTTCTCCCCGCTCACCCAGGGGAATGACCACGTACTGCTGGAACATTTTCTCGAATCCACGGTATCCTTCTTTCCTTGCACAGCACAGTTCCACGAACCGGGATTGGGCTTCTTCGGGGAAAACGATGCGTAGTGTGGTCGTGCCAAGAGCCTCGCTTTGCAAAAGGCGTAGACGCTCCTGCAGGAAAAGGGCATAATCCTGGGCAACAAAGGCTCGGAACGGTATGTTCCTTTGGATGCGCCCAAGAAACTCGGCACGAAAGGGGAGCTGGCACGGTTCCTCGGAAAACTGCGAGCCCGTGAAACCGATCTGCATGCGCGGGCCAGCGGATTCCTCGTTGCAGGTCAGGATAAACAGGTGGTGGCGGAAGTCCACCCTTTTGCCCCGGGAGTCCCTTGCTTCGCCCTTGTCGAAAAGCTGTAGGAAAAAATCTTGGATTTCTTCGTGTGCTTTCTCCATCTCGTCCAGGATGAGAAGCCCCTGCGGATGCACGCTGGCATACTCGAACAAGGCTCCCTGGCGGTCATGCCCCACCAATCCCGGGGCAGCCCCGACCAACTTGGCAAGGTCGTGGCGTTCCTTGTACTCGTTCATCCCGAAACGCACCACGCATCCGGGGTCTTGGGGAAAGAGGAGGTTTCCCAGTTTTTCCGCGGTAAACGTTTTCCCCGTTCCCGTAGGGCCCTGAAACAGCAGCACCCCCATGGGACCTTTTCGTTCCCCGTGCGGACTCTGCATGTGTTGCAACTCGTTGCACAGCAGTTCCAACGCCGCATCCTGCCCGAAAACCACTTTGCGCAGCTCTTGGAGGATACGCGCGGGACGGATGCGTTCTTCCCTTTGAATCCATACCCCGTACTGTTCTTCCAGCACGGAAATGATGGTATCGTTGGTCACGGTTTTCGAAGCGCTGTTGCGCGAATAGCCTTCCGGGGAAATCCCCTGGATCTTCACGCGAACCGCTGCGTTTTCCAAAACATCGATCGCCTTGTCGGGAAG
>DAOPKN010000299.1:0-1029 GCA_035391225.1 Thermotogota bacterium
CACCACGAACTCCCCGTTGTGCGAAAGGTGTTCTCCCCGCTCACCCAGGGGAATGGCCACGTACTGCTGGAACGTTTTCTCGAATCCACGGTATCCTTCATTCCTCGCACAACACAGTTCAATGAACCGGGATTGGGCCTCTTCGGGGAAAACGATGCGTAGCGTTTGGGTTCCACGAGCCTCGTTTTGTAGGAGGCGCAAACGTTCCTGGAGGAAAAGGGCATAATCCTGGGCAACAAATTCTCGGAACGGTATGATTCTTTGGATGCGGCCAAGAAACTCGGAGCGAAAGGGGAGCGGGGACGGTTCCTCGGAATACTGCGAGCCCGTGAAACCGATCTGCATGCGTGGGCCAGCGGATTCCGCGTTGCAGGTCAGGATAAACAGGTGGTGGCCGAAGTCCACCCTTTTGCCCCGGGAGTCCCTTGCTTCGCCGTTGTCGAACAGCTGTAGGAAAAAATCCTGGATTTCTTCGTGTGCTTTCTCCATCTCGTCCAGGATGAGAAGCCCCTGCGGATGCACGCTGGCATACTCGAACAAGGCTCCCTGGCGGTCATGCCCCACCAATCCCGGGGCAGCCCCGACCAACTTGGCAAGGTCGTGGCGTTCCTTGTACTCGTTCATCCCGAAACGCACCACGCATCCGGGGTCTTGGGGAAAGAGGAGGTTTCCCAGTTTTTCCGCGGTAAACGTTTTCCCCGTTCCCGTAGGGCCTTGAAACAGCAGCACCCCCATGGGACCTTTTCGCTCCCCGTGCGGGCGTTGAACGTGGATCAACTCGTTGCACAGTGTCTCCAATGCAGCATCCTGCCCGAAAACCACTTTCTTGAGTTCTTCCGAGATACGCGCCGGACGGATGCGTTCTTCCCTTTGAATCCAAACGCCGTACTGTTCTTCCAGCACGGAAATGATGGTATCCTTGGTCACCGTTTTCGAGGCGCTGTCGCGCGAATAGCCCTCCGGGGAAATCCCCCGGATCTTCACGCGAACCGCTGCGTTTTCCAAAACATCGATCGCCTTGTCGGGAAG
>DAOPKN010000300.1:0-1027 GCA_035391225.1 Thermotogota bacterium
CGGAACGCAGGTCCAAACAGCCGCAGTGGGCTGCGGCGGTCCCAGGAAACCTCCTGTGCGGGCCCTTTTTCGCTTCCATAAGCTGAAATTGCTCTTCTGGGTACGCCGCACCCCAGTGCGGCACTTGAACCGGAACACAGGCCCAAACAGCCACAGTAGCCTGCGGCGCTCCCAAAAAGCTTTGAAGTGGAGAACCTCCCCACGGTTGCCCTCGTTCCCTAACCAGGAATCAAACTGGAAGGTACTCCACCAAGAACGGGCAGTTCGTGGCATTGGTTTGCAAGAAACCCAGGAATTCCTGTACCAGCGACTTGGAGCCCAGGAAATGTTCCTTGTTTCTTTCGGTTTCCCGGATGAAAAACCACGCCTGGTCGATCAGCTGGTCACGCACCTGCTTGTTTCGGATTGCTTCTGGATCGCGTTTTCCAAGGAAGCGCAACGCCCCCTTTCTAAATCCCATTCGCCCTCCATGGCCACAGATGGGGCGCATGATTTCCAGCACATCGGCGTCGTGAACGATACGGCGGTCCAGGTTCCAGGTGTGTTTTCCCTTCTTGGAAATCATCAAACCAATCGAATGTGCTTCGGCGGGCGGAAGAATCTTCTCCAGGTAACCTGCACACAGAGTGGCGCTATCCTCTTCCCAGACATCCCAACCGTTTCCCTGCCTTCCCGCGTCGTGGAAAGCCACTGCGTACCGGATAGCAGAAGAGGATGGAATTTGGTCGGTGTTCCGGAGGTAATACTGGTTCATCACCTCGGAGAAAATGACCGCACGCCCGATGTGCATTCGCCCGTGTACCGACCAACGGTCGAAGCTCTGCTCGTGCTCCCGGTAGTACGGAAAGATGTCCGCTTCCAGGGTTTCGAGAAAACCTTGCCAGGATTGCTTGTAGAAGTCTTCCATGCGTTTTCTCCTTTCGTTTTCCGATTACGTGCTTACCCCTACTTCCGGTTTCGTTCAAGTATACAATGGTGGCTTGCCACACCGAGGGAGCCAGCGAAAAAGTTCCTCCGTCCCCGGTGA
>DAOPKN010000301.1:0-1024 GCA_035391225.1 Thermotogota bacterium
GGTGTAGGCGAACACAGCGGGGGTGTCGAGGTAAAACTTGGACCAGGAGAGTTGGATGCCGATGCCCGTGTTTCCCGCCAGGTACTCCGCCACGATGGCCACCTTCCACATGGTGCCCAGGCTCACTTTTACCGCGGAGAGCAAGAAGGGAAAGATGGAGCCCAGGTACACCTGCCGGAAAATATCCCAGCGGCTCACCCGGTATACCCGGGCCATTTCCATCAAACGGGTGTCCACGGTTGCCACGCCCTGCGAAACGTTGAAGATAATCACGGGAAGCAGTGACACCACCACGATGAACACCGGCGCCCGAAAACCGATGCCCCAAATGACCAGTACCGTGGAGAGCCAGGAAACCACTGGCATGGAACGGATCACCATCGTGAGCGGGCGGAACAACTCTTCCATCTTTGGCGAACTCCCCATCAAAAGGCCAAAGGGAAGCCCGAGTGCCAGCGCGATACCCAACCCCAAGATTCCCTTTGCAAAAGTGTGCATCAAGTCCAGGAAAACCGTGCCCTTTTTGGCCATTTCCCAGAGAACCCCCAGCACTTGCCAGGGCCCCGGCAGAATGAGCGAGGAGTGAATGAAGCGCGAAAGCAACCACCAGGCACCAAAAAAAAGGGCGATGCCGCCAAGCGTCCAGGAGGTTTTCTTCTTTGCCATCGCTGCTTCCGGTTCCCCGAAGAAAATCAGTGACCGTAGAAGTCGTCCGCCGGCAGGGAAGGCATGGCTTCAGGGGTGAGTTGGTTCACGATCCGGAAGTAGCTTTTCACCTCGTCCGCCCCCAGGAGCATGCTAGTAAACTCGTAGGTGGAGCGGGTCAACGATTGCTCGAGAACCGCCACGGGCATTCCCTGGAAATACTTGGTGGTGAGTTGCAGCGCCTCGTCGGTGTTTTGCAGGGCGAAGGAGATAGAATCCCGCAGCACCAGCAGCGTGGAGATGGTTTCCAGGGGTTTTTGCTCCAGCGTATCACCGTTCACGAAGATCCCCGTGATGGGAACGCGGGATGAGCCTGATG
>DAOPKN010000302.1:0-1023 GCA_035391225.1 Thermotogota bacterium
TAAGGTAACTTCCACTCATGGAATCGATGAGTTGCCCGCGGTAGTCATACACGTATGCGTCGATGTTCTGGAACTCGTCGAAGATTTGGACGACCTTGGTGTCCAACATGATGGCGATGTAGAAGGGAGCATGGCTGGCGGTTTCCCACATGGCGTCCCAGTTATTGGCTTCCTGGTAATGCAGGATGGAATCGTACAAGTCAATGAAGTGCGAATTGGTGAGGTGCGGGCGGATCTTGGAAAAATCGAGCGGGGAAAACAGCCACTTGGGGTCACGGGTAGAATAGGAGAGGAATTGCATGGCGAAGGCGGTGAAGAAATCCTGGGAAAAACTGGCAAGGGTTTTCTTTTTTTCCGGAAGGGAAAAGAAGAAAGGAACCACGTTTCCTTGGGGTTGGCTCCAAAAGATATTGAAAAGGCGCTGTAAGAAAGCGGTTTTTCCTTTCTTGCGCCGCGCGAGCAAAGCCTGGCTTAGGACAAAGTTTTTTTGCAGGTAGTCGTACCAATCGCCAAGGAAGAAATCGAACTCCTTTTTTCTACCCACGAACAAATCGGTGTTGCCAATCTGCTCGGGCAGAGCGAAGGTGATTTGTTCGGGCATAGGAAACATACTATCACCGCTTTATTCCAAGGATACAACAAGTATAGCACAAAAAAGCGAGGGCGAATGGTTTTCGAGGACCGCATGCCATCCCCGGTGGATTGCCAATGGCATTACTGCCTGGATCCATTGCAGCGGGTGAAGCTGCAAGAGGTGTTGGAGCTGATTGAGCAGAGGAAGACCTTCGTGATCCATGCCCCGCGGCAAACGGGGAAGACTTCCTCGCTAAAGGCATTGCAAGAATTCCTGAATACCCGGGGCCAATACAAGTGCTTGTACGTGAACATGGAAGTGGCGCAGGCTGCACGGGAAAAGGTTCCCCTTGCCATGCAAAGCATCCTGTACGAGATGGCACAACGGGAAAAATCGCACCTGGGAGAAGACTTTTTCGAGAAAAACTACCGCGAAATCCTTGCAGCTGC
>DAOPKN010000303.1:0-1023 GCA_035391225.1 Thermotogota bacterium
TTCGTTCCCCGGGTTCCGGAAGCCAACTCCTCGTACCATCCCGCGAAGTGGTAGTCACTGACCGCCAGGGCTTGGAGCGAAACCTCGTCACCCCCGTCCACCGTTACCCTTTGCGAGGAACCCCATTCCCCACCATCGATGCGCACGCTTCCGTGTTCCGACGGGCTCGCTACCGCCGTGATCGCGCATTCTACCTTCCGAAAACGCACGTCCAGCTGGATATCGCTCCCCTCTTCCCGGGGCGTGGATGCGGGTTGTTCCGGAACGTAGTCAAAGGGGTTGTCCGTGCTCAGGAGTTCTTCTCCCAGGTACCAGCCGTCCAGAAGAAAGTTCTCGTCCGCTTGTGCCCATAGACGCGTCGGGGTGTCCAGGTTTGCCTGCACCACGATGCTCTCTCCCCATTCTCCGCCGTCCACCCGCACCTTTCCTCCAAGGGCTTGGGCCACCGCCACTTCCACCGAGTAGAATTCCTGCGTGGAGAACGTCCGCTCCTCGCTCCTGGCAGCCAATTGCCCGTTGAACCAGATTTCTACCTTCCAGTGGTAGTCGCTTCCCGCGAGCAGCTTTTCGCTCCAGGTCGAACGGAGTTGGTTCGTTTGAACACTCAGGCTAAATGCCTCACCTACCGGCGCGACGAACAACTTGAAGAATGGTGTGGTCCGTTGCCCCACTGGCGTGATTTCCAACTCCCAGGAAAACTCCGGCTCCAATTCCATCCCCGCCTGCGCGGCAACGGGCTCCAGCAGTTGCACCGCAACGTTTTTCCACCCCTCAGGGGTGGTGCAGCCTACAAGTGAAAGTAATAGTAAAGCAAGAATCGAAAAGCGCAAGAACCACAGCACGTTCTTTTTCATCGTTATCCCTCCCTCATGGAAGTATAACACGGATGTAGCAAAGAAAGGGAAGAAAACCTTAACAAGAATCACAGATTTTGCGAAGAGATTGTAAACTTTTCGAAGCTTTCCATTGTCGTGTTAGCGCAAGCTCTCCTGGGAGCATCGCAGCCCACTACGGCTGTTTTGG
>DAOPKN010000304.1:0-1014 GCA_035391225.1 Thermotogota bacterium
GCGCAGATGGGCAACGTGCGCATCAATAACGGGCCTTGGGGGAGAGTGCAGCAACAGCAGCTCCCGTTGGGCAACCCGGTGGAAGTACACGCGCTTGGGTTGAGCGGGCACCATTTCACGGGATGGTACGAGGGCGGCGAGCTCCTGGGCAACGACAACCCCTATTCCTTCACGCTGCAAGGAGACCGGACGCTGGAAGGGCGATTCGAGCCCGACCCTCCCTTGGTACTTGTCAGGGGGGGAAGTTTCGAAATGGGGGACGAGATCGGAGACCTACCCGATTGGTGCTCCCCCACGCACACGGTTGTTTTGACCTACGACTTTTGGGTGGGCGAAACGGAAGTGACCTTCACGCAATACGATGCCTACTGTGCCTCCACGGGCGCACCTTTGCCCCACGATGGTCCCGAGAATCCGAACATACACTGGGGCAGGGGAAGTCGCCCCGTGATCAACGTTACCTGGTGGGATGCGATTGCCTACTGCAACTGGAAAAGCACCCAAGAGGGGCTTCCGGTGGCGTACCGCCTGCAGGGTGAAGCGCAACCGGGAAGCCTTCTGGATGCCAGTGGCAAGGTGACCACGGATATCACCCAGGTGAAAGGGTACCGGTTACTCACGGAAGCGGAGTGGGAATATGCCGCACGTGGAGGAAGGTTTGGCGGGGCATACCTGTATGCGGGAAGCGACGACCCGGACCAGGTTTCCTGGTACTACGATAACAGCGACACGGGTGCGGGGAGGCGCACGCAACCCGTTGGCGAAAAGCAACCCAACGCACTTGGGCTGTACGACATGAGTGGCAACGTGTGGGAACTGTGCCACGATTGGTGGGAAGACACCTGGTACCAAAACGGTGACCAGACCAATCCAAGTGGCCCCGGTGCGGGGGACTACCGGATCCGGCGCGGTGGCAGTTGGCTATTCGTGGAGGCTGGGAGTCGTGTCGCCCATCGCCTTTCCTACACACCAGGTGAAGCCCACAAGACACTGGGATTTCGGATTGCCCGAACC
>DAOPKN010000305.1:0-1008 GCA_035391225.1 Thermotogota bacterium
CACGAGCTGGATGATGAGATCGTTCGAGGAGGTGTTGATCCAGTACGGCTGGAACTTGTTGTCTGCAAGGCTGTTGAGCACCGACCAGGGGTTGTACAGCGTTTGGCTGCCGAAGCTGTAACCGTTGTACCACTTGCGCAGTTGCTGCTTCGTTCCTTGTGGGTCTGGCACCTGCGCCTGTTCCACCACCCAGTCCACTTCTTCTTGCGTGAAGCCGAAGTAGGAAGCGTACTTCTCGTGGAGCACCGAGAACACCTTCAGGTTATTGAGCCCGGAGAAGATGCTTTCCTTCGCCACCCGGGTGATTCCGGTGAGGATTCCCTTGTACACGTGCGGGTTGTCTTTCAACGCAGCCGACAAAAACACCCGCATGAAATCGATCATTTGCTCGTAGTACCCCTGGCTCCACGCACTTTGGATGGGCACGTCGTACTCGTCGATGAGTAGCAGCACCGGCTTGTGGTATTGCTGGTGCAGGTAGGCAACAAGGTTCATCAGCGCATCTTGTGCATCTGCAACCAGGGGATTTCGGTCCAGGATACTTTCAAACACCTTCCATTGCCGGGGGTTTTGTTTCACCGAAGGAAGCAGGGGTTCGAACTGCGCGTACACATCTGCCAACCGCGTGAGGATCTTCATCCAAGCCATTTCCCAGCTGGAAACTTTCACATCCTTGAAGCTGAAGAAAACGGTGGGAAGCGAATTCATCTGTTGCAGGGCAAGTTCGTCCGAGGTGACCTTCAAGCCCTCGAACAAGGACCTAGACTGCAACCGGATGTCGAAGAAGTGGGCAAGCATGCTCAAGTTCAGCGTTTTGCCGAAACGGCGCGGACGGGTAAGCAAAAGGATTTGCGCGTCCTCTCGCACCACCTCTCCCACCAGCTCGCTGGTATCCACGAACAGGTATCCCCGTTCGCGCAAGTTCCGGAAGTCACTGATTCCAATCGGGTAACGTGGCATTGCCTCTCACCTCTCTTCCAACCATTATACCCCTTTGCCCTTCTGGGA
>DAOPKN010000306.1:0-1005 GCA_035391225.1 Thermotogota bacterium
CCCATTGAAATCCTCGATTGGGACAACGCTACCCGGGAATTCTTAGACCATGGGAATGGCAGGTTTTTCGCGGAAAAACTCATGGCCAACTACCAAACAGTGATGGCCCAAGTTCCGGACAAGGAAAAGAGAAAGTATTCCCCTTGGAAGTTGGTTGCCAACAAGTTTGGGGAGTTTTCCCAGGCTTTCGAAGAAGGGGATTTCGTGGGTGTGGGACTTGTTGCAAATGCCTTGGAAAAGATGTTACAAGGTGAGAGTTTCCAGGCTTCCTTGGGAGCATTGAACTTTGGTTGGGTGACTCGCGCTCTGGTGGAACAAATTCTTCCGAGTTTGCAAAAAGTAGCCATCGATGCTCGGAGAAAAGAGGAGGTTCCCTTGGATAGAAAGGAACTAGCTCGACAGCTTCAACTCCTCCGTTGGTACCAGGAAATCCAAAACATTCCCAACATGTTGCAAGGGCTCCGGGAATTCATGGTGAACCTTGTCCTCTTTCAAAACCAGGAAGGAAATTGGTTGGATTTGGAAACGAGGGGGAAGGCGGAGGAGAAGTGGAATGGGCATCTTAAGGAATCCGAGGAAAAAAGGATTCCTCTGCCCGATAATAGCAGTCTCCGCTTGTGGGATTCGGCAAGAAGTTTGCGAAATTTCATTTCCCACTGCGGATTGAAAAGGGAAAATCGCCCTGGGGTGGATCTATCCTTTTTGCATTCCTTCTTGGATCGGGAAATCGATGCCTGGCTCAACGGGGCGGCGCATCCTTTTGAATCCTGGGAAGAGGTGTGAGCCAAACCATTTTTCCCGTGCCTGTCGTGGGTTCCTGGGAACGCCGCACTCCAGTGCGGCTGTTTTAGCTTGCAGTGGAAGGAGAGCGCGTAGTGGGAGCAAAGGTTCCAAAAAGCAAGGGCGGGCAGGCACGGGGGCCTGCCCCTACGAAGTGGTAAGGGATGCGAGGCCCGGTGAAGGGACAGCCCTTGATGTTGCTCTGGGTTCCTGGGAACGCCGCAC